>NZ_JACIGI010000003.1:128364-231135 GCF_014197795.1 Roseospira goensis
GCCGCGCCGGTGTTCCACGACCTGGGCGGCGAGGGCGTCTCGGTCTCCTATACCCCGGGCGGTGATGCGGTGATCCTGGACGCCGACGTCACCGTCACCGACGCCGAGCTGGATGCCCTGGAAGGCGGTGCCGGCCGCTACGACGGCGCGCGTCTGAGCATCTTCCGCAGTGGCGAGTCCGTCGCGGGCGATGAGTTCTCTGTTCAGCTTCCGGACACTTACACGGTCGAGTACGGCAACTCTGACGCGTGGTGGATTCGCAAAGGCGGAGACGCCGTCGCAAATTACACCGTATCGGGGGGCTTGTTTTACCTCCTTTTCAATGCGGCCGCCACAACGGCGGAGGTCAACACGATCCTCCAAGCCATCGAGTATTCCAACAGCGGGGAGACGCCGCCCGACAGCGTTGACCTGACCTGGACCTTCAACGACGGCAGCGACGCGGACAACGCCACCACCACCGGCACCACCACGGTCACCATGCTCGACCCCACGCCGGCGATCACCCTGCCGGCCGTGGCGGCGGTGGACGAGGACCCCGCCGAGGCGGTCGCCCTCAAGGGCGCGGAGGGCGCGGTCATCACCATCGCCGACGGCGACGGCACCGACCAGCAGGTCAGCATTGAGACCGAGGACGGCGCGCTGGGGATCACCGGCGCGACCGGAAGTGATATCGACGGCAGCGACGGCACGCTGGCCTTCACCGGCACCCTGGATCAGGTCAACGCCGCCCTGGCCAGCCTGACCTTCGCGCCGGACGAGAACTTCAACGGCGACGCCGAGATCACGATCACGACCCAGGACGCGGACCACGAGCCGGTCAGCGACACCCTGACCGTGACCGTCGATCCCGTGAACGACGCCCCGGAGTTCGCCAACCTGGGCGGCGAGGGCGTGTCGGTCTCCTACACCCCGGGCGGGGACCCGGTGGTCCTGGACGACGATGTCACCGTCGCCGACGTCGAACTGGATGCCGGGGCCGACGGTGCCGGGAGCTACGACGGCGCCACCCTGACCATTACCCGCAAGGACGGCGCGAACGAGGACGATGAGTTCGCGGTTCAGATTCCGGACCCTTACGAGGTCAAATCCGGCGAATACCCTGACAGTGGGTTGGTTTCCAAAGGCGACTCTCTCATAGCATATCACGTCACATCGGGGGGCGTGTTTAGCCTCCATTTCTATCCGGCCGCCACAACGGCGGACGTGAATGCGATCCTCCAGGCCATCCAGTATTCCAACAGCGGGGAGACGCCGCCCGACAGCGTTGACCTGACCTGGACCTTCGACGACGACAGCGGCGCGGACAACGCCACCACCACCGGCACCACCACGGTGACCCTGGGCGCCGAGCCCGAACCGGATCCGGACCCCCAGCCCGATCCGGACCCGCAGCCCGATCCGGACCCCGAGCCCGAGCCCGAGCCCAAGCCGGACCCCGACCCCGAGCCGGACCCCGAGGACGAGCCGGACCCCGAGGACGAGCCCGAGTCCGAGGACGACGACCTGTTCACCGGCGACGACCGATCGACCGTCGACGAGGGGCTAAACAGCGGCCTGACCCCGACCGGCGACTTCGAGGAAAGCACCCTGGACGGCGCCCCGGTGACCCGGGGCAGCACCACCGACAGCCGCACCGGCGAGAGGGTGCAGGTCCTGCTGAGCGATCCGACCGGCGACGAGCGCCAGGACGAGGACCCGACCACCCCGGACGTGGACATCCCGGTCACCGATACGGTGGCGGTGCACAAGCCGGACGCGCTGGGCCTGCTGGCGACATCGCGCACCACCACGGACCGCGATGCGCTCGACCTGCTGGCCGGCGGCGGCGACGACGACGGCGAGACCGATCCCGAGCAGGCGGCCGGCCGTCAGGCGTTCGTGGATGACATCATGGCCCGCGCCGACACCGGCCCGGGCGGCGTCTCGGTGGTGCAGGTGCGGCCGATCTGGCCCAGCGACGGCGGCGACCCCGACGGTCCGTTGACCCTGACCCTGGACCTGAGCGGCGCCGGCGTGGACGACGAGGGCCGGCCGGTCGTGGTCGTCATCGACACCAGCAACCTGTGCGGCCCGGACGGCCAGCCGCTGGGCGACGTGGACATCGTCGTGAACGGCGCCGGTCCGGTCGTGGTGCGTGGCCCCGGCACCTTCACCGGCGGCGACGGTGATTCCGGCCCCGACATCGACATCATCCAGGGCGATGGCGCCTCACAGGTGCTGTTCTTCGGCCCCGGCGACGACATCATCCGCGCCGGCGGCGGCGACGATGAGGTCTCGTCCTCGGGCGGCGACGACCGCCTGTTCGGCGACGGCGGCGACGACACCCTGGACGGCGGCGACGGCAACGACATCCTGGTCGGCGGCGCCGGCAGCGACGTGCTCCACGGCGGCGCCGGCCTCGACGTCGCCCAGATCGCCGCCACCCCCGCCGGCCTGGCCCTGACCCGCGGACACGACGGCGGCGCCGTCCTGCGCCTGGGTGAGGACACGGACACCATCGGGGCCGATGTCGAGTTGATCGTCGCCGCCGGCGACGGCGCCATGACCCTCACGGCGCCCGGCGGGGCGACGCTGGTCGACGGCCTGGCCTTCGACGCCGCGTTCTACCTGGAGCACAACCCGGACGTGGCGGCGGTGGTGGCGGCCGGCGCCCTGCCCGACGCGGCGGCGCACTTCGTCCAGTGGGGCCTGGCGGAGGGCCGGGCGCCGCACCTGCTGTGGGACGAGGGGGCCTACCTGGACGCCTACACGGACGTCGCGGCGGCGGTCGCCACGGGTGCCCTCGCCTCCGGCCTGCAGCACTACGCGATGTTCGGCGCCGCCGAGGGCCGCGCCCCCAGCCCGTGGTTCGACGCCCGCGCCTACCTCGACGCCAACCCGGACGTCGCCGCCGCCGGCCTGGACGCGCTGGCCCACTTCGTCCTGTGGGGCGCCGCCGAGGGCCGCCTGGGCACGGTCGCCGACGACGGCCTGCTGATCGCCTAGCGCCGATCGCTCGAAATCGGAACCACCGGGGTGGGGCCGATTTCGAGCGTGACTCGGCCCGATCTTTTGGTTTCAGGGTGGATCGCACGGCATTGGACCCGCGCCCGGGCTCCAATGCCGCGCGTGACTCCGCCCTCATGCGGGCCGGCCTCATACGGGCCGTCCTGACGCTCGGCGATGGCCTGCGCCAGCGCCTCGAACCGGAACTGGCGCCCGTCCGGCGTCGGGCGCTCGGGGACGGGCGACCGGACAGCACGTGCCGCCGTGGCGTGTCCAGGGCCCCCAGCCTGTCAGGCCAGCAGGAGGGTGTCGTCGGCGACGGTGCCCAGGCGGCCCTCGGCGGCCCCCCAGAGGACGAAGTGGGTCAGCGCGTCGAGGCCGGTGGCGGCGACATCCGGATAGGCGTCGAGGTAGGCGCTGGCATCGAACCACGGGCCGGGGTCGCGGCGCTCGGCGGCGCCGAACAGGGCGTAGTGCTGGAGGCCGGAGGCGAACGTGCCGGCGGCCACCGCGGCGGCCACGTCGGGATAGGCGTCGCGGTAGGCGGCCTCGTCCCACAGGGCGTTGGGCGCGCGGCCCTCGGCCAGGCCCCAGGCGGCAAAGTGGTCGGCCGCGCTGGCCAGCGCGCCGGCCGCGACGGCGGCGGCCACGTCCGGATTGTGCTCCAGGTAGAACGCGGGATCGAAGGCGAGACCGGCGACCGGCACGGCCCCGCCCGGATTGCTCAGCGTCATGGCGCCGTCGCCGGCGGCCACCAGGATCTCCACGTCGGGCTCGATCGTGTCGACGTCCGTGCCGTGGCGCAGCAGCAGGCTGCCGTCGGCGGCACGGGTCAGGGCCAGCACGTCGGCCGTGGCGGCGATCTGGGCCACGTCGACGCCGGCGCCGCCGCCCAGGGTGTCGCTGCCGGAACCGCCGATCAGGATGTCGTCGCCCTCGCGCGAGCGCACGATGTCGTCACCGCCGCCGCCGTCCAGGGTGTCGTCGCCGACGCCCAGGTTGACGTCCTGGGCACCGTCGTCGCCGACGAAGAACGTGGTCCCGGCGCCGCCGGTCACCGTGACGTCGCCGATGACAATGGCGAGCCCGATGTTGTCCAGGGCCAGCGTCGCGCCGGGCGGCAGATCGCGGGCGTCGATGATGACCGCCGTGGTGGCGTCTCCGCCGTCGCCGCCGTCGATGGTGATCGGCTGGTCCGGGGTCCCGTCGCCCACGAAGGTGGGGGTGAGGGTCGAGACCCAGCGCGGCGAGCCGCCGCCCTCCTGGCCGGCGAAGAAGCTCTGCACGGCCTGGTCGAGGTCCTCCGAGGGCAGGTCGCCCAGCAGCACCCGCAGGCCGTTCTGCAACTCGATGACGCCGGCGGCGGCGTCCAGCCTGACCGACGGGCCGCTGGCGGTCAGCCCCACGCCCAGGGGCAGCGTGGCGCGCAGGCCCGGGTCGTCGTCCGCCCCGGCGACCACATGGTCGGAGAGGCCGTTGCCGAAGTCGTCCGGGTCCTCGCCCTCCTGGAAGCCGTCGAAGGGGTCGATGGTGATGGTCTCGACCACGGTGCCGTCGTCGCGGGTCTCGGTGGTGGTGGTGACCGTGGTGCCCTCGACGGTCTCGGTGGTGCCGTCGCCATCGCCGCCATTCCCGCCGTCGCTATCCCCGCCATCACCAGTCCCACCGTCGCCATCGCCGCCCTCGTCCCCGTCGCCCGGTCCGGCCGGCGGATCCGGCGGGTCGGCGGGCGGTGCCGGCGCGACGACGGTGACGGCGATCGTATCGGTATCGGTCTGGTCGCCGTCGGTGGTGGTCATGGTGATGGTCTGGGTCCCGGGGGCCCCGGGCGTTGCGGCATCGGTCGCGGCCGTGTAGGTGACGGTCGCCAGGGTGGCGTTGACGTCGGCCAGCGCGCCCGTGATGGTCAGCGTGGCGGAGCCGCCCCCGGCCACGGCCGCAGGTCCGGTGGCGCCGAAGACCCCGGCCCCTGCCGCCACGGACAGGGTGGTGGTCACCGTCGCGCTATCAGGGTCGGCCACCGCCAGGCCGCGCAGCGGCAGCCCGTTACCCGTGAGCGCGGTCCAGGTCGCCGGCGCGGTGTTCTCTGGCGGGTCGCCCCCGGCGACGGTGACACGGGCGGCCTCGGAGGGGGTGCCAGCGGCGCCGTCGGTCACGGTGACATCGAAGACGTGGTCGCCGCTCTGACCCGGGGCGTACAGCAGCGCGTTCAGGAGCATCCCGACGCGCGCCGGGGTGGCGTCGGCGCTGCTGAAGGTGATGACCAGGTCATCGGTGCCCTGGCCGGCTGTGGTCACGGTGCCGATGTCGGTGCCGCCCACGGCCACCGTCTCCCCGGCGCCCAGCATGCCGTCGCCGCCGGCGGTGGCCTGGCCGGCATCCAGGCTGAAGCCGCCGGTCAGCGTGGTCGAGACCCGGGTCACGGTCAGGGTGCCGCCGTCGAAGTCCGCCGAGTCCCCGTCGGTGACCGTGGCCGCGGTGCCGCGGTCGATGGCCACGGTGCCCCCGAGCCCGGCCTTGACGGTGTCACCGTCGAGGTCGAGCAGGGTCGGCCGGTCCTGCACCGTGACGGCGATGGTGTCGGTGTCGGTGTTGGTGCCGTCGCTGCTGAGCACCGTGACGGTCTGCGCGCCGGTGCTGTCGACCGCGGGGGTGTAGACCAGGGTGCCCAGGGTGGCGTTGACGTCGGCGAGGGTGCCGGCGATCTGGAGGCTCTCGGTGCCGTCGCCGGTGATGGTGGCCGCGCCGGTGGCGCTGAAGGTGCCGTCGCCGCCGGGCACCGAGACCGTGGTGGTCACCGTGGCGCTGTCGGCATCGGCGACCGAAATGCCGCCCAGCGCCAGGGCGGTGCCGTCGACGGCGGTCTGTGCACCGGGGACCGTGTTGACGGGCGGCGCCTCGACCGTGACCGTGAAGGCGGCCGGCGTCGAGGTTGCCGCGTTGGCGCCGGCGTCGGTGATGGTGGCCGCGAAGGGATGCGCGCCGGCCTGGCTGCCGGCGTACTCAAGGGCGCGCAGGAGCGTCTGCACCGCCGCCGGGGTGGCGTCCGTGCTGGTGAAGGTGATGACCAGATCGTTGGTGCCCTGGCCGTCGGTGGTGACGGTGCCGATGTTTGTGCCGCCCACGGCCACGGTCTCGCCGGCCGCGATGGTGCCGTCGCCGCCGGACGTCACGCCCGTGCCGAGACCGAAGTCGCCGGACAGCCCGCCGGTGCGAGTGACGGTCAGGGTGCCGCCGTCGAAATCGGCGGAATCGGCGTCGGTCACCGTGGCGTCGCCGCCGGCGTCGACCGCCACGGTGGCGCCGCTGGCCGCGGTCACGCTGTCGCCGTCCAGGTTGCCGATCACCGGCGGGTTGGGGGTGACGGTGAGGGTGAAGGCGCCGCCGTCGTCCTGGTCGCCGCCGGTCGCGGTGCCATCGGCGTCGTTCAGGGTCAGCGTGAACTGGCGCGCCCCCAGCCCGGACGGCGCGTCGTAGGTCAGGGCCTGGATCAGGGTCTCGATGCGGGCCGAGGTCGCATTGGCATTGAAGGCGATCTCAAGCGTGTTGCCGCCCTGGCCGTCGTTGGTAGCGTCGACGGTGCCGATCGAGACCCCGCCGACCGCCACGGTCTCGCCCGCCGCGATCGTGCCGTCGCCGCCGGCGGTCGTGGTGGTGCCGTCCAGGCCCCAGGACCCGTTGGTCGTGCCGCTGTCCTGCGCGAGGGTCAGGGACCCGCCGTCGTAGTCGGCGGAATCGGGGTTCGCGACCGTGGCGTCGTTCAGGTCGGTGACGTCCTGCGCTCCGGCCCCGGCCGTGACCTGCGACGCGCTGTCGCCGAAGACGTTGCCGACCACGGGCGGGTCGTTGACGGCCGTCAGGCCGACGGTGGAGGTCAGGGTCAGGGCGGCCGTGTCGGTACCGCCGCCGGTGTCCACCAGTTCGGTCAGGGTGACGACCCGGTTCGCCCCCGTGGTGGGGTCTTCGCTGGTGTTGCGATAGGCCAGCGCGTCCACCAGGGTTTGCACCTGGGCCGCGGTCAGGCTCGCCCCAGTGAAGGACACGGTGGCCGTCGATCCCGTCACCGAGACATCCAAGGTCAGGCCGTTGGTGGCCGTGGGGGTCACGGTGTTGCCGTCGGTCAGGGCCACGTCGGAGCCGTCAACGCGCAGGATTTCGCTGGCGCCGTCGCTGACGTTGGTCACGGTCAGGGTCAGGCTGCTGATCCGGTCCGCCGCTTCCACCGTCGAGGCCGTCACGCCGCTGAACAGGTCCGATCCGGGCGCCCCCGTGCCCTCGACGAAGGTCGGGTCCTGACCGGTCGCGGTCAGGGTGGGCGGATCGTTGACGCTGGTGATCGAGACCGTGGTGGATCCGGTGTCGGTGCCGGGGTTGTCGCCGCTGCCCTGGGCGTCGCCGCTGTTGCCGTCGCTGACGGTCCAGTCGAGTTGCACGCTGGCCGGCGGATCGTCGCTGGCGTTGGCGTATTGGATCGCCTGCAGCACCTCGTTCACGAGGGCCGTGGTCGGCGTCGTGCCGTTGTCGGCGAAGGTGAGTTGGAGCTGGCCGTTGCCGGTGTTCGCGATGGTGGCGATGACGTTACCGCCCGCACTCACCGTGCCGCCACCATCCGGGCCGCCGGCGACCGTGAGGTTGCCGCCCGAGGCGACCGACAGGCGGTCGTCGGCGTTGGCCCCGCCGGTGCGGGCGATGGTCAGGCCGGCGCCGCTATAGTCGCCGTTGCCGCCGTTGCGGGCGTCCAGTTCGACGTCCGCGACGGTGACGTTGGCGTCGAGCGTGACCGCGGCGCCGTCCTCGGCGTACGTCGGCGTCCCGTCCAGCCCGGCGAAGGCGGGCGGGTCGTTCTGGGCGGTGACATCGACGGTCATGGTCGATGCCGACGCGGCGAAGGCCGTCCCGTCGCCGACCGAGAAGGTGAACGTGGACAGCGCAGTCCCGGCCTGGTTCGTCGGCGGGGTGTACTGCAGGTTGCCGGCGGTGATGTCGGCGACGGCGACGGTGTCACCGTTGGCCAGGATCTCGCCGCCCTGGGCCATGTCGTCGTTGTTGGCATCCACGAACAGCGTGCCGGTGGCGGGGATCCCGTCGATGCGAACCGACTGTAGAGTGTCGCCGGTGTCGGCGTCGTTGAAGTTGAACTCGCCGGCGGCGAAGACGTGGTTCGTGTCCTCGTTGGTCGTCACCGTGTTGTCGGTGGCGGTGGGGGCGTCGTTCTGGGCGGTGACGTTGACGGTCATGGTCGACGCCGACGCGGCGAAGGCCGTCCCGTCGCCGACCGAGAAGGTGAACGTGGTCAGCGGGGTCCCGGCCTGGTCCGTCGGTGGGGTGTACTGCAGGTTGCCGGCGGTGATGTCGGCGACGGCAACGGTGTCACCGTTGGCCAGGATCTCGCCGCCCTGGGCCGTGTCGTCGTTGTTGGCATCCACGAACAGCGTGCCGGTGGCGGGGATACCGTCGATGCGCACCGACTGCAGGGTGTCGGCGCTGTCCACGTCATTGAAGTTGAACTCGCCGGCGGCGAAGACGTGGTTGGTGTCCTCGGCGGTCGTTACCGTGTTGTCGGTGGCGGTGGGGGCGTCGTTCTGGGCGGTGACGTTGACGGTCATGGTCGACGCCGACGCGGCGAAGGCCGTCCCGTCGCCGACCGAGAAGGTGAACGTGGTCAGCGGGGTCCCGGCCTGGTCCGTCGGTGGGGTGTACTGCAGGTTGCCGGCGGTGATGTCGGCGACGGCGACGGTGTCACCGTTGGCCAGGATCTCGCCGCCCTGGGCCGTGTCGTCGTTGTTGGCATCCACGAACAGCGTGCCGGTGGCGGGGATACTGTCGATGCGCACCGCCTGAAGGGTGTCGGCGCTGTCCACGTCATTGAAGTTGAACTCGCCGGCGGCGAAGACGTGGTTGGTGTCCTCGTTGGTCGTCACCGCGTTGTCGGTGGCGGTGGGGTCGTCGTTGAGCCCCGTCAGGGTGATCGTCGCGGTGTCACTGCCACTGTCGCCCGGGCCGTCGGTGGCCGTCGCGGTGAGGGTGCGCGTGCCGGCGGTCCCGGTGGGGTCCTCGGAGGTTGTGCGGTACTGGATCGACTGCGCCAGCTCCTGGACGATGGCGTTGGTCGCGCTGGCGTTGAACGTGATGGTGAGCAGGGCGCCCCCGGTGACCACGCCGTCGTTGGCGGTGCCGCTGGACTCGGTGACCGTGCCGACCGCGCCCGTGCCGGCCCGGCTCAGGGTGCCGCCGGCGATGGAGAAATTGCCGGACTGGTCGATGCTGATCTCGTCGCCGGCGTCCGCGTTGGCGGTGATCTGGAGCGTCAGTGCGCCACCATTCCAGTCCGCGTCGCCGTCCGTGTCATTGACCGTGGCGGCGGAGTCGACGTCGGCCGCCGCGTCGCCCTCGCTGGCCGCCATGTCCCCGATGCTGATCGTCGGCGGTGCGTTCCCGCCGGTGACGTTGTCGACCGTGAAGGAGTCGATGTTCATGTAGACGACGGCGTCCCGCGAGGATGTCGTGTCGGCCGTGAAGCTCACCGTGAAGCTGGTGATCTGCTGACCGGCAATGCCACCCAGGGTAACGTCGATGTCGTAGTTCCCGGCAGGATCGGTGACCGTACCGGTGAGGTTCGGGCCACCGCCCGCCGGAACGGCCGAGAGCCCCAGGCTCGACCAGTTGTGATCGGCGCCGCCCAGGAAATATTCGAACAGCGACAGGTCTGTCAGTTCGAAGGAGCTGACCGTCGTACCGTCGGCGGAGACGGTCAGCGTCGCCGACTTGCCCAGGGGATCCGTCAAAGGCGCGGTCGCATACACGCCGGTGTAGCCGCCATCGGTGTACTGTTTAATATTGGTCGCGCTACCTTCGTATGTCGCGGTAACGGTGAATCCGTCGCCGCTGGTCAGCGTCTGGGTTCCGAGCCCGGCGAAGTTCTCCGGCTGATAGGTCTGGGGCGCCAGCACGTGCGTGAAGTCGGCCAGTGCGGCGGCGCTGAAGGGTTCGTCATGCTCGACCGCGCCGTCGCCGGCGGCGATCTCCAGTGTCCAGTCGCCGCCACGGTCGGCGGCGCCCGTGAGGTCGTCGGAGGCCGCCACGTCGGCGCCGGTGGCGACGGCGAGGCGGTCGAGGAAGGCCGACCCCGCGGCGCCCGCGCCGACGCGGCAGCCGTACAGCAGCAGGTCGCCGTCGTCCGCCAGGCGCTCGGCCACCTGGCCCAGGGCGGAAGCGTGATCGTCCAGGCTGTCCGACGACAGCACCGCGTCTCCCAGATGGACCCGCCCGCTGTCCCCGTGCGACAGGATGTGCAGCGCGTCGATATCGTCGAAGCCGGACAGGGCCGCCGCCATCTCCGCCACGCCGTCGCCGCGGCCGGACAGCCGCACCACATGCAGGCCGGCGGCCTCGGCCGCGGCGGCCAGGGCCTCGTGTCCGGCCACCGCCGTGTCGACCACGGCGACCTGGCGGCCAGCCGTGGGCGCAGCGTCGGGGCCGTCGGGGACGCCGCCGCCGCTGCGCAGGAACAGGTCTGGGGTGTCGATCGTCTGATCGGTCATGGCGCGGTGTCCTGTGTCACACGGGCGTCACGCTGTCGGGATGCTCCGCGCGTGCGGTCGGAGGCTCGGTCGGGTGGGCGGTGATGACGTTGGCGCGGCTGGCGGTCAGGTCGCGCCAGAAGTCCATGCCCTGGAACTTGTTGAACAGATCGGGCGGCAGCACGGTGCGCCGCGGGACGTATTCCACCTTGGGCCGCACCCGGTGCAGACCGTCGATGCCCAGGGCGGCATCGAACGTCGGGGCGTCGAAGGCGACGTTGTTCACGTCATGGCCGTCGAACCAGGGTTCGCCGATGAACGCGTAGATCAGGCGCAGCACCTGCTCCGGCGCCCGGCACAGGAACTCGTACTCGACGATCAGCAGGGACTCGGCATCCTCGCCGTAGAACGCCTCCTTGAGCGCGGCCCAGGGGAAGCCGACCAGGCGGTCGGCGCGGGCCAGGGACTCCACGCGGCTGTAGACGGTGGCCGCGTCGCCGGGGCCGCTGAACAGGCGGGTCGGCTGGAACGGCTGCTTGCGGATCAGGCGCTCGATGGAATCCATGATCCAGGAGACGTCGCGCACGCAGGCGATCACCTTCGCGCCGGGGAACAGCGCCCGCAGCAGCGGCATGCGGGCGCACCACTGGCGGTTGGTGTCGAAGACAACGTCCGCCCGGGTCTCGGCGTAGTACGCGTCGAACAGGCCCCGCAGGATGCGCGGTTTCTGACTCTCCTCGACCAGCAGGCCGACCTCGCCGCCCGGCCCCATCAGGGTCAGGTTGGCGGAGACGAGCGCGCCCATGGGGCTGGTCATGGACGCGGTAAAGCGCGGGTTCTGCCGCAACAGGGCACTGAGAAGGGTGGAGCCCGAGCGGGGCAGACCGGAGATGAAATGCATGGCGCGCGGCATACAGACTCCAAGTCATGGCGACGCGGGCGCGTCCCCACCTCGCACGATCCGAATAGGCTGGCGTCAAGACCAACTTTAGTAGAAGTGTATATCAGGGCAGAAGGTGATTCCACCTAAACGGAGAAATAGTGCCCCTATCATTTCAAGGGTCGCATTGTTCTCGTAAAGTATATCTTAGAGCGAAGACATAATTTAAGGTTCCTATTCTAAACCTCTGGGTTGACTAGGCACCATCGCAAATGCGCTTCATGCGCGATTGCGCCGGGACGACCGACCGGGCGGTGGTGTGGCGCAGCAATCACAACCTGCGCCGCCCGCATGCCGGCCGGGCCCGGACCGGCCCGCCACAACGGGCCGCAAGGCCGTGCACAGGCCACCGCCGGGCCCGGCGTGGGGGGCGGCCGTGTCCGAGTCGGGGCGGTGGCCGCCGCCCTGGGTGCGGCCATCGGGCCGCGCCGGCGGGCGTCGCGGACAGGCGTGAGAGCCCACGCGATCGCCGGCCGTCAGTCCCCTACCGTCAGTCCCTGGCCAGCAGACCGAAGCGGGCCATGTCGCGGTGAACCCGCGCCGTGTTCCCGCTCCACACCGGCCCGGCCGCCGGGCGCACGGTGGCGGCGTGGGACACCACCGACAGCAGGTCGCGCGCCTCGGGCGCGCTGGCCGGCCAGCCCGGCAGGGTCGCGAGGTCGACCACCGCACCCGCCGCCAGGTCCCGCACCAGGGTCAGCGTCAGCGTCCGAATCGGGCGATCGAACACATCGAACAGCGCGAACACCAGCCGCACCGCCCGCACCGGCTGGACCGCGGTCAGGGTTCCCTCGGGGTGCAGCACGAAGCGGTCCCTGTCGGCGTCGTGCCGGGTGTCGATGCCGACCCTCTCCAGACGAACCGGCGCCTGCGCCTCGTTGACCACCAGGTAGGTGCGCCGCAGTGTCGAGCCTTCGTTAAGCGTCTCGGCGCCGCTCACCTCGGTCAGGATGTCGCCGTCGTCGACCGGGGTGAACACGATCTCGCCGGCCCGGGCGGGCGCGGCCCCCGGTCCCGGCAGCACGCCCAGCCCGGCCAGCCCGAGCAACCCGGCCAGCCCGGCGACAGCGGCCAGCGTCCCGCGCAGCGACCCCGTTGGCATGGTCCCGGCCTCCCCTGGTCGCGGATCCTCACGGCGCGTCGCGGCCCCATGATCGCGCCGGTATCAGACCCCGGTATCAGACCCCGGTATCAGACCATAGCACACGCCCGCCCTGGCGACGCCTGTCGGCGCACGGATCGCCGCATCGCGCCCCCGACCGCGCTCCAACGCGGCCCTGTCAGAAAGATTGACGGACGCCTGTCGCACAACTTACTCTGACGGCTCGCACAGCGTGCGCGGCGGCTTGGGCAGTCCGGTTTGGGGGAAGCGGCATGACGGCAGCAGCGGCAAGGACGGCCAGGACAGCAAGGCCGGCCGGAACGGCAAGGCCGGCCAGGACAGCAAGGCCGGCCAGGACAGCAAGGACGGCCAGGACAGCAAGGACGGCCAGGACAGCAAGGACGGCCAGGACAGCAAAGACGGCCAGGGGCGTCCGACGGCACCGCCTGATCGGGGGCGCGGTCCGGGCCGTCGTCGGACTGGCCCTGCTGCTGGCGGCGGGGCTGGCCGCGCCGGTCACGGGGCCGGCCCACGCCGGGGACGCCTGGCCGACCCGTCCGGTCACCCTGATCGTTCCGTCCGGCGCCGGCGGCGGCACCGACCAGACCGGGCGCCTGCTGGCGCATCGCCTGGAGGCCCGCTTCGGCCAGCCGTTCACGGTGATCAACCAGGGCCAGGGCGGCGGCGTGGTGGGCCTCGGCACCCTGAAGGACGCCGCGCCGGACGGCTACACCCTCGGCATCCTGTACAACTTCGCCCACTACGCCCCGATGGGGCAGGCCGATTTCCAGGTCGACGACTTCACCCCCATCGCCCAGTACAACGCCGATCCGGCCGCGATCCACGTCCGCGCCGACAGCCCGTGGCCCGACCTGACCACCGCCCTGGAGGCCCTCAAGGGCGCCCCGGACGGCTATACCATCGCCTGCGCCGGCGGCTGCGGCGGCTCCTGGCCGATGGCCATCGCCACCCTGCTGGAGGCCCGGGCCGTCGACCTCGCCCGCGTGCGCATGATCCCCAGCCAGGGCGCGGCGGCGTCGCTCCAGGATCTCGCGGCCGGCGGCGTCGACGTCGTGCCCTGCTCTCTGCCGGAGGCCGCCGCGCTGCGACAGGCCGGCGTGGTGCGCACCCTGGCCGTGTTCGGCCGTGAGCGGCTGGCGGCGTTTCCGGACGTGCCCACACTGGCCGAGCAACTCGGCGTGACGCTGGACCTGGGCGCATGGCGCGGCCTGGTAGGACCGGCCGGGCTGCCCGGGCCGGTGGCCGACCGCCTGGAGGCGGCGATGCGGGATATCGTGCACGATCCCGGCTTCCGCGCCGAGATGACGGCCCGGGGCTTCGGCCTGGCCTGGCGCGATGCCACCGCCTTCGCGCGCTTCATGCGCGCCCAGGAGACCCAGGTCCGCGCCGTGATCCCGAGACTGGGCCTGTGAGCCTGCCAAGCCTGGGGGCCTTGCTGGCCGGGCTGGGCCTGCTGCTGGTGGCGGCCGGCACACCCCCCTCGCCTCACCTGAGCCTCGGGCCGGGGCTGGCACCCGCCCTCGTCGGCGCCGGGTTCCTGGGAGTCGCGCCGGTGCTGGCGCGGGCGCGGGCGCGGGCGCCCCAGCCGACGCGCGCCCGGGCGACGCCGGGCCGGCGCACCGGTCTGGCCCTGACCGCAACGCTGCCGCTGCTGTTCGCCCTGCTGCTGCCGACCCTGGGGATGGCGCTGGCGCTGCCGCTGGTGCTGGTGCCGCTGCTGGCCTGGCAGACCCGCCGACCGCTGCGCGCGGTGGCGCTCGCCTTCGGCGTGACGGCCGGCCTCGTGGGCCTGATCCATGGCCTGTTGCGGGTACCGGTGCCGATGGGACCGCTGAGCGGCCTGACGGCATGGCTGTGATCGCGGCCGCCGCCGCCCTGCTGCTGACCCCCACCGTGCTGATCGTCATGGCGGGGGCGGCGTTGCTCGGGCTGCTGGTCGGCGCCCTGCCCGGCCTGACGGCCACCCTGGGGGTGGCCCTGCTGATCCCCTTCGCGGTGCTGCTCGATCCGGTGCCGGCGCTGGCCGGCGTGGTCACGCTGGCGGCGGTCGCGATCGCCGCCGGCGATCTGCCCGGCGCGCTGCTGCGCATTCCCGGCACGCCGGCCTCGGCCGCCTACGCCGACGCCGCACACCGCTTGGCCCAGCGCGGCAAGGCGGGGCTGGCGCTCACGACCGGTCTGGTGTGCGCGGCCCTGGGCGGCCTGTTCGGCGCCCTGGTGCTGCTGATGGCGGCGCCCGGGCTGGCCCGGCTGGCGCTGCACGTCAGCACCGTGGAGCGCTTCTGGCTGGCCGTGCTGGGCCTGAGCGCGGCCGTGGCGGTGGCCGGCCCCTCGCCGGCCCGCGGCGCGCTGGCGCTGCTGATCGGATTGACCCTGGCGCTGGTCGGACTCGACCCGGTCTCGGGTCAGCCGCGCCTGACCTTCGGCCTCACCGACCTGAGCGGCGGCGTCGGGCTGATCCCGGTGCTGATCGGGCTGTTCGCCGTCTCGCGGGTGTTGCGCCATGCCGCCGGGGTCGACGCCGACCCCGCGGCGCCGCCCCGCCCCGGGCCGCTGCTGCGGGACCTCGGACCGGCGCTGCGGCAGCGCGCCGGCCGCATCGCCATCGGCAGCGGCGTCGGCACCGTGGTGGGCGCGGTGCCGGGGGCCGGCGCCGACATCGCCGCCTACGTCGCCCAGGCCGTCACCCGACGGCGTCTCCCCAGGGGGGCCCCCGAGGCGACGCCGGACGCCGCCGATGCGGCCGACCTGGACGCCATCGCGCCCGCCGGTGCGGCCAACAACGCGGCCATCGGCGGTGCCCTGGTGCCGGCCACCGTGCTCGGCATCCCGGGCGACTCGCTGACGGCGGTGGTGATCGGGGTGTTGATGCTGAAGGGCCTGACCCCGGGACCCACGGTGTTCCTGACCCAGCCAACCACGATGACCGCCGTCCTGCTGGCCTTCCTGGTGGCCAACCTGCTGCTGGTGCCGGCCGGCCTGGTGGCAATCGCCCTGGCGCGGCCGCTGCTGCGGGTGCCGCGCGCCGTGCTGATGCCGGTGATCCTGGGCGTGTGTCTGGTCGGCACCTATGCGGCGGCCGGCACGGTCACGGCGCTGGTCGTCATGATGCTGGCCGGCGGGCTCGGCCTGGCGATGGAGGCCCACCGCATCCCCCTGGCGCCGGCGGTGCTGGGTCTGGTCCTGGGACCGATGGTCGAGGAGATGGCGTTGACCTCGCTGATGAAGAGCGGCGGCGATCCCCTGGTGCTGCTGTCGCGGCCGCCGGCCATCGCGCTGGCCGTGCTCTGCGCGCTGGTGTGGCTGGCCCCGGTGGCGGTGCGCCGGATGAGCCCGCAGCGGGCGCGCACCCAGCCGTGAGACGGGCCGCGGGTCGCCCGTTGCGCACCCGACATTTGAGGCCGGCCGCCGAAGGTCGTATGAGGGACCGGTACGAACGCCCCGCCTCCCTTCACAGGACCGGTCATCGCGGTCGGGACCGGGACCGCGTCCGGCATTGAAGTGACGGCCATTCTGTATCAAATGGTCCGATATGAGCCCTTCGGTCTCCACATCCGACGACGGCCCCCGGATGGGGCCGGACGCCCCGGCGGAGGACCCCGCCGAGACCCCGACGGCGCCCGCCGCGGTGGATCGGCGCCGCCGGGCGTGGCCCCGGCGGCTGGCGCTGCTGGCGGCGTTCGCGCTCGTCCTTGGCCTGGTGGTCGCCTTCGACGGTCACCGGCTGCTGTCGTTCGAGACCCTCGGCCGGCACCACGAGGCCATCGCCGCCTGGGTCGACGCCCACCGCGCCCTGGCCGCGGGCGTGTTCGTGGCGGCCTATTTCATGGCCGTGACGTTCAGTGTTCCCGGCGCGGTCTGGATGAGCATCACGGGCGGTTACCTGTTCGGGCCGGTCGCCGGGACGGCGCTGATCGTGCTGGCCGCGACGCTGGGGGCAACGGCGGTGTTCCTGGCGGCCCGCTACATCCTCGGTGACACCTGGCGGGACCGGGTGCGCGGTCCCATGGCCCGGCTCGAACGCGGCTTCCGGGACAACGCCTTCACCAGCCTGCTGGTGCTGCGGCTGATTCCGCTGTTTCCGTTCTGGCTGATCAATCTGGTGCCGGCCTTTCTCGGCGTGCCCACCCGCACCTATGCGGGTGCCACGGTCCTGGGCATCATCCCCGGGGCCGCCGTCTACGCCAGCGTGGGCAACGGGCTCGATGCGCTGTTGGCGTCCGGCGACCGCCCCGACCTCGGCCTCATCTACGATCCCGAAATCCTGGGGCCGCTGCTCGGTCTGGCCGTGCTGGCGATGCTGCCGTCCCTGTACCGATGGTGGAAGGGGCGGCGGCGATGACCCGGGCGCGGCCGCTGATGCCCGATCTGTGCGTGATCGGAGCCGGCGCCGGGGGCCTGACCGTGGCGGCGGGCGCGGCGCAGATGGGCGCGTCGGTGGTGCTGGTCGAGCAGGGCGAGATGGGGGGCGACTGCCTGAACGTCGGCTGCGTGCCCTCCAAGGCCCTGCTCGCCGCCGGGGCCGCCGCCCAGGCCGTGCGTGATGCCGACCGCTTCGGCATTGGGGTGCCCGACCCGGAGATCGACTTCGCCGCCGTGATGCGCCACGTCCACGGCGTGATCGCGGAGATCGCCCCGGTGGACTCCCAGGAGCGGTTCGAGGGCCTGGGGGTCACGGTGCTGCGGGCGCCGGCGCGCTTCCTGGACGCCCGAACGGTCGAGGCCGGCGGCCAGCGCATCCGCGCCCGCCGGGTCGTGGTCGCCACCGGCTCGCGTCCCCTGGTGCCGCCGATTCCGGGGCTGGAGACGGTCCCCGTCCACACCAACGAAACCATCTTCGGGCTGACCGAGCGGCCGCCGCATCTGCTGATCCTGGGCGGCGGACCGATCGGCTGCGAGTTGGCGCAGGGGTTCCGGCGCCTGGGCAGCCGGGTGACGGTGGTCGAGATGGGCGTCCTGCTGGGCCGCGACGACCCCGAGCTGACCGCGGTGGTCCGTGCCCGTCTCGCGGCGGAGGGGGTCGACCTGCGCGAGGGCCGGCGCGCCGACGCCGTCTCCGGACAAGCCGGCGCGATCCGCCTGCGCCTCGCCGGACCGGACGATCGGACGGAGACGGTCGCGGGCTCCCACCTGCTGGTGGCGGTCGGCCGCCGGCCGGTGCTGGAGGGCCTGGACCTGGACGCCGCCGGCATCGCCCACACCGCGCGCGGCATC
Organism: Roseospira goensis; assembly: GCF_014197795.1. GTDB lineage: Bacteria > Pseudomonadota > Alphaproteobacteria > Rhodospirillales > Rhodospirillaceae > Rhodospira > Rhodospira goensis. Next base: position 146,150 of record NZ_JACIGI010000003.1, read on the forward strand.
ACCGTGGACGACGGCCTGCGCACGACCAACCGGCGGGTCTATGCCATCGGCGACGTCACCGGCGGCCCGCAGTTCACCCACGTGGCAGGCTTCCACGGCGCCTCGGTGCTGAAGTCGGCGCTGTTCCGGCTGCCGGTGAAGATCTCCGCGACCCCGATCCCGCACGTCACCTACACCGACCCCGAACTGGCCTGGGTCGGGCGCAGCGAGGCCGAGGTGCGCGCCATGCACGGCGACGGCATGCGGGTGCTGCGCTGGCCGTACCGGGACAACGACCGCGCCCGCACCGACCGCACCACAGAGGGCCTGGTGAAGGTGGTCACGGATCGGCGTGGGCGCGTGCTGGGCGCCGGCGTCGTGGGGCGTCACGGCGGCGAGGTGCTGGCGCCCTGGATCGTGGCCGTGCACCGGCGCCTCAAGGTGGCGGCGCTGGCGACCATGGTCGCCCCCTACCCGACCCTGAGCGAGACCACCAAGCGGGCCGCCGGCAGCGCCTTCACGCCCGGCCTGTTCTCGCCCCGAACGCGCCGGCTGGTGCGGCTGCTGGCCCGGCTCGGCTGATCCGCACCAGCGATGGAACAGCCCGGCCGCCGTTTCCGCGATACGGAATACCGCGACCCCGCGCCACCACGCCGCCAAGCCATCGCGGTCCCCCGGCGTGGGTCTGCCGACATGCGATTTATAGTGACTAGCCAATCGGTTACGGCGAACCAGCGCGGTCGCGGTGGGCCCTGCCCCGCGCACAACAAGTGGTCTCTCCGCCCCACTTGGGCGCAACAATCTTGTTGACGGTCCTTCCCCGTTTTCGCACTTCTTTCTTTAGCCTGCGTGCTCACACGACCGGCCCGCCCCGGCAACGACGCCCACAACCGGTCTCCGGACGGCGCACGGCGGGGCGGCGGAGACGCCCCGCTCGCCCCGGCGGCGGACCACGGCGTCCAACAGCAAATCATCAACGCAGAAGGGAGGAGGTACCGTGCTGAATTCGACCCTGAGACGGGCCGTGGCCGCCGCCTGCGTGCTGGGCGCCGCCGCGGTGGTGCCGCCGGCGCAGGCCGCGGACTGGTCCCCGAACAAGCCGATCGAGATGGTCATCATGGCCGGCCAGGGCGGCGGCGCCGATCGCCTGGCCCGCCTGTTCCAATCCATCATCCAGAAGAACGACCTGGCCGACATGCCGGTGCTGCCGGTCAACAAGGGCGGCGGTTCCGGCGCCGAGGCACTGCGCTACATGAAGGACAACGCCGGCGACGCCCACAAGGTCATGGCGACCCTCAACAGCTACTACACGACGCCCCTGCGCACCGACATCGGCGTCGACATCGCCAACTTCACCCCGCTGGCCCGCATGGCGGTCGACACCTTCGTGCTGTGGGTCAACGCCGACTCCGGCATCACCACGCTCGACGAGTACGTCGCTGCGGTGAAGGAGGCCGGCGGCGCCTGGAAGATGGGCGGCACGGGCACCGGCCAGGAAGACTCCCTCGTCACGGCCATGCTCGAGAAAGAGTTCGGCCTCACGTTCACCTATGTGCCCTTCAAGGGCGGCGGCACGGTGGCCAAGAATCTGGTCGGCGGCCACATCGACTCCACGGTGAACAACCCGTCCGAGCAGCTCGCCTTCTTCAAGGCCGGCGAGGTCACGCCCATCGCCACCTTCACCGAGGAGCGCCTGGAGCCGTTGCCCGACGTGCCGACCATGCGCGAGCTGGGGCATGACCTGACCTACGGCATGCAGCGCAGCTTTGTCGGCGCCCCGGGCATGCCGGCCGACGCCCAGGCCTACTACATCGACCTGTTCCAGCGGCTGAGCGACACCGAGGAATGGCAGAACTACGCCGCCGAGCAGGCCCTGGAGACGGACTTCCTCGCCGGCGACGCCCTTCAGGAGTACTTCCTCAAGGAGCGGGCGGTGCATGCCGAGCTGCTGGAGGCGACCGAGGGCGGGTGAGCCGGCGCCGGCTGACCTATCCAGCACCCGAGGCCCGAGCGGGAGCCGGACCCCGGTCCGGCGTCGCGGGGCGGCTGCCACACCGGCGCCGCCCCGTGCCCCGCCCGCGCCCGCGCCACGCGCCGGCCGCCGTGCTCCACGCCTCCCCCGACACCGCCCGAGCCGGACCGACCACCGATGCATCGCGCTGAACTCCTCATGGCCGTCGCGATGATGGCCTTGTCCGTCGTCTTCATGGTGATGGCCACCGATCTGCCCATCGGCTGGGTGCCGGGATCCGGCCCCGGGGGCGGCGCGTTTCCGTTCTGGCTGTCGCTGATTATGCTGGTCGCCGGCGCCGTGATCCTGGTGCGCGAGCTGCGCGCCCGTCAGACCGGGCGCGCGGTCCGCAAGCCGTTCATCAACCGCGTCGCCCTGCTGGACATCGGCCTGGTGTGCGCGGCCGTGGTGGCGACCATCGGGCTGATGCACGTCGTCGGCACCTATGTGGCGATCCCGCTGTTCCTGGTGTTCTACCTGCGGGTCATCGGCCGGCACGGCTGGTCATTGATCGCGGCCTTTGCCGTGGTCACGCCGATCGTCCTGTTCCTGTTCTTCGAGGTGACGTTGCGGATCCTGCTGCCCAAAGGCATCACCGAGCCCCTGTTCTTTCCGCTGTACGCGTTCTTCTTCTAGGAGCCGGCCATGGAAACGCTTGCGCTGCTGGCCGATGGCTTCGCGCTCTCCCTCAGTCCCCTGAATCTTTTTGTGGTCGTGCTCGGCGTCACCATCGGCCTGTTCGTCGGCGCCATGCCGGGCCTGGGCTCCGTCAACGGGGTCGCGATCCTGCTGCCGATGACCTTCCTGGTGCCGCCGGCCTCGGCGATCATCTTCCTGGGGGCGCTGTACTACGGCGCCATGTACGGCGGCGCCATCAGTTCCATCCTGCTCGGTATTCCCGGCGCCTCGACCGCCGTCGCTACCACCTTCGACGGCCGCCCGATGGCCCAACAGGGCAAGGCCGGCCTGGCCCTGATCGCCGCCGCGGTGGGCTCGTTCGTGGGCGGCACGCTCTCGGTCATCCTATTCACGATCTTCGCGCAGCCGCTGGCGGACGTGGCGCTGGCCTTCGGGCCGGCGGAGGAGTTCGCGCTGGTCCTGCTGGCCTTCACGACCTTTGTCGGCCTGGGCGGGGACGACATCCCCAAGACGATCCTGATGATCGTCTTCGGCCTGGTGCTCAGCACGGTCGGTCTGGACCTGATCTCCGGGCAGCCGCGCCTGATCTTCTTCGACCTGCCGGGCTTCTATAGCGGCATCAGTTTCCTGGTCCTCGCCATCGGCGTCTACGGCATCGGCGAGATCCTGTGGACCCTGGAGACCACCCGCGGCAAGGCCCCGGTGACCACCGCGCGCATCGGCCTGCGCGACCTGTGGGCCGGCGTGCGCCAGCTCTCCCATTCGGTGCGGACCATGACCTTCGGCTCCGTGCTGGGCTTCTTCGTCGGCCTGCTGCCGGCGGCCGGTGCCACGCCCGCCTCGCTGATGGCCTACGGCATGGCCAAGACCCTGTCGCGCAAGCCCGAAACCTTCGGCAAGGGCGCCGTCGACGGCGTCGTCGCCCCGGAGACGGCAAACAACGCCGCCAGCACCGGCTCGCTCATGCCCATGCTGACGCTCGGCATTCCCGGCTCCCCCACCACCGCGCTGCTGCTGGGCGGCATGGTGATGTGGGGGCTGATGCCCGGCCCGATGCTGTTCATCGAGGAGCCCGGCTTCGTCTGGGGCCTGATCTCCAGCCTCTACACGGCCAACGCCTTCGCGGTCATCATCAACCTGGCGCTGATCCCGATGTTCGTGTGGGCGCTGCGCATGCCGCTGACCATCCTGTGCGCCATGGTGATCGTGCTGTGCATCGTGGGCGGCTACGCGCCCGACCAGCGCCTTCATGACGTGTGGCTGATCGCCGTGTTCGGCGTCGGCGGTTATCTGCTGCGCAAGCTGAACTACCCGCTGGCCCCACTGGTGCTGGCGCTGGTGCTGGGACCGCTGATGGAAAAGGCCTTCCGTCAGGCCCTCATCTCGGCCCAGGGTGACCCGATGACCTTCCTGGAGCGGCCGCTGTCGGCGTCCTTCCTGGTGCTGGCGGCGGTGTTCTTCCTGTTGCCGCTGCTCAAGGGGCTGCGTCGGCGCCCGGCGGACGCGCCCGGCCGCACCCCGTGATCCGACCGACTCCGCCCCGACGAGACGCGCCCCGGGACCCGAGTCTTGCCCCCCGACACGACTTGAAAACACGATAGGACTGGAGAGATGGCAGATACCGTTCGCGACCTGTTGCAGGGTCATCCCACTGACGCCCCGGCGATCGGCGCGCCGGGCCGGGACTGGCTGACCTTCGGGGGCCTCGCCGGGCTGGCCGACGCCACCCTGGCGACGCTGAACGGCTGGGGTGTCGGGCGCGGCGACCGCGTCGCCATCGTGCTGCCGAACGGGCCGGAGATGGCCGCGGCGTTCGTCACGCTCGCCTGCTGCTGCGACACGGCACCGCTCAACCCGGCCTACAAGGAAGACGAGTTCGATTTCTACCTGAGCGACCTGAAGGCGAAACTTCTGGTGGTATCGGCCGACGAGACCGGCCCGGCCGTCGCCGCCGCCCGCACGGCCGGCCTGCCGATCGCCCGGCTGGCGACGGGCGCGACCGATCCGGCCGGCCATTTCACCCTGCACCTGGAGGGCGACGCGCCGGCCCCGGAGGCCGCGCGCCCTGGCTTCTCCGGTCCGGACGACGGCGCGCTGGTCCTGCATACCTCGGGGACGACGTCGCGCCCCAAGATCGTGCCGCTGCTGAACCGCAACGTGGCCGCCTCGGCGCGCCACATCGGGGCCAGCCTCGCGCTCACGCCGGCGGACCGCTGCCTGAACATCATGCCGCTGTTCCACATCCACGGGCTGATCGCGGCGGTCACGACATCGCTGGCGCACGGCGCCTCGGTGTGGTGCTCGCCCGGGTTCAACGCCTTGCAGGTGTTCGCCTGGATGGATGCCGCCGCGCCGACCTGGTACACGGCGGTGCCGACCATGCACCAGGCCATCCTGAGCCGCGCCCCGCGCAACCCCGAGAGCGTGGCCCGCGCGCGGCTGCGGCTGATCCGGTCGTCGTCGTCCTCGCTGCCACCGCAGGTGATGGGCGCGCTGGAGGAGACCTTCGGCTGCCCGGTCGTCGAGAGCTACGGCATGACCGAAGCCTGCCACCAGATGACCGCGAACCCGCTGCCGCCGGCGCCGCGCAAGCCCGGCTCGGTGGGCATCGCGGCCGGCCCGCAGGTGCGGGTCGCCGACGAGGCCGAGAACCGCCTTCTCGACGGCACCGCCCCGGGCGAGGTGGTCATCAGCGGCCCCAACATCACCCCGGGCTACGAGGCCAACCCGGAGGCCAACGCGAAATCCTTCTTCGACGCCGACGGGCAGCGCTGGTTCCGCACCGGCGACCAGGGCGTGTTCGACGCCGACGGCTATCTGACCATCACCGGCCGGCTCAAGGAGATCATCAACAGGGGCGGCGAGAAGATCAGCCCGCGCGAGGTCGACGACGTGCTGATGGACCACCCGGCGGTGCAGCAGGTGGTCACCTTCGCCATGCCTCACCCCAAGCTGGGCGAGGAGGTGGCGGCCGCGGTGGTGCTGCGCGACGGCCAGAGCGCCGGCGAGCAGGACCTGCGCAGCTTCGCCGCGGGCCGGCTGGCGGACTTCAAGGTGCCGCGCAAAGTCCTGATCCTGGAGGAGATTCCGAAGGGCGCCACCGGCAAGCTGCAACGCATCGGGCTGGCCGCCAAGCTGGGCCTGGGGGTCGACGCATGAGGATCTGTATCTACGGGGCCGGCGCCATCGGCGGCTACATGGGCGCCAAGCTGGCCATGGCCGGCGCGGACGTGTCGCTGGTGGCGCGCGGCCCGCACCTCGCCGCCATGCAGGCCCACGGCCTCACGCTGATCGAGGGCGACACGCGCCAGACAGTGCCGGTGCGCGCCGCCGAGGACCCGGCCGAGCTGGGTGTGCAGGACTACGTCATCATCACCCTGAAGGCCCATTCCGTGCCCGGCGTGGTCGACCGCATGCAGGCCCTGCTCGGCCCCGAGACCACCGTGGTGATGGGCGTCAACGGGGTGCCCTGGTGGTACTTCTACAAGCTGCCCGGGCCGTACGAGAACCACCGCCTGCCCAGCGTCGATCCCGGCGACGTGCAGTGGCGCGGCATCGGTCCGGAGCGGGTCCTGGGCTGCGTCGTCTACCCGGCCGCAGAGGTGCCCGAGCCCGGCGTGATCCAGCACATCGAGGGCAACCGGTTCAGCCTCGGCGAGCCTTCGGGCGAGAAGACGACGCGCGCCGAGCGGCTGTCCAAGGCGCTGGGCGCGGTCGGCCTCAAGGCGCCGGTGCGCCCGGCCATCCGCAACGAGATCTGGGTCAAGCTGTGGGGCAACCTGTCGTTCAACCCCATCAGCGCCCTGACCGGGGCCACCCTCGACGTGCTGTGCACCGACCCCGGCACCCGGGCCGTGGCCCGCGGGATGATGGTCGAGGCCCAGCAGATCGCCGAAGCCGTGGGGGTCAAGTTCCCGATCGACGTGGACCGCCGCATCCAGGGTGGCGCCGAGGTGGGCGCGCACAAGACCTCCATGCTCCAGGATCTGGAGCGCGGCCGGCCGATGGAAATCGACGCCCTGGTCACCGCGGTGCAGGAAATGGGACGGCTGGTCGGGGTGCCGACGCCGACCATCGACACGGTGCTGGCCCTGATCCAGTTGCGCGGGCGCACCGCCGGTTGTTACGGGGCGTGATCGCCGCACCCGAGCGCCGCGCTGGGGTCGATCGCCCGCAGGAGCAGGGCGCCGGCGGGGGGCCGCCATCATCCCGCGAGACGGCCCTTTTCTCCGGGGCCGAAAGCCCGTTAGACTGGCGCCCACGGATCGCATGGGGAGAGGTGATCCGGCCCTGGACGACCGGGCGGACCCGCGTCCGACGGGTCGCATCCGGTCCGGACGGTCGGCGCGATCCTGGCTGCCGTCCCGCGCCGCTCCCCGGCACGCATGTACGACACCCCTGTCACCGTTCGCCTTGCACGGTCGGAGTTCGGGCGCGGAATACTTCTTCACATCGAGGGCACCACGCCGCCTGGATGCAGCGGTTGCGATCCGGGGCGTGTCGGCCGACCCAACCACCACCATCCTGAACGGGGAAATGATCCATGGCTGAAGGACGCGTTGCACTCGTCACCGGCGGCACCCGCGGTATCGGCGCCCAGATCAGCATCGAACTGAAGGAGGCCGGCTACCGCGTGGCGGCGAATTACGGCGGTAACGACGCCGCCGCCCAGAAGTTCAACGAGGAAACCGGCATCCCGGTCTACAAGTTCGACGTCGCGGACTTCGAGTCGGTCAAGGCCGCCCTCGACCAGATCGCGGCCGACCTCGGCCCCATCGAGGTTCTGGTCAACAACGCCGGGATCACCCGCGACAGCACCCTGCACCGCATGACCTTCGAGCAGTGGAACGCGGTCATCCAGACCAACCTGTCCTCTGTGTTCAACACCACCCGATGTGTGATCGAGGGCATGCGCGAACGCCAGTTCGGCCGCATCATCAACGTCACCTCGATGAACGGCCAGGCCGGCCAGATCGGCCAGGCCAACTACGCGGCCGCCAAGTCCGGCATGAAGGGCTTCACCAAGTCCGTGGCCCTGGAAGGCGCCGCCAAGAACATCACGGTCAACAACGTGGCGCCCGGCTACACCGACACCGAGATGGTGCGCGCGGTGCCGTCCAACGTGCTGGAGAAGATCATCGCCGGCATCCCGGTGAAGCGCCTGGGCTCGGTCCACGACATCGCCCGCGCCGTGCTGTTCCTGGCGGCGGACGAGGCCGGGTTCATCACCGGCTCGACGCTGTCGATCAACGGCGGCCAGCACATGTATTGATCGGACCGCGGCGCCGCGCGGGAGCGCGTCGCGGCGCCGGCCGGACCGGGCCGGCGGTCGGACATGCTTCCGCCCGATCACAGACAGCGGCCGCGGCCACAACCGCGGCCGCTGTCGCCGTTCCACGGGCCGGGGTGCGGCCGCCGCCGTCCGGCATCCGATCAGCCCGGACATAGCGCGGATCGCGGTCAATCGGAACCGCAACGTGGTTCGGATTGACGGCGTGAATCTGGAGGCTTCTCTGAGGTCCGTTGCGTGAGCGGCTTGACGGGGCCGGCGGACGCCAGCAAAGCAATCCCGGGCTTGCTCATGATGTCTTCGCCCTGGATTGCTTCGTCACGTCGGTCTGCGCAATGACGGATTGCGTGGTCGTGACCCGGAACAGACCTCGCATACCGGCCGACGCATGAACGGACCTCTCCGTCGGCCGGCCGACATATGAAGTCCGTTCATGCGTCGGCTGGTATCATGCGGATTTTCGCTCCCACAGGACTCGTTCACCCGACGGCCCTGAGGCCGGTTGTTCTATTGCAGCAAAGACCATGTTATACTGTTCTGATTGATCCGCTTGCGACAAAAGGATCATCCCCATCGAAACCTTGCCGGTGGCCCCGCGTCCATTATCCGATGACTTGCAGGATCCGGCCGGGTGCATGCATAGGGCCGCATGAACCGTGCCAATCGTTTCTATTCTGCTGTTACAGCATCCCCGTCGGGTTGCGCGCGGTCCGGACCGGGTGTCATGGCGCAGCGCCGCCGCAGTCCCCGCCATCCGCGGTCCCGATCAGCGATGCGGTGAGTCGGATCTGGACCGGGGCCGGCTCTTGCCCCACAGTTGAAGCAATGGTCGCGAGTATTGCCTCGCGTATGCATACGAAAAGGCGCCGAGTCGATGGACACCCGGGGGACGGAAGCGGGGCATACGGGCGGGCGCGCGGCAGCCACCTGGCGCCGCCCCCTCGCGGCCGGGCTCTGGGCCGCGGGAGGCGCCACGGCGGCTCTCGCTCAGACTGCCGCCGCAAGTCCGGCCGCCGCCGCCGAGGCACCCACGGCCGGCGTGTGGCCCGGCCTTGTCTGGTCTGTCCTGACACAGCCCTGGGCCGCCGCCCTCGCGGAACTCCTGGTGTTGCTCCCGGTGTTCGGCCTGCTGCTGTGGTGGCAGGCGCGACGACGCCAGGGCGCCGAGCAGGAGGCGGAGACCCTGGCCGAACAGGCCCGGGTGCTGCGGGCGACGCTGGAGTCGAGCCGCGACGGGTACGTCCTGTGGCTCGACCCGGCCGGCGAGACGACCTGCTCACGGCGGCTCTCCGTCATGCTCGACCTGACGAACGGCACCGCGTCGACCCTGGCGGACGTGCTTGACAGCATCACCCCCGAAACGCGCCCGCCACTCGCCCACGCCATCGACCGGCTGCGCGGCGAAGGCCAGCCGTTCACGCTCGAAGCCCTGCACGCCGGCGGTCGGCGCCGCTTGGCGGTCCGCGGCCTGCGCGTGCCAGGGGTCGACGAGGAGCGGTGTTCGGCCGACGTGCTTTGGGTTCAGGACCTCACCGACGGAGGCGCCCTGTCGGACGCGGATCGCGATGCGGCGGCGCAGCGCCAGGCCGCCTTCGCCCGCCTGGAGGCGACGCTGGACGCCCTGCCCACCCCGGTCTGGGTGCGCGACGACGACCTGAACGTGACCCTGTGCAACGAGGCCTATGCCCGCGCCGTCGAGGCCCCCGACCGGGCCGCGGCCGTGCGGCAAGGGCGCGATCTGGCCGGCGGCGATCTGGGGCGCGAACTGCGCGCCCTGGCGGCGCGGTGCCGGGCGGCGGGCACACCGCTGACCGACCGCTTCCACCTGGCGATCGACGGCACCCGCCGCCTCATGGAGATCACCGAGGCGCCGTTCACCGTCGACCTGGCAAGCGAGGCGGTGCGCCTGACGGCCGGGACGGCGCGCGACATCTCCGCCCTGGAGGAGATCGAGAACCGGCTGGCGCGGGAACAGGCCAATCAGGCCGTCGTCCTCGAACACCTGTCGACGGCCATTGCCATCTTCGGCCCGGCCACCCGCCTGTCTTACCACAACCCGGCCTTCGCCCGACTGTGGCGACTCGACTCCACGTGGCTGCGCGAGACCCAGCCGCCCTACGGCGACCTGCTCGACATGCTGCGCGACCGACGCACCCTGCCCGAGGTCGCCGACTACCCCGCTTTCAAGGCCGCCGAGGTGGGCCGATTCACGTCGCTGATCGAGCCCATGGAGGACCTGGTTCACCTTCCCGATGGCAAGACTCTGCGGCGGGTCATCGCCCCCCAGCCCATCGGCGGGCTGCTGGTGACCTACGAGGACGTCACCGACAAGCTCAGCCTGGAGCGCTCGTACAACACCCTGACCGCGGTGCAACGCGAGACGCTGGACCACCTGCACGAGGCGGTCGGCGTGTTCGGGGCCGACGGCCGCCTGAAGCTCGCCAACCCGGCGTTCGCCGCGCTGTGGGGCGAGACCGCGGCCAGCGTGGAGGCGCCGCCGCAGCTCGCCGAGTTCCTGGACCTGCTGCGCGACCATTTCACGGACGAGAGCAGCTGGCGCCACCACCGCTTCGCCGTGCTGACGCCGCCGTCGCTGCGCACCCCGCATCGCGGGCGCGTGTCCCTGGTCGACGGCCCGGTTCTGGACTACGCCTGTGTGCCGTTGCCGGACGGCGGCATCCTGCTCAGCTACAACGACGTCTCCGACACGGCGCGGGTCGAGCAGGCCCTGCGCGAGCGCGCCCAGACACTGAGCGCGGCCAGCATGCTGCGGGCCGACTTCATCGCCAGCCTGTCCTACGAACTGCGCACCCCACTGACCACCATCGCCGGCTTCTCGGAGATGCTGTGCGCCGAATACCACGGCAACCTCAATGCCCAGCAGATCGACTACTCGCAGTCGATCGCCGAGACCGCCCGCGATCTGGTCTCCATCCTCGACGACATCGCCGACCTGGTGACCATCGAGGCCGGACGGGCCGCCCTCGACGTCGACGTGTTCGACGTCCACGCCGCCGTCTCGGCGGTCCTCGCCCTCTGCCGCGAGGCCACCCGGCGCCGCGCCGTCGCCCTGGAACTGAACTGCCCGCCCGAGATCGGCTGGATGGTCGGCGACGAGGCCCGCATCAAGCAGATCCTGTTCCACATGACCGGTAACGCCATCAAGATCAGCCCCGCCGGCAGCCGGGTGCGCATCGGCGTCACCCGTGACCGGGCCCCGTCCGGGGCCGAGACCGTCACGCTGTCGGTCGCCGATGAGGCCGGTGACGCCGCCGGCCGCAGCCTGTCCACCGGGCGGGGGTTGATGAAGGGCGGGAGCCTCGCCATGCTGCTGGTGCGGCGGTTCGCGGAGATGCATGGCGGTTCGATCGTCGTCAGCGCGGAACCCGGGGTCGGCACGACGGTTCTGTGCCGGCTGCCGTCGGGCCGGATCGAGTCGTTGCATCCGGATGGCCCCGAGAGCCCCGAGAACCCCGATGGCCCGGCGGACTCGGAGACCGACTCACCGGAGGCCGGGCGCCGCGGCGGGTCCGTCGATGAAACCGTGTGAGGCCGGCCCCGCGTGCCATGGCCTTGCCTCCCTCCGGCCCCAGGTCCGATGATCCGTCCATGATCCGCCCATGATTCGCCATGCTCCCCTCGTGCTCGCCGCGCTGCCGCTGCTCGCGGCGGCGGTTGCCGGCGCCTTTGCCTCCGGCGTCATCGCTGTCGTGCTGCTGGCCGGCCTCTGGATCGCCGGGCAGGACCGCAACACCCCGGTCCTGGCCGCCATGCTGGGGCTCCTCCTGGCGGCCGGGCTCGCCAGCGTCACGGTCAAGAGCACGGTCGCGGAGGCGCTGTTGTTCGCCGCCGCCGTGATCGGCGCGGTGCAGTGCCACCGCTTGCCGGACCTGGTGCCCGCCCGCGCGCTGGACCGCGCGGCGACGGTCTTCCTGGCCGCGGCGATCCTGCTGCCGGTGCTGGTGCTGGCCCATGGCCTGCTGCTGCACCGCGCCCTGATCCCGCCGTGGTCGCTGGCGCCGGACCTGCTGGCCAAGCCGACCTTCGTCGCCATGACGCTGGTGGCACCGGCCACGGTGCTGCTGTGGCGCCGTGGCGCCCGCCTGGGTGCGGCCCTGTTCGTGGCCTTCATGGCCGTGATGGCGCTCGGCAGCGCCTCCTCCACCGCCACGCTGGCGTTCGGGGTCGCGGCCCTCACCCTGCTGCTGGCGCGCTGGCGCCCCGGCCTCGGGCTGGCCCTCATCGCGGCGGTGCTGCTCGGCCCCCTGGTCCTGTCTGTCGGCATCCAGGCGGCCGGCGTGTCGGACTGGACCGAGATCGGCCTGCGCCTGAGCTGGACCTACCGGCTGGAACTGTGGCAGCGCGCCTTGATCCTGTTCCAGGAGGCCCCGCTCACCGGCCACGGCTTCGACAGCTTCGCGGACGCGGCACTGGCGGTCGACCTCGGCCCATTGGGCCTGGACATGGGCCGCAACCATCCGCATGCGGCCGTGATGCAGCTCCTCGCCGAGGGCGGCGTGCCGGCCGCCCTGGCGTTCGCGCTGCTGGTGTGGCTCGCGGCATCCCGTCCCCGCCTTGCCGACGCCACCGATACGGCGGCGCGCTTGGCCGCCGTGGCCGCCGGCCTGACCCCCCTGGCCATCGGCCTCAACCTGTGGGCCGACATCTCGGTGGCCCTGGTGCTTTATCCCTGGCTTGCCTGCGGGCTGTTCCTGGCGCCGGCGCCGGATAGACCGGCGGGGTCGGGATGGAACCGCACGGGATCGCGGCGCAGTCCCAGCACCAGCGCGGTGTAGTCGGGATCGGCCTCCGGCGTCAGCACGCCGTGCCGGATGGCAAAATCCAGGATCACCAGGGGCACGTTGAACTTGAAGGCGTCGGTGTCGCGCACCGTCTCCAGCACCCGGTCGACCGGCCAGAGCGTGAAGCGGGCGATCTCGCCGTCGGTGTTGACCGGCCGGAAGTCGGCCGGCACCTCCAGGTCGTAGACGAACAGGGTGTCCGGCTTCAGGCCGGCCTCGGTCTCCAGGCAGTAGGACACCAGGCCGGCCGGCCGCGCCCGCCGCGCCAGTTCGTCCGGCATGCCGGCCTCCTCGGCGCACTCCTTGACCAGATTCTCCATCAGGCCGAGCCCGGCCGGCTGCCCGCCGGCCACCATGTTGTCGAGCTTGCCCGGCGCCACTGCGCGGTCGGTCGCCCGCTCCGCGACCCAGAGCCGGAGCCCGGTCTCGTCCACAACGTAGCCATTGAGGTGCACGCCGAACGCCGGCACGCCCAGCACCGGCACGTGGGCGCGGTCCAGTTCGAACAACGGTGCCTCGCCCCAGCCGGCCGTGACGGCGTAGCGTTCGCCGCGCCGCGGCGGGGCGAGGTTGGCCGCCTCCAACTCCTCGAACGCCGCCGCCACCGCCGCGGTGCGGGCCGCCGGCGTCGTCAGCGACGAGCGCAGGGCCACACCGAAGGGACCGACCTCGAAGGCCCCCGGAGCGCCCGGGGTGCCCGGGCTGCGCGCCAGCCGCTCGGCCACGGCGTGGCGGACCCAGCCCACCTCCCGGCCCGCCACGAAGAGGGGGCGGAATCCGCTCATGTCGTGCCGGTTCACGGCCCGGATCCGGTCCAGATACCCCATGCGTCCCTCCTGTGGTCGTGTATCATCGTGGCGGGTCGCAGGCCGCCCCGGGGTGCGTCAACGCACCGCCGCGCCGCATCCCTCCGCAGATCTCGCCCGCACCACTATGACCGCTGTCTATGACCCATGGTATAGTGTGGCACCGGCCCGGGCGATGACCGTCCGCCTGACCGCTACGGGATTCCTGACCATGCGCGCGCGCACCTGGAAGAATCTGGTTGCCTATGGCGTCGGCGCCGCTCTCGTGGCGCCCATGGTCGTGCCCGTGCTGGAGAACATCGAGGCCGGCCGCCGGTTGCTCGAACTCGGGCTGCTGACGCCGCAGGACCGCCTTCGGCCCCAGGGGCTCGGGCCGGTGTCGGGCCTGATGCTGTACGTCTTCTCCACGCCAATCCTGGTCGCGATCGCCGACACGCTGCGGGGCAAGATGGCCGCCATCGCCGGCATGCTGGGCCTGTCGCTGCTGCTGTCGTACATCACCACCGTATTCGAACGCGGCGAAACGATGCTCGGCCTCAGCCTGACGTGGCTGTCCCTGGCCGGGCTCGGCATCCTGGCGCTGTTGGCCTGGTGGCGCCACCGCAGCCGCAAGGCGGCGGTCACCCGTCTGGCGCAGTCCATCGCCGGGATCGCGCGCGACGTGGCCGAGGCGGCACGCCGCCGCCCGGTCGCCGCCCTCACCGATGAGCCCGAGAAGGCCGCCGGTGTCGTCGACGTGGTGGAGACGATGGTCCTCAGTGCCATCTGGCAGGCCAGCGTCAGCGGCGCCCCCGCCACCTTCGATCGCCGGCTGTTGCGAGACCTGTCCGACATCCGGCGCGACCTGGTGCTCAACGGGACGCTCGACCCCGCCGGGCAGGGTCTGGCCATGATGGACCATCTGCTCACCCGGGTCCGGCACCGGCTTCGCCTGGCCCAGCGCACGCGCGGCGCCCGGCCCCCGCAGGCGGCGGACGATGACGGGGACGACCCGGGTGGCCCGGGGCGACGCCGCCCCTTGACCGCCTGACACCTGCCCCCCGACATCGCGCCCTTGCCCCCTGGACAGGACGACACCCCCGCAGGACCATGTTAGAGTCGCCGGGTCGGGTTGAGGATGACCGCGCCCGGGTCGCGGCGTCGGCCGGCTTCACCCTCACCGGCATCACCATCAAGACGACGAGGCATCGTGAGACGCAGGGATCTCCCGGACACCCGCCCGCGCCGACTGGCGGGCACCGCGACTCTCGCCGTGGCCACGGGGCTATCGCTCATGTGGCTGCTGCTCGTGCGCGCCTATGTGGCGGCCGGACCGGGCTGGGCCAATCTACTGGACTCCCACCCGACCGACTTCGCCCTGTTCCTGGCCTCCGCGACCGCGCCCCTGGCCGCGGTATGGCTGGTCGCCGCCTTCATCCTGAACGGGGTGGCGTTGGCCCGGACCCAGGACGCCGTGCGTGCCATGCAGCGGCAGGCGCTGCGGACGTCCGGCGAGATTGAGGCCCTGGTGCGGACCAGCATCGAGATGCAGGAGCAGGCCCGCCGACAGTCCTTCCTCAACGGCGCCGAACTGGCCCTGAAGGACCTGAACAGTCAGGCCGGCATGATCACCGGCCGGCTCGGTGTCCTCAGCGCCGACGAGACCGAATACCTGTGGGCGCTCAACGCGGCCGGCGATCCCTGGGCGTTCTGCCACGCCTTGCTGGAGCGCTCCGAACTGGAGGATGACTTCATCGAGCTGGTGGCGCACCGGGTTGCCGGCGACGAGGTGGCCTCGGCCGGACTGCAACGCTTCCTGCGCCGCTACGAGCGCCTGCTGGCCCTCGCCAAGGAATACGACGCCGACAAGCTGGTGCGCGAGGTGCTGGAGGACGGCCCGCTGGACCGCCTGCACGCCCTGTTCCAGGCGGTCTCCGCCCGGGTCCAGGCGCTGGTGGGTCCGCCTCCGCCGACGTCCGGCCCGTACCCCGAGCCGTCCGGGTTCCCGGATGATTTCGATGACCGGGCGGGCGACCAGAACGCCTACCTGGACGCCGACGATCCGTCGGCGGCGCCGTGGCCCGACCGCCCGGCCCCGCCGGCCTATGGCCTGGAGGGCGCCCGCATGACGGCCGTCCCACCGCACCAGGACACCCGGCGGGGCGGCGTCGGCTTGGCCGATGTCCTGGGACCGGCGGCCGGGATGCTGCGCCTGTTCGCGGATATCCGCGCCCGCCTGCTGCCGGCGGATCACGGTCCGATGGCCCGCCACGACCCCCGCCTGACCGAACCGGCCGTGGCGTTTGCCGGCTACGGCCACGGCACGACGGACGCCCCGGACGACGCCCCCCTGCCCGGCCCTGGCGCGGAGTCTCCGCGCCGTGCCCCCGATACCTGAGGGCCCGATGCCTGAAAGCCCGATCTCATGCCGGCGCCCCTGAGATGGCTCGGCGACACCCTGCGGGCGCTGTTCGGCGCTCACCGGGCCGCCGCACCACCCCGCGGTGGTCGCGGCCGGGGCCGGGGCGCGACGCGCACGCGCGCCGGCGGAGCCGCGCCGCCCCGGCGCGCCGACGCCAACCGCACCCAAGGCACCACCCCGAGCCCGGAGCGGACCGCCCTGCTCGAAGAGGCCCTGCGCATCCATCGCCGCAAGCGCGTCCTGTTGGACCACCTTGAGGAGGAGGACCAGTTCCTTCTCAGAGTCATGGCGCATCAGCTGCTGGTGGAAGGATCCCCGGCTCAGGCGGACCGCTCCGGCGCACCGAAGACTTCGGGCCCCCGGCCCCCCCGACCGACGCCGCCTCCGCCGGCCCGGCGCCACGGGGCGCCGGACTGAGCCGCTCCGCCGTGACCTGATCTGCGGCATCGTCTATTGACGCCCCGAGCCGGCCGCCACAAGGTGACGGGAGCACGGGGCACGGTGTGCACACCTATCGGGACCATCTTCCGTCATGAACGATCTTGACGACGTCCGTATCCTCAAAGACGAACTGCTGGGTCTTTTCGACCGGATTCAAAGAATCCGCCGGGAAATCGCGTCGATCCGCAAGCCGGGGGAGACGCATGACCGGTTCGCGACCATGTCGGACGAACTCGATGCCATCGTGGAGTCCACAGAGGGCGCCACGAACAGCATCATGGAGAACGCCGAGGCCATCGACGAGATTGTCACCGCCCTGCGCCCCACGCTCGCCGACGATGCCGCCGCCGCGCGGCTGGATACCATTCCGGATCACATCGGCGCGATCTTCGAGGCCTGCAGCTTCCAGGACATCACCGGCCAGCGCATCACAAAGGTCGTCAAGACGCTCCAGTACATTGAAAAACGGGTCAACGCCCTGATCTCGGTATGGGGCGAGGCGGCCCTGTCGTCGGTGGAGCCGCGCGACGAGGACGAGGCCCTGTCCGTGGACGACGAGCGCCGGCTGCTGCACGGACCGCAGCTCCGGGGTCAAGGTGTCTCCCAGACCGACGTGGACGCGATCCTGGGCGAGACGCTGCCCCAGCACGCGGAGGCGCCCGGGGCCTCGCCGGCGGATGGCCAGGGCGAGGCGTCACCGCGCAGCGAAGGCGGGTCCGATCCGGACACCGCCAGGGACGGCGCCGAGCCGGCCCGTTCGGACGCGGCCGACGGCACGCCTGACGAAGGCGGGGCGGGCAAGGAGGCCGCCAAGCCGGCGGGTGCGCCGCGCCGGGAGCCCGCCAAGCCGCAGACCCGGCCGGACGACGCCGGCGAGGTCGGTCCCGGCCTCGACCAGACGGATATCGACAAGCTGTTCGGATGACGCCGCGGCCGTGCAGTCGGGCACCCTCCCCCGTCTGCGGGAAATCCGGGAGTCCGCCGCGACACACCCTTGACGCCCCGGGGTGGAGTGGCTAGACACCTGCCTTCCATTCACCCACCACGCTGCCACCGAGGAAGGAACAGACCATGGCCCGACGTTGCGCCGTGACGGGCAAGGGCGTGCAGACTGGCAACAACGTCAGCCACTCCAACATCAAGAGCAAGCGCCGCTTCCTGCCCAATCTCCAGGTCACCTCGCTGATGAGCGAGGCCCTGAACCGCACCGTGCGCGTGCGCCTGTCGACGCACGGGCTGCGCACCGTGGAGCACATGGGCGGCATCGACGCGTTCCTGATGCAGACCCCGAACACCAAGCTTCCGCCCGAGCTGCGCAAGATCAAGCGGCTCGTGGTCAAGGCCGGCGACTCCGTCGCGGCCTGACGGGGCGGCGGCGCGCGTCCCCCGGATCGACGGGACGCCACGGCACGCATGCGCGGGGGCGGTCACGCTGGTGGCCGCCCCCGTCGTCTGTGCGGACGGTCTCCATGGCCGGTGCCACCCTGGTCGTGCTTGAGCCGAATTCGCTTGCAATGCCTTGGGTTTCGTTTTTTCCTGAGGGTCCTTGAGAGGTCTCTGGACGGGCCGGCCCGGGCTGTCGGGGACCGGTATGACGTTGGGTCCGGGATGCCGGATCCGGGATACCCGATCGCGAGGCGGGCACGGGACCCGGACACCGCAGCCCCCTCATACTGGCCACCCTTGATCCTGACGGGTCAGGATCAAGGCCATACGCGGCGTCGCCGCGCCGGCGCGGTCGCGCCGGCCGACCGACGGGGAGGTCCGTCCTTCCGTCGGCCGGTATCACACCGCAACAGGGATTGTCGCCGCCATGATCTATGCGCTGCTCGCGATCTTCGTCGTCTGCTGGCTGTTCGTCCTGTTTCGGTTCTATCAGGCCGCCGAGTACTTCTCGGAACGCAGCCTGGACCGTGCCCTGAAGGCCCGTCAGCAGCAGGACCAGTAGGGTCCGACAGGCAGACGGGCATACCGGCAGTGGCGTGTCCGTCGCGATCCCGAACGATACGGCGGCCGCCAGGCGCCGCCCCCGTGGACATGGCGGCGGGATGCCGGTGCACAGGTGTCCGGGTACCGGGTCCGGAAGACGGATACCGGGGAGGCCCCGGGGAGGCCATCGACACCCACCCGCCCCGATCCCGAGCGGGTCATACCGGCCGACGAGTGAACGGACGTCACGAGTGACCAGACGTCCGTCGTCGACCGACCGGTGCGCCCCTGGCATCGCTTCGCGATGCCAGCTTGACAAGACTGGGACCGGCGCCGCGACGCGGCGTCGGGCTCTTGTGCCGACGAGTCAGGACAAGAGCCGGCCCATATCAGGGGCCTCGTTATCAGGGACCTCGTGCCGGGGCACCGTTGGCCGAGGTCGGCGGTCGGGGCAGGGGTCGCAGCGGTCGGGGCAAGGGTCATGAGCTTTCTGCGACGTCTGATGGAATCCTTGGCCGGCGGCGGCGCCAACCGGCACGGCATCCAGGTCGGGGACCGGTACGTCAAGACCGACGGTCAGTACCAGTCGATGTGGACCGTCCATCAGATCGTCCACTTCGAGGGCATTCCGCCGCATGCCCGGCTCGTGCCCGATCAGGAATACCATCTCGGGTACCGCACCATTTCCGTGACCGCGCTCGACGACCCGGACTTCTACCGCCGGGTCGCACCCGGCCCACGTCCCAACGCGCCGCGCTGACCCGCGCCCATCGCGTCACGCAACCGCGACTCACGGGTACTCGAACCGGTCGCGGCTGTCGGCGAAGCGTTGCGCCGCCGGGCCGTGCAGCGCCGGCCGGAACATCAGCCGGCCCAGACCGCCGTCGGCCACCAGCACCCGCTCGGCCCAGGCCCGCTCCGACGCCGCCATCAGCGACCACGCCGCCCGGTCGGCGGGGATGGCGTCGGCGGCGGAGGCCCAGGCGGCCTGCATCGGCGGCGCCGCCATCACGGCGATCAACCGTCGCGCGGCCACCGGATGCGGCGCCCCCTGCGGCATCGCCAGCCCATCCATCCAGGCCGGCGCGCCCTCGCGTGGCACGCGGGCGACCGCCGCCGGCGCGCTAGCGCCGATCGCTCGAAATCGGAACCACCGGGGTGGGGCCGATTTCGAGCGTGACTCGGCGCGATCTGTTGGGTTCAGAGCGGAACGCCCGAATTCGAAATCACCATGCGAGTCCATATTCGGGCGTTCCGCTCTAGGGTGGCGGGCCAGCCGGCGGATCAGCACGTCCCAGGCCGCCCCGGCGACCACCCCGTCGCGGGCGACCGCCGTCAGGAAGGTGGCCGTGTCAGTCCACAGCGCGGCCACCTCGCGACGCCAGGCCGCCAGGGTTTCGTCCACGGCGCGGAACAGGCTGCGGGCCGCGTCCGCGTCGCCCTCCGCCCGGGCCAGGCGGCTGCCGTCCGGATCGACGAGACGCAGCGCGATCCACACCGCCGCGTCCGGCTCCAGGGTCAATCCGCCCTGCACCGCCGGGTCCCCCAGGACGGACCACGACGGGACCGCCGCCTCCGGCGCCGGGCGCCCTAGCAGCGCCGCCCCCGGCGCCCCCAGCCCGAAGGCCACGTCGAAGCCCAGGGTCATCGGCGCCAGCCACAGCGGTCCGCCGCGCTCGGCACCCCCATGCGCCACCACGGCCTCGGCCACCGCAGCCGGCGGCGAGAGCGGCAGCGGCGCGAGCAGACCCTCCGCCCGCCAGGCCGCGACCTCCTCCAGGCCGACCGTCACCACATCCACGGCCGATGCCCGCCCGCCGTCGCCCGCCGGGCCGCGCAGGCTCGCGCGCCGAACCCGCTCGCGGGCCTCGTCCGGGGTCGCCACCACGGTGACCTCCAGCGCAAGCCCATAGGCGCGCCGGAGGTAGGCACACAGCACGCGCGGCCACTGTCCCTCGTAGGCGAGCACGGCCACGCGTGCCGCGGCCGGCGCGTCGGCCGCGGCGCCCCCGGCCGGTCCCGGCAGGGCGCCGACCGCGGCGGCGCCCAGGCCGGCCCCCATCATCCGTCGACGCGAGACCCCGGCGCGGGCCGGCCCCACCGCTACACCGGCTCCCACTTGAAGGCGCGCAACAGGCCGCGGGCGGCGCGGAACGCCAACAGGACGATACCCGCCACGATCGGGATGAACCCGATGCCGAACACGAACACCAGCGGCCCGCCGATCAGCATGAGCAGCACGTAGATCCAGAAGGTGCGGATGGCCTCGTCGAAGTGGGTCTGCCAGCGCGGCGGCGCGTCGGCCCGCGAGGCGTAGGCCATCACCACCCCGATCACCAGGGTCAGCACCGGCAGCGGAATCGACACCAGATAAAGCCCATGCATGATCATCACCAGGGTCCGGGCGACACGGTCCCGGTCCGACGGCGTGTCCTGTCTGGCAAGCGGTTGCATGGGACTCCTCAGCGATTGTGGGACGAGGTCCTGGGGGGCCTCGGATCGTAGACCATGGCCGCCGGCGGCGCCCACCGTTTTCCGTCCGCCCGCCGCCTCGGTCACGGCCGGGTCTCGACGAACACATAGGCCCACTCGCCCCGGAACCCGGGCCGGGTGCGGGTCAGGGTGCGCAGGCGCTGGTCCAGCCAGCGCAGATACACCGCCGCGTCCTCGACCGGGGGACGCGGGACGTCCTGGATCGGATGGGTGGTCCCGAACACGACCGCGATCTCCTGGCCGAACGGCGGCACCACGCGCATCACCGGGCCACCGCCCCCAGGCGTGCGGCCGCCGAAGGTGAAGCGGTCGCCCGCGGGCACGAAGCGCACCGGGGCATGGCGGCTCGGGGTCAGATGGATGACGCGACCCTCGCCGTCGAAGTAGTCCAGGTGGATCCAGGCATCGAACGCCGGCGCCTCGACCTGAAGCTGAAGTAGGTCGCCGGCCCGGAAGCGCGCGATCCCCGCCTGGGCCGCCCGCCCCACCGCCAGCGGATCGTCCGCCTGGTCGCGCGACTGCGGCAGGGCGAGCCCGTCCAGCGCCCGCAGCACCCCGCATTGCGGCGGCGGCAGCACCAGCAGGTTGGTCCGGATCGGCAGGGCGCCGCCGACGGCGGCCTCCAGGCGGCGCCGGACCTGTTCCCGCAGCGCCGCGGCCGGCACGTGACCGCGCACCTCGATCCCCCCGCTCTCGGGCACCAGCGCGGCCTGGAGCCGACTGCAAGGCACGCCGGCGAGGGTCTCACCCAGGCGGTCGCGCACCGACCCGCCCCCCGCCCGGGCGGCGGCGGCCGGGCTGGGCGCCGTGAAGGTCTGGATCGCGGCGATGGACTGCGGGTCCAGGGCACCGGCGTCCCCACCGCTCCAGGCCAGCGCCGCCGTCGCGGTGTGCGCCAGGCTGGCCGGGTTCGCGGCCGAGGCCCGCGCCGCCAGCGCGCCCGCCGGCCGCGACGGAACCGCGAGTCCGCTCGGGCGCGGCCGGGGCGCCGGCACCCCGGCGGGCGGGCGCACCGGCGCCGCCGTCGCCTGCGCGGCGAGGTCGGCCGGCAGCGGGGCGGCATCGGCCACCGCATCCGCGCCGCTGACGACGGGACCGCCCGGTGCGGTGGCGGAGACGACCACCGCCGCGCCGTCCGCCGGGGGGGCGGCGGTCGATGTCGCCAGCACCGGCGCGGCCTCCGCGGCCCGGTCTGTCGCCGAAGCAGCGACCACGGCCACGCCCCCCGGACGGCGGACGGGCACCGGGTCCGCCAGCGGCGATCCGGCGGCCAGGGCTGCGCCGTCGGGCGGGCGGCGCGCGACAACCGACGGCGCGGCCGGCGGATCGGCCGCCGGGAGCGGGTCCGCCCGTGGGGCCGCGGCAGAGATCCGACCAGGGGGCGGCGCCGGGGCCAGGGCCGGTGCCGGAGACGGCGTCACCGCCGCCGCCCGGTCCGCCGGCGCGGTGGCGACCACAGGCGGCGTCGCGACCGGCTGCGGCGCCACGGCAGAGGCGGCGGGCGTGGCCGCCGTCACGGTCTCGGCCCGCTGCACGGGAACGGCGCCCTGCCCGACCGTCCGCCCCGCCGCCGCCTCGGCCGCCGCCGCGCCCGCCGGCTCGGCCTGCGCCGCGGTGTCGCGGCGAACGCTTTCGGTCGACAGCCGCAACCGCGCCTCGACCGGCCGGGTCTCGACCGTCGGGTCCGGCGCCAGCGCAGCCGCGACGATCCCCAGTACGGCGGCGTGCACGGCCAGCGACAGCGCGCCGGCCCCGAGCCACGCCATGGGGCGGGGCACGCGGGTCATGCGGCGTTCGGCGTCACGACCAGCACCACGGTCGTCATGCCGATCCCCTCCAGGGCCGTGACCAACGGCAGCAGCACGCGCAGCGCCACCGCCGCATGGGCGTTGATGCGCACCAGCGGTGGCCCGTCGGCCGCGTCGGCGCGCGGACGCAGCGCCGCCAGCAGGGCGGCCCGCGACACCGGCCGGCCGTCGAGCGCCAACGCCCCGGTCTCGGACACGCTCACGGTCACCCCGCCGGCCGGCAGGTCGGTGCCGACGGTCGCCAGCGGCGGCGTCACCTCGAACGGCGCCGTCGCGTCAAGCCGGCCCACCAGCATGAAGAACACGAGCAGGAAGAAAACCACGTCGATCAGGGCGACGATGGTCTCCGGCGCGCGGCGGCGGGGGGATCGGCGCAGGCGCATCACCGGTCCTCCAGGCGCACCACGCGGACGTCGGCGATTCCCGCGCGGGTCGCCCGTTCCAGCAGCGAAACCAGCGCCTGGGCATCGGCATCGCCCGCCGGCAGCACCAGCACGCGGGTCTCCGGGTGCGCCGCCACCCGTGCCGTCAGCGCCGCGGTCAGCGCCGCCGGTCCCAGCGCCTCGCCGCGCCACACCACGCCCCCGTCGGCCGCCAGCCGCAGCAGCAGGGGGCGGGCCTCGGGCGCGGCCGCCGGTCCCGGTGCCCCCGGCGCCGTTCCACGCTCGACCATCGGGATCATATCCAGGTTCAGGTAGCGCGACGTCACCATGAAGAACACGAGCAGGATCAGCAGCACGTCCACCAGCGGCGTCAGGGTGATGACGGCCCCGGTGGGCCGCGATCGCCGCAGCCGCATGCCCCCTACCCCGCCGGATGCACCGGCACCGCCGCCAGGATGCGGCCGGCGTCGTGCTCGATGGCATGGCCGACACGATCCACACGCGCCGCCATCAGGTTGGCGGCGATGGCCGCCGGGATGGCCACCGACAGTCCCGCGGCGGTGGTCAGCAGCGCCTGCCAGATGCCGCCGGCCAGCACGGCGGCATTGGCCGATCCGCCGGCCAGTTCGAGTTCCTGGAACGACTGGATCATGCCGAGAACGGTGCCCAGCAGGCCGAGCAGCGGGCTGACCATGGCGATGACCTCCAGCATGCGCAGGTTGCGGCCCAGCCGGTCCAGTTCGGCGTTGCCCAGGCGCTCCACCTCGGCGGTCAGGGCGACGCGATCCAGACCGGCCGCACGGCCGCGCATGGCCGCCAGCACCACGCGGTCCATGGGCGTGCGCCCCTCGGACAGGGCGCGCTCCGCCGTCTCGCGCTCGCCGCGGCCCCAGGAGACGATGGCGGCCTCGCGCGCCCGGCGCCCGCCCAACACCCCGGCCAACTGAACCGCCTTGAGGATGACCAGCGCGAGCGCGTACACCGACAGCCCGCCCAGGATCACGACGATCGGGCCGCCGGCCTCCACCCCCTCGCGCAACAGGTCGACCACAGCGGTCATGGCGCCCGTCCCTCCCCGCCGCTACAGCACGAAGGGCACGTCGGCGCGCGACGACAGGTCCAGGATGGCGAAGCAGTCCGCGACGCCGCCGCCCTCGGCCTCGCAGGTGGCGATGTCGTGCAGGATCACCTCGCCGATATCGGCGCAGGGCATGTCCGGGATATCGAACAGCTTCAGGGTGGTACGGCGCGACGGCAAGGGCGCGGCGTCGATGGTCAGCAGCCGGTCGATGACGCCGTCGCGGTCGAGGACGGCCAGCGACATCTCGAACCCGGCCAGGGTGACGTCGGTGTCGTTGCGGAACAGGAAGAAGCTGCGGCAGCCGGCCTCGACGCCCTCCAGCTTGTTCAGCTCGGCCAGCAGGCGCCCGGTGTCCGCGCCGTCGCCGCCCGCGTCGCCCGCCTCCTGCGCCGCCCCCGGCGTGCCCCCGATCATCGCTGCCAGCGCCAGCAGCAGCGCCGCCGTTCCCGTCCGGACCGCCGTTCGCATGACCGTCGTCCTCCCCCGCCGCTCCTGGATACGCACCGCGCCGGTCTGCGCCAGCGCCCGGCCCAATGGTCCGGCCCAGTCATCCGGCCCAATCGTCCGTCACAGTGTAGCGAAGGCACCAAGCCGGCCGCAGGCGAAAATGATCCGACCGCGGAAAAACCGGGCCGATCCCACCCGTGACCGGGGCGAGACGGGACCCAGGCTCAGACGTTCAGGTCGGCGAAGGGGCCGCGGTTCAGGGGAGCGAGGATGCTCTTGTAGCGCGCGATATCGCCCGACGATTGCTTCAGGCTGTTCTCGACGGCCGTGAACTGGCGCCGGGTCTCGTTCTCGATCGCCGCGATCTCCTGCTCCTCGGTGCCGCGGAGGGTGGCGATCTCGCCGGTGACCTGCTCCTTCTCACGCGTCAGCCGGTCGACGATCGGGGTGATGCGACTGCCAATGTTGGCGAGATTGAGCGAGACCTCCTCCAGCGCCGACTCGGCCTCCGCCACCGCCGCACTGGCGGCGTCGAGGTCGGTGAAGCCGTCGTAGAACCATGCCGGCATCAGGCCGATGCCGCCCTGTTCCAGCGTACCGGTGAAGCTGTCGGTGCCGTCCAGCGTGAACGAGATCGACTCGCCATTCACCGCCACGGCGCTGATGCGGTCGCTGTCGTGTCCGATCGTACCCTCCAGTTCCTCGCCGCCGGGGTCGGTGACCGCCTGCATGAGATTGACCGTGGGTTCGTTCTGGTAGGTCGTGCCGTCCGAGTCGCCGGTGCCGACGAGGTTGAACGAGGACCCCGCGTAGAGCCCCTGGAACTCCAGATCGACCCCGAAGTCCTCCACCTGGAGCGTTTTGACGGCCGGCGCCAGGGTCTCGGGATCCGGCCGGCCGAGCAGGTTGTAGGCGTCGGCATAGCGGTCCGCGACCTTGTTGATCTCGGTCAGCGTCCCATTGAACTGCGCGGCGTAGAAGTCCTTGTGGTCCGGGTTGCGCTCGGCGCTCGACAGGATCACGCGCAGGTCCAACAGGAGCTGGCGGATCTCCTTGACCTGGGTCTCGCCGTTCTCCACCGCCACCTGGATATCCTCGGCGTCGCTGAGGCGCCCGGCCACCGATCCCAGGCGGGCGTTGAGCGGATCGAGGTCCGATTGGTAGGCGAGCTGAACCGCATCCGTCTTCTTGCGCATGTCGGTATACATGCGCTCGGCGATGCGAGTCGTCGACAGGCTGGAGGTGGAGGTGGGGAGCAGCGAGCCGCCTCCGAGCAGCGAGCCGCCTGCAAGCGCGGTGACCATGGGTCTTCTTCCCAATCCCTCGGCGTCAGGATCCGGCCCCGCCCCGGTCCTGGGACGGTAGATCGGACTGGCCAGATTGTACCATGGCCGCGGCGCGCTGGGGACTCGATTCGGGACGCCGCGCCGGCCGGCTCAGGCGGCCTCGGCGGCCGGCGCGATGGCGCCCGCGATGAAGTCCGGCCACAGCCCGCTTTCCGCCAGCCGGCGCGCCGTGTCCTGGCCGTGCAGCAGGCCGCTTTCGACCAGCAGGCACCGCAGCCCCGCCCCGCGGGCGCCCAGGATATCGGTGTGCGGGCTGTCGCCGACCATCAGGACCCGGTCCGGGGCCACCCCGGGCAGGCGGGCCTTGAGCAGGGCGTAAAGATCCGGGAAGGGCTTGCCGAGGAAGTGGACGGACACGCCGTGATCGCGCGCGGCCGCCAGACCGAGGGCGCCCGGCTCCAGGGTCAGGGCGCCGTCGTAGGGACAGGTCACGTCCGGGTTGGGGATGATGAGGGGACGCGGCCGGCGCGCCATCAGCGCCCGGAACAACGCCAGGTCCGCTGGGTTCCAGTGGAAACAGTCCACCAACACGAAGCCGTCGAGGCCGTCCCAGTCCTCGGGGCGGCTGTCGGCCAGGGCCTCCACCACCGTCAGGGCGGGAAAGCGGGCGACCAGCTCGCGCGGGTGGATGGCGATCACGCCCCAGCCGGCGCCCCCGCCCACGGCCACCAGGGCCTGCGGCAGCAGGTCGCGGCCGGAGACCACCTCGTCGGGCCGGATGTCGAGGCCGCGGCGGTGCAGGCCGGTCGCCACCCCCGCCGGTTCGTGGGTGACGTCGTTGGTCAGGACGAACAGGGGCAGCCCGCGCCGTCGCACGTCGGCGATCGCCGCCGCGGCCCCCGGCAGCGTGTGCCCGCCGGTGTGCAGCACCCCGTAGGCATCCAGCACCACCGCCGCGATGTCGGTGCCGTCGAGCACGGCGGCGAGGCCGGAGACCCGGCGGGGCCGCACCGGCGGCGGCGGCGCCGGCAACCAGGCCCCGGCGCGAAGGTAGGTCTCCCAGGCGGCGTCGAAGCCTTGGGTGAGCATGGCGCGGTCCGTTCGGTCGAGGATGGGTTCAGGGTGACGGGTCCAGGGCGTTGCCGCGGGGCACGCGGCGCCCTGGATAGCCGGCCGCCGGCGGACTGTCCAGCCGGCGCGGCGGCGGGGCCGTGGACGGTCGGCCCGACCGCCTGCTAGACAGAGCGAACCTCCGACTCACCAACCCGGACGCCCGCCGTGCCCACCGCCCCCGTCGCGCCCGCCCCCGCCGGGCTGGCGCGCAGCCTGCCCGTCATCGTCGGCGCCACCACCCTGGTGCAGGCCCTGGTCACCCTTGCCACCCTGTGCGTCGCGACGCTGGGGCCGGCCATCACCGGGGCGCTCGGCGTGCCGCCGGAGATGGTCGGCTACCAGATGAGCCTGGTCTACATCGCGGGCGCGGTCTCGGCGGTGCTGGCCGGGGGAACCGTGACCCGCCACGGCGCCGGGCGCAGCAGCCAGCTCGCGCTGGCGCTCGGCGGGGCGGGCTGCGCCCTGGGGGCCGCGGTCGGCACCCTGTGGGCGCTGGTCCCGGCCTCGCTGCTGATCGGCTGGGGCTACGGTATGACCAACCCGGCGTCGTCGCACGTGCTGTTCCGCTTCGCCCCGGCCACCCGCCGCAACCTGATCTTCTCGCTCAAGCAGACCGGCGTCCCGCTGGGCGGCGTCCTCGCCGGCCTGATGCTGCCGGCGCTCAGCGTGGCCTTCGGCTGGCGCGCCGGCCTCGCGGTGATCGCGGCGCTGGCCCTCGGCGCGGCGGCGGCGCTCCAGGCGCTGCGGCCGGCCTGGGACGACGACCGCCGGCCGGATGCACGGCGCCGGGGCCGTGCCTTCGGCGGGCTGGGCCTGGTGTGGGCGCATCCGCCGCTGCGGGCGCTGGCCCTGATGACATTCTGCTTCGCCGCCGTGCAGCTCTCCCTCACCACCTTCCTGGTCACGCTGCTGGTCGAGGGGCTGGGCCGCTCCCTGGTGCTGGCCGGCATTGTGGCGTCGCTGGTGCAGGTCGCCGGCGCGCTCGGCCGCGTGTTCTGGGGCTGGCTGGCCGACCGGCTCGGCGGCGGTCTGCTGACGCTGGCCCTGATCGGTGGGCTGTCGCTGGGCTGCGCCGCGATCACCGGCCTGATGACGCCGACCTGGCCGACCTGGACGGTCACGGTGGTGCTGGCGCTGTTCGGCCTGTCGGCCATCGGCTGGAACGGCGTGTTCCTGGCCGAGGTGGCGCGGCTGTGTCCGCCCGGCCAGGTCGGCGCGGCCACCGGCGGGGCGCTGTTCTTCACCTTCGGCGGCGTCGGCGTCGGGCCGGCGCTGTTCTCCGCCCTGGTCCCGCTGCTGGGCGGCTACGCCGTCACCTTCCCGGCCATCGGTCTGTTCGCGCTGACCGGCACGGTCCTGATCTGGCGGGCGCGCCGGCTCGCGGGCGGCCCGTGACCGGCTGGGACCTGGCCCTGGACCTGGCCCTGCCGGACTACACCGCGCCGCAATGGGCGGTGATGACGGTCGCCTTCCTGCTCGCGGGTCT
Source organism: Roseospira goensis (assembly GCF_014197795.1). Lineage (GTDB taxonomy): Bacteria > Pseudomonadota > Alphaproteobacteria > Rhodospirillales > Rhodospirillaceae > Rhodospira > Rhodospira goensis. The sequence goes on from NZ_JACIGI010000003.1 coordinate 174,545, forward strand.
CATCAAGGGCGCCATTGGGTTCGGCGTGCCGATCGTCGTGATCTCCATACTGACCCTGGTGCTGCCGGTCAAGGACGCCATCGCCCTGTCGGTCCTGCCGGCGTTCGCCGGCAACCTGGCGATGATGCGCGAGGGCGGCCGGGTGCTGGAGATCCTGGGCCGGTTCTGGCCCCTGCTGCTGACCAAGGTGGCGGGCATCGCCCTCGGCGCCGCCATCCTGGCCAGCGTGCCCACGGACGCGCTCCTGCTGCTGCTGGGCGGGGTGATCGTGACCGCCTCGCTGCTGGGCGAACGCCTGCCCCGCCTGCGGTTGCGGCCACGCCAGGAAAAGGTTGCTGGCGCCGTGCTGGGCGCGCTCACCGGACTGCTGGCCGGGACCACCACCATCTTCGGTCCGCCCATCATCCTCTACATGACCGCATTGCGTCTGGACCGGGCCACCTACGTGGCGGCCATCGGGACTCTGTGGTCCCTGACCAACGTGCTGACGCTGGTGGCCTTCGGTGCCGCCGCGGTGCTCACCCTACCGCTGGCGCTGGCCTCCCTGGCCATGGCGCCGGTGCTGCTGGCCGGCTACCCGCTCGGCCGGCGCATCCGCGAGGCCGTGGACGACCGCCTGTTCCGACGCCTTGTCATGGCCGGGCTGCTGGTCTCGGGCGGCCGCCTGATCCTGATGGCGCTGCTCTGATCGGCGCCCGGCCCGGTCAGAGCGTGGCCGTCAGGTCCATCGGCTCGACGCCCCAGATGTCGCGTGCATAGGTGTGGATGGAGCGGTCCGACGAGAACGTCCCCATGCGGGCCACGTTCAGGATGGCCTTGCGGGCCCAGGCATCCGGATCCTGGAACAGCTCGTCCACCCGGTTCTGGGCCTCCACGTAGGCCGCGAAGTCGGCCAGCACCATGTACTGGTCGCCGCGTTCAAACAGGGTTTCCCCGATCGCGTGGTAACGGTTGACCTGCTGCGGGTTGAAGAACCCGGAGGTGATCATGTCGACCACCCGCTTCAGATCCGGATTGCCCTCGATCACCCTCCAGGGATTATAGCCGCGGCGCTTGGTCTCCATCACCTGCTCGGTGGTCAGGCCGAAGATGAAGATGTTGTCGTCGCCGACCTCTTCCTTGATCTCGATGTTGGCGCCGTCGAGGGTCCCGATGGTCAGCGCCCCATTGAGCGCGAACTTCATGTTGCCGGTGCCCGACGCCTCGGTGCCGGCGGTGGAGATCTGCTCGGACAGGTTGGCGCCCGGGATCGTGATCTCGGCACTTGAGACATTGTAGTTGGGCAGGAACACGACCTTGAGCAGGTCGCTCACGCTGCGGTCGTTGTTGATGGTCAGGGCGACGTCATTGATCAGGCGGATGATCTGCTTGGCCAGATAGTATCCGGGCGCCGCCTTGCCGCCGATGATGACCGTGCGCGGCACCGGGGCCGTCACCCGGCCCTCGCGCAGCAGCACGTAGCGGTGGACCACGTGCAGAACGTTGAGGAGCTGGCGCTTGTACTCGTGGATCCGCTTGACCTGCACGTCGAACATGCTCGCCGGATCGACAACGAGTCCGGTCTGGCCGGCGATGTGCGCGCCCAGGCGTTCCTTGTTCGCCAGCTTGATGGCGTTGAAACGCTCCCGGAAGGCGGCGTCCTCGGCCATCGGCTCCAGGTCGCGCAGCGCCATCAGGTCGGTCTTCCAGGCCTCCCCGATCGCCTGGGAGATCAGGGCCCCCAGCTCCGGGTTGCACTGGAGCAGCCAACGCCGCTGGGTCACCCCGTTGGTGACGTTGACGAACTTGCCCGGATACATCTCGTCGAACTCGGGAAACACCTTCTCGCGCAGCAACCGCGTGTGCAGCGCGGCCACGCCGTTGACCCTCTTGCTGCCGACGATCGCCAGGTGGGCCATGCGGATGCGCTGGGTTTCCTCGTCCACCAGCGACATGCGCCGCAGCACGTCCATCTCGCCGGGGAAGCGGAACCGCACCTGCTGCAAGTGGTCGTGGTTGATCAGGTAGATGATCTCCAGGTGACGCGGCAGCACGTGCTCCAGCATGCCGATGGGCCAGGTCTCCAGCGCCTCCGGCAGCAGGGTGTGGTTGGTGTAGCAGAAGGTCTCGCGGGTCACGTGCCAGGCCTTGTCCCAGTCCAGCCCGTGCACGTCCACCAGCAGGCGCATCATCTCCGGCACCGCCAGGGCCGGGTGGGTGTCGTTGAGCTGGATGGCGATCTTCTTGTGCAGGGTCGACATGTCGCTGTGGACGCGCAGATACCGCGCGATGATGTCCTGCAGCGACGCCGAGACGAAAAAGTACTCCTGCTTGAGGCGCAGTTCCTGGCCCAGGACGGTGCTGTCCATGGGGTAGAGCACCTTGGACAGCGTCTCCGAGGTGGTCTTGTCCTTCACCGCTTCGATGTAGTTGCCCTCGTTGAAAAAGCGCAGGTCGAAATCGTTGGTCGCCCGCGCCGTCCACAGGCGCAGGTTGGAGATGATCGGGCTGTCGTAGCCGGTGATCTTCAGGTCGGAGGCCACCGCGTTGATATCCTGGGTGTCCACCCATTCGCAGCGCTCGCGGCCCTGCTCGTCCCGGAAGCAGACGATGCGGCCGTGGAAGCGCACCGGATAGGCCACGCTATGGCGCACGAACTCCCACGGATTGCCCCGGCGCAGCCAGTTGTCCGGGTGCTCCACCTGCTGGCCGTCCTCGATGGTCTGCGAGAACATGCCGAACTCGTAGCGGATCCCGTAGCCGTGACCCGGATATTGATGGGTCGCCATGGAGTCCAGGAAGCACGCCGCCAGCCGGCCCAGGCCGCCGTTGCCGAGCGCCGGGTCCGGCTCCTCCTCGGCCACCGTGTCGAGATCCTGGCCGAGCGACTCGAGCGCCTCGCGCACCGTGTCGGTCAGGCCGAAGTCGACCAGGTGCTTCATCAGGCGGCGGCCGGTCAGGAACTCCATCGACAGGTAGTAGATGCGCCGCGTGTCCTGGCCGTACTGGGCGCGACTGGTGCCCATGCCGCGCTCCGACAGGATGCCCTTGATCATGTGCGCCAGCGCCATGAACCACTGCCGCGTGCCGGCCGAGCGCGGGTCGTGTCCCACCACGCGCACCATGTACGAAATGAGGCCGCGCCGGATGCTGTCCGCATCGTGCATATTGACGCGGAACTCGCCCTCAAGGGCTTCCTTCACCAACTGATCCATGGTCGCCCGCCTTCGTGTTCGTGGCTTGTGGTTCGTGGTCCGCGTCGTGGGCGCGGGCCGGACCCGTGCCCGCAGCACCGGTCACCCGTCTTGGTCGCCCGTCTCGGTCACCCGTCTTGGTCACCCGTCTCGCCCCTCGTCGGCGCGCCGCCGCCTGGCCGTCAGTCGGCGTGCAGCACTTCGCCGTACAAACCCAGGTACTCGCGCGCCACCCGGTCCCAGCTATGGTCCAGCGCCATGCCGGCGCGCATCGCCGTTTGCCAGGCTTCGCCCTGGCGGTACAGCGCGATCGTTCTGCGCACCGCGCCGATCAGACTGCTCGGGTCCGGGTGATCGAACACGATGCCGGTCCCGGCGGAGGCCTCGTCGACGTCGATCACCGTATCCGCCAGACCGCCGGTGCGCCGCACCACCGGAACCGTCCCATACCGCATGGCATATAGCTGCGTGAGGCCGCAGGGCTCGAACCGTGACGGCACCAGCAGCGCGTCCGCGCCGGCCTGGATGCGATGCGACAGCCCCTCGTCGTAGCCGATTCGCGCCGCCACGCTGTCCGGCATCGCCCCCGCCGCCCCGCGCACATGCCATTCCAGCCCCGGATCGCCCGATCCCAGAATGACGATCTGGCCCCCACTGTCCACGATCGTGGAGATCACCGCCAGAGCAAGATCAATGCCCTTCTGTTCCACGAACCGACTGACCACCCCGAACAGCGGCGCATCCGGCCGTTGGGCCAGACCCATTTCGCGCTGGAGCGCCGCCTTGCAGGCCGCCTTACCGCTCAGGTCGTCGTGATGGAACGGCGCCGCGATATGGGGGTCCGCCGCCGGATCCCAGTCCGCCTGATCGACTCCGTTGAGGATGCCCTGAAGGCGCGACGCCCGACTGGACAGGAGACCGTGCAACCCTTCGCCCCCCATCAGGGTTTGGATTTCGCGCGCATAGGTGGGACTGACGGTGGTCAGGAACTGGCTGTAGTACAGACCCGCTTTGAGATAGGAAACGTGGCCGTAGAATTCGAGACCCTCGACCGAGAACATCCAGTCGGGCAGGCCGATCATGGGCAGAATCTCGCGGCCGAAGATGCCCTGATAGTGCAGGTTGTGGACGGTGAACACCGTGGCCGGGCGCTTCACACCCCAGAGCCACAGATAGGCCGCCGTGAGGCCCGCCTGCCAGTCGCTGGCGTGCACGACGTCCGGCGCCCAGTCGGGCAACGCCCCCTGCGCGGCCACCATGGCCCCGATGCGACCCAGGAGGGCAAAGCGCAGGAAGTTGTCCGGCCAGTCGTGGCCGTACTCGTCGAGGTATGGCCCGCCCGGCCGCTCGAACAGGGCCGGGCAGTCGACGAGCAGAAGCTCGCGCTCACCGTCCGGCTCGCGCGCCGGCACCAGACGGGCGCGGATGTTGGGCAGGACCTCGCCCAGGCTGCGGGCCGGGCCGGTGACTTCGACGCGGTCGAGCAGGCCGCCATAGGCCGGCATCAGGATGCGCGCATCGACGCCAAGGCGGCCGAGAGCCACGGGCAACGCCCCGGTGACGTCGGCAAGGCCGCCGGTCTTGATGAGCGGATAGGCTTCCGAGGCCACGAACAGAACGCGCATCGAGGGGTTCCCGCAAAGTGTGAGTCGGTGCGCGGGACCTTACCCGTCCGACGACGGGAAGCAAAGCCTTGGCTGCGGGCGCGACCCTCGCCGCCGACACAGCACCGCGGCTGTGTCGCGCCGCCCCCGCACGGCATCCGGCCCGTCATATTCCGTTGATTGATCGACCATCATGCTCATGTAATTGTCCGACCCGAATCGGCGCCGGCTCCCGCCGCCCCGCCGCGCCGCCCAGCCCCACCGCCCAGCCCTACCGCCCAGCCCTACCGCCCAGCCCTACCGCCAAGCCCCGCCGTCATCGCCAAGGAGCGCACGCAATGGACGACAAGACCCCCGGGCCGACCTCCCGCTACGGCCATGCCGTGGCCGACGAACTGGCCTTTGCCGCCGACGTCAATCGCGCGATGCGCGGCACCCTGGCACTGGTTCTGGCGGGCGGACGGGGCAGCCGGCTGCGCGATCTGACGGACAAGGAGAGCAAGCCGGCGGTGCCGTTCGGCGGCAAGTACCGCATCGTCGACTTTCCCCTGTCCAACTGCATCAACTCCGGGCTTCGGCGGATCTGTGTCCTGACCCAGTACAAGGCGCATACCCTCATCCACCACATCCAGCGCGGTTGGGGGTTCCTGCGCTCGGAGGTGGGGGAGTTCGTCGAGCTGTGGCCGGCCCAGCAGCAGACCGCCGCCGGCTCCTGGTACCAGGGCACCGCCGATGCCGTATTCCAGAACATCGAGCGCATCCAGGCCCACGGGGCGGAGCACATCCTGGTGCTGGCCGGCGACCACGTCTACCGCCAGGACTACTCCAAGCTGATGGCCTCCCACCTAAGGTCGCAAGCCGACGTCTCGGTGGCCTGTATCGAGGTCCCGCGCCTGGACGCCACCGCCTTCGGCGTGGTCGACGTGGATGATCACGACACCATCACCGGCTTCCTGGAAAAGCCCGCCGATCCGCCCTGCATCCCGGGCCAGCCCGACCGGGCCTTCGCCAGCATGGGCATCTACCTGTTCCGGGCCGACTTCCTGCTGAAGGTGCTGGAGGAGGACGCGCGCGACCCCGCCTCCGCGCGCGACTTCGGCAAGAACATCCTGCCCAGCCTGCTGGGCAAGGCCCGCATGGTGGCGCACCGGTTCGAGGAGAGCTGCGTCTACCCGCCGCACTCGCGCGACGTGCCATACTGGCGCGACGTCGGCACCCTCGATGCCTATTGGGCCTCGAACCTGGACCTGGTGGCGGTCACCCCCGACCTCGATCTGTACGATCCGGCGTGGCCGATCTGGACCTGTCAGGTGCAGCGCCCCGGCGCCAAGTTCGTGTTCGACGAACCGGACCGCCGCGGCATGGCCGTGGACTCGGTGCTGGCGGCGGGCTGCATTGTCTCCGGCGGCGCCGTCAGCCATTCCCTGCTGTTCCACGACGTGCGCGTGAACTCGTACTCCCGGGTCAAGGACAGCGTGCTGCTGCCCGAGGTCGACATCGGCCGCCACGCCCGCCTGACCAAATGCATCGTGGCGGCCCGCACCCAGATTCCGAGCGGCCTGGTGGTGGGCGAGGATCCCGAGGAGGATGCCAAGCGCTTCCTGGTCACGGAGGGCGGCGTGACTCTCATCACCCAGGACATGCTGGACAGGCTGGACCTGTAGGCCCGCGCCGGCCGCGCAGGCGCCCACGCCGGAGCGTGGGCGCGAGACGGGGGTTTTCTCGGTCCCACGCTCCCGCGTGGGCGCCGGATGAAGGCAGATCGGGACGGCCTCACGCCCCGGCCGGTGCCACCGCCAGGTCGCGCGCCCGGGCCACCACGGCGTCGACGTCCTCGGGCCGGCTCTGGAAGCTGGTCACGAACCGCACCATGTCGGCGTGTTCGGACGGCCAGTCGCCGAACAGCACCCCGGCCGCGCGCAGCCCCTCGGCCAGCCCCGGCGGCAGCACCGGGAACACCATATTGGCCTCGACCGGATCGGGCACCGTCACCCCCGGCACGGCCGCCAGCCCCGCCCCCAGGCGGCGGGCCATGGCGTTGGCATGGGCGCCATGGCGCAGCCACAGGTCATCGTCCAGCCAGGCCAGGAGCTGGGCCGAGACGAAGCGCATCTTGGACAGCAGGTGGCCGGCGCGCTTGCGCCGTTCCGCGATGTCGGTCGCCAACTCGGGCCGGAAGACCACCACCGCCTCGGCCGCCCAGGCCCCGCTCTTGGTCGCGCCCAGGCACAGCACGTCGACGCCGGCGCGCCAGGTCAGATCCGCCGGCGCGCAGCCCAGCGCGGCGACCGCGTTGGCGAAGCGCGCCCCGTCCATGTGCAGCGCCAGGCCATGGCGGCGGCAGACGTCGGCCACGGCCGCGACCTGTTCGACCGTGTAGACGGTGCCGCACTCGGTCGCCTGCGTGACGCTGACCGCCGCCGGGCGGACGCGATGCACCTTGCGGTAGCCGGTGCGGCGGATCGCCGCATCCACCGCAGCCGGGTCCAACCGTCCGGCGCCCCCGGGCACGGCGACCAGCTTGGCCCCGCCGGTGAACATCTCCGGCGCCCCGCACTCGTCGGTGTTGATGTGGCTGTCCTCGTGGCAGATCACGGCGCCGAACGGCGGCACGAGTTGCGCCAGGGCCAGCGCGTTGGCCGCGGTGCCGGTGACGACCGGAAACACGGCCACCTCGGTCTCGAACACCGCCGCGAGGCGGGCGGTCAGCCGGTCGGTCCAGGGGTCGGCGCCATAGGGCGCGGCCGTGCCGGCCGCGGCCGCCGCCAGGGCCGCGGTGATTGCGGGGGCGGCGCCGGTCACGTTGTCGCTGCGGAAATCCATGACCCGCCCGCCCGTCACTGGCCCGCGACGGTCATGCCGTCGACGCGCACCGTCGGGCTGTCGGTGCCGTAGCGCAGCACCAGGTCATCGGCCGGCGTCAGGGCGGCGAACATCTGCGGCAGGGTGCCGGCGATGGTGCATTCGCTGACCGGGTGGGTGATCTCGCCGTTCTCGATCCAGAAGCCGGCGGCGCCGCGCGAATAGTCGCCGGTGATCATGTTGACGCCCTGCCCCACCAGCTCGGTGACGTAGACCCCCTCCTTGATGTCCGCGATCAGGTCAGCCGGACTGGCATGACCGGGCTCCAGGTACACGTTCGAGGCCCCCGGGTGCGGCGCCGACCCGGGACTGCGGCTGGCGTGTCCGGTGCTGTCCAGGCCCAGTTGGCGGGCGGCGCGCAGGTCGAGCAGCCAGGTCGTCAGGCGACCGTCGTCGACGAGGGCGCGGCGCAGCGTCGGCAGCCCCTCGGCGTCGCAGGGCCGCGACTTCAGGCCGCGGTGGCGGTGCGGATCCTCAATGATCGACAGGCCCGCCGGAAACAGGCGCTCTCCCATGCGATCCTTCAGGAAGCTGGTGCCGCGGGCGATGGCCGAGCCATTGATGGCGCCGAGCAGATGCCCGACCAGGGAGCGGGCCACGCGCGGGTCGAACACCACCGGCACCTTCACCGTGCGCGGCCGGCGCGCCCCCAGCCGGCGCACCGCACGCTCGCCCGCGCTGCGTCCGACCTCGGCCGGATCGCGCAGGTCCTCGCGGAACACGGCGGCGGTGTAGTCGTAGTCCCGCTCCATGCCGTCTCCGCCCGCGCCGGCGATGACGCTGGCCGCCAGCGAGCAGCCGGTGCGGGCATAGGAGCGGGCGAAGCCGTTGCTGGCCGCCAGCGCCACGGTGGTCAGGCTCCAGCCGGCCTCGGCGCCCTCGGAGTTGGTCACTCCGGGCACCGCGCGGGCGGCGTCCTCGGCGGCGCGCACCATCTCGGTGAGTGTTTCCGCCGACGGCTCGACCGGATCGCGGCTCTCGATGTCCGGCAGATCGCGGGCGAGCTGGTCCGGGTCCGCCAGACCGCAGTACGGGTCCTCCGGCACGGTGCGGGCCAGGGCCACGGCCCGGTCGACCAGATCCTGCAAGGCCTGCGGCGAGCGGTCGGCACTGGAGACGATGCCCTGGCGCCGGCCCACGAACACGCGCAGGCCGATGTCCCCCCCCTCGGCCCGCTCCAGGCGTTCCAAAGCGCCCAGGCGCCAGGCCACGGACACCGAGACCCCGTCCACCAACACGGCATCGGCGGCGTCGGCCCCGGCGGTGCGGGCGCGGGCGATCAGGTCTTCGAGCAGGGCAAGGGTGTCGGCCTCGGACATGCGGCAGGTCTCCGGTTGGGCTGGGCGGGGCGGGAACGAACGGGCGGATGACGGGCGGGGTGGAACGACGGGACAGGACAGGACAGGACGGGACGGGACAGCGCTAGCGCCAGATCGGCGCGCCGGAGCCGGGCAGGCCCAGGCTGTCCCATTTCGCGGTCACGCGGTCGATGATGGCATCGGTCATGCGGATCTTCTGGCCCCAGTCGCGATGGGTCTCGGGCGGCCACTTGTTGGTCGCATCCAGACCGATCTTGCCGCCCAGGCCGCTCTCGGGGCTGGCGAAATCCAGATAGTCGATGGGCGTGCCCTCCACCACGGTGATGTCGCGGGCCGGGTCCATGCGGGTCGAGATGGCCCACATGACGTCTTTCCAGTCGCGGGCGTCAACGTCGTCGTCCACCACGATCACGAACTTGGTGTACATGAACTGGCGCAGGAAGGACCACACCCCCATCATGACCCGCTTGGCATGGCCGGGGTACGCCTTGCGCATGCTGACCACGGCGATGCGGTAGGAGCACCCTTCCGGCGGCAGCCAGAAATCCACGATCTCCGGGAACTGCTGGACCAGGAGGGGAATGAACACCTCGTTCAGGGCCTCGCCCAGGACGCTGGGCTCGTCCGGCGGCCGGCCGGTGAAGGTGGACAGGTAGATGGGCTTGCGGCGCATGGTGATGGCCGAGATCCGGAACACCGGGAACGGCTCGACCGCGTTGTAGTAGCCGGTATGGTCGCCGTAGGGCCCCTCGTCGCCGAACTCGTCCAGCATGACGTGGCCCTCCAGCACGATCTCCGCCGTGGCCGGCACCTTCAAGGGGACCGTCTTGCAGTCCACCAGATCCACCTTGCGGCCGCGCAGCAGGCCGGCGAACTGGTACTCCGACAGCGTGTCCGGCACCGGCGTGACGGCGGCCAGGATGGTGCCCGGATCCGCCCCGAGCACCGCCGCGGCCGGCAGTGGCGCGCGCTTCTCGGCGGCCCAGCGGCGGTAGTGCTGGGCACCGCCGCGGTGCTTCAGCCAACGCATCAGGGTGGTATCGCGCCCGGTCACCTGCATGCGGTAGATGCCCAGGTTGAAGGCATCCTCACGCCGGCCGCCCTTCTGCGTCGCCTGCGGTCCCTGGGTCACCACCAGCGGCCAGGTGATGAGCGGCGCCGGCTCGCCCGGCCAGCAGCTCTGCACCGGCAGCCGGCCCAGGTCGATGTCGGCGCCCGTGAGCACCACCTCCTGGCACGGCGCCTTGGAGACGGCGCGCGGCTTCATCGCCATCACCGTCTTCAACAGCGGCATCATCTCCAGCGCCTCGCGCCAGCCGCCGGGCGGCTCCGGCTGCTTGAGGAACGCCAGGGTCTCGCCCACCTCGCGCAACTGCGCCGGCGTGCGGTCCATGCCCCAGGCCACGCGCTCGACGGTGCCGAACAGGTTGACCAGCACCGGCATGTCGAAGCGCCGGCCGTCGTCGCCCACCACGGTTTCGAACAGCACCGCCGGTCCGCCCTCCGCCAGCAACCGGGTCTGGATCTCCGTCATCTCCAGAACCGGGGACACGGGCGCCTCAACACGGAATAGGCGACCGTCCCGGGACAGACGATCCATGAAATCGCGCAGGGACTCAAAGGGCATGCACACTACTCCAGTCTGACGGAGATCGAACACGGCGGGACAAGCCACCCTGAACCGGGCGTTTTCCTTACCACTGGATCGGTCGCGCTGCTATCCTGTCTCCTGACACATGCGCCGGGGGCCGGGTGGTGTGTTCGGCAGCGGGGACGGTATGAGGAGCACCGAACGGGTATCCACGCAGGCGATGGCGCCCGAGGCGACCGCCCCGGACGCGACGTCCGACGGCGGCCGCGCAGACAGCCGGGCGGACATCAGCGAAGACCACCTGCGGCGGCTGATTCGGACCGGCATCGCGCTGTCGGCGGAGCGGGACCACGCCACGCTGGTGGAACGCATCCTGCTGGAGGCCAAGGCGATCGCCCGCGCCGACGGCGGCACGCTCTATCTGCGCGACCCCGACCGCAACACGCTTAGTTTCGACATCATCCGCAACGACAGCCTGCGGGTGGCGATGGGCGGCACCACCGGACGGCCGATCGCCTTCCCGGTGCTGCATATGCGCGACCCCGACAGCGGCGCCCCCAACTACGGCAACGTCTGCACCGCCGCCGCGCTGACCGGGCGCACGATCAACACCGCCGACGCCTACGAGCCCGGCGAGTTCGATTTCTCGGGTCCGCGGAAGTTCGACGCCAGCACCGGCTACCGCTCCAAGTCCTTCCTGACCATCCCGCTCAAGAACCACGACGACGAGGTGATGGGCGTCCTGCAACTCATCAACGCGCAGGACGAGCAGGGCCGTGTCATCCCCTTCTCGCCCCAGATCCAGAGCCTGGTGGAAGCGCTGGCCGCGCAGGCCGCCGTGGCGCTGGACAACCAGCACCTGATCGGTTCGCAGCGCGCCCTGCTGGATGCCCTGGTCCAGGTTCTGGCCGGCGCCATCGACGCCAAGTCCCCGTACACCGGCGGCCATTGCGAGCGCGTGCCGACCATCGTCAAGCTGCTGGCCGAGGCGGCCTGCACGACCGACAGCGGTCCCTACGCCGATTTCGGCCTGACCGAGGCCGAGTGGTACGAACTGCACGTGGCGGCCTACCTGCACGACTGCGGCAAGGTCACCACGCCCGAATACGTGATGGACAAGGCCACCAAGCTGGAGATCATCCACAATCGCATTCACGAGATCCGCACCCGCTTCGAAGTCCTGCGCCGCGACGCCGAGGTCGCCTACTGGCGCGCCCGCGCAGAGGGCACCGATCCGGCCGCCGCCGAGGCCGCGTTCGCCGCCACCGTCCGGGAGCTGGACGACGACTACGCCTTCATCGCGCAATGCAACATCGGCGGCGAGTTCATGTCGGCCGAAGACATGGCCCGGGTCCGACGCATCGGCGAGCGCACCTGGGTGCGGCACTTCGACCGCACGATGGGGCTGTCCTGGCAGGAACGGGAGCGCGCCGCCGCCAGCCCGCCGCCGCCGGCCCCGGCGGTCGAACCGCTGCTGTCGGACCGCCCCGACCATCGGGTGGACGGCTACGACTTCGGCGAGGTCTACAATCTGTGCATCAGCCGCGGCACCATCTCCCCCGAGGAACGGGACAAGATCAACGACCATATCGTGGTCACCCAGCGCATGCTGGCGCAGATGCCGTTCCCGCGCCACCTCGCCCGCGTGCCGGAGATCGCCGGCAATCATCACGAGAAGATGGACGGGACCGGCTATCCGAACGGCCTGACCGGCGACCAGATGTCGCCGCTGGCCCGCATGATGGCGATCGCCGACGTGTTCGAGGCCCTGACCGCGGCCGACCGCCCCTACAAGCGGCCCAAGACACTGAGCGAAAGCGTGCGCATCCTGGCGTTCATGGCGCGCGACAACCACGTCGATCGGGCGCTGTTCGAACTGTTCCTGACGTCGAGCGTCTACCTGGCCTACGCCGAGACGTTCCTGCGACCCGACCAGATGGACGCGGTGGACATCCCGGCCATGCTGGCCCTGGCCCGCGGCGACGGGCCGAACCGGCCGGGGTCCGGGTAACGGACCCTGCACCGCGATCCGGCCCCCGTGGCATCCCGGGATGGCATCCCGGGATGCCACGGGATGGCACCTCGGGATCGCACCGCCGGATCAATCCTCGCTGTCGCCCTCGCCGCCGAACATCTGCTGCTGGAGATAGCCGCTGGCACCGACCTGCGCGATCAGGTGCATCTGGCTTTCGAGCCAGTCGATGTGCTCTTCGGTGTCGGACAGGATGTGCCGCAGCAGGTCACGACTGACGAAGTCCTGCACCGCCTCGCAGTGGGCCACCCCCTCGACCAGGGTGGCGCGGGCGTCATATTCGAGCGTGAGATCGCTCTCCAGGCACTCCGGCACGGTCTCGCCGATGCGCAGAGTCTTCAGATCCTGAAGGTTGGGCAGTCCTTCGAGAAGCAGAATGCGCTCGATCACCATGTCGGCGTGCTGCATCTCCTCGATGGACTCGTGATAGACGGTGTCGGCCAGCCGCAGGAATCCCCAGTTCTTCATCATGCGGGCATGAAGGAAGTACTGGTTCACGGCGGTCAGTTCGTTGGTCAGGACGCTGTTGAGCCGATCAATGACGGACTTGTCGCCCTTCATCCCCTTCTCCCCCACATGGTCATGATCCGGATACGGCGGAGCGCCCGCGGCCCTCGTCGGCCCGGGCGCCCCTTGCGTGACCCATGCCATGTGGGGCCGGTCGTCCCGCGTGTTAAGGGGACGACGTGACCTCCGAGGGGCCAGCTTCGAGCCGGTGATCCGGCCCGCCGACCTCGCCGACCCCGCCGGCATGGCCGGGCAGCGGACAGGCAACCGGTGGCCCCGCCCCCTTCTCCGCCCGGATCAGGGCCGCGATGCGCGGCACGCAGCGGGCGCATTGGGGGCTCTCGCCACAGCTCTGGAACACCTTGGCGACATGGCGCGCGCCGCCCTGGATGGCCGTGCGCACGTGTCGTTCGTTCAGGCCCCTGCAATTGCAGATGTACATGGTCGGCGCCGTTCCGTCGGTCCCGTCGTCAGTGTTGCCCCATAGTATGGGGCGTGCGCCCTCTTTCTGCAAATGCAAGTCAGTATTAATTCCATGTTATCGAGTCCACGTCATCACCGGCGGCGCACCAGCATGAGGCCATCGCGGATCGGCAGCAGGCACGAATCCACCCGCGCGTCGTCGCGGATCTTCAGCGTCAGGTCGCGCAAGGCCACCGTGTTGGCGGTCGTGTTCGCGGGGTCGGCCACCGTCCCCTTCCACAGCATGTTGTCGAGCGCGATCAGGCCGCCGGATCGGACGAGCTGGAGGGCCTGCTCGTAATAGCCGTCGTAGCCCTCCTTGTCGGCGTCGATGAAGGCCATGTCGAAGGTGCCGGCCTGACCCTCGGCGATCAGCATCTCGACCCCATCGGCGGCGGGGCCCACGTGCAGGTGGATACGGTCGTTCATCCCCGCCCGGCCCCAATGCCGGCGGGCGATCTCGGCGAAGTCGGGGGAGTCGTCGAAGGCCCGCACCTCGCCGCCGGGCGGCAGCGCGTAGGCCACGGCGAGCGCGCTGTAGCCGGTGAAGGTGCCGATATCGAGCGCCCGTCGCGCCCCCACCAGCCGTGCCAGAAAGCCGAGCAATGCCGCCTGCTCCGGGCTGCTGGCCCAGTGCGCGGTCTCCATCGCCTCGGTCTCGGCCCGCAGCGCGGCGAGGGGCGCCGGCTCGTCGATCCCGACCCGGCGAACATAGTCGGTCACGGCATCGGACAGGTCCATCATCGGGCGTCTCCCTGGTTCGGGGGCGAAGGGGGCCGGACGCGGTAGACCGCGGTCTCGCGGACCAGGCGATCCTCCAGCTCCAGCGTGGTGGCAACGGCATAACGCGCCAGGAGTTCCAGCCCGTCCCGCGGCACATGCGCCCGCCCGGGGTCGGCCAACAGCACCACCGCGCCCGCGGCCGCCTGCGCGCGCAGGAAGCGCGCGGCGCGGTCGGCCATCGGCTGTTCGTAGCACACGTCGCCGGCCAGGATCACGGCCCAGCGACCGGGCGCGGCGCCACCGGCGGGCGCATCGGCGGCCGGAAGCAGGTCGACCACCGACGCCACCACCCGATCCGCCACCCCGTTGAGCGTGGCGTTGAGGGTCAGCGCCTCGGCCGCCATCGGATCGGTATCGGCACCGGTCACGGCGTCCGCCCCGGCCCGCGCCGCGGCGATACCGGCGATGCCGCAGCCGGAGGCCAGGTCCAGGACCGAACGGCCGCGCACCAGTTCCGGGTCGTCGAGCACATGACGCGCCAGCGCCTGCCCCCCCGGCCAGGCGAAGGCCCAGAACGGCGGCGCGACGCCGCGCTCACGCAACAGCGCCTCGCTGGCCTGCCACAGCGGCGTGATCTCGGTCGCCAGGTGCAGGCGCAGGTCCGGCACGTGCGGTGGCGCGGCGACGGTGGTCCAGGTCCGGATGAAACGGCGCCGCGCCGCCGCGTCCAGGGTCACCGCCCGGGCAGCCGGCCGGTCTGCACGTAGGCCAGCACCTGTGCCACCTGGGCCGGCGTCTCGCACACCGCCAGGGCGGCAGCGTCGACCTCCTTGAGGGCATGGGTCAGCTCGGGCGGATGCATGACGATCACCGGCGTCCCGAGCGCCGCCGCGTAGCCGGCATCGAAGGCGGCGTTCCATTGCCGGTACTTGTCGCCGAAGCGGACCACCACGATATCGGCCTGTTCGATCAGCACCGTGGTGCGGATGGCGTTGATCTTGGCGCCCTTGTGGTCGCGCCAGAACGGGAGGTCCTCCTCACCCAGCAACACGACGCCGCAGTCATCCGAAGCGCCGTGGTCGGTGACCGGGCCGGAAAAGTCGATGCGCAGGCCGGCGGTCTCGCACGCCGCCATCACCTGGTCGCGCCAGTCGGTGTGGATCTCGCCCGACAGGTAGACGGACAGGTCGCTGGGTCCGAGCATGGCACCCCCCTCCCTAGCGCCGATAGCTCGAAATCGGAACCACCGGGGTGGGGCCGATTTCGAGCGTGAATCGGCGCGATCTGTTGGTTTCAGAGCGGAACGCCCGAATTCGAAATCACCATGCGATTCCGTATTCGGGCGTTCCGCTCTATGGTTGGCCGGATCACGGTGCCCGCGAGCATGCCGGAACACCGCCCGTCCGGCAACCGCGTCAGGTCAGCCGCCGGTCGGCGGACACCGCGCCGGCGCCGCGCCGCACAGGATCAGATGGCCAGGTCGTCGCCGGCGATCGCGCGGTCCAGCAGGGCCAGGGTCTCGTCGCGGCCGTACAGGGCGATGAACGAGCCCATGCGCGGCCCCTGATCCTGCCCCAGCAGGATCTGGTACAGCGCCTTGAACCAGCTCTTGAGGTCGCCCAGGGTGTCGGCGTGCGCCTTGCCCACCTCGTAGACCAGGGTCTGGAGATCCTCCGCCCCCGCCTCCGGCGGCGCCTCGGCCAGGGCCGCGCGCAGATCCTCCAGCGCGCGCGCCTCGGCCGCCGTGGCGGTCCGGTAACGCTTCGCCGGCCGCACGAAATCCCGGTAGTAGGCGATGGCGTGCCCGACCAGACCGTCCAGGATCGGCGCCGTCTCCGGCGTCGCGCCCGGCGCATAGCGGCTGATGTAGTGCCACAGCACCGCCGGATCCTCGGAATGGCATACGTTGGCCAGGTTCAGCAGAATGCCGAACGAGAGGTGGGCCTCCTCACGCGGCGGCCGGCCGTTGTGAATGTGCCAGACCGGGTTGTTGAGGCGGTCGCGCGACGCCTGACCCTCGAACTTCTCCAGGTGGGCGAGGTAGTCGTCCACGTTGCGCGGAATGACGTCGAAGTACAGCTTCTTGGCCGCCCGCGGCTTCTGGTACATGAACAGGGCGAGGCTTTCGGCGTTGGCGTACTTCAACCAGTCCTCGACCGCGAGGCCGTTCCCCTTCGACTTCGAGATCTTCTGGCCCTTGTCGTCCAGGAACAGCTCGTACGTCAGGTTGACCGGCGGCTCGCTGCCGAGAATGCGGCAGATCCGGCTCGACAGGCGCACGCTGTCGATCAGATCCTTGCCCGACATCTCGTAATCGACGCCCAGCGCGTGCCAGCGCGTGCCCCAGTCGGCCTTCCATTGCAGCTTGCAGCGCCCGCCGGTCACCGGGGTCTCGACGGCGCGCCCATCCTCGTCCCGATAGACGATCGTGCCGGCGTCGGGGTCGGTCTCCAGCACGGGAACCTGGAGGACACGGCCCGTGTTCGGGCACACCGGCAGGAACGGCGCATAGGTGGCGCGGCGCTCCTCGCCCAGGGTGGGCAGAACCACATCCCGGATGGCATCGTAGTGACGCAGCACGGCCCGCAGGGCCGCGTCGAACCGGCCCGAGGTGTAGCACTCGGTCGCCGACTGGAACTCGTACTCGAACCCGAAGGAGTCCAGGAACGCCCGCAGGCGGGCGTTGTTGTGGTGCCCGAAGCTCTCGTGAGTCCCGAAGGGGTCGGGGATGCGCGTCAGCGGCTTGCCCAGGTGGGCGGCCACCAGCTCCTTGTTGGGGATGTTGTCCGGGACCTTGCGCAGCCCGTCCATGTCGTCCGAGAACGCGAACAGCCGGGTCGGGATGTCCGGCGCCAGAAGCTGGAAGGCGCGCCGCACCATGGTGGTGCGCACCACCTCGCCGAAGGTGCCGATGTGCGGCAGCCCCGACGGCCCGTAGCCGGTCTCGAACAGCACGTAGCCCTTGGCGGGCGCCTGCCCTTTCAGGCGTTCGTCCAGGATGCGCCGGGCCTCCTGGAAGGGCCAGGCGTTGCTCTCGCGGGCGGCGGCACGCAGGGCCTCGTCCGCGGCGGGCACGGGATCGGACAGCGACGACTCGGGCATTGCGACGGTTTCCTGAACAAGGGCAGGCGGACGGGGGGCGCTGGGGCGGACGGCAGCCTGCGACCCCCCGACCCCAAAAGACAAGCCGCGCCGTCGGCGGACGGCGCGGCGACGCGCGGCGGACCGGACCCGGGCGGCAGGCCGGGGTCAGGCCGCCGAGAGCAGTTTCTCCACCTTCTGGGTGGCGGCGTCGGCGTCGATGGACTCGATGGCCGCCAACTCGCCCACCAGACGCTCCAGCGCCTGCTCGTAGATCTGACGCTCGGAGTAGGACTGCTCCGGCTGCGTGGCGCCCCGGAACAGATCGCGGACCACCTCGGCGATGGAGACCGGGTCGCCGGAGTTGATCTTCTGTTCGTATTCCTGCGCGCGCCGGCTCCACATCGTGCGCTTCACACGCGCCCGCCCCTTCAGGGTGCTGAGCGCGGTCTGCATCTCCTGCTTGGTGGAGAGCTTGCGCAGGCCGGAGGTGGCCGCCTTGGCGACCGGCACACGGAGGGTCATCCGTTCGCGCTCAAATGAAATCACATACAATTCCAGGTCCATGCCGCCGATCGCCTGGGTCTCGACCGCTTCGATCAAGCCCACGCCATGGGTCGGGTACACAACATGATCTCCAACAGAAAACGGCGCCTTTTTGCTCATGGTCTCACTCTTCAAAAAACGAACGGGTCCGGTGCCCCTCGGCACGCACTCGACCGGGACTCAAAGCCAAGCCTCAAGACCGGGGCCCGCGCCCCCGCGCCCCTGTCCCCGCGCCCCTGTCCCCGCGCCCCTGTCCCCGCACCCCTGTGAACCCCCGGTCGGGGACACGGCCCTGACACGGCACCCCATGGCCTCCGCACACACACCCAGAGACCGTCCGACCCTTGGTTCTGCGGATGAAACGTACGACACTCCCGCCACGCGGCCGAGTCGCCCCCTCGGCCGCCCCTCGGGGGCGGCGCCCCGATCCTGTGCCTCGCACCCGGCCGGCCCGGAAAACCGGGCACACGGCCGGTGCCTGCGCCTTGTCGAGGATGCGCCCGTGGCCACGCGATCATGCGGTTCCGACGATCGTTCTCCATACCACAAATCTTCAACAAATCACAGGTCCGGCTTCACCGGCCACCGCGCCGGCCGCGGCCCCGGGTCCACGCACCGCCAGGGCTGGCATGCAAACGCCGCCCCGGCCGGGCGGCCGGAGCGGCGTGTCGCGGGAGCCGTTGCTGCGTCGCCGGACGGACGCCAAGCCCGATCAGGTGGTCCCGGTGCCCGGCTTATCGCTCATGAAATCCTTCTTGCCCGGCTTGTCCTTCCAGTCGTCGGCATCCGGCAGCGGATCGCCTTTGCGGGTGATGTTGGGCCACTGCTCCGAGAACTCGCGGTTGATCTCGATCCACGCCGCGGCGCGATCGTCGGAGTCCGGCACGATGGCCTCGGCCGGACACTCCGGCTCGCAGACGCCGCAGTCGATGCACTCGTCCGGATTGATGACGAGGAAATTCTCGCCTTCGTAGAAGCAGTCCACGGGACACACTTCGACACAATCCTGGTATTTGCACTTAATGCAGTTCTCAGTGACGACATAGGTCATGGATTATCAACTCCACTCACGCACCGCGGCCCCGCTTCTCCGGCCACCGGACCGCCCGCTACACTGCCGGGCCACACGCGGCGGCCTGGGATTCGCCCCGACGGCACACGACCCGCGCGATCAGGACAGGCCACGACGCTCCATGACACGTTTGCGCGCGGCCCCGCTGTCCTTGTCGTCCACATAAAGTAGGCCGCTCAGGCGTCGCATCAAGTTTGACTCGTAGTCGTGAACCACGCCGTCTGCGTACACGACATCCCAGAGCATTTCGAGCAACTCGACCCGCTGGTCGTAGGTGAAGGCATCCTTGAGGATGCGCGAGGGACCGTAGAGTTCGATCCGGTCCGGCTGCGCCGCCGCCGCATCGCGCATCAGCAGCTCGGCGTCGGACGGCGACAGCGCAAACCGCGTCTCCAGCAGCTCGCGGATGCGGTGGCGTTCGGCCTCGTCGACCGCACCGTCCATCAGGGCAGCCTCGGTCAACAGCAGGGCCGCGGCGAACTGGATCTCGTCGCGGGGATGCGCGCCCTCGGTGATCGCGCCGTCACCGAACAGGATCTTGCGGAGTGAGTCCAACATGTGTCGTGGGATCGCCCGTCTCTGGGGTTGTCATGGGCTGAACGGGGCGACACTTAACCATCCATGGCCGGCCCCCGCAAGCCCGTTCGTGCACCCGCGAAGGCCCGCCAGCGCCCCACGCCCTCAACAACAGGCCCGCGCCGATGGCATCTCCCACCCCCAGGCCGCCTCAGAGCGTGCATCAGACCGACGATCCCGCCGCCGCAGCCCCGGTGGTCGCGCCGGGCGGCCCGGGCGACCGACTGCACGCCCCGGCCACGGCGCGCAACCGCGACGCCATTCGGGCGGTGTTGACCCGCGTCCTGCCAGCGGAGGGCACCCTGCTGGAAGTCGCCTGCGGCTCGGGCGAGCACGCCGCCCACCTGGCGCCCGCCCTGCCCGGCTGGCGCTGGCGCCCGACCGAGGCCGATCCCGTCAGCGCGCGCGGCGCCGCCACCCTGCTGGCCGACACCGGCCCGGACACCGTCGAGCCGGTGCGCCTGTTCGACGTCCGCACCCGACCGTGGCCGGACCCGATCACGCGCGGCGTGACCGCCATCCTGGCCATCAATCTGATCCACATCGCGCCGTGGGCGGTCGCGGAGGCGCTGCTGGCCGGGGCCGGCCACACTCTGCCGCCGGGCGGCCTGCTCTATCTTTATGGGGCCTTCATGGTCGACGGCCGCCACACCGCGCCGAGCAATGACGCGTTCGACCGCAGCCTGCGGGCGCAGGAGTCGTCATGGGGCGTGCGCGACCTGACCGACGTCGTGGCGGCGGCCCGGCGCCACGGCCTCACGCTGAGCGAGACGGTGTCAATGCCGGCGAACAATCTGTCCGTGGTGTTCACCCGCACCGACGGGAGCGCCTAGAGCGGAACGCCCGAATACGGACTCGCATGGTGATTTCGAATTCAGGCGTTCCGCTCTGAAACCAACAGATCGCGCCGAGTCACGCTCGAAATCGGCCCCACCCCGGTGGTTCCGATTTCGAGCGATCGGCGCTAACCCTCGTCACCGCTCCGGCCGCGCAGCCGGTCCATCGCGCGCCGATCGCGCTTGGTCGGCCGGCCGCTGCCCGCGGCGCGCAGCAGGGTCGGGGCCATCACCGGATCGTGCAGCCGCTCCGGCGGCGCCGTCTCCTCGTACAGCGCCTGCGCCTCCGGCGCGGGGCCACGCCGCGTGCCCAGGGCCACCACGCGCACCCGCCGCCGGTACGGCCCCAGGATCAGCTCCAGGTCGTCGCCCGGGCGCACGGCGACGCTGGCCTTGGCGACCGGGGTTCCGTTCAGCCGGACGTGACCGCCGGTACACAGCGCCTGGGCCAGCCCCCGCGTCTTGCGGAAGCGGGCATGCCACAGCCACTTGTCGAGCCGCAGGGTCTCGTCCGCCATCACGCCCGGGCCTTTTCCGCCAGCACCGCGAACGGCGAGTCCGCCGCCCGCGCCTGCCCGGCCGCCACCCGGCGCCGGCGCTCCGCCGCCGTCTCCGGCCGGCCCTTGGGACGGGCCTTGCGCCCGCCGCGGTCGGCGCGCAGGCGCACCGCCCCGGCGTCATCCCGCCAGGTGCGGAAGCCGAGAGCGCGGCACAGGCCCTCCGCCTCCTCCACCGAGACCCCCAGCATCGGCGGCAGCGCCGCGGGCAGCGCGGCCGCCTCCGCACCGCGGCCGGCCTCGCGCACCGCCTGACGCAGGCCGGCAGCGAAGCGTTCCAACATGTCCGCGCGCACCACGCGGCCCGCCAGCAGGCGATAGCCCAGAACCCGATAGTATACCTCGGCCACCGCCGGATCCGCCGGCGCGGCCGCCGCCTCGACCCGAAACGACACCCGCCCAGCGGGCGCCGCCGGCGGCGGCAGCGCCCCCACGCTGGCCGCCCACAGCAGCGCCCGCAGCCGCTGCGACGACGGCTTCAGCAGGGGCGGCATGAACACGCTCTCGACCCCGAGCCGGATGTGTAGGCGCGCCAGCGCCTTGCGGTCGGCCCGGGTCAGCGTCCCGAGTTGGTCCGCCACCGCGGCGCGCGGCACCGTGCCCAGCGCCTCGGTGACCTGGTAGGCGATGCCCCGCGCGGCCCCCGACAGGGCCTCGGCCCGGTGCGTCGCCAGCAGCGGCGCCAGTTCGCGCCTCACCAGCCGCTCCAGCCAGGCCGCCAGGCGGCCCCGCACCCGCTGCGCCCGCTCGCCCGCCAGCAGGTCGTTGGCCGGCAGCTCGACGGCCGGCCGCAACGGTGCCGGCCCGCGTCCGAGCCGGGCGACGGCCACGCCCTGCCAGTGGATGGCGCCGTCGTCGGCCAGCGCGAAGGCGGCGTCGTCGGCGGTCTCCAGAGCGACGATGCGGCGCCCGATCTCGCCGTGCAGGGCCTTCAGCGCCGCGTTCAGCACCGCGCGGTCGCCACGCCCACCGCCCCCTCGCTCGGGCGTGAACGTGAACCCCTCCAGGCGACCGACGAACTGGTCCTCGACCCGCACCCCGCCGGTCCGGTCCACCACCGCGGTCAGCGCCTCGCGATCGTGCAGTTTGCGCATCAGCACGGCGGTGCGGCGGTCGACGAAGCGCTGCGTCAGGCGCTCGTGCATGGCGTCCGACAGGCGGTCCTCGATCGCCCGGGTGCGCGCCCGCCAGTGCTCGGCATCCGACAGCCAGTCGTTCTGATGCGCCACGTAGGTCCAGACACGGATGCTGGCGATGCGGTCGGTGAGGGTGTGGATGTCGCCGTCCACGCTGTCCAGGCGCTTGACGTGCCCGGCGATCCAGTCCGGCGGCAGGCGGCCGGCGCGGCTGGTCAGGTGGCGGTAGATCTGCCCTTGCAGACGGATGTGGGACTGCTCGTGGATCTTGCGGAAATCGGGCACCCGGCAGACGTCCCACAGCAGCGCCACGGCCTCACGCCCGCGCGCCAGGGCGCGGATGTCGTCCTCGCGCGTCAACGCCTCCAGCGCCGTCTGGTCGGGCGCGTCACGGGTGCGGCGCAAGACGTCGAGGCCGGCCGGAGCGTTCAGGCTGTTGTGAAGCGCGGCGACGGAGGAGAAGTCGAGCGCGCCGTTGCGCCACTGGATCGTGCGCACGGTCTGGAACTGGTGGCCTTCGACCCGGTCCACCAACTCGGTCGGCAGCGGCCCGACGTCGGCGGTGGTGCCGAAGGTGCCGTCGGTCATGTAGCGCCCGGCGCGGCCGGCGATCTGCGCCACCTCGCTGCTGCGCAAGGCGCGCTGGCGGGTGCCGTCGAACTTCTCCATCGCGGCGAAGGCCACATGGTCCACGTCCATGTTCAGGCCCATGCCGATGGCGTCGGTGGCGACCAGATAGTCCACCTCGCCGCCCTGATACAGCGCCACCTGGGCGTTGCGGGTGCGCGGGCTCAGCGCCCCCATCACCACCGCCGCGCCGCCCCGCTGGCGGCGCACCAGTTCGGCGATGGCGTACACGTCGCCGGCCGAGAACGCCACGATGGCGCTGCGCCGCGGCAGCCGCGTCAGCTTGCGCGGTCCGGTATAGGTCAGGCGCGAGAAGCGCGGCCGGGTCTCGAACAGGCAGTCCGGCAGCAACCGGCGCAACAGCGGCTCCATGGTCGCCGCGCCCAGGAACAGGGTCTCCTCGCGCCCACGGGCGTGCAGCAGGCGGTCGGTGAAGACATGACCGCGCTCCGGATCGGCGCAGAGCTGAATCTCGTCGATGGCGAGGAAGTCGACCGGCCGGCCGACCGGCATGCTTTCGACCGTGCAGATGAAGTAGCTCGCACCGGGCGGCAGGATCTTTTCCTCGCCCGTGATGAGCGCCACCTTGGCGGCGCCCTTGGCGCGCGCCACCCGCTCGTAGTTCTCCCGCGCCAACAGCCGCAGCGGGAATCCCATCATTCCAGACGGGTAGCCGAGCATGCGCTCGACCGCCAGATAGGTCTTGCCGGTGTTGGTCGGGCCGAGCACGGCCCAGACCCGCGAGCGATCGGTCAGGGCGGTCATAACGCTCCCGAGGATGGGACGGCCGCCCAGGCTTGGCAAGCCTGGGCTTGGCAAGACAGGGCTTGGAGAGGCCGCGCGGTGGGCCGACCCGGCGCCGGTCGACGACCGTCCCCCTCGAGACGCGTGGTCGGCCGTCAGCCGACCTTGCTGCGCTCGGCGTAATCCTTCACGCGTCGCTCCATGCTCGAGAAGCTGTCGCGCAGTGCCACGCCAATGTCTTCATGCGCCTTCGGGTCCTTGGGGCTCCGCCGCACCACCAGCTCGTCGCCGGGCACCTTGCAGGTGATGGTGATGTGATACGGCTCACCCTTTCGGTGGAGCGGCGAATCGTTCTTGTGATGCACCTCGATCACCACCCGGCAGCTGGTGATGCGATCGCAGAACTGCTCCAGCTTGTCGACCTTCTCCCGCACGCGCGTCTCGACGGCGTCGGAGTGGTCCAGGCCGTGGAATGCGATCTGCAGAGGAATTGGCATCGAAATCTCCCACTCACCGTTTCGGCGTGTCTCGCCGGAGGGGACGGTCTGCGTCCGCCCTCCGGAGACGCCGCCCGCGCGCGTTTCCACGCCCGGCGTGTTCGGCGTCCGGATCCGATGATGACCGATTTTGGACAGTCAGCATACCCGTGTTCCGCCCGCGAACCGTGCGCCAGCGACACCGCCCGGGGGATCACCCCCATCGGACCCGACGACGGGGTTGCGTGGCCGGCGCCCCCGGCACATATGAACGCGCCGAAGCGGCGCTGGCCCGGCGGGGACGGGTTGGGCCGCGACCGGGGGGCGCTCGCCTTCGGTCATCGACGGAACACCGAGAGACAGGGGTCACCCCTCCATGACGATCGAGAAGACGGAAGAACGGCTGTCCTTCCAGGCCGAAGTGACCAAGCTGCTGGATATCGTCGTCCACTCGCTCTATTCGGATCGCCAGATCTTCCTGCGCGAGTTGATCTCCAACGCCTCCGACGCCTGCGACAAGCTGCGCTACGAAGCCCTGACCAACCCCGGCCTGCGTGAGGACGCCGGGGCGTTCCGCATCACGCTTCGTGTCGATGCCGAGGCCCGCACCATCGAGGTTGCGGACAACGGCATCGGCATGAACCGCGACGAGTTGATCGACAACCTCGGCACCATCGCGCGCTCGGGCACCGAGGCGTTCATGCAGCAGCTCGCCGCCAGCGACCGCAAGGGCGACGCCAGCCTGATCGGGCAGTTCGGCGTCGGCTTTTACTCGTCGTTCATGGTGGCCGAGCGGGTGGAGGTGTTCAGCCGCCGCGCCGGCGAGCCCCAGGGCTGGCACTGGGCCAGCGACGGCGGCGGCGCCTTCACGATTGGCGAGGCCGAGGTCGCCCAGCCGGGCACGCGCATCGTCCTGCACCTGCGTGAGGACGCCAAGGAGTTCCTGGAGACCTGGCGCCTGACGTCCACCGTCAAGACCTATTCCGACCACATCGCCATTCCGGTCGTCCTGCTCGGCACCGACGACGAGGGTCAGCCCACGGAGGAGACCCTGAATGCGGCCTCGGCGCTGTGGACGCGGCCGCGGTCGGAGATCACCGACGAGCAGTACAAGGAGTTCTACCACCACGTCGCGCACGCCTTCGACGACCCCTGGCATACCCTGCACTTCAAGGCCGAAGGCGCGATCGAGTACACCGGCCTGCTGTTCATCCCGTCGCAGAAGCCGTTCGATCTGTTCCAGCCGGAGCGCAAGACCCACGTCAAGCTGTACGTCAACCGGGTCTTCATCACGGACGACGCCCCCGACGTCCTGCCCTCCTACCTGCGCTTCGTACGCGGCATCGTGGATTCCAGCGATCTGCCGCTGAACGTCAGCCGCGAGATGCTTCAGCACAACCCGGTGCTGCGCAAGATCCAGGGCGGCCTGGTCAAGCGGCTGCTGGGCGACCTGAAAAAGCGTGCCGAGGCCGCCGACGATTACGCCACCTTCTGGGAGGCCTTCGGCCCGGTGCTCAAGGAGGGCATCTACGAGGACTTCGAGCGGCGCAGCGATCTGCTGGAACTGGCCCGCTTCCGCTCCTCGACCACCGAGGGCTGGGTCTCGCTGGCCGACTACGCGGCCCGCATGAAGACGGGGCAGGAGGCCATCTACTATATCACCGGCGACGACCCCGAGGTGCTGAAGCGCTCGCCGCAGCTCGAAGGCTTCCGCGCCAAGGGGGTGGAGGTGCTGCTGCTGACCGATCCGGTGGACGAATTCTGGATCAACGCGGTGCCCAGCTACCAGGACACGCCGCTGAAGTCCGCCGCCGCCGGCGCCACCGGCCTGGAGGCGGTCACCGATGCCGAGGCCGAGACGGAGGCGGCCCCCAAGGACGAGACCGCGCCGGCCGATCAGATCGAGGCCCTGACCACGGCCCTCAAGGCCGCCCTGGGCGATGCGGTCAAGGAGGTGCGCCCCTCCTCGCGTCTCAAGGAAAGCGCCGTCTGCCTGGTCTCCGAGGAAGGCGACATGAGCCTGCATCTGGAACGCATGCTCAAGCAGGCCGGCCAGGACATGGGCCGCAAGAGCACCCGGATCATGGAGGTCAACCCGTCGCATCCGCTCATCAAGGGCATGGCCGCGCGCGCGGCGGCCGGCGGCGGCGACACGGCCGAGCACATGGCCGACCTGGCGCAACTCCTGCTGGATCAGGCGCTGATCGTCGAGGGCGAGGCGCCGAGCGACCCGGTCGCGTTCGCGCGCCGTCTCAGCGCCGTGATGGCCGGGACGGTGTAACCGCCCACCCCACCCGTCCAGCGACCGACGCCAAGAGCCGGGCGCGCGGCCTCCACGGGGCGCGCGTCCGGTCCGGACCCCACGGGTCCAAGTCCTCCGGACCCGACGGGTCCAAGTCCAAGGCCCGCCCTGGCTCCCCCTCACACGGTGGGCGGATCCAGGGCGCTCGTTTCAGGGGACGTTGCCGGTCACCGGGTCACCGGGTCACCGGGTCGCCAGGTCGTCAGGTCGAGGGGTCGTCGCCCGCTCGGTCGGCCGCACCGGCCCTGCCATCGGACTCAGGGCCGGCCTCTTGGCCGAGCAATCGCTCGGCATCATGCAGCAGCGATTGCAGCGAGGCCATGGCGACCCCGTCGCGCCGCATCATGGTGTGGACGATCGGCTCGTTCAGCACGTCCACCAGCGCCGGCTCGGCATTGCCGGCGAAGGTCTCCACGTCATGACGGGCCGTCCCGCGGGCCGGCACGGCCGCATTGGCCGCCGTCGGCCCGTCGCCCGCGGAGCGGGTGACGCCCACGGCCTTGGGCGCGACCGTCGCACCCTGGACCGCCGGGTTCTGGTGGCTCGGGCGGTGCGCAACCGTCCGCTGCATGGCACCCGTCTTCATGGCTCCCGCCTTTGTCATGAACGTGTCTTCCCTGTCGTCCGTCAGGTTCGGTTCTTCATCCCTTGGAAGGACTCCCTTGGAAGGAGTGAACCATCTTTCGAACGAACGTGTTTTCTGCTCGTCTTCGCCAGGTTCGGCGTACGCAGTGTGGGTAGTATGCCTGACTGTCGAAAAAGTGCAAGAATAAGCGGACGAAAGTCCCGGTTAGGATGAGGCCCACGGAGCCTTGCCTCCATGGCGCGCCGCCGCCGCACCAGCATGGGTGACGCATTCCCGGCGGGACCCGCGCCATGAATCCGACCGTTCCGGTTCGTCTTCGACCGCCGGCGCGCTGGTCAAGACCCCGGTCGCACCGATCCGCGTCAGCATCACGGACCGCCCGGATGGTGCCGAAGATGCACAGGATCGCGTCACCTGGTTCGAGGCCATGGACCACACCGCGTGCGCATCGCGCGCATTCGAGTCCCTGCACATCCACCCTGAGCGTTTTGCGGTTGCCCCAGCGCGCTGGCGGGGCTTATGGGAGGAGCCAGCCGGTGCGCCGGCCCCGATCGCCCTCCCCTCCTGTCGCAAGGCCCCCCGCTCATGTCCGCCCGCGCCCCGTCCCCTGCGACCACCGGTCTGCCCGCCACGCACGGTGGCGACAACCCGCTCTCCGGCATCGTCATGATGCTGCTGGCCGTGGCGCTGTTCTCGGTCATGGACACGCTGGCCAAGCTGCTGACAACCGACTTCCCGGCCGCCCAGATCCTGCTGTTCCGGGGCGGCGTGGCGCTGCTCATCCTGGCGCCGCTGGCCTGGCGGCTGGGCGGCGGGCTCGATCTGGTGCATCAGGCCCGACGGGCGCCCGGCAAGCTGCTGCTGGCCGGCCTGCTGGGGTTCGGGGCGCTGGCCAGCTTCCTGATGGCGTGGCGCGAGCTGCCGCTGGTGGAGCTGGGCGCGATCCTGTTCGCCGCGCCCTTGATCGTGACCGCGCTGTCGGTGCCGCTGCTGAAGGAGGCGGTCGGCATTCACCGCTGGAGCGCGGTGGTGGTCGGATTCGCCGGCGTACTGATCGTGCTCCAGCCGGGCGGCGCCGTGTTCGTGCCGGCGGCGCTTTGGGCCATCGTGGGCACGCTGTTCTATGCGCTGTGGCTGATCAGCCTGCGCACGGCCGGCAAGGCGGTCTCGTCCGTGCTGGTGGCGGTCACCAACGCCCTCATCATGACGGTGCTGGCGCTTCCGTTCGCGCTCTGGCAGTGGACGCCGCCCAGCCCGGAGCAGGCCGCCGGACTGGTGGGCATTGGCCTCGTCGGCGGTCTGGCCCAGCTCTGCCTGGTGCGCGCCTTCAGCCTGGCGCCGGCCGCCCTGGTGGCCCCGTTCGACTACAGCTACACGGTCTATGCCGCGGCGCTGGGGTACGCGGTGTTCGGCGACATTCCGGCGTCGTCGACCTGGCTTGGGCTGGTGCTGCTGACGGCCGCCGGGTTGTACATCATCCATCGCGAGCGCCTGAACGCCCGCCGCAGCCGGTCACGGGCGCCCGTGACCGGCGGAGAATAGGCGCGGGCGGCGGCCCAACCGCCGCCCCCTTTCGCCGCGCCGTTACGCTGCCTGGGCCAGCGACCGCAGCACATACTGGAGGATGCCGCCATTGCGGTAGTACTCCAGTTCGTCGACGGTATCGATCCGGCAGGTGGTCACCACGTCCAGGGTCGCGCCGTCGGCCCGGGTGATCGTCACCGTGACGTCCTGGCGCGGCTGGATGTCCGCCACCCCGGTGATGGTGACGGTCTCGGACCCGTCGAGCCCGAGGCTCTGGCGGGTCACCCCCTCCTTGACCTGCAACGGCAGCACGCCCATGCCGACGAGGTTGGAGCGGTGGATGCGCTCGAAGCTCTCGGCGATCACGGCCTTCACGCCCAGCAGCACGGTGCCCTTGGCCGCCCAGTCGCGCGACGAGCCGGTGCCGTACTCCTGCCCGGCGAAGACCACCAGCGGCACACCCTCGCCCTTGTACTGCATGGCGGCGTCGTAGATCGGCATGACCGCGCCGTCCGGCATGTGTTTCGTCACACCGCCTTCGCTGCCCGGCACCATCTCGTTGCGGATGCGGATGTTGGCGAACGTGCCGCGCATCATGACCTCGTGGTTGCCGCGGCGCGAGCCGTAGCTGTTGAAGTCCTTGACCGCGACCTGGTGGTCCTGGAGGTAGTGCCCGGCCGGACTGTCGCCCTTGATGGCACCCGCCGGCGAGATGTGGTCGGTGGTCACGCTGTCGCCGAGGATGGCCAGCGGCCGCGCCGACACGATGTCGGCCGGAGGCTGTGGCGACATGTCCATGCCTTCGAAGTAGGGCGGGTTCTGGACGTAGGTCGACGCCGGCGACCAGGCGTAGGTCTCGCCCTCGGCCACGTCGATGGCGGTCCACTGCGCCGGCCCCTCGAACACGTTGTCGTAGCGGGTCCGGAACATCTCCGGGCGCACGTTGGCCGTCACCGTGTCCGCCACTTCGTGGGCGCTGGGCCACAGGTCCTTGAGGTAGACGGGCTGGCCGTCGCGGTCCTCGCCCAGCGGCTCGGTGAGCAGGTCCTTGGCCATCGTGCCGGCGATGGCATAGGCCACGACCAGCGGCGGCGAGGCCAGGTAGTTGGCCCGCACCTGCGGGCTGATGCGACCCTCGAAGTTGCGGTTGCCGGACAGCACCGCCGAGACCACCAAGCCGTTGTCGTCCACCGCGGCGGCGATCGGCGGGTCCAGCGGCCCGCTGTTGCCGATGCAGGTGGTGCAGCCGTAGCCCGCCACGGTGAACCCGAGCTGCCCCAGCGGCTCCAGCAGGCCGGCCCGCTCCAGGTAGTCGGTCACCACCTGCGAGCCCGGGGCCAGCGAGGTCTTGACCCACGGCTTGCGCACCAAGCCCTTCTCCACCGCCTTCCGCGCCAGCAGACCGGCGGCCATCAGCACGGACGGATTCGACGTGTTGGTGCACGACGTGATCGCGGCGATCACCGTATCGCCGTCCGACAGGCTGTGCTCCGCGCCCTCCACCGGGACGGTGCGCGGGCTGTCCTGACCGGCCATCTCCTTGAGGGCATCGGCGAAGGCGCCGGCGGCGCCGGACAGGGCCACGCGATCCTGCGGCCGGCGCGGCCCGGCCAGCGACGGCTCGACGTCGCCCAGGTCCAGCTCCAGCACATCGGTGTACAGCGGCTCCGGCGTGCTGTCGTCGCGCCACATCCCCTGGGCCTTGGCGTAGGCCTCCACCAGCGCCACCTGGTCCTCGTCACGGCCGGTGTCGCGCAGGTAGCGCAGGGTCTCGGCGTCGATGGGAAAGATGCCGCAGGTGGCGCCGTACTCGGGCGCCATGTTGGCGATGGTGGCGCGGTCGGCCAGCGGCATGTGGCCCAGGCCGGGGCCGAAGTACTCCACGAACTTGCCGACCACCCCGCGCGCGCGCAGCATCTGGGTGACCGTCAGCACCAGGTCGGTGGCCGTCGTGCCCTCCTTCAGCGCGCCGGTGAACTTGAAGCCGATCACCTCGGGAATCAGCATCGAGATGGGCTGGCCGAGCATGGCCGCCTCGGCCTCGATGCCGCCCACGCCCCAGCCCAGCACGCCCAGGCCGTTGACCATGGTGGTGTGGCTGTCGGTGCCGACCAGGGTATCCGGATAGGCTACGGTGCGCCCGCTCTGGTCGGGCGCGGTCCAGACCGTGCGGGCCAGGTATTCCAGATTGACCTGGTGGCAGATGCCGACACCCGGGGGCACGACCCGGAAGTTGTCGAACGCCTGCTGACCCCAGCGCAGGAAGGCGTACCGTTCTCCGTTGCGCTCGAACTCCTTGTCGATATTGCGCGTCAGGGCGTCGGGTGTCGCGTAGTAGTCCACCATGACCGAATGGTCGATCACCAGATCGACGGGCGACAGGGGGTTGATCTTCTTCGGATCCCCGCCCAAGGCCGTCATCGCCTCGCGCATCGCGGCCAGGTCGACCACCGCCGGCACGCCGGTGAAGTCCTGCATCAACACGCGCGCCGGCCGATAGGCGATCTCCCGAGTCGAGCCCCGCGTCTCCAGCCACGCGGCCACGGCCTTGACGTCGTCCACCGTCACGGTGCGGCCGTCCTCGTGCCGCAACAGGTTCTCCAGCAGCACCTTGAGGGAGAACGGCAGCCGCGTCAGATCGCCGAGGCCGGCCTCGGCGATCGCGAAGTAGTCGACCTGACGATCCCCGACCGACAGGGTGCGGCGGGCCTTCAGGGTATCCTGACCGGTGGCTCCCACGGGCGTCCTCCATCCATGACTGTGGTGGTTGCGGGTCCGGGCGCGGCGGCCGAAAGGGCGCGCTTCGGACACGGCGGCCGGGCTGCGGGACCGGACTCGGGGCCTCGGCGCCGTGCGACGACCGGGTCTTCGATGACGGATGGTCGCTTACCGCATTCCCCCGCCCCTGTCCAGTCGAGGGGGGCTCCGGCGCGCCCTCATATGGTGCCCCTCTGTCCGAACACCGCTTTTGCGCTAGTTTCCGTAGCGCCTTCAAATACTTTACGCTGTGCCAGACATGGGCCCGTGTCTCTGGAAATGCAAAGGATTGAGGCGCTTGACCGCAGCGTCGGAAGCGGGGTAACAACGGCCAAAAGCCGGGGGAAGAACAATACCCCGACAAAGCGGTCTCGACCTCAACAAGCGGCCCGGGCAACGGGCACGAGACCCAGGGCCAGGGAGGAAACAGCAGGCATGTCCGAAGAGACGGCCATTCTTGAGGTGCGCGGTGTGTCCCTCCAGTTCGGAGGCGTGCGCGCCTTGTCCGACGTCACCTTCTCGGTGGCGCGCGGTGACCTGTTCGCCATCATCGGCCCCAACGGCGCCGGCAAGACGTCCATGATGAACTGCATCTCGGGTCGCTACACGCCGACCTCGGGACGCGTCGTGTTCAAGGGGCGCGACGTCACGGGCCTGAAGCCGAACCAGCGCGCTGAGCTGGGCATCGGGCGGACCTTCCAGAACTTGGCGCTGTTCGGGCACATGAGCGTGCTCGACAACATCATGGTCGGGCGCCATCACCTGGTGAAGAACAACTTCCTTAATGGCGCGCTGTACTGGCTGGGCGGTGCCCAGAAGGAAGAACTCGACCACCGCCGCGCGGTCGAGGACATCATCGACTTTCTGGAGATCACGCACATCCGCAAGGCGATGGCGGGCACGCTCTCCTACGGTCTGCGCAAGCGTGTCGAGCTGGCGCGCGCCATTGCGCTCAGGCCCGACCTGATCCTCCTGGATGAGCCCATGGCGGGCATGAACCTGGAGGAAAAGGAGGATATGGCCCGCTTCATCATCGACCTCAACGAGGAGTGGGGCATCACCGTCATCATGATCGAGCACGACATGGGGGTCGTCATGGACATCTCCCACCGCGTCGCCGTGCTCGATTTCGGGCAGAAGATCGCCGAGGGCCTGCCCGCCGAGATCATGAGCAACCCGCGCGTCAAGACCGCCTACCTGGGCGAGGACGATGACACGCCGGCGGGCACCGACGAGGAGGTGGCCTGATGGCGCGCAAACGCAACCAGAAGACGACACCGGACTACGCCGACATCGGTCGCTTCGATACGTTTCCGAAGCTGCTGGCCTACAACGCGCGCACCTACCCGACGGAGGTGGTGATGCGCGAGAAGGACTTCGGCATCTGGAACGCGTTCACCTTCGCCGACTATCAGCGCAAGGTCCGACAATACGCTCTCGGCCTGCGCGCGCTCGGGATCCAGCGCGGCGACTGCGTCGGCCTGCTGGGCGCCAACCGGCCGGAATGGGTCTGGGGCGAGGTGGCGGCGCATGCCATCGGGGCCACGTCGCTGGGCATCTACAAGGATGTTCTGGGCGAGGAGGCCGCCTACCTGATCCAGTATGCCGAGATCACGGCCATCATCTGCGAGGATGAAGAGCAGGTCGACAAGCTGCTGGAACTGGGCGACGACATCGCCTCGGTGCGGGTCATTGTCTACTGCGACCCGCGCGGCATGCGGAAGTATGACGATCCGCGCCTGATCTCCGAGGAGGACCTGTGCGCTCGGGGCGACGCGCTCGACCAGGCCGAGCCTGGCCTGTACGAGGCGGAGGTGGAGAAGGGACAGGGTGACGACGTGACCATTCTGTGCACCACGTCGGGCACCACCAGCAAGCCCAAGCTGGCCATGCTCCAGTCGGCGCCCTTCCTGCGCCACTGCCTGGACTACCTGCACGCCGACCCCAAGTGTCCGGGCGACGACTACGTCTCGGTGCTGCCCCTGCCCTGGATCATGGAGCAGGTCTACGTGGTCGGGCAGCAGCTCATCGCCCGCAACGTCGTCAACTTCGTCGAGGACGAGGAGACCACGATGGCCGATCTGCGCGAGATCGGCCCCACCTTCGTCCTGCTGGCGCCGCGCGTGTGGGAGAGCATCGCCGCCGAAATCCGGGCGCGCATGATGGACAGCACTCCGTTCAAGCGCTTCATGTACGACCTGGGCACGAAGATCGGCCTCAAGGCGCTGGAGCAGAAGCGGCGTTCCTGGTTCGCCGACGCCATCCTGTTCCGCGCCCTGCGCGACCGCTACGGCTTCTCGTTCCTGACCTCGGCCGCCACCGGCGGGGCGGCCATGGGACCGGAGACCTTCAAGTTCTTCCATGCCATGGGTGTCCCGCTGAAGCAGATCTACGGCCAGACCGAGCTGTCCGGCGCCTACACCATCCACCGCAGCGACGATATCGACCCGGAGACGGTGGGGATCGCCTTCGATCAGGCCGAAGTGCGCATCGACAGGCCCGACGAGCAGGGCGTGGGCGAGATCGTGGGCCGCAGCCAGGGCATGTTCCTCGGCTACTACCGCAACGAAGACGCCACCAACGCCGACAAGCGCGACGGCTGGATGTACACCGGCGATGCCGGCTACATCGACAAGCGGACCGGCCACCTGGTGGTGATCGACCGGGTCAAGGACCTGGCGAACACATCCACGGGGGTCCGGTTCTCACCGCAGTACATCGAGAACAAGCTGAAGTTCTCGCCCTTTATCGCGGAGGCGGTGATCCTGGGGCGCGACCTCCCCTATCTGGCGGCCATGATCTGCATCCGCTGGTCCATCGTCTCCAAGTGGGCCGAGCAGAAGAACATCGCGTTCACCAACTACACCAACCTGTCGGCCCGCCCGGAGGTCTACGCGCTGCTGCGCGACGAGGTGGAGCGCGTGAACGAGACGCTGCCGGAAGCCCAGCGCATCCGCAAGTTCCTGCTGCTGTACAAGGAACTGGATCCGGACGACGGCGAGCTGACGCGGACCCGCAAGGTGCGCCGCGGCGTCATCGCGGAGCGGTATGCGCGCGAGATCGAGGCCATCTACGCGGACCGCGACGCCATCGACGTCGATACGACCATCACCTTCCAGGACGGCAGCACCGCGCGCATCCAGACCCAGTTGCGGGTGGAGACGCTGTTGCCGCCGGACGATCCGACGACCCGGCAGGCGGCGGAATAGCGGTCGTGCGTCCGCGTCCCGGTCGGTGACCAGCCGAAGCCCGGATCGCGGCGCCGGACCCGCACCAACCAAGCACAACAGGACGGCATCCGCCGCCGACGCGGCGACGCGGGCGCCCTGGGGAGGACCGGGATGGACCTGTTCTTTCAACTCTTGATCAATGGGATCATCGTTGGCACGCTTTACGGCGTCGTCGCGATGTGCTTCGTGTTGATCTACAAGTCGACCCAGGTGGTCAACTTCGCGCAGGGTGAGTTCCTGCTGATCGGTGCGTGGATCTGCTGGTACATTTTGGTGCAGTTCCAAATTCCGTTCGTGTTCGGCTTCCTCTTGACCCTGGCGTTCATGGCAGGGCTCGGCATCTTCATTCAGATGGTGGTGCTGCGGCCGATGATCGGCGAGCCGATCATTTCCGTGATCATGGTGACCATCGGTCTGTCCATCTTCACACGTGCCCTGGCCAACTGGTTGTTCGGGCAGAACGCGGTGGGCTTTCCGGAAGTCTTCTCTATGAAAGCGGTCAATATCGGCGGGCTGTATGTGCAGCCGGCTTACCTGATGAGCTTCGTGATCTCGCTCATCATCATGGCCGGTTTCTTCTATTTCTTCAAATACAGTCGCTACGGCCTCGCCATGCGCGCCACCGCCTTCAATCAACAGGTCGCGCAGTCGCTGGGCATCTCGGTCAAGCATGTGTTCGCCATGGCCTGGGCCATCTCGGCCATGGTCTCGGCCCTGGCCGGGGTGGTCGTGGGCATGGTCAACGGGGTGTCCTCGGCGCTGTCCTTCATTGGCATCAAGGTGTTCCCGGCCGTCATCCTGGGCGGGCTGGACTCCATCGTCGGCGCGGTCGTGGGCGGTCTGATCGTGGGTGTGCTGGAGAACATGGCCGAGTACGTGGACGGCCAGTTCCTGCACTGGGGCAACATGCTGACCATCGCGCCGTTCTGGGTGCTCATTATCATCCTGGTGGTGAAGCCCTACGGCCTGTTCGGCACCAAGGACATCGAACGCGTCTAGGGCGGCGCGTGACCCGGGCGGATCGCGATCCGGGTCCGGGTCACGCACGGGGCACGCGGACGGGGAGAGAGAGAAACCATGGCCACAATGAGCCTGCGCCCCTGTGGCGATTTCCGCACCACCTATCGCCAGGACACGGCGATCTTCGACACCCGCAACAGCCGCTGGGCGATGATCCTGTTCCTCGCGGCGGTGTATGTGCTGGTCCTGATCCCGATCCTGGCGCCCGGCATCGAGGAAACGCCGGTGCTGGGCAGCCTGTTCTGGCCGTTCTACAACGCCCAGTATCTCAGCCTGGCGATCCAGGTCTGCTACTGGGGCATTGCCGCCCTCGGCCTGAACATCCTGGTCGGCTTCACCGGCCAGATCTCGCTCGGCCATGCCGCCTTCTTCGGCATCGGCGCGTTCGCGTCGGCCTACCTGAACAACACCTACGGCATCCCGGTCGTGGTCTCGATCCTGCTGGCGGGCATCGTCACCGCCATCGTGGGCCTGTTCTTCGGCAGCCCGGCGGCGCGCATCAAGGGCCTGTACCTGGCCATCGCCACCCTGGCCGCGCAGTTCATCATCGAGGACCTGTTCATCCGCCTGGAGTGGTTCACCGGCGGCTCGTCGGGGTCCCTGGCGAACCCCATCGCGCTGTTCGGCGTGACCTTCGACACCGATCAGAAGTTCTTCCTGTTCGCCCTCACCCTGACCATCATTCTGTATGTCCTGGCCGCCAACCTGATGCGCACCCGCGACGGCCGCGCCTTCGTGGCGGTGCGCGACCACTACCTCTCGGCCGAGGTGATGGGCATCAACCTGACCAAGTACCGCATCCTGTCGTTCGGCATTTCGGCGTTCTACGCCGGCATCGGCGGGGCGCTGTACGGGCACTATCTCGGCTTCGTGTCCGCCGAGGGCTTCACCATCCTGCTGTCGATCCAGTTCCTCGGCATCATCATCATCGGCGGCCTGGGATCCGTGATGGGCGCCATGCTGGGCACCATCTTCATGGTGCTGCTGCCGGTGGTCATGGCCGGCGGCGTGGACGTCATCGCGGCGACCGAATGGGGCAACACCCCGATGATCACCAACGGTCTGGCCTTCTTCAAGGAGATGGCGATCGGGGCTGCGATCATCCTGTTCCTGATCTTCGAACCGGACGGACTGGCGCATCGGTGGCGCCTGATCAAGGCTTACTGGAAGCTGTATCCGTTCTCATATTAGGGACGACCGGGCGCGGCGTCAGCGCGCCGTCCCGACCCAAAGAAACAAGAACACACAAACCGCATCATGCGACCTGGAACTCGGAGGAAACCCATCATGCGCAAGACGATTTCCCTGGCCTGCGCCACCAGCCTCGCCGCGCTCGCCGCCGCGGGCCCCGCCCAGGCCCAGGAGTCCGTGTTTGTCGGCCACCTCATGGACATCACGGGGGCGACCGGCTTCGTCGGCAAGTTCTACGGCCCGGCCGTGCGCGACGCCGTCACCTACATCAACGCCAACGGCGGCGTCGACGGCACCATGATCGACATGGACAGCGTGGACTACGCCTATGAGATCCCGCGTGCGATCCAGTTCTACAAGAAGTGGACGCAGCAGGACATGGTCGCCATGCAAGGGTGGGGCACCGGCGACACCGAAGCCCTCATCAGCTTCGTCGCCAAGGACGAAATCCCGGTCTGGTCGGCGTCCTACTCCGGCCACCTGACCGACCCGACCGGCAAGAACCCGGACACCAAGAAGCCGGCACCCTACAACTTCTTCTACGGGCCGTCCTACTCCGACGGCTGCCGCGCCCTCGCGCAGTGGGCGATGGAGGACTGGGAGGCCAAGGGCGGCGAGGGCACACCCAAGTTCGTGCACACCGGCGACAACCACCCCTACCCCAATGCGCCCAAGGAGGCCTGCGCGGCCTACGCCGAGGAACTCGGCTTCGAGGTGCTGAACCCGGTGGTGGTCTCGCTCAAGCCGGGCGACTTCAAGGCGCAGTGCCTGACCATCAAGGAGAACGGGGCGAACTACGCCTACATCGGCAACCTCGGTCCGTCGGTGGTTTCGCTGTTCAAGTCCTGCGACACCGTCGGCACCGACGTGCAGTTCATGGCCAATATCTGGGGCGGCGACCACAAGACCATGGAAGCCATCGGCGACACCGACCGCAACCTGATCTTCGTCGCCGCCAATGCCTTCTGGGGCTCCGACGCGCCGGGCATGGAAACCGTGCGCGCCATCTCCGAGATGGCCGACCCCGACGTCGACTTCCGCACGCATCACTACATCCGCGGCATCTGCACCGCCTACTACATGAAGGAGGCGATGGCGTGGGCCAAGGCCAACGGCGGCATCACCGGCCCCAACATCAAGCAGGGCATGTACGCCCGTGAGGACTGGGTGCCCGAAGGCCTGGAGGGCGTGTGCATCCCGTCGACCTGGACGGCGGAAGACCACCGCGGCACGATGACCGTGAACGTCTATCGCGGCACCAACGTCGAGGGCGACATCGGCATCGAGCGCGTCGCCCAGACCACCCTGCCCCGCCGTGACGACTGGCTGGGCTGGTAAGGACCCCTGCCTGCGGGCGTCGCCCCCCGGTCCGGCCGCGCGCCGGCCCGGGGTGTGCGGCGCCCGCCGTCTTCCCCGCTCCCCCCTTCTTTCCTGTCACGTGCCAGAGGACCGGACCCATGGCCCCTGCCGCCGCCGCGACCGCCGAAAGCCCGTCCGCCGCGCCCGCGCGCGAACCCATCCTGTCGGTGAACAACATCGAGGTCGTCTATGATGACGTCATCCTGGTGCTGCGCGGCGTCAGCCTGGATGTGCCCGAAGGCGAGGTCGTCACCCTGCTGGGGCCGAACGGCGCCGGCAAGACCACGACGCTCAAGGCCATCTCCGGCCTGCTGCGCACCGAAAACGGCGAGGTCACGCGCGGCGAGGTGCGGTTCATGGGCGAGAACATCGCCAACATGGCGCCGGAGCAGATCGTGCGGAAGGGCATCTTCCAGGTGATGGAGGGCCGCCGCATCGTCGAGGACATGACGGTCGTCGAAAACCTGCGCCTGGGGGCCTATACCCGCAAGGATGGTGCATCTGCGGTCAAGCGTGACCTGGAGATGGTGCTGGACTACTTCCCGCGCCTGCGCGAGCGCACCGGGCTGGCCGGCTACCTCTCGGGCGGGGAACAACAGATGCTGGCCATCGGCCGCGCTATGATGGCCCGGCCCAAGCTGATCCTGCTGGACGAGCCGTCGATGGGCCTGGCCCCGCTGCTGGTCAAGGAGGTGTTCAACATCATCCGCCAGCTCAACCGAGAGCTGAACATGACCACGCTCCTGGTGGAGCAGAACGCCAAGATGGCGCTTGGCGCCGCGTCCTATGGCTACATCATGGAGTCGGGCAAGATCGTCATGGACGGCGCCCAGCAGGACCTCCTGGACAACGAGGACGTCAAGGAATTCTACCTCGGCGGCGGCGGCGAGCACCGCAAGTCGTTCAAGAACCTGAAGTCCTACAAGCGCCGCAAGCGCTGGCTGTAACCCGCGACGTGTCGTAGGGTGAGCGCGCGCGCCCCGCGCCCGCCGCCACGGCCGGCCTGCCGCCGCCAGAGACCCGCCGCTCCCCCCTTTCGGACTCAGGGACCGCGTTCCATGGAGTATTACGACGATCTGGAGACCCGCCCCCAGGCCCAGCGCCTGGAGGAGCAGTATGCCGCCCTGCCCGGCCTGATCGCCCTCGCCAAGGGCACGGCGGCGCACTTCGGCCGCCTGCTGGCCGACGTCGACCCGGACGCGATCACCGATCCGGCGGCGCTGGCCCGGCTGCCGGTCACCCGCAAGAGCGACCTGATCCAGCTTCAGAAGGATCACCCGCCGCTGGGCGATCT
This sequence comes from Roseospira goensis, assembly GCF_014197795.1. Classification (GTDB taxonomy): domain Bacteria; phylum Pseudomonadota; class Alphaproteobacteria; order Rhodospirillales; family Rhodospirillaceae; genus Rhodospira; species Rhodospira goensis. Next base: position 213,732 of record NZ_JACIGI010000003.1, read on the forward strand.
GGTCTCGGACTGGGGCGACATCGGCCGCATCCTGCAGTCCCCCGGTCCGATCAACGATCCGGAGGGGACGCGCACCGGCTACTGGCGCCTGGGCCGCGCCCTGTTCGCCGCCGGCTTCCGCCGCGGCGACATGGTGCAGAACTGCTTCTCCTACCACTTCACACCCGGCGGCTGGATCTTCGACGACGCCTGCCGTTCCCTGGGCTGCCCGGTGTTCCCGGCCGGGGTCGGCAACACCGAGCAACAGGTCCACGCCCTGGCCGGCCTGGACGTGGCCGGCTACGTGGGCACCCCGTCGTTCCTGCGCATCATCCTTGAAAAAGCCGCCGAGATGGGGGTTGCCCTGCCCCGCCTGCGCAAGGGGCTGGTCTCCGGCGAGGCGTTCCTGCCGCCGCAGCGTGCGGCCTTCCGCGACGCCGGCATCCATGTCTCGCAGTGCTACGCCACCGCCGACCTGGGCCTGATCGCCTACGAAAGCCCGGGACCCGACGGCACGGTCGAGGGCATGGTGGCAGACGAGGGCGTGATCGTCGAAATCGTGCGCCCCGGCACCGGCGATCCCGTCCCGCAGGGCGAGGTCGGCGAGGTGGTGGTCACCACCTTCACGCCCGAGTACCCGCTGATCCGCTTCGCCACCGGCGACCTGTCGGCCGTTCTGCCGGGCGAGAGCCCGTGCGGGCGCACCAACATGCGCGTCAAGGGGTGGATGGGCCGCGCCGACCAGACCACCAAGGTCAAGGGCATGTTCGTCCACCCCGAACAGGTGGCCGAGGTCCTGAAGCGGTTCCCCGCGGTCAGCAAGGGCCGCCTGATCGTGCGCCACGACGACCACAGCACCGACGTCATGACCCTGCGCTGCGTCTGCGCCGACGCGCCGGACCAGGCCCTGGCCGAGAAGATCGGCGAGGCCGTGCAGGCGGTCACCAAGCTGCGCGGGGTGATCGAGTTCGTCGACGAGAACACCCTGCCCAACGACGGCAAGGTGATCGAGGACGCGCGCACGTTCGAGTAGGCGCGTTCGAGGAGGCCAGACGCCAAGAGCCGGCGCGGTCCAAACCGCCCGGGCCGGAGTCAGTGCACGGGCGCGGCCGGCTTTGTCCCCGCTGGTGGTGGCGTTGCGGCCTCGGGGTCCCCGGTCGGCATGTCGTAACCGAAGCGCTGCATGATATCGCGCGCCTCCTGATGACGCAGAAACGCGATAAACGAGCGTGCGGCATCCGAGCGGGCACCGGCCGTCAGCAGCACGGCCTGGTGCGGCAACGGCGCATGGAGATCCGCGGGCACGGTCCAGCGCGACCCGCCGGTCTCCAGCGCCAGCGCCGACACGGGCAGGAGGCCGGCCTCGGCATCGCCCGCGCTCACCACGTCGTGGACCGTGCCGGCATCCTCCAGGGTGATGAGGGCGGGCCGCAGCCTCTCGTAGACTCCCCGCGCCTGCAACACCTGCACGGCGGCGGCGCCGTGCGGCGACGTGACCGGATTGCCGATGGCCAGCGATTCGAACCCCTCGCGCCGCGTCAGCACCGTTCCGTCTGCATCCACCAGCTCCGGATCCGCCGACCACAGGGCCAGCCGCCCGAACGCGTAGGTGAACCGGCTGTCGGGCACCGTCAGGCCGGCCGCCTCGGCCTTTTCCGGTCGCAGGGCGTCGGCCGACAGGAACACCTGGAACCCCGACCCGCTGACGATCTGCGCATAAAGCCGGCCCGAGGCGCCGAAGGAGAGACTGGCCTTGTGCCCGGTGCGGGCCGCAAACCGGCGCGCGATCTCCTGCGCCGCCGGGGCGAAGCCGGCCGCGACGGCCACCCGCACCTCGCCCGCCTGAGCGGATCCCGGGCCGGCCGCAACCAGCCCCGCCCATAGCCCCACGAGCAGGATGGCGGCGGCCAAGGCCCGCCCCTGGCGGGTTCGCCCCTCAGCCCGGAAGCTGCACCGCAATCGGGCGCGCCCCCGCCGGCCGGCATCCCATCTCATGGTCCATGTCGTCATCAATGACCTCCGGTTTCAGGCGGTCGCGCAGGTAGGCGACGACGCCGTCGCGCTTGTCGGGCTTGATGAAGGCCCAGGTCATGAACAGGCCGCCACGACCCTCCAGGGCCGCGATCTCCGGGTGGTCCTGCAACCGCGTCACCGCCGCCCCCAGATCGGCCGTCGCCCCGACGTAGACCCAGCCCGGGCGCACCCCCTTGTGGAACAGCACGAACACGCCGCCGAGCCCGGTCAGCTTGGGCCGGCCCGGACGCAGGGCCAGCAGCCGATAGAAGCGCATCGACGGATCGCGCTGCCAATACGGGTCCGGGGGCGGCTTGTCCTGGTCACCGAACAGGAACGACAGGAAGGACATGGGGTCTCGCGCTCCATGCAGCCGCCGGGTCGCCGACCGGCGCCGGTCCGCCTGTCTTACGGCACTTGCGGCACCCCGGTAAATGGCCGAGAACGGAGCGCGCGCCGCATCCCGTCCACAGCCCCGCGCCCCCCCGGGAGGGTCCCATGATCACCGAGACTCGCGCCGATCCTGCGCCCGACGCCCCGACCGCCGAGGCCGTCATCCGTCACCTGGGCCTGCAGCCGCACCCGGCCGAGGGCGGCTACTTTCGCGAGACCTACCGCGCGCCCGAGGCCGTTGCGGGGGCGGCATTGCCGACTCGATACGCCGGCATGGACCGTTGCGTTTCGACCGCGATCTACTATCTCCTGACCCCGGAGACGCTGTCGGCGATGCACCGCCTGGCCAGCGACGAGGTGTTCCACTTCTACGCCGGCGACCCGGTGCAGCAACTCCATCTGCACCCGGGCGGACGCGCAGAGACCGTGACCCTGGGCGCCGACGTGTTCGCCGGCCAGCGCCCCCTGGTGGTGGTCCCGCAAGGGGTCTGGCAGGGCGCCCGTCTGTGCCCCGGCGGACGCTGGGCGCTGTTGGGCTGCACCGTCGCCCCGGGGTTCGAGTTCGCCGACTATGAGCACGGGGACCGTGCCGGGCTGGTGGCCGGATGGCCCGATGCGGCGGACCTGATCGCGGCGCTGACGACGACACCCTGAGCCCGGCTGGACGGCCGGACCGCCGGACCGCCGGACCGCCGGACGCCTGGAGAATGCCGATGACGATCGCCTACGACATGCCGCTGTACCGGCCCCCCTCCGAGGGCCGCAATCTCATCATCCAGGCGACGCTCGGGTGCAGCTTCAACCGGTGCGCCTTCTGCTCGATGTACCGCAGCAAGACGTTCCAGGTGCGCCCGCTGGCGGCGGTGTTCCGCGACATCGACGCCGCCGCCCGCGCCTGGCCCGCGGCCGACCGCGTGTTTCTGGCCGACGGCGATGCCCTGGTGCTGCCCAGCGACCACCTTCACGCCATCCTCGACCACCTGCGCGCCCGCCTGCCCGCCCTGACCCGGGTCTCGGCGTATGCCACGCCCGCCAACCTGCTGAAGAAGACGCCGGAGGAGCTGGCCGGCCTGAAGGCGGCCCGGTTGTCCCTGGTCTACCTCGGCGTCGAGTCCGGCTCGGCCGACGTGCTGCGCCGCATCACCAAGGGTGCCTCCCCGGCCGGGCATGCCAAGGCGATCGAGAAGGCGCGCGCCGCCGGCCTCAAGGTCTCCGCCACGGTGATCCTCGGCCTCGCCGGCGCCGAGGGCTGGGAGGACCACATCACCGCGACCGCCGCCCTCATCAATCAGGCGCCGCCGACCTATCTGTCGACCCTCCAGCTCTATCTCGACGACGAGCGGTTCGGGCCGTTCGTCACCCAGATGACGCGGGACGGCCGCGGCTTCACGTTCCAGGACGACGCCGCCATCCTGGCCGAGCAGCACCTGTTCCTGGAGCGCCTGGATCCGCCGGCGCCGGTCATCTTCCGCTCCAATCACGCCTCCAACGCCCTGGCGCTGGCCGGCACGCTGCCGAAGGACCGGGACCGCCTGCTGCGCGAGGTGGCCACGGCCCAGGCCGTCCTCAGCGGTCCCGGCTGGCGCCCCGCTGCCCTGCGGGCGCTGTAGCCCGACGCCACAGGGTCACAGGATCACAGGATCACAGGATCTCCAGCACGGCCTCGGGCGGCCGGCCCAGGCGCGCCCGGTCGCCGGCCACCACGATGGGTCGTTCGATCACGATCGGATGCGCGACCATGCCGGCGATCAGCGCGTCGTCGTCGAGCGCCGGGTCGTCGAGCCCGACCGCCCGCGACTCCTTCGTCCGCATCAGGTCGCGGGGCGTCATGCCGAGTCTGTGCAGGAGCACGCGCAGGGTCGCCGCGTCCGGCGGTGTCTTGAGGTATTCGATCACGGTCGGCGCCACGCCGTGCTCCCGCAGCAGGGACAAGGTTGCACGCGACTTGCCGCATCTGGGATTGTGATAAATTGCAACGGTCATCCATCCCTCCCTCGCCACGCCCCGCCCCCCGCGGGAAACGGGCGCCGGCCTGTTCCGAACCCCGGCGATCACCACCAGGAGAGTTCCCTTGACCATGCCGCGTCGCCGGCTTCGGCGCCACCACCCCGGGGCCGCGCTGGCCCTGGTCCTTCTCCTCCTCGCCGGCGTCGCGACCAGCCTCGCGGCGGGGACGGCCAGCGCGCAACTGACACAGGAACAGCAGCGCGCCCTCGGCACGGTCATCGAAACCCGAACGGCGGAGATCGAGCGTGCCGCCGCGGCACGGCTGCGCGCCGCGACGGCGCCCGAGACCGCGACCGAGACGGCCGAAACCGCCGCCGGCACGCCCGCGCCGACCGGCGACACCGCCGCCGCGCCGACCGGGACCGACGCCCCCGCCCGTGTGGATCCGGGGGGGGAGCCGGGGGGGGATCCGGTGATCGCCGACCTGACCCAGGTTCTGCGCAACCCGGAGGCGCGCCGCGCGTTGATCGCCGCGCTGGAAGCCACCGGCGGGACCACTCCGCAGGCCCCGGAACAAGGCTCGGCACGCGCCGACGCGGGCGGGGCCGGCACCGCCCGCGACGCCACGCCGCCGCCGGGACCCGGGGTGGGACCGGGGACCGGCCTAACCCGGCTTGCCGCCGGGGCCGTGTCCGCGCTGTCGCGGTCATCCCCCGCCGCATCGGGATCGGGAGAAACCGCGCCGTCGGCGTCGAGCGAGACCGCACCGGACGGTGGCACCACGCCGGCCGCAGCGCCCGACGCGGCGGCCGGGGCCGAGGCGGCATCCGCTCCGGCCGAGGCGGCGTCGGACGCGCCCGCGGCCGAGCCCGTGCTCCCCATCCCCGCGCCCGACATCTCGGTTCTGACCGGATTGGTCCAGGAGTTCTACCAGGACGCCGTCTGGGCCAGCGGCATCACGACACAGGTCCCGCAGCTTCTCGACTGGCTCGCGATCCAGTTCGACGACGACATGCGCGGCGTGTGGCTGAACCTGGCCGTGCAGATCGGCCTGGTGGTGCTGGCCGGCCTGGCCGCGGCCGCGCTGGCCCGGCTCGCGGTCGGCGGGCCGGCGCGCCGCCTCCAGGAGAAGGCCGAGGACACGGCGGCCAGCCGCCGCCTGGTCCTTCTGCTCACCCGGCTGGTGCTGCGGCTGCTGCCGATCGCGCTGTTCGCCGCGGCGGCCCAGGCGACGATGCCGCTGATCGACGCCGAGTTGCGCACCGAACTGGTCGCCGCCGTCATCGTCACCAGTCTGGTCAGCCTGCGGGCCGCGACCGTGGTCCTGCACGCCCTGCTGGCCCCACGGCGCCCGGCCCTACGGCTGGTGCCGGTCTCGGACGAGACCGCGCGGCTGCTTTACCGGGGGTTCTGGCGCGCCGCGCTGGTGCTCATGCTGGGCTACATGACGGTCGAGGTGGCGCGCCTGCTCGGCATGCCCCCGGGCGGACGCGACCTGTTGACGCACGTGATCGGCCTGATCGTGCTGATCGTGACCGTTCATACCCTGATCGCGCTGCGCGGGGTGGGCAAGCGCGCCATCCGCCGCATCACCCTGGGCAGCAGTGCCTCGGCGGCCTGGGTCAACGGTCTGCTGCGCGGGCTGGCCGACATCTGGCACCTGCTGGCGGCGGCCTACGCCATCGGCATCTTCTTCGCCTGGGTGATCGACGCCGAGCGCTGGTTCGCCCTGGCCGGCTGGGCCACGGTGAAGACCCTGGTGGTCTTCTTCCTCAGCCTGCTGGTGTTCGGCTGGATCCAGCGCGTGCGCGATGCCGGCATGATGCGCCTGCACGCCGCCACCAGCCTGGACCGCGCCGCCCGCCAGCGGGTGCGGCACTACCTGGGCCTGGCGACCACCGCCGCCCGTGTGCTGCTGCTGGCCGGGGCGCTGGCGCTGATCCTGACCGCCTGGCACCTGGACGTGGTGGCCTGGCTGAGCAGCGGCGTGGCGCAGCGCATCCTGAGCATCGGCTTCAACGTGGCCCTCGTCCTGGCCGTCTCGGTCGCCCTGTGGGAAGGGGTGAACCATCTGATCCAGCGCTATCTCAGTTCCACCGACCGGGACGGCGCCCCGGTCGAGCGCGGCCAGCGCGAACGCACCCTGCTGCCGCTGCTGCGCAACGTGCTGTCGGTGTTCCTGGTGGTGGTGGTGTCCCTGATCCTGCTGTCCGAGTTGGGGCTGGACATCGCCCCGCTGCTGGCCGGTGCCGGTGTCGTCGGCCTGGCCATCGGCTTCGGCTCCCAGAAGCTGGTGCAGGACGTCATCAGCGGCGTCTTCAACCTGCTGGAGGACACGATCGCGGTTGGCGACGTGGTCCAGGTCGGCGGCCACGCCGGGGTCGTCGAGGCCATGTCGATCCGCTCCCTGCGGCTGCGCGACCTCTCGGGCAACCTGCACACCATCCCGTTCAGCGGGGTGGACACGGTCACCAACATGACCAAGGACTTCTCGTATTACCTGTTCGAGGTCGGCGTGGCCTACCGTGAGAACACCGACCATGTGACGGCGGTGCTCCAGGAGATCGGCGACGAGTTGCGCCAGGATGCCGAGTACGGCCCGTCCATTCTGGAGCCGCTGGAAGTGCTGGGGGTCGACGGGTTCCGCGACTCGGCGGTCATCATCAAGGCCCGCATCATGACCAAGCCGATCATGCAGTGGTGGGTCGGGCGCGAGTTCAACCGCCGCATGAAGCACCGCTTCGATGCCCTGGGCATCGAAATCCCGTTCCCGCACATGACGCTCTACTTCGGCGTCGACAAGGAGGGCAACGCCCCGCCCGGCCACCTGCATGTCGACCGGCTCGCCGCCATGGGCCAGCGCGCCGCGGCCGGCGGGGCCCCCGCCTCCGCCCCAGGATCGGGCGGTTCGTCCCAGGCGGCGCCATTGCCGAGCGGCGACACGCCCGCGCCGGCCTGGCTTCCCGATCCGTCCTCCGATGGCGGCACCGATGGCGGCACCGACGGGGGGCGATAGCACGGCGGCGCGCGCTGGCCCCCATCATCGGACATGATGCCAGCTTGCGCCCGCCGGACGTCCATGATAGTGAATAAGGGAGGTAGGAGAGGGCTGTCACGCGATCGATGACAGACGACCCTGCCCCGTCCAGAAGAGGGCGTGTGACGACCCTAGAATAGGAGTTCCATCATGGCAGACATTACCCTCTCGTCGGCGACCCGCTCGAACCTGCTGTCGCTGCAGCGCACCACCGACCTCATCGACCGCACCCAGGGCCGGTTGTCGACCGGTAAGAAGGTCAATAGCGCCATCGACGACGCGCTGTCGTTCTTCAAGGCGCGTAACCTGAGCGACCGCGCCAGCGACCTGTCGACGATCAAGAACAACATCACCGAGGGCATCAACGTCGTCCAGACGGCCGTGAAGTCGCTGGAATCGATGGAAGATGTCATCAAGCAGATGAAGGCGCTGGCCTCGACGGCGAAGTCCGAGGACAGCTCGACGGTGCGTAAGACCCTCGCCAGCCAGTTCAACGACCTGGCCAGCCAGCTCAACCACATCGTGAATGACGCCGAGTACAATGGCGTGAACCTGCTCAACACCTCCGGCGAGACCTTCGAGCTGGTGTTCAGCGAGCAGACCACGACCCGGCGCCTGGATGTGGACAGCACCAAGCTGTTGGCCGCGCAGTTGGGTGGCGGCATCGACACCGCCGCCAACGACTGGGCGTCGGCGGCCAACCCCGACACCTCGCTGACCAACATCGACAGCGCTCTGACCAAGGTTCGCGAAGAGGCGCAGCGCTTCGGTACCAACGCGGCCTTGATGGAAATCCGCAAGGACTTCACCGAGGAGATGATCAACACCCTGGAGGGTGGCGCGTCGCAGCTCGTCAACGCCGACGTCAACGCCGAGTCGGCCAACATGCTGGCGCTGCAGACCCGCCAGCAGCTGGGGACCATCTCCCTGTCGATCGCGCAGCAGTCCGAGCAGTCGGTCCTGCGTCTGTTCTAAGGCGTGTCGGCCGCTTCCACCCGACGTTTGGGTGGGGGGCGGTTCAGGACCCATCCGGATCGGGGCCGCAGACCGTGTCTGCGGCCCCTTTTCTTGGCGCTGCTTTTGAGGGGGACTGCGTGAGGCTGTGTCCCGCGGCGAGGCCCGGGCGAGACAGACCGCCCGGACAGACGCCGCCGCCGGCCGCCCCGCCGCCCGGGAGTCGGACTCCGGCTCCGGCCCGTCATCCCCGCCCACACGGCGGCTCGGCCTTCATTCTGTCTTAAAGCAATCGGCTTTAGGGTGCGAAAAGCGCCGGGTGGCGCGTGCGGACCTTAGCGCCGGTCGCTCGAAATCGGAACCACCGGGGTAGAGCCGATTTCAAGCGTGACTCGGTGCGATCTCTTGGTTTCAGAGCGGAACGCCCGAATTCGAAATCACTATGCGATTCCCTATTCGGGCGTTCCGTTCTAGGCGGAGGCGAGTGTATGCCGGAGCGTGACTTCGAAGACCAGAAGAGCGCGACATCCCTCGACAGCGTGGTGAGCCTGCCCGAGGGCGGCGGCTTCCTGCAGAAGCTCGCGAGCAGTGCCCCGGTCGGGTCGGCCCTGTTCCTGGCCGAGCAACTGGACGCCCTGCACCAGATCGGCGCCCACCTGGCGGTCGTTCCCAAAGCGGAGACGTTCACCCGCCGCTTCCCGCACTACGAGTTCGGCTGGATCGCGCTGTGCGTCGCGCTGCGGCAGCTGAAGCGACTCGATGCCGCGCTGGAGACCACCGGCCTGTTCATCGCCTGGCACCCGACCGCCCCGGCGGCCTACCAGGCGCGCGCCCGGGTGCTGGTGGACCTGGGACGCGCCGACGAGGTGGCCCGGCAGTACCAGCGACGCGCCTCTCTTCAGCCCGACGACGTCACCACGCTCGCGGTCTATGGCGACCTGCTGCGAGCCTCCAACCGGCTGGACGAGGCCGCGGCGGTGTACGCGCGCGCCCTCGCGCTCGACCCGCTGCACAACGACTGCCTGTTGGGTCGCGCCGATGTCCTGGGGAAGACCGGCGACCTGAGCGGCATGCTCGCGCTGTACCGGCGCGCCCTCGCCGCCAACCCGGCCAACGCGCATGTGTTCCGCTGGCTGGCCCGCAGCGTCAACGACCTGGGCAAGACGGCTCAGGCGGAATTCCTGTGTCAACGCTCGATCCATCTGCGCCCCGACTGGGCCGAGCCGCTGGTGGATCTCGGCGACTACCGACGCAAGGGCCGGCCCGACCGGGGGGCCGAGCTGTACCGCAAGGCCCTGGTGCTGGACCCGGCATCCCACCGGGCGCTCCTCAACCTGTCCAGCACACACATGGAGCTGGGAGAGACGGAGACGGCCCTGCGGGTCCTCAGCCGCGTCGAACGGCTGAAGCCGCACTCCTCGGTGCCGCAGAGCAACAAGCTGTTCTACATGCACTACCTGGCGGAGGCGACGCAGGCCGAGATCCGGGCCGTGATCGACGCCTGGGCGCGGACCTTCGCCGACCGAACGGAGGCGCCGCCGCCCACGGTGCGCGACCCCAGGCCCGACCGGCCGCTGCGGATCGGCATGATCTCGTCCGGCTTCGGGCGCCATCCGGCCCTGAAGCTGTCGCTGCCCGCGTTCGAGGCCATGGACAGGGACACCTATCGCCTGATCGCTTACAGCGGCCGGCGGCGCGAGGACGACCTGACCAAGCGCCTCGCCGCCTGCGCCGAGATCAAGGTTGTCGAGCACCTGTACGACGCGGCGCTATCGGCCCTGATCCGCGACGACGAGATCGACATCCTGATCGACATGGCCGGGCATGCCAGCGGCTGCCGGCTGGCCATCTTCCCGCAGCGCCTGGCGCCGGTGCAGGTCAAGTGGGTGGGTGGCCAGTTCAACACCACCGGCGTGCCGGGCATGGACTGGTTCATCGCCGACGCGGTCGAGGTCCCGCCGGGTCACGAGGTCTGGTACACGGAGCGCGTCTACCGCATGCCCGACGGCTACGTGGTGTTCGAGCCGCCCGCGACGGCGCCCCCGATCTGGCCGTTGCCGGCCCGGATCAAGGATCACGTCACCTTCGGGTCGTTCAACAACCCGATCAAGGTCAACGCGCGGACCATCGACCTGTGGACCCGGGTGCTGAACGGCGTGCCGGACAGCCGCCTGATCCTGAAGGGCGACAAGTTCGCGGTCCCGGCGGCGCAACGCCACCTGCTGGCCCTGTTCGCGCGCGGCGGCATCGGCGCGGAGCGCATCATTTTCCGCGGCCACACACCGCACACCGAGCACCTGCAGACCTATAACGAGGTCGACATCAGCCTGGACCCCTGGCCGTACTCCGGCGGCCTGACCACGTGCGAGAGCCTGTGGATGGGGGTCCCGGTGGTCTCCTGGCCCGGCCCCACGTTCGCCGGGCGGCACGCCGCGTCGCATCTCAACAACGTGGGCCTGACCGAGTGGATCGCGGCCGACGCCGACGCCTACGTGGACATCGCCGTGTCCTGGGCGCACCGGCTGGACGATCTCGCGGCCCTGCGCGCCTCGCTGCGGGAGACGGTGTCTGCCTCCACCCTGTGCGACGGCCCCCGTTTCGCCCGCCACCTGGAGACCGCGCTGCGGCATATGTGGCACGACGCGCTGACGCGCAGCCGGGTCGCGCAGCCCTGTGAAATCGGGTCCTGAGGGCGACACCCGCGCCCTCGGGACACAACCCCAGACTGGAGGACGGGGCCATGGTAACAGAACCAGCCCCCGTGGCGGTCCCCGAGACGGCCCCAGAGACGGCCCCAGAGACGGCTCTGAAAACGGCTCTGGAGACGGCTCTGGAGACGGCCCCAGAGACGGGCGCGCGGAGCGACGCGGCCGAGGACGCGCGCATTCGCCGCACCGTGGCGACCCTGCGCGTCGAGGACGTCTTGCTGCTCGCGCGCAAGATCGACCGCCGCCACGCCCTGTGGCCGAAATCGCTGAACCTGTGGCGCGAGGAGCCCTGGTCGGACGACCTGCGCCGCATCGTGGACGTGAGCGGCTACACCTTCAGCGTCTTCTCCATGACGCCCGCCACGATCGCCGCGGTGACCCGCATCGCAGGGATCATTGGGGCGCGGTCGGTGCTGGAGCTGGGCGCCGGAGTCTCGACCCTGGCCCTGGCGCAGGACCTGACGGACCGGTGCGGGTCGGACTGGTCCCTGGTGTCCATCGACGAGGATGCGGACTACGCCGATCTCATCGCCGGCATGTGCGCGACCCTCTCGGTTCCGTCCCGGTACTCGGTCCTGGGGGCGCGCACGGCCCCGGCCGAGGCGTTCGACATCAGCACCCGATGCTACGACCGCCGGGACGTGCTGCCCTTCGCCGGCGCCTATGCGCCCTACGACATGCTGGTCATCGACGGCCCCAAGGCCGGCGCCGAGCCCGGCCACCCGTTCGCGCGCCTGCCGACGGTGCCGGTGTTCCGCCCGTTCCTGCGCGACGATGCCGTGATCGTGCTCGATGACGTGTTCCGGGATACCGAGTTGACGGCCATCGTGCACTGGATCCGTAACGGCCATGTCCGGCCGCTGGGGATCAGCCCGGTCGGCAAGGGCCTGTTCGTCGGGCGCCTGCGCACCCCACCCGCCACCGTGCCCGACGACTCCTGAGGGCTGCGGCCCGCCCGGCTTGCATCGGCGCACGCCCGGTGCGACAGTGTCGTCGGATCCCGTCACCTCAAGGGTTGCGACCATGACCCCCGTGCAGGCCCGCACGGCGCTGGGCTTTTCCTGCGTCGGCCATTCGATCAGTCACGTCTTTGAGCCCATCTTCTACGTCGTGGCCCTGGTGCTGCCGGCGCAGTTCGGCATCTCCTACGAGGCGTCGCTGGCGCTGATCCTGGGCGGCAAGCTTCTGTTCGGGATCGCGGCGCCCCTCGCCGGCTGGCTCGGCGACCGCTGGAGTGCGACCGGCATGATGGCGCTGTACTTCCTGGGCATCGGGACCAGCGCAATCTGGGCCGGGCTCGCGGGCAGTCCGCTGGAAATGGCGGTGGCGCTGGGCTTTCTGGGCCTGTTCGGCTCCATCTACCACCCGGTGGGCATCGCCTGGCTGGTGCGCACCGCGGTCAACCGGGGCAAGGCGCTGGGCATCAACGGCGCCTTCGGCGGGTTTGGCCCGGCCGTGGGCGGCGTCATGGCCGGGGTGCTGATCGACGCCTTCGGCTGGCGGTCGGCCTTCCTGATCCCCGGTGCCCTCACCATCGTCATCGGCCTGGGGTTCGTGTGGATGGTGGCGCGCGGCGTCATCATCGAGACCAAGGTGGATGCCCGCACCGACCCGCCGGCGGACAAGCGAGACACGGCGCGGGTCTACGTCATCATCGCGCTAACCATGCTGGTGGGCGGCATCATCTACCAGGCCACCCAGGCCAGCATGCCGAAGGTGTTCGAGGAACGCCTGGGCGGCCTGCTGGGCGATGGCGCCAGCGGGGTCGGGCTGGCGGTCATGATCGTCTACGGCATCGCCGGACTGTTCCAGATCCTGACCGGACACCTGGCCGACCGCCTTCCGCTCAAGACCGTCTATATCGCCATGTACGTCGCCCAGGTGCCCGTCCTGGCGCTGGCGGCGTCGGCCACCGGGCTGCCGCTGCTGCTGGTCATGCTGATGATGGTGTCGTTCAACATCGGCGCCCTACCGGCGGAGAACAGCCTGCTGGCGCGCTACACACCGCCAAGCTGGCGCTCCACCGCCTACGGCCTCAAGTTCGTGCTGGCGTTTGGCATCAGCGGCCTCGCGGTGCCCCTGGTGGCCTGGGTGCGGGCCGCCACCGGCGACTTCACGGTGCTGTTCCTCCTGCTCGCCGCACTGGCGGCGCTGGTGATCGTAGCCGGCATCCGGCTGCCGCGCGAGCGCCCCGAAACCGCCGCACCCCCCGCCCCGTCGCCTGCCCCGTCGCCTACCGCGTCGCCCGCGCCGGCGGAATAGCCGGCGCCACCAGTGCACCCGCCTTGTTCGCGGCGTCGCGCCGGCCCATATGCGCGGGACAGGGATCACATGCGCAGAGACGGGAGCACGCTGTCCATGGCCACCCGCTTCGCCACCTTCGGCGCCGGCTGCTTCTGGGGGGTCGAGTTGGCCTTCCGCAACGTCGATGGGGTTGTCGCCACCACGGTTGGCTACGCCGGCGGCCATGTCGCCCAGCCGACCTACCACATGGTCTGCTCGGACACGACCGGTCACGCCGAGGTTGTGCGGGTGGAGTATGACCCGGCCGCGGTGAGCTATGCGCGCTTGCTCGACGTGTTCTGGCAGGCCCACGATCCCACCCAGGTCAACCGACAGGGTCCCGATGTGGGCAGCCAGTACCGCAGTGTGATCTTCGTCCACGACGCCGAGCAGCGCGCCGCCGCCGAGGCCAGCAAGGCCGACCAGGACGCCTCCGGCCGCCACCGTCGGCGCATCGCCACCCAGATCGAACCGGCCGGCGACTTCTGGCCCGCCGAGGACTATCACCAGCAGTACCTGGAAAAGCGCGGCTATCAGGCCTGCGGGGCCTCGCTGCGGGCCTGACCGGCGGCGCCTATCGCCTGACCAGAGCCGCCAGCAGACTGGCGAAATCGCGGCGCACCGACTCGGGCGCGGCGTAGTACGCCGACAGCAGCGCCCGGCTTTCCGGATGGCACAGGGGATCGGCCTCGGCGCATCGCCGCCCGGCCGGCGCGGGCGCCGCAAGGGGATCGCGTCCGCCGTAGAAGTCGCCCACCGTGACGCCGAGCACGCGCGCCGCCACGGCCAGATGCGCCACCGGAATGATGGTGATCGCCTCCTCCAGCTTGCGAAGCTGGGCCGGCGTCAGCCCCATGCGGGCGGCCATCACCTCACGCGAGACCCCCGCCGCCTCCCGCAAGGCCCGCAACCGCTGTCCGACGCTGCGTTCAAGCGCGGCGTCGCGCCGACCCCGCACCCCTCGACCCATTCCCTCCGTGTCCACCGGCGCCTCCCCAACTCTTGCGCCGCCGCGTGACGGCGTCACCACACGGTGCGCGCGCACCCTGCCGTATCATCACGCCTCGCCTGTGTTGAGAACAAGCGAAAAGCGCTCCGGATGCACTATGTTCTATTAGGTTGCAGAACGCGACCGGGCGCGCGCCGGCGCGCTCCCCCGCGCCCGACGCCCCGTACATTCCGCGCGGAGTCACGCGATCAATCCGAACCACGGCGTGGGTCCGATTGATCGCGATCCGCGCCAAGCCTGACCGGCCACGAAAAAACCCCACCCGGCCCGGGTGCCGGGCGCGGGTGGGGCGTCACGCGAACGGGCCCAAGACGGAAGCCGTTTTCAGGCGCGGCGGCGCTGCTCCAGGTGCGAGACCAGTTCGAACGCCCAGATGAGACGACCGCTGTAGGTCTCTTCCTCGGGCGCGCCCGCACGCTCGCCGACCCAGATGTTGCGCCTGATCGCGGCCGCCTCGACCAGGAAATGCGTCTCGGGGACGGCCGGCGCCGGGTCGATCCGCCGGTACCACATCGCGTCCCGCGTGGCCTCGCCGAGCAGCGCCAGCTTGCGCGCCTTCGGGACGTAGGCCCGGCGCGACATCGAGTCGAAGTCGGCCTGGGCGATTTCCCCGCCGATGGCGGCGTAGATCAGCCGGGCGGCGTGGATCGCCGGCCGGCACCCGGACGGCAGGCCGGCAATGCCCGACGCGGCACGGTCGTACAGCCGCTGGGCTTCGTCCAGCACCCGCGCCACCACATCGGCCAGGGCCGGCGAATAGCGCGGCCGTGCCAGCCAGGCGTCGGGGTCGAGTCCGGCATCCCACATCCATTGCCGCGGCAGGTACAGCCGGCCGCGGCGGGCATCCTCGCCGACGTCGCGACAGATGTTGGTGAGCTGCATCGCCACGCCGAGATCGCAGGCCCGCGCCAGCACGTGGGGATGGCGAGCCCCCATCAACACGCTCATCATGGCGCCGACGGCCGCGGCGACTCGGGCGCTGTAGGCGCGCACGTCGGAGATGGTCTCGTAGACCCGGGCCTCCGCATCCCAGACGAAGCCCTCCAGCAGGGCCTCGGGCAGCGCGCGCGGCATGCGATAGCGCCGCACCGTGTCGGCGAACGCACGGTCGACGGGGCTGTCCATCGGATCACCGGCGTACACCCGGTCGAGCCGGTAGCGCAGGTGGGCCACCGCCTCCAGGCAGGCGTCGCACTCGTCCACCGCGTCGTCGGACAGGCGGCAGAACGCGTACAGGGCATAGGCCGGGTCGCGGTAGGCCCGCGGCAGCAGCAGGGATGCGGTGTAGAAGCTGTGGGAGCCCGTGCGGATCATGGACCGGCATTCGGTCCGGTCCTGGGGCGAGGCGAGATCGCGGGTTCTAGACCAGGGCCTTGGCATCGGGAACCACCTCTTCCAGCACCCGGGCTGAGGACAGCACCCCGGGCATGCCGGCGCCGGGATGGGTGCCCGCGCCCACGAGATAGAGCCTTTTCACGTCCTCGCTCTTGTTGTGCGGTCTGAACCAGGCGCTCTGGAAGAGCGTCGGTTCCAGCCCGAAGGCTGCCCCCTTGACCGACAGAAGATGATCGCGGAAGTGCGTGGGTGTGACGAGACGAGAGCTGACCACGTGCTGCTCCAGCCCCGGCAGCACGGTCTTCTCCAGGACCGCGGCCACCTTCTTCCGATAGGATTCGGCGATGGTCTCCCAGTCGTCGCCGCTGTCCAGGTGTGGCACCGGCGACAGGACGTAGAAGGCATCGCAGCCGTCGGGCGCCAGCGACGGATCGGTCGCCGTCGGGCGGTGCAGGTACAGGCTGAAGTCGTCGGCCAGCTTGTGCCGATCGAAGATGTCCTTCAGCAGGCCCTGATAGCGCGGGCCCAGCAGGATGGTATGGTGCGGCACATCCTCGTAGCGCCGGTTGGTCCCGAAGTACCAGACGAACAGGCTCATCGAATAGCGGGCCTTGTCCAGCTTCCGGTCGGTCCAGCGCTTGCGGTGTTCCGGGGCGATCAGTCTCTTGTAGGTGAAGGCCGAGTCGGCATTCGACACCACGATGTCGGCGTCGATGACCTCGCCGCCGCGCAGCCGCACCCCCACGGCCGCCCCGTCCTTGACCAGGATCTGCTCGACCTCGGCCTTGTAGCGGACGGTGTTGCCCTGGCCCTCGATCAGGCCGGCCATCCCCTCGGCCAGCTTGCCGGTCCCGCCCATGGCGAAGTGCACGCCCCACTTGCGCTCCAGGTAGGCCACCAAGCTGTAGATCGAGGTCGCGCGCAGCGGATTGCCACCCAGGAACAGCGGATGGAAGCCCATGCCAATGCGCAGGCGCTCGTCCCGGAAGTGCTTGGACACATGCGCGTGCACCGACCGGTCGGCCCGCAGCCGGATCAGGTTCGGCAGCAGCTTCGCCATGTCCCACAGGGTGTTGAACGGCACATGCGCCAGCTTCATGAAGCCGGTGTGGAAGATGTCCCTGCTCTCTTCCAGGTACCGCTCGTAGCCGCCGACGTCGCCCGGCGACAGGCGCCGGATCTGGGCCTGCATGTCCTCGGCGTCGTCGCTGCACGTCAGCCATTCGCCGTCCGGGAAGCGGATCTTGTAGAACGGCGACAACGCCCGCAGTTCCACGTCATCGGCCATCCGCTTGCCGCACAGCTCCCACAACTCCTCGAAGAGATAGGGCGCGGTGACGATGGTCGGACCGGCATCGAAGGTGAAGCCGTCCTGGCGGAACACGTAGGCGCGCCCGCCGGGCGCATCCAGCCGGTCGACCACGGTGACGCGGTAGCCCCGCGCCCCGAGCCGGATCGCCGCCGCGAGACCCCCGAATCCGGCCCCGATAACGACGGCATGCGGCGCGTGAGCGCCCGGGTCTCCGCCGCCGGCGCCATCGGCGCGCCGGAGCGGACTGGGAGAAGGTGACATTGTGGAACGCCTCGGAACTGTCAGCCGGGGTTGACTATAGCAGTGTCAATCGCGCTTGATCAACCGTCTGCCCGCACCTGTATGGGTTCAGGCTGCCTGAGACTCTGGAGAAGGCTCCTTGAGAGCGTTTTGAAGGTACGCGAGCGGGGTCAGGCCGTTCAAGGCGCGATGGG
>NZ_JACIGI010000004.1 GCF_014197795.1 Roseospira goensis
CGATCATCCGTGCCGCGCATGCCATCCTCCCAAACCCGATGGCATAGCGAATCATCCCACAGCCCCAAACGGAAGCCTTTTTCCGCAGCCTGCTAGAGCCGATTGTTCGAAATCGGAACCGCAAATGCGGTCCGATTTCGAACATGAATCGGCTCTACATTGTTGATTTTAGAGCAGAGTCACGCGCCAAAATGGGACCGCGGCGCGATTCCATTTTGGCGCGATCTGCCCTAATCCGCCCACCGCTCCAGCAGGTCGAACAAGGGCCGCCAGTCGTCGCGGTGGCTGTGCGCACGCGGGCCGCCGGTCTCGAACAGCGTGACCCCCTCCGCGACGGCATTGGCGTACTGCTGGGTATCGCGCAGCCGGGCGGCCACGGGAAACGCCAGGTCGGCCAGGAACGCCTCCAGACGGTCGGTCGCCCGGGTGCGGACGCGGGTCCGGTTGGCGACGAAGGCCACATCGCGTCGGTTGTGGCGGATGGTCTTGAGCCGGCCGAGCTGTTTCAGGAAGCGCCGTGTCCCGTCCTCGTCGAAGGCGGACGGCAGCACCGGCACGATCACCGTGTCGGCGCGGCGCACCACGTCCTTGACCGCGTCCTTGGTCATGGCAGCCGGGCAGTCCACGATCAGGCGGTCCAGCTTCTTCGGCAGCTTCCCGTCCTCGATATCGAGGTCGACGGCGGCGATCGGCGGTGCCGTCGCCGGGCGCCGCTCCAGCCAGGCGCGCGCGCTCTGCTGACGGTCGAGGTCGGCCAGCCCCGTGCGAAACCCGCGCCCTGCGAAATGCGCGGCGATGTGGGTGGCGACGGTGGTCTTGCCGCACCCCCCTTTGTTGTTCGCGACGGCCACGATGTACATGGCCCGAGCCTAGAGCATCCCGACCGGCGACGATACCACCCTCTCGTCGCCCCCTGTCGTCGCCGCCGCCTGCGACCGTGCGCCCGACCGGGCGTCACTCGCCGTCCTCGCGGGCCACCTCCGGCCCCCATTCGTCGACCAGGCGCTTCTGGTGGCTCTTGAGCGTCGTGATCCGGCGTGTCGAGGTCATTTGCATGAAGGCGCCGATGATCTCCGGTGTCGTCATGTACAGCAGCCAGCCGAACGCGGCCGCCCCGTAGATCATCATCAGCGTGAACACGTTGCCGATGATCGCCGTGGCGTGCTCCAGGGTGTGGGTCTCGAACCACAGCGAGAACAGACTGGGGGCCAGGGCCGCAAAGTTCAGCCCGCCCACGCACAGCCAGCCCGTGCGGCTGGCGGAGCGGTCGACGACCAGGGCCACGGCGGTCGGTAGCATCGCGACGGTCACCAGCAGCACGGTCGGCAGGAACAGGAACAGACCGATCGCAAACAGAAGGACGCCGCCGACCTTGGCTGCCACCCCGATGCCCGCGCTCTCAGACCTCGCCGCCATGCCAGCCCTTTCCCGTTCCGGTGGGGCGCCCGGTCCCACCGTCGCAACGTCGTCAGAACATATAGCCCATCAGCACGATCGCAACGGTCACGATCGCGATGCCCACCGAGCCGGTCGCCGCCACACGCTGTCCCGTGCGTTCCGCGTTCTCGTCGACCCCGGCCTGGCCGGTCTCCAGGTTGCGGATCTGCTGCTGGGCCATGGCCCATTCCGCGCGCGCACGCTGAAAGTCGTCGAAGTCCGCCTTCCGCTCGTCCGCGTTGTCGACGTAATTGTACAGTTCCGGCAGGCTGCCCTTGCGCACCAGCTTGGGAATTTCGCGTTCCAGCCCGCGCCGGCGCTCCCGACTCTGATAGCTGTTGATGATCGGGGCCATCAGGCCGCCGACCCAGCTGCATAGCCCGTACACCGCCTCCGGTCCCAGCCGCCATTGCAGCACGGCCAGCAGGCTGAGCATGCCGAGGGTGGAGCGCTTGGGGTCGGATTCGTTCAGCGCGGCGAGCTGCGGATCAATGTCCTTCGGGAACCGCGCGGCGATGAAGGCGACGACGTGGCGGTCCAGGGGGTTGGTCTTGGCGTCCATCCGGGCGCCGAGGCGGTCGAGCGCCGGCAGCACCTCCCGGATGTCCATCACCAGGTCCTTGGCGAACAGCGGGCTCAGGCAGTGCTGGCTCTCGTTCATCTCGTACAGGCAGCGCTCCAGACCGGCCCCGCGGTTGGCGCCGTCCAGCAGGAAGTCGCGCAGTTCCTTGAAGGTGCCGTCGAGCTGCACGTACTCGGGCGAGAAGTGATCCCGCGCCCCCAGCCACATCTTGGGGACCTCCTTGAGGATCACTTCGGTGACCAGGCGGGTGTCCTGTCCGCGCGCCACGAAGGCCGACAGCACGCTGCCGAAGCCGTCCAGATGGGCGCGGAACTCCCGATACCGGATCGGCGCCTGCGGATCGAGTGCGATCAGGACGTTGGCGAGGGCCATGTCGTTGGTGCCGCGCCGGCTGCGATCGCCGCCGAAGGTGGCATTGCGGATCGCCATCGCGACCTGATCGGCAAGCTGGTTGTCCTCCAGGCCCCGCCGCAACCAGATCTCCAGCTTGCCCTCCAGGACGACCGGCGCCGCCTTGTCCCAGTGGGTGGCCATGGCATGGGCCAGGTTGCGGGGTGTGAGAAACTCCTGGTTCAGGAACACGAACGCGCGCTGTGCGCGCCGCATCGGCCGTGCCTGCACCGGCGACATGCGGCGGCCGTTGAACCAGAGATCAAGCTGCTCGAAGTCCCAGCGCTGATCCGTGTCGTCGGCCAGAAGCCCCCGCAGAACCTCGATCATGTTGAGCGGCACCCGCTGGTCGCTGACCAGCGTGGCATAGGTGCCGTGGTGCAGCTTGCGCCGGATCAGGTCGGCGTCGCCCACGCCCGCCACCGGATCGCGCCCGATCAACAGCATCACGGTGCTGACGCCGAGGGCGTAGAAATCGTCGGCCGGGCTGCCGGGGCCGCGCCCCTCCGGCAGGCACATGCCGGATTCGATGGGCTCGGACACCACCGGCTGGTCGATGGCCGGCGGACTGGTGGCGCAGTCGCCCAGGACGATCCGCGTGCCGGCGGCATCCGCGAAGAACAGGTTGGTCGGGCGGATGGCGCGGTGCGTGACACCGTGATTGTTCAACTCGCCCAGCGCCACCGCGAGTGGCCGCAGGATCGTCTTGACGAACTGCTGATCCGTGATCGGATCAATGGTGTCCGCCATGCGGGTCATGACCCGGCCGCCCAGCGGCTGCTCGTAGACCAGGGCGAGCCGCACCGCCCCGTCCGGCGTCCAGTCGACCGGCCCCCACTCGACCAGCGCCATCAGGCCCGGCGACCGCAGGCCCTTCAGGTGCTTCATGACCTGGATGCGTGGCGGCAAGCCCCCGGTCACGATCAGGGCGAACATGGAACGGCCGCGCTGACGCTTGTCCTCCGCGACGAAGGCGGTGGCGTTGGGGGTGTCGAGGTCCGGCAGCCGGTTCTGCGGAAAGATCGCGAAGCGGTCCCGCAGCGTCACCGCGGGGCCGCTGCCCGCCGGAGCCGCCGGCGCAGCGGTGGCGGCGGCGCCGCCTGCGTCTGCTGCTCTGGTCTGGCGTTCGCGCGCCATGGGACCGCCGTTCCTCTCCGAGAGTGGATCGCCCCCCGTTGGACTTGCCCGTCAACGCCCGTCCGCAACGCCCGTCCGCGGCCCTCCCGGCCCGATGGATCACGCGCCGCCGGCACACCGGGACCGCGTTACCATAAGGCCAGCGCCCCCGGTCGACAATCTACCCAAAGTCGATAGTCGCCCCGCGCCGTCAATCCGCGAAGGGATCGTGAACGAGAATCGTCTCCTCGCGATCCGGGCCGGTCGAGAGGATCGCCACCGGGGCCTCGATCAGCTCCTCGATGCGTCGGATGTACTTGACCGCCGTCGCCGGCAGGTCGGCCCAGGTGCGGGCGCCGCGCGTACTCTCGGACCAGCCCTGCAGGGTCTCGTAGACGGGCTGGACGCGCGCCTGCGCCGCCATGCCGGCGGGGAAATGGTCGAGGCGCTCGCCGTCCAGATCGTAGCCGACACAGACCTTGAGTTCCTCCATCTGATCGAGCACGTCGAGCTTGGTCAGCACGATGCCGTCCACGCCGCCGACCTTCAGCGCCTGGCGCACCATCACGGCGTCGAACCAGCCGCAGCGGCGCCGGCGGCCGGTGACCGTGCCGAACTCGTTGCCGCGCTCGCCCAGGCGCTGGCCGGTCTCGTCGTGCAACTCTGTGGGGAACGGGCCGCTGCCCACCCGGGTGGTATAGGCCTTGGTGATCCCGAGCACGTAGGCCACCGCGCCCGGCCCCATGCCGGAGCCCGCCGCGGCCTGTCCCGACACGGTGTTGGAGGAGGTCACGAACGGGTAGGTGCCGTGCTCCACATCGAGCATGGCGCCCTGGGCGCCCTCGAACAGGATACGCTTGCCGGCCCGGCGGGCCTCGTCCAGCACCCGCCACACGGGGGCCACGTAGGGCGCGAACCGCGGGGCCAGCGCCAGCAGATCCTCAAGCAGCGCATCCCCGTCCAGCGGCTTAGCGCCCAGCCCCTTGCGCAGGGCATTATGGTGAGTGAGCAGCCGCTCCAGCTTGAAGCGCAGGGTGTCCGGCTCCGCCAGGTCGCAGACCCGCACGGCCCGGCGCGCCACCTTGTCCTCGTAGGCCGGACCGATGCCCCGCCCCGTGGTGCCGATGCGGCCGCCGCCGGCCGCTTCCTCGCGCGCCCGGTCCAGTTCGCCGTGGATCGGCAGGATCAGACAGGCGTTGTCGGCGATGCGCAGCACGTCCGGACCGATCTCGATCCCCTGCCCCTTGAGGCGCTCCACCTCGTCGAACAGCGCCCAGGGGTCGATGACGACGCCGTTTCCGATCACCGACAGCTTGCCCCGGACCACGCCGGACGGCAGCAGGCTGAGCTTGTAGACCGCATTGTCGACAACCAAAGTGTGTCCGGCGTTGTGCCCGCCCTGGAACCGCACCACGACATCGGCCCGTTCCGAGAGCCAATCCACCACCTTGCCTTTGCCTTCGTCTCCCCACTGGGCGCCGACCACGGCCACGTTGGTCATCGAATACTCCGACTCTGGTCCTTGGGTTCCGGGAAGGGTTCGTTGTGCGCACGGACGCCGCGCCATCGGGCGACGCGGCGGGCGCCGTCAGGCTTAATCCGCCTTGATGCGGGCGCTCAGCGCCGCCACGGTCTCGTCGACCGCGGCATCGGGCACTTGGCAGGTGCCGGCCGTCGCATGGCCACCGCCTCCGTACTCCAGCAGCAGATGCCCAAGATCGGCGCGCGAAGCGCGATTGAGGATCGAGCGGCCGAGCGCGATCTCCGTCAGACCGGGATGCGAGCCCGGCATCAGGTACATCGAGACCGTGGCATCCGGAAACAGGGCGTAGACCATGAACCGGTTGCTGGCATACAGCGTTGGCTCGGCCCGGAAGTCCACGACGACCAGCGGCCCGTCGCGCCGGGCGTGGCGGCGCGTCTGATGCTCGGCCCGCTCCTTGTGTTCCAGGTAGAGATGGACGCGCTCCTCGACGTCTGGGATGCGCATGATCTCCTCGATCGGATGGCGCCGGCAATAGATGCTCAGGTCGCGCATCAACTGCTCGTTCGAGATCGCGAAGTCGCGGAAGCGGCTCAGGCCGGTCCGCGGATCAACGATGAAGTTCAGCATGGTCCAGCGATCGGGCGCCAGGATGTCCATCTCGCTGTAGTCCGCCGAATCGGCCTGATCGACCGCCGCCATCATCTCCGGGTTGATGTCCGGGAACCCCGTCGCGCCGCCGTAGTGATCGTAGATGACGCGGGCCGCCGAGGGCGCCGCGCCGTCGATCACGAGGTTCGGGCGCGGTCCCACGCGCGTGATCTCGGAGGCATGATGGTCGAACGCCAGATGCACCCCGTCCACGTAGGGCAGATTGGAGGTGATGTCGCGGTCGCTGACCGGCACCCGTCCGGCCTGCATGTCGTTCGGCTTCACGAACACGATATCGTCGATCAGATCCCGTTCGCGCAGCAGTACCGCCGACACGATCCCGTCGAAATCGGGGCGGGTAATCAGGCGGAAGGTCCGCCCCGTCGCCTCACCGTCCTGCATCTCGTCGCCCTATCTCCCCAGAGGGTGCTCCGCTCCCCGCAGGACAATACCCGGCTTACCGCGCCGGGCCAACGGCCCGCAGCGGCGACCGCTCACACGGCCGAGAACCGTTCCGCGCCATCGCCGCCGACGACGCGCTGTAGGCGCCCCACGCGCTCCAGATGGTGCAGGTGGGCGAGGGTCTCGCCGATCGCGAAAAAGCGCTGATGATCGTCCAGCTCACGCCGGAACAAGGCCGGAACGAGATCCATCGCGCTGCGCGGCTGCGCCTGGCACAGCGCCGCCGTCTCGTCCAGGCGGCCGTCGTGATGGTGCAGCAGGACCCCGAGACGGGCGTGCAGACCCCGGAACGGCAGACCGTGCGACGGCAGCACCAGCACGTCGTCGTCCACGGTCGCCCGCCAGTGATGCAGGCTGGCCAGGAACAGCGACAGCGGATCCTCGTCCGGCTCCGTCGGCCACACACTGACGTTCGGACTGATCCGCGGCAGCACCTGGTCGCCGGAAATCAGCACGCGCAGGTGCGGACACCACAACCCGGCATGCTCCGGGGAATGGCCGTGACCGATGACCACGCGCCAGTCGTGCGCCCCGATGCGAATGTCCTGTCCCGCCATGATGCGGCGCACCGCCGGCGGATGGGGGACGACACGCGCCCGGTACGGATTGCCGCGCTGGTCGACCCGAGCCAGCATCTCCGGGCCGCATCCGGCGCGCTCGTAGAACCGACGCGCCAGCGCCGCGAACTCGCCATCCGCCATCGCGGCCAGCTGGCGGCCGAAGGCCCATTCGGCCAGCGGCGCCCACAGCGGCGCGTCCAGGCGGTCGGTCAGCCAACCGGAGAGCCCCATGTGGTCGGGGTGGAAATGCGTGCAGATTAGCCGGCGCACCGGACGGTCGGCCAGCGCTCCGGCGAGCAGCGCGTCCCACAGCATCTGTGTTTCGCTGGTCGCGATGCCGGTGTCGACGAGGGTCCAGCCGTCGCCGTCCTCCAGGACCCACAGATTGATGTGATCGAGCGCGAACGGCAGCGGCATCCGCACCCACAGGACGCCGGGCGCGACGGGGATCACCGTCCCGGGCTCGGGCGGCGTGGTGTGGGGAAAGCGCAGACCGTTGGCGCCGGTCTGGGCAGGACCGGCGGAACCGGCGGCGAAGGACGTGCTCATGGCGGGGGTGGTAGCGCGCTTTCCGGCCCGGCGCAAGCCGGCCCGCGCCGGGGACCGGCGGCCGGGCAGCGGCGATGGACGATCGCGGTGGCGGCCCCGCCCAGGCCCGGGTAGGCTGCCGCCCATGAGCCACAGCCGCGCGCCAGCCTCCGCCCACCCCCTGCGCCTTGGCGTCGACCTGGGCGGCACCAAGATCGAAGGCATCGCCCTCGACGCCGGGGGCGCCCCCCGCGCCCGCCGGCGTGTGCCCTCCCCGCGCGGCGACTACCCGGGAACCCTCGCCGCCATCCGCGATCTGGTCGCCGCCCTGGAGCAGCAGGCCGGCGGCCGCGGCTCGGTCGGCGTGGGCATCCCGGGCACACTGTCGCCCGCGACGGGCCTGGTGAAGAACGCCAACTCCACGTGGCTGATCGGCCGGCCGCTGGATCATGACCTGCACGACGTGCTGGGCCGGCCGGTGCGGATCGCCAACGACGCCGACTGCTTCGCGCTGTCGGAGGCCACCGACGGGGCCGGGGCCGGGGCGCGATCGGTGTTCGGCATCATCCTCGGTACCGGGGTGGGCAGCGGCCTCGTCGTCGACGGCCGTATCGTGTCGGGTCCGAACGCCATCGGTGGCGAATGGGGCCACAACCCCCTGCCCTGGCCCACCGACGATGAACGGCCCGGCCCACCCTGCTACTGCGGTCTCGCCGGCTGCATCGAGACCTTCCTGAGCGGCCCCGGCCTGGCCGCGGACCATGCCCGGACGACCGGCCAGAGCCTGACCGCCGAGATCCTGGCGGCGCGCGCCGACACCGGGGATCCCGCCGCCCGCGCCAGCCTGGACCGCTATGCCGAGCGTCTGGCGCGGGCCACGGCGACCGTGCTGAACATCCTCGACCCGGCGGTCGTGGTCCTGGGGGGCGGCCTGTCCAACATCGGCCGCCTCTATGCGCGCGTACCCGAACTGTGGCCCCGGTTCGTGTTCTCGGACACCGTGGCGACCGCCCTACGCCCGCCGGTCCATGGCGATTCCAGCGGCGTGCGCGGCGCCGCGTGGCTGTGGCCGGCGGAGGGCCTCACGCCCGCGCCCTGAAGCGCGCCCGGGCGATCAGGCCGGCCGCTGTCTCGTCGGCCGGCGCGTCGGGGTCGGTCAGGCCAGCCCACCCCACCGCCAGCGGCGTGTCGGGGACCAGTCCGGCGAACGCGTCACGCACCGTCGCCAGCAGCGTCGCCGCGTCGGCGTCCGTCACCGCGGGCAGCCCGACCACCAGCCCGTCGCCCGGTCCGCGTCCGAGCAGATCGTTGGGGCGCACCCGTTCGCGCAGGAGACGGGCGAGGCCACGGTCGGCGGCGGCCCAGTCCTCCACAGCGCCGCCGGCCTCGGTGTCGCCCGGTCCGAGCCAGCCCACGCTCAGGGGCATGTCGAGCGCCCGCGCCCGCCCCATCCGATACGCCAGCCGCCGCTCCAGTGTTCCCCGCAGCAGCACCGGCCCGCCGCCCTCGCGCCCCGCCCGCCGACGCGCGGCCTGGGCGCGCGCGGCCTGCCCCAGGACGGTGGCGGCCAGCAGGTCGGGCTCCACCGGTGCGGTCATCACGGCATCGCCGCCGCGGGCCAGCGTCGACGCCACCGGCCCCAGATCCGGTGACGGCACCAGCAGGACCAAGCCGACCGCCGCCAGGCCCGGATCCCGCCGCAGGGCCATCGCGAGAGTCGCAGCCCCGTCCGACGCGTCGGGCGCCGCCAGCAGGACGGCATCCCAGATCCCCTCGTCCGGATCATCGCTGCCGCCGAACGGCACCGCGTCGGGTCCGTCGACGACGTCGACCAGGGCGCCCGCGCCTTCCAGGATCCACCGCCACAGGTTGGCCAGGGTGGGCTCGCCTTCCAGGACCAGCACGCGGACCGCCTCCTCATGCCCACCCTCCCGCAGATCGGCATGCCGATCGACCACGGCGTCGGCGGTGAGTGGCACGGACAGCAGGCCGGCAGCCCCGGCCGCCACCACCCGCATCCGCAAGGCGGCGGAGGGCTGCGCGGCGGCACCGCACCAGGGGACGCCGGACCACGGTCCGTCCGGACCCGTCAGCCGCGTTAGCGTCGCCACACCCTCCGGCAGGGCATCCAGATCCACGACAACCAGGTCGGGCTTCACGCCGGTTTGCGCGGTCAACCCCTCGTCGGCGGTGGTCGTATCCGCGACCAAGCGCACCTTCCAGCCGTACAGCGCCAGGCGTTCGGCCACCGACGACCCGGCCTCGACGGTGCCGGTTCCACCCCAGGCGACAAGGACGCGCGCCCCCGGGAGACCCGGCGCCAGCGGGGCCGGTGGCGGTGCGGGACCGGGGCCGGTCACCAAGCTTGAATCGTCGACAGACAGCGCCTCGACCCGACCGACCACCCGGTGTGCCAGGACGCGGATCTGCGCCCACACCCGGCGGGACGGGCCGTGGGTCGACGCCCCCTCCAAAAGGATCTCCAAGGCCGCGGCCAGGCGCCCCAGATCCGGAAAGCCCATCGACCCGGCCGCCCCGGCCAGCGTGTGGGCCAGACCTCGCGCGGCTCCCAAGGCCGCGTCGGCATCCCCCGGGCCGGCGTCGGCCACCGCGCGCTCCAGCGCCGCCACCTGTCCGCGCGCCTGATCCACGAACAGGGTGACGCTGCGCCGCACGGGCCCGCTATGGCCCCCATGCCCCGCCGGATCGGTCATGCCCTGGAGTCCCGCCACGCGGTCCAGACCGCCCGCAGGGCATCGGCCAGGGCGAAGACATCGAAGGGTTTGCCCAACACCCCGATGATGGCCGCGTCGTCGTGCCGCATCCGCTCGGCCAGATCGGGGCGTCCGGTCAGGAGCACCGTCGGCGTGCCCGCCAGACCGGGCCGCGTCCGCAGGGCCCCCGCCAAGGCCGCGCCATCCATGTCGGGCAACTGGACGTCGAGCAGGAACAGATCCGGCGCCACATCGGACACCACGGCCAGGGCCTCGGTGGCGCTGCCGCAGCTCCTCACGTCCAGTCCGCCGATATCGCCCAGCGCCGCCGCCACGAGGCTCCGGACCGCCTCGTCGTCCTCCACGACCAGGACCGTCCGCAGGTCCTGGACATCCCGGCGTCGATCGGTCATCGGCCCTGCCCTTCTTCTCCGGTCGGACCACTTCCGTACGGGTCTCGGGTCAACTATCCATGCGGCCGGAGCGAATGCAACCCGCGGCGTGTCGCAGCGATCCTCGCAGGCGCCGCAGCAGGCTCGCGACGGCGCGCGGTGCCGCCGTCAACGCCCAGGACCGCGAGACCAGAATCTCCCACAGCACCGCGCTGGCCGTGCCGGGCGCCGTCAGCGGCGGCGGCTCCGCCGGCTCCGGCGCCAGTCCGTGCCGACGGCGGCGCCGGTTGCGCAGCGGCCGGGTCATCCGCCAGGGCCAGGACCGCCATAGCGCCCGCGCCCGCCGCCGGTCGCGCCGGGCGGCAGGCCGCCAGGGATCGGCGGTTCCGGCGTCGCCGCGCTGCGCGTTCGAGGCAGGGTCCGTCTGGGCGAGGGTGCCGGCCAGGGTCGCGGCCAGCAGATCGGCGTCCCGTGCCGCCGCCGGCCCCGCCCACAGGCGCGGCGCCCGCGCCAGGGCGGCGCTCGGATCCCGCCATACCGGCGCCCGCGTCAGCACGCTCACCGGCGCGGCCTCGTGCCGCAGGCCGGCCGCCACACAGAGGGCCACCAGCCCCCACAGGCCGCTGTCCGGGTCCCAGTCGCGCACGGCCACCCGCCGCGCGCGCGGTCCCAGCACCAGGCCGGGTCCCGCGACCAGGTTGACGGCGCAGGCGCTGGCCGGCACCGAATCCAGGCACAGCCGCAGGCGCGGCGGCGTGCCCTCGTGCCAGCCAGGGGCCAGCAGGTCGGCACCGGTGCGCACCAGGATAGCGGCCACCGTCGGCAGGGCGTCGGGGTCCAGGTGGTCGGCATCCGTCAACAGGCACACCGGGCCCTCCGTGTCCTCCACCCGCGCCAGCGCCGCCGCCCAGGCCGCGCAGGCGCGGTTCGCCGGCGCCTGCACGGGGAACAGCGCGGGCGCGTGTGTCTGGGGGCCGTGCAGCGCCGCCGGCCGCGCGAGCAGTGCCCGATGCCAGGCCCGCCACGCCGCTGCCGCCGCCGCCGCCTCGGCGGCCGGCCGGGCTGGCGCGAAGGGGGTGCCGAGCACGGCGGACAGGCGCGCCGCCAGCGCGGGCGCCGCATAAGGAACCAGGACCCGGTCGCGGTCCTCCGGCGCGATCAGGTCCGGTATGCCGCCGGTCGCGCTGGCCAGCACCGGTACCCCCAGGGCGAGGCACTCGTGCAGGGTGAGCGGGCTGTTCTCCATCGGCGCCAGGACCAGCGCGAGGCAGCCCGGCGCCTGGAGCCGGGTCAGCGCCGCGTCCCGGTCCAGCGTATCGAGCACCGAGACCGGCCAGGGCCAGGCGGCCGCCCGCCGGGCGATGACGCGCCCGGCCGGCTCGCCGTGGACGGTTGCCGCCCGGCCCAGGAACGTGACTCGGGTCGGGTGCGGCCCCGGAGCCGTGGTCAGCCGGTCGAGCGCGTCGAACAGGACCGGCAGTCCCTTGCGATCCTCCAGGCGTCCGAACAGGACCAGTTCGGTGACCGGCGTTGCGGGCCGCGACGGGCGTCGTGGTCCGGGATCGGGTACGAGCTGCGGCAGGATGCGCACGCCGGGCACCGGTGCCCCCCGTCGCGCCAGCCACCCGGGCATGAACGGCCCGGGCGCCCACACCGCGTCCATGAGCGACGGCGCGGCCCGCTCCATCTCGATCTGGATCAGCCGGGTGAGGTCGTCGAGCGGGGTGTCGTTACCGATCAGGGTCCAGTCCGAGGCGCCGTGCAGCCCCAGCACCAGCCGCGTCGTCCCGAGCGCCAGTCCCTGGCGGCGCGCCCGGCCGCACAACAGGGCATCGCCGCCCCAGTCGTTGAAGTGCACCAGATCGAAGCGGCGCGCCGCCAGCCATGCCAGCACCGCCCAGCGCCGGGCCAGCGTGCCCCGCACCCAGACCCCGGCCATGACCGGAGCAAGCGGATCCGTGCCCGGGGCCGGCAGGGCTGCCAGGGTCACACCCCGCCGGCGGTAGTGCGCCACCCAGTCGGCGAAGGTCCCATCCATGGCCCTGGGGCCGTTCACGCACAGGACCGTGACCGCATGGCCCTCCGCGACCAGCAGGTCGGCCAGCGCCGACAGCATCGTGGCAATGCCCCCGGTCCGGGTCACGCCCAGGATCTCGGTGGTGACCAGACAGATGCGGGCGCCTGTTTCCTGCGACACGGATCCTCTTTGGGTGCGGGGTGTCCCGTGCCGCATCCTATCCCGGCGCGACGGCGGCGCACAGCCCACACCGCCGGGCGTTACAGTGGCAGACCCGCGGCGCGCAGGCGGTCGCGCACCCGCTGGTGCGCCCGCGCCCGGTCCATGGTGGCCGACATCGAGTCGGGCGATTGCCGCTTCCACACCAGCGGCCGCGGGATCACCCGCTGCGGCACGCCGCTAAGCCAGGCCCGCACCAGCAGATCCCAGTCCTCGGCCCCGACGGCCGGATCGGGATCGAAGCCGCCGAGCCGCATGTACGCGTCGCGGCGGATCAGCAGGTTGGCGTCGCCCAGATCGTTGCCCTCTGCCAACAGCCCCGGCACCGGGCCGAGGGGCATGTACAGCGGGGCCGTGGCCGGATCGGTCCCGGGCGACGGCGGCTCGCCCGAGAACAGCGCCGCCCAGCAGGTCCAGATGGCGGCGGCCCCGGTGGCGGCCGCGCCGGCGAAGGTGGCGAGCGCGTCATCCGGTGCGAGGTTGTCGTCGTCCATGAACAGGACCCAGTCCGTCGTCAGCGCGGCGGCCCCCGCGGTCCTGGCCGCGCCGAGGCTGGCTTGCGCGCATTCGAGCACCCGGGCCGGCGCCACCCCGAAGCCCGCCACCGCCCGCCGCACGGCTGCGCGGGCGGCCGGGTCGGCGCTGGCGGCGTCGACGACCACCAGATCGTCGGGCGGGCGGGTCTGGCGCGCCAGCGACGCAAGCGCCTGCGCCGCCCACCGAGGCCGGTCCCGATGCACCAGCACCACGCCGATCGACACCCGCGCCGCCGCGCCCACCCCGGTCCGCGCCGAACGGCACCGCGACGCCAGCCAGCCCCGCGGGTCGGCGCCCGCCTCTGGCGGCAGGTCCACGTCCGTGACCGGGCGCACCGGGCCGCTCCAGTCCGCGGCCTCCTGCGTCCGCGCACCCAGCCAGGCCCGCAGCAGCACGGTCCGGCGCGACGGGTCCGGGGCCGACTCCGGGGTCGGCAACAGGATGCAAAGCGGCGGGTCGGAGTCCGCCACCGCGCAGCGGGCCTGGGCAGCGATGCCGAACCACCACGGCGGCCCGATCAGGATCAGGCTCGCGGCCGGCGGCAGCCGCGCGAGTCGCGCCGCCACGCGGCGGGCAAAGGCCGCCGGACCGGTCTCGACAGCCCCCGGTGCCACGCCCGCTCCGCCCTGCGGAACCAAGACGGGCGCCACCGACACCCCGACCTCCCACAAACGGTCGAGAACCGGCATCGGGCCGGGCGCCGGAAGAACCACCTGCACGTCGACGCGCCGATCATAGGACGCAAGCAGTGACTTCATCGTGCTTTCGGGGTGTCAGTCGTGTGACCTCTGTCTACTTTGAGCCCGCAGAATCGCCATGCTACTGTACCGGACGCCAGAACGGGAGCGCGGGCAGGGGGTCGCGAGACAATGGGCGAACGCGAATACAGAGATGTCGCCAACGGTGCGATCGCAGCGGCAGAAGCCGCCGTATCGACCCTCGGCGATCAGCAGGGCAGGCGAGCCGATCAGTTGCAGAAGCTGGCGTCGCTTTTCGTCGTGGTCGAGAAGCGCTATCAGGCCCTGCAACAGGATCTGCGGGAGCGGGACGCGCAGATCCGCGTTCTGGAGGAGGTGAACGACTCGCTGGTCACGGCCCTGCGCGCCCTCACGGCGCGCGTGCAGGACAACGCCGACGCCCTGGCGCTCGACGATACGGCCCTGGCCGACACCATCGGCCGCTCCGAATCCCTGGTCTCGGATGCCTTCGGAACCGGCGGCAACGCCAATCCGACGCGGCCTCCGGATGCGGGGCCGACCCCCGAGGAGACCGACCTCGCCGGTGCGATCGTCGGAGAGGACGAGGGACCGCCGCAGGTGGCCGCGGGCGCCTCGTCGATGCTGGAGACGCTGGACGGCGACGAACTCGTGTTCGAAGAGGCCCCGCCCGAGCCGGCTCTCGGGTTCGAGGCGGACGAGGCGGTCGACGCCAATACGGTGGCGCTCGATCCCGGACCGGAGGCGGCGGAGGCCGAGGACACGGAGCTGGCCCTGGTGCCGGACCAGGACCTGAGCACAGACGACGGCAGAGCGCCGGTCGGCGATGCGGAACCCCGGGCGGACATCGACGACGAGGCGAGCGAACCGCTGACCTGGAGCGAGACCTGGACCGTCGGGGCCGAAGCGATGGACCGCGATCACCGCATCCTGGTCAATCTGGTCAATGCGCTGCCGCAGGCCTTCCGCGCGCCGGACAGCGAGTGGGTGGTCGGCAGCGTCCTTAACAATCTATGGGATTATACGGCCTTCCATTTCGACCGTGAGGAGACTCTGCTCCGCGCCGCGAATTTTCCAGGGGCCGCGGAGCATGCCGCGCGTCATGCCACCTTGAAGGAGCAGATCCGCACGTGGCTGGATCGCTATCAGGCGGATCCGGCGGCGGTCGACGCCCGCGAGTTGCTGTCGTTCCTGAAGGGGTGGCTGATGAACCACATCCTGGGCGAGGACATGCGCTACAAGCCGTACGTAGAGAACAACACGGACGCCCAGGCCATCGCCGCGGCGGTTGTGGCCGACCCGCACCTGCTCGACAGGCTGGGTAGTACGGCCGAGGCAATCGTGCCGACGGACCCGGACCGGCCCTAGCGAACCCCGCGGGTCTCCTCGCGCCATTATCTGTCCCTGCCGGACTGGAAGGAGCCGTTGGCATGGGTGCTGCCCGTCAGAACGGAAGCGGCGCCGAGGTCGTGCTGGCCGAAATGCGCCAGGAATTCCTCGACGAGATTGCCGACTTCGCCCGTGATCTCACCCTCGCCCTGGACACCGCCCGGCGCGATCCGGAGGCCCTGGCGGCCGCGATCCGCCTCGGCCAGCGGCTTGGCCTGGCCCTCCGGGGCCAGGGCGAGACGCTGGGCCTCAGCCCGTTGACGGCGCTGGGCCTGCGCCTGGGCGACTACCTGTCGGAAACCCGGAACGTCGCCCCGTCCCTCATCCTGGGTGACCTGGAGCGGTTCCTGGAGGTCATCGTGGGGGTCAGCGAGGGCCGCATCGCCCCCGACACCGACCAGGGTCCTCTGGTGCGGCGCCTGCCCGCCAAGCGCGGGTTCGCCCCGGCGGAGATCGAGGTCCGGGACATCGAGGTGATGCTGGTCATGGAGCCCGGCGCCCAGACCCACTACGTCGAGCGCGAGTTGCAGCAGTGCGGGTACCGCACGGCTCAGATTGGCTCGACGTTCGAGGCGCTGCCGCTCATCGTGCGCACCAATCCCGACATGGTGATCGTCTCGGCGGTCATGCCGGGGCTGAGCGGCATCGACCTGGTGATCGGGCTGACGGCGATGCCCCAGACCCGCAACGTGCCGGCGGCCCTCATCACCAGCCTCGATCCCGACAGCGACCTTCTGAGCCTGCTGCCTAAACGCGTGCCGATCATCAAGAAGGGGGCGAGCTTCGGGGACGACCTGTTTCGCGCCCTGGACAGCCTGTTCCTGATCTGATCGGTGCCCCATTCCCGGCGCGCTACCGACACGCCGGCATCTCATGCGCCTTCAGGCTGCCGCCGGTCAGTGCCTCTAGCCGGTAACGCGCCCCCGCCACGTCACGGGCGGCCGCGGCGGCTTCGGCCTCGGCCTCGTGCAGGCGGCTGTAGGCCCGCATCAGGTCGGTGCGCTCGGCGTCGGTCACGCCGTCGGCCTCGATCGCTGCGATCAGGTCGCGCAGGCGCGCCTGGTAGTCCTGCAACGCCAACAGCCGGCCACAGGCGCCCGACGCCGGCGCGGCTTCGCCGCCGGAGTCCGGCCCGGCGCCCAGGTCGGTTGTCGCCTCGGTCGCGTCGCGCACCACCGCGCGCCCAGCCGCGCCCTCGCCCACCGCCCTCCCCTGGCCCGGTTCGGGCAGATGCGCGTACGGGGGATCCGGAGCGCAGGCCGCCACGGCCCCGCCCAGCAGGATGGCAACCGAGACCCCCGCGAGGCGCACCCCGCGGAGTCGCGCGGGCGAGAGGGGCGAGAGGGGGAACAGGGTCATGGGCGGGCTCTTCCATTGGGCCGCGACGCAGTATTCCCCTCAGCAGATGGGCGGCGGCTGGGCCGCCCGCAACCATATGGACCACCTCCGCCCGGACCGCTGGACAGGCCGGCGGGGCCGTCTATCGTGCACCGCCTCCGGTCTTTCGCCGCCATGAGGTTTCGATGACTCCGACTCCTGCTCCCGCCCCGGCGCCCACCCCGGCGCCCGCCCCGGCGCACGGTCTGTTCGTCCCGGTCCTGACCCCGTTCCGGGCCGACCTGTCCGTCGACGTGCCGCGCTTCCTCGACCATTGCCGCTGGCTCCTGGCGCACGGCGCCGATGGCCTGGCGGTGTTCGGAACAACCTCCGAAGCCAACAGCCTGGGGGTTGACGAAAAGCTGGACCTGCTGGCCCGGCTGATCGACGAGGGCGGCATCGCCCCGGATCGGTTGCTGCCGGGCACCGGCACCTGCGCCCTGCCCGAGACCGTGCGCCTGACCCGGGCCGCCGTCGAGGCCGGCTGCCGGGGGGTCCTGATGCTGCCGCCGTTCTACTACAAAGGGGTGTCCGATGATGGCCTGTTCGCGAGCTTCGACGCCGTGATCCAGGCGGTCGGCGACCGCCGGCTGCGTGTCTACCTGTACCACTTCCCCCAGCTCAGCCAGGCGCCGCTGTCCCTCGACCTGGTGGGACGCCTGATTGCGGCCCACCCGGAGACCGTCGCCGGCCTCAAGGACAGCTCCGGGGACTGGGACAACACCCGGGCGCTGCTGGAGCGGTTCCCCGGATTCGGTGTCTTCCCGGGCTCGGAGGCCCGCCTCCTTGAGGCCCTGAGACTGGGCGCGCCCGGGTGCATCTCGGCTACGGCGAACGTCAACCCGGCCGGCATCGCCGCGGTCATCGCCGGCTGGCAGGCGGCCGACGCCACCGAGACCCAGGCGCGGGCCACCCAGGTTCGGGCCGTGTTCAACGGGCGCCCCCTGATCCCGACCCTCAAGGCGATTCTCGCCGACGCCCTGCAAGACGAGACCTGGCGCCGGCCACGTCCGCCGTTGTGCCCGTTGGACGCGGCGGAGGGCGCCCTGTTGCGCGAGACCCTCGCCGGCCTCGGGGTCGACCCCGCGCGGTCGTGACGGCGGCCGGTGTTCCGGCCCGACCCTGGGGCACGTATCCGCCCCCACAACGAACAGCCGCCGCGAGGATGTCCTCGCGGCGGCTCGATCTGCGGCGCGGTTGTGTTTGTGTGGTGGCGCCGCCGGACGGTCCTCCCTGACCCACTTGCGCGGTCGACGCGATGACACCCCAGCCATGCGTTCCATGCAAGGAAATTCGTTGCTGCGATGCAAAAATCGCATGACGCGGGCGGTTGTGGGCGTCCGGGGGCTACCCGCACTCGTCCCGGATGACCCGGGCCAGGGTCAGCACGTCGACCGAGTCGGCGCCGGCGCGATCGAGGACCCGACAGCATTCGGCGGCCGTCGCCCCGGTCGTCAGCACGTCGTCCACCAACAGGACCCGCCGCCCGGCAATGCGTTCCGGCCGGGAGACGCGAAACGCACCGCGCACGTTGGCGGCCCGGCCCGCGTGCCCGAGTCCGCCCTGCGACGGGGTCGCGCGCCACCGGATCAGGCCCGTGGGTGCCCAGGCGCGCCCGCTCAGGCGCGCCAGCGCGCCGGCCAGGAGGGCCGACTGGTTGAACCGGCGCCGCCAGAGGCGCCAGCGATACAGAGGGACCGGCACGATCAGATCGGCCGTATCGAGCAACGGCCCGGCCGCCCGGCCCATCCAGCCCGCCAGGGCCGGCACCGCATCCGTGCGGTCCCCGTGCTTGAAAGCCAGGATGAGCGGCCGCGCGCCGTCGTCATAGACCAATGCCGCCCGCGCCCGGCGCCAGGCCGGGCGGCGCCGGGCGCAGGCACCGCACAGCAGACCGGCGGCCTCCTCCGCCGCCGGCGCGCCCCAGTCGCCCCCGAACGGGACGCCGCAGCGGTCGCACAGCGGTGGGGTGATGAACGTCGCCTCGGCGAAGCAGTCGGCGCACAGCGCCCCGGTGGCCGCCACCAGCGCCCCGCAACGCAGGCAGCGCGGCGGCAGCACGAGATCAAGGGCCGGCCGCAGCCGCGCCGCGACCCGGCTCGCGGCCGTCGGGCGGTGTGCGAATCCCGTCATGGCACGTCCCGGACAGAGGGTCCTCGGATGAGTATGCGTCCCGACCCGCGCGCGGGCGAGGGCCGTTGCCTTCACAACGCCACGCCCGCGCGCCATATTCCCCGGCATGATGGACAGCCCCGACAGCATGACCGTGTTCGACCGCCGCCTGGTCCGCCACCACCGCGAGCGGGCCGCCGGCGGCTGGGACGGCTTCGACTTCCTGGTGCGCGAAACCGCCGCGCGACTGGTGGACCGCCTGGACGACATGACCCGCGCCTTCCCGCTGGCGCTCGACCTGGGCTGCCACGGCGGCGAGGTGGGCCGGGCGTTGGGCGGACGGGGTGGTATCCGGACCCTGATCCAGGCCGACCTCGCCCCCGCGATGGCGCGCCGCGCCGCGGCTCGTGGGGCGGGGCCGGGGCTGGCCTGTGACGAGGAGGCGCTGCCGTTCGCGCGCGGTAGCCTGGATGCCGTCCTGAGCAATCTGTCCTTGCACTGGGTCAACGACCTGCCCGGCGCGCTGATCCAGATTCGCCATGCCCTCAAGCCGGATGGCCTGTTCCTGGGCTGCCTGCTGGGGGGCGCCACACTGCGCGAGCTGCGCACCTGCCTGGCCGACGCCGAGCAGGAGATCACCGGGGGCCTGTCTCCGCGCACCTCGCCGCTGGCCGACGTGCGCGACGCCGGCAACCTGCTGGCGCGCGCCGGGTTCGCGTTGCCGACGGCGGATTCAGACGTGATTACGGTGCACTACGAGCATCCGTTCAAGCTGTTTCAGGATCTGCGCGGGATGGGCGAGAGCAACGCCGTGTTGGCCCGGCGCCGGACCCCGACGCGGCGTGACCTCATCCTGCGCGCCGCCCACATGTACCAGGAGCGCCACGCCGGGCCGGACGGACGCGTCGCCGCGACCTTCGAGGTCATCACGCTGACCGCCTGGGCGCCCGCCCCCGATCAACCGCAACCGCTGGCGCCGGGAAGTGGCCAGACCAGCCTGCGCCAGACCCTGGGCGGTTCCTTGGACGATCCCCAGGACGATCCAACGGCGGTTCACTGACCCTGTTTCCAATCCTGACGCCCGCGCCGCAGCGCGACCGAGGTATGCGACCGCGATGGACTTTCCCACCCCTCTGATCCGGGGCACGCTGGTGCGCCGCTATCAGCGCTTCATGGCCGACGTCGTGCTCGATGACGGCACGCCCGTCACCGCGCATTGCGCCAATTCGGGCTCCATGCTGACCGTCAAGCCGCCCGGCGCCGAGGTCTGGCTGTCGCGGTCGGACAACCCGAAGCGCAAGCTGAAGTACACCTGGGAGTTGGTGCGGATCGGGGACCACCTGGTCGGTGTCAACACCAATCACCCCAACGCGCTGGTGGCGGACGCGATCACGGACGGCACGATTCCCGAACTGGCCGGCTACGACCGGCTTCGGCGCGAGGTCAAGTACGGCCGCAACAGCCGCATCGACGTGCTCCTGGAAGGCCGGGACCGCCCGACCTGCTACGTCGAGGTCAAGAACGTCCACATGAAGCGCGACCCCGCGGAGGGGGGCGCCGCCGAGTTCCCCGACGCCGTGACCGCCCGCGGCGCCAAGCATCTGGATGAACTGGTCGATATGGTCGCGTCGGGCTATCGGGCGGTCATGGTGTTCCTGGTCCAGCGCGGCGATTGCGGGCGCTTCCGGATTGCAGGCGATATCGATCCGGCTTATCTAGAAGCCCTGGACCGCGCCCTGTCGCTCGGTGTCGAGGCGCTCTGCGTGTCCTGTACCGTCACGCCGGAGCGCATTTCTGTGGCCGGCCCCCTTCCCCTGGACCTGGATTCTCCGCCGCCATGATCGAAGCCGCCGCCCGTTCCGAAAACCAGGTTGTCCTGCATGGCCCGGAAGCCTTCGCCGCCATGCGCCTGGCCGGCCGTCTGGCCGCCGAGACCCTGGACTTCATCACGCCCCACGTGCAGCCAGGCGTGACGACGGAGGAACTGGACCGGCTGTGCGCGACGTTTATCGCCGATCACGGCGCGGTTTCGGCGCCGCTGAACTACAAGGGCTTCCCGAAGAGCATCTGCACGTCGGTCAACCATGTGGTCTGCCATGGCATCCCGGGGCCGAAGACCCTCAAGGACGGCGACATCCTCAACATCGACGTCACGCCGATCGTCAACGGCTGGCACGGCGACAGCAGCCGCATGTTCTACGTCGGCACGGTGGGCGTGAAGGCGCGGCGGCTGTGCGAGATCACTTACGACTGCCTGATGCGCGGCCTGGAGGTGATCCGCCCCGGCGCCACCCTGGGCGACATCGGCCACGCCATCCAGTCCTACGCCGAGGCCCAGCGCTATTCGGTGGTGCGTGACTTCTGCGGTCACGGCGTCGGCCGGGTGTTCCACACCGCGCCCAGCGTGATGCACTTCGGTCAGCCGGGGACCGGCATGACGTTGCAGGAAGGCATGATCTTTACCGTCGAGCCGATGATCAACGCCGGGCGCTGGGAGACCAAGATCCTTGGGGACGGCTGGACCGCCGTGACCAAGGACCGGTCCCTGTCGGCCCAGTTCGAACACACCATCGGCGTGACCGCGGACGGCTGCGAGATTTTCACGCTGTCGCCGAAGGGCTGGCACTGCCCGCCGTACGAGGGCGCCTGATCGCGTGACGCCGCGCTAACTATATGATTCTCAGCCGATTTTTGCGACAAACCGAAATCGCGGCGCGAATCCGGTGTGTCGCGATCGGCGGTCATCGCGCCGGCCTCCGTCCGCTCACGTCTTCCCGGCCCCGTCTGCCAACGCCGCTTCGAGGGCATCGGCGACCGTCCGGACGACCTTGACGCGCGCGTGGCGCTTGTCGTTGGCTTCCACCAGGGTCCAGGGTGCGAAGTGGGTGCTGGTGCGTTCCACCATCTCGTTGACGGCCAGCGTATACGCGTGCCAGTTCTCGCGGTTGCGCCAATCCTCGTCGGTCAGCTTCCAGCGCTTGTAGGGAATCTCCTCGCGCCGGCGGAACCGGTCCAGTTGCTCGTCCTTGGTGATGTGAAGCCAGAACTTGCACAGCACGATGCCGTGCTGCACAAGCTGGTCCTCGAAGTCACGGATCTCGGCATAGGCCCGGCGCCATTCGGTATCGGCCGCGAATCCCTCGACGCGTTCGACCAGAACCCGGCCGTACCACGATCGGTCGTATACCAGCACCCGGCCCGCGCGACCGAGCTGGCGCCAGAAGCGCCAAAGGTAGTGCTGGGCTTGTTCCTCGTCGGTGGGTGCGGCCACTGGAATGACGGTCACCTGACGGGCGTCCAGGGCTCGGGTCAGGCGGCGGATCGAGCCTCCCTTGCCGGCGGCGTCCCAGCCCTCGAACACCAGCACGGTCGAGATCCCGCGCGCCCGGGCCTTGCGTTGCAGCACCGCGACCCGCCCCTGCTGGCGGGCCAAATCCTTGCGATAGTCGCCCTTGGACAGCGTGGCGGACATATCCAGCGCGTCCAGCACCGTCGGCAGGCCATCGGTGACGGGCGGGGCGGCGGTGGCCACGCCACCGCCCCCGCCCCCCAGGATGGCCGGGGGCAGGTCGGCCCGGGCCAGCGTGCGGCGTCGGTCGAGATGGTGCTTGAGCGCATCCCGCAGCGTGTACAGCACCGTCAGCGACCGGTACGGATGGTCCTCGCCCTCCACGATGCTCCAACGCGCATCGGCCACCGATGTGCGGGCGATCAGGTGCTCGGCGGCGAACATGAAGGAGTCGTACATCTCCCAATGCCGCCAGTCCTGCTTGGTCACGCGCCAGCTCTGGTTCGGATCTTTTTCCAGGGCCTTCAGCCGTTTCTTCTGGGCATTCTTGCTCAAGTGCATCCAGAACTTGAGGATAAGAGCGCCATCATCGGCCAGCGTCTTCTCGAAGGTGATCACCCGCGCCATGTACTCGTCGAACGTCGCCACGTCGATGGCGCCGTTGACGAGGTCCATGAACGGTCGCGAGTACCAGCACGACAGGAATTGGCCGATCCGCCCCTTCGGCGGCAGGTCGCGCCAGAAGCGCCAGTACTCGGGCCGCTCGCGCTCTTCGTCCGAGGCCGGCCCATAAGCGCGGGTCAGGATCCAGCGCGGGTCCAGCCACTCGTTGAGCAGGTTCATGCTCTCGCTCTTGCCGGCGCCGTCGACGCCGGCGAACACCAGGATCACGGGGAAATCGGCTTGGCGCAGGGCCTGTTGCAGGTCCACCAGCTCGATGCGCAGGTCGGGGGCCTGGCGCTCGAACTCCTCCTTGCTGACCTTGCGTCCCAGTTCGGCGGTGCGGAACATGGCTGCCTCCCCCTGGCCCTGCGGCGCCCGCCCCCCCGGAGACGACGCCCTCGGCCCCACCCTACCGCCCCAGCGGCGGCGAGGCCAAGGTTCGGCGGGCGCCGGACGCGGGCGCCAAAACCGCGCGAGACGGGTCCCGCGGCACACGCTTGACCAAGGGGGTGTGAAAATGCGGGACCCTCTGCTAGGGTGTCGCCATCCTGGAGGGCAGGCCTCCCGGGTGCCGGTCGTGTCGGGCGCTCGCCCCGGCAGGCCGCGTCACCGAACGCGGGACAGGGGCTTTGGCGGCACCGCGGCCGCCGATGCGCTGTCCCTTGCGCGGATGCCTCCTCTCAATCGCATGCCTTCACAAGACCATGCCTTGGTCCGTGACCCGGAGGAGGAACTCTGAATGGCTGTTCGTGTTGCGATCAACGGTTTCGGCCGTATCGGGCGTCTGACCCTGCGCTCCCTGCTGGAGACGGGGCGAACCGACGTCGAGGTGGTGGCCGTCAACGACCTGGGGTCGGCCGCCGCCAACGCCCACCTGCTGAAGTATGACACCGTCCACGGCACCTTGCCGAAGGCGGTCACCGCGACCGACGACAGCATCGTCATCGACGGCAAGCCGATCAAGGTTCTGGCCGAACGCGATCCGGCCAAGCTGCCCTGGGGCGACCTGGGCATCGACATCGTCATGGAATGCACCGGCATCTTCACCGACCGTGACAAGGCGGCCCTGCACCTGACCGCGGGCGCGAAGCGCGTGCTGGTCTCGGCCCCGGCCGGCGGCGCCGACCTGACCGTGGTCTACGGCGTCAACAACAACAAGCTGACGGCCGAGCATCTGGTGGTCTCCAACGCCTCGTGCACCACCAACTGCCTGGCGCCGGTCGCCAAGGTCCTGAACGACTCGTTCGGCCTGAAGCGCGGCTTCATGACCACCATCCACAGCTACACCGGCGACCAGCGGACCGTCGACACGCTGCACAAGGACCTGCGCCGCGCCCGCGGGGCCGCGGACAACATGATCCCGACCTCCACCGGCGCCGCCAAGGCGGTCGGCCTGGTGCTGCCCGAGCTGGCCGGCAAGCTGGACGGCGTGGCCATCCGCGTGCCGACCCCGAACGTCTCGCTGGTGGACCTGAAGGCCGAACTGAACCAGGCGACCGACGCCGACGCCATCAACGCGGCCATGACCGCCGCCGCCCAGGGCGAGCTGAAGGGCGTGCTCGACGTCAACACGGCGCCGTTGGTCTCCAGCGACTTCAATCACAACCCCTTCAGCTCCGTGTTCGACGCCACCGGCACCAAGGTGATCGATGGCAATTTCGTCCGGGTCATGAGCTGGTACGACAACGAGTGGGGGTTCTCGACCCGCATGGCCGACGTGGCCGTGGAGATGGCGAAGACCCTGTAACCTGCGCGGGGCGGCGCGCCGGCCCGAACCCGGGTGCCGGCCGGCGCGACCTCCGGTTCACCGTGGGGCCCCGCCGTGCGATGTGGCCGGCCAGAGGACTGCCGGCTCGCATCGCGCGACCAGGGCCGCCGGGACGGGTGAACCGGACTCTGCCCCCTGATTCGGAGAGGCCACCATGCCCGAGTTCAAGACCATCGACGACCTGGACGTCAACGGCAAGCGCGTGCTCGTGCGCGCCGATCTCAACGTACCGATTCGCGACGGTGTGGTG
Organism: Roseospira goensis; assembly: GCF_014197795.1. GTDB lineage: Bacteria > Pseudomonadota > Alphaproteobacteria > Rhodospirillales > Rhodospirillaceae > Rhodospira > Rhodospira goensis. Next base: position 24,654 of record NZ_JACIGI010000004.1, read on the forward strand.
ACCGATACCACCCGCATCGACCGCTCCGCCGAGACCATCAAGGACCTGATGGCCAAGGGCGCGTGCGTCGTCGTGATGTCCCACTTCGGCCGCCCCAAGGGCGAGCGTGTGCCGGAAATGTCGCTGCGCCCGATCGTGGAGCCGCTGTCCAAGGCTCTCGGCGGCGTGCCGGTGGCCTTCGCCGACGACTGCATCGGCCCCGGGGCCGAGACGCTGGTCAACGGCCTCGCCCCGGGCGACGTGGCGCTCCTGGAGAACGTGCGCTACCACGCCGGTGAGGAGAAGAACGACCCGGCGCTGGCCCGCCAGCTCGCCGAACTGGGCGACATCTACGTCAACGATGCCTTCTCGTCGGCGCACCGCGCCCATGCCTCGACCGAATACATCGCCCAGCTCCTGCCCTCGGCGGCCGGGCGCCTGATGCAGGCGGAACTGGAGGCGCTGGGCAAGGCGCTGGAGAACCCGGCCCGGCCGGTGGCGGCCATCGTCGGTGGCGCCAAGGTCTCCACCAAGCTGGACCTTCTCGGCAACATGGTCGCCAAGGTCGACAAGATCATCATCGGCGGCGGCATGGCCAACACCTTCCTCTACGCCAAGGGCGTCGAGGTCGGCGCCAGCCTGTGCGAAAAGGACATGGCCGACACCGCCCGCGCCATCCTGGAGAAGGCCAAGGCCGAAGGCTGCGAGATCGTGCTCCCGGTGGACGCGGTGGTGGCCGCCGAGTTCAAGGAAGGGGCCGAGAACAGCACCGTCGCCATCGACGCCGTGCCCGCCGACCGCATGATCCTGGACGTCGGCTCGACGTCGGCGCAGATGGTCATCGACAAGCTGGGGGCCTGCAAGACGCTGGTCTGGAACGGGCCGCTCGGCGCCTTCGAGATCAAGCCGTTCGACGCCGCCACCAACACCGTCGCCCAGGCGGCCGCGCGCCTGACCGCCGAGGGCAAGCTGCTCACCGTCGCCGGCGGCGGCGATACCGTCTCGGCCCTGAGCAACGCCGGCGTGGAGGGCCAGTTCTCCTACGTGTCAACCGCCGGCGGCGCCTTCCTGGAGTGGCTGGAAGGCAAGACGCTGCCGGGCGTGGCCGCGTTGCGCGACTAGGACGGATCGCGTCCCTTGTGACCCACAAAACGGGTCACAGGGGATCCGTGACTCGATTCTCCCCCTTTGATTTAGGGCCGATTGACGCGACGATACCGAAGCACCTTGGCGGTTTCCTATCGTCATGATCGGCTCTCGCCAAGCAGCGGCGCGCCGACCGCATCATGGCCGTGGCGACCGGCCGGAGAGTCTCGCGCGGCGGGACCGGCCGGCCGCTCCCGATCGCATGGGTTCCGAAACGGAGGAGAACCCGTTTGAAGGTGTTGGTCCTGTGAAGGTGTTGGTCCTGGGGGCCGGTGTCATCGGCACCACCACCGCCTGCCTGCTGGCCCGGGACGGCCATGCCGTCACCGTGGTCGACCGCCAGCCCGGCCCCGCGCTGGAAACCAGTTTCGCCAACGGTGGTCAGATCGCCGCCAGCCACGCCGAGCCGTGGGCCAGTCCGCGAACCCTGGTCAAGCTGGCACAGTGGATCGGTCGGGCCGACGCCCCGCTTCAGGTCCGTTGGTTGCGATGGGATCCGGCCCTGTGGTCCTGGGGCCTGAGGTTTCTGTACAACTGCCGGCCGGGGGCGCAGGCGCGCAACCTGGAGCGGGCCGTGCGTCTGGCCCTGTACAGCCGCCAGCGTCTGCGCCTGATGCGCGAGCAGGTGGCCCCCGAATACGACGGCCGCTCAAGCGGCATCCTTCACATCTACCGCGACCGGCGCAGCCTGCCGCAGGCGACGGCGGCGGCCGAACTGATGACCGCCGCCGGCCTGGACCGCCACCCCGTGAGCATCGACGAGGCGGTGGCCCTGGAACCCGCGTTGGCGGACGTGGCGCCACACCTCGCCGGCGCCTTCTACAGCCCGGACGACGAAAGCGGCGACGCCCACCTGTTCAGCCGCGCCATGGCCACCGAGGCCGAACGGCGCGGTGCGACGTTTCTCTACGACACCAAGGTGCATGGCCTGCTGCGCGCGTTGCGAGTGCCGCGTCGCGTAATGGGCGCCACCACCAGCCGCGGTCCCCTCACCGCCGACGCGGTGGTGCTGTGCCTGGGCAGCTATGCGCCGCGGGTCATGCGCACCATCGGCCTGTCGCTGCCGATCTACCCGGCCAAGGGCTATTCGATCACCCTGGACACGCGCGGCGCGCCCGCGGCCCCCACGGTCAGCGTGACCGACGACGAGCACCGCATGGTGTTCTCGCGCCTGGGCGACCGGTTGCGCTGCGCCGGCACCGCCGCCTTCGAGGGCTGGAACACCACGCTGAACCCGCGCCGGGTGGCGGTGACGATCCGGCATGCCCGATCGCTGTTCCCGCGCGGCGGCGACTACGACGACCCGCAGCCGTGGTGTGGCCTGCGGCCGGCGACACCGGATTCTGTCCCGATTCTCGGGGCTTATCCGAACATCGAAAACCTGTTTCTCAATACCGGGCATGGCACCATGGGGTGGACCATGGCGGCGGGCTCGGCCCAGGTCACGGCGGATCTCATCACCGGCCGGACCCCGGGTCTGGACCTCAAGGGCCTGACCGCCCACCGGTTCCTGCGCTGGGAGCCGTAGCGGGCCGCCCCTCCAGGCCGTCCGCCCCGGTGGTCCTGGACGGCCCTGGACGAGACCGGCGGGGATGCCAATGTGTACGGGACCGCCCCGCCGACACCGGCTACCGTGCCGGTCCCTCCCCGGTCCCGACCCCCGACCCCCGACCTCTTGTCTCCGGGAGCGTAGTGTTGTGAGTGAAACGTCCTTCGACATCGTGGTCGTCGGCGGCGGCCCCGGTGGCTACGTCGCCGCCATCCGGGCGGCCCAGCTCGGCCTTCGAGCCGCCGTGGTGGAGCGCGAGCATCTGGGCGGCATCTGCCTGAACTGGGGCTGCATCCCGACCAAGGCCCTGCTGCGCACGGCCGAGGTCTACCGCACCCTGCGCCATGCCAGCGACTTCGGCCTGGAGGCCGACGGCGTGCGCTTCGACCTGGGCAAGGTGGTCAAACGGTCGCGGACGGTCGCCGGCCAACTGGCGCGCGGCGTCGGGCACCTGCTGAAGAAGAACAAGGTGACGGTGATCGACGGCCATGGCGTGCTGAAGGGCGGCGGTCGGCTGGCCGTGCACAAGGACGGCGCGACGGTCTCGGAGCTGTCGGCCCGCCACATCATCCTGGCCACCGGCGCCCGTGCCCGGGTGCTGCCGGGGCTGGAGCCGGACGGCCGCCTGGTGTGGACCTACAAGGAGGCCATGGTCCCGGAGGCCATGCCCCAGTCCCTGCTGGTGATCGGGTCCGGGGCCATCGGGATCGAATTCGCCAGCTTTTTCCACGAGATGGGCGCCGAGACCACCGTGGTCGAGGTGATGGACCGGATCGTGCCGGCCGAGGACCCGGAGATCTCCGCCTTCGCCCGTAAGCGGTTCGAGAAGGACGGCCTGACCATCCACACCGAGACCCAGGTCAAGGCGCTGACCCGCCACGACAACGCCGTCACCTGTACCCTTGCCGGCAAGGACGGCGCCACCCGCGAGATCACGGTGGATCGCGTCATCCTGGCCGTGGGCATTGTCGGTAACGTCGAGGACATCGGCCTGGAGCAGACCAAGGTCGAGGTCGAGCGCGGCCACGTGGTCACCGACGGCTACGGCCGCACCGCCGAGCCCGGCGTCTATGCCATCGGCGACCTGACGGGGCCGCCCTGGCTCGCCCACAAGGCCAGCCACGAGGGCGTGGTCTGCGTCGAGGCCATCGCCGGCGTCGAGGGCGTACACCCGCTCGACCCCCGCCGCATTCCGGGCTGCACCTACTGCCACCCGCAGATCGCCAGCGTCGGCCTGTCGGAAGAGAAGGCCCGCGCCGCCGGCCACGAGGTGCGCGTCGGCCGCTTCCCGTTCGTCGGCAACGGCAAGGCGCTGGCCCTGGGCGAGCCCGACGGGATGGTCAAGACCGTGTTCGACGCGGGCACCGGGGAGCTCCTGGGGGCGCACATGATCGGCGCCGAGGTCACCGAGCTGATCCAGGGCTACGCCGTCGCCATGACCCTGGAGAGCACCGAGGCGGAGTTGATGCATACCGTCTTCCCCCACCCCACCCTGTCCGAGATGATGCACGAGTCCGTTCTTGACGCCTACGGACGGGCCATCCATTTCTAAGCCCATGAATGACATGCCCATGACATCGTCGGAGTCCGAGACGGCCGCGCCGCGGCCGCGCCATCCCGAGAAGGCCCATCGTCCGGACCAGGCGTCGCCGCGCAAGCCGGCCTGGATCCGCGCCAAGGCCCCGACCTCGCGGGAGGCCGCCGAGGTGCGGCGCCTGATGCGGGACAAGAAGCTGGCCACGGTGTGCGAGGAGGCCGCCTGCCCGAACATCGGGGAGTGCTGGAAGCGGCGCCACGCCACCTTCATGATCCTGGGCGAGACCTGTACCCGCGCCTGCGCCTTCTGCAACGTGCGCACCGGCCGACCCGATGCCCTCGATCCCGACGAACCCGACCGGGTGATCGAGTCCGTGGCCGCCATGGCGCTCAAGCACGTGGTCATCACCTCCGTGGACCGTGACGACCTGGCGGACGGCGGTGCCCGCCAGTTCCAGCGCTGTGTCGCGGGGATTCACGCCGCCGCGCCGGGCACCACGGTGGAAATCCTGACCCCGGACTTCCGCGACAAGGCCGGCGCGCTTGAGACGGTGATGGAGACGCCGCCCGAGGTCTTCAATCACAACCTGGAGACCGTGCCGCGCCTATACCCGTCGATCCGCCCGGGCGCGCGCTACTTCGCCAGCCTGCGGCTGTTGCAGCGGGCCAAGGAACTGGCCCCCGAGGTGTTCACCAAGTCCGGCATCATGGTCGGCCTGGGCGAGACCCGCGAGGAGGTGCTCCAGGTCATGGACGACCTGCGCGCCGCCGACGTCGATTTCCTGACCATCGGTCAGTACCTGCAACCGACCCGCAAGCATGCCGCCGTCGACCGCTACGTCACGCCGGAGGAGTTCGAGGACTACGCCCGCCTTGCCCGGGCCAAGGGGTTCCTGCTGGTCTCGGCCACGCCGCTGACCCGGTCCTCCTACCATGCCGACCGCGACTTCGAGGCGCTGCGCGCCGCCCGCTTGGACCGCCTGAGGACCGCCTGATCCCATGCCCACACACGCCGAAAAGCGGTTTCTGCCCTACGAGCCGTGGCAGCTCTATGATCTGGTCGCGGACGTCGAGAAGTATCCCAAGTTCCTGCCGTGGTGCCTGGCGTCGCGCATCAAGAAGCGCGAGGGCAACGTCTTCTATGCCGACCTGGTGATTGGCTTCAAGATGGTGCGGGAGCGGTTCACATCCCGCGTCACCCTGACCAGCGGCGAACGGATCGACGTGTCCTACACGGAAGGGCCATTCCAGTATCTCAACAATCACTGGATTTTCGAGCCCACCGAGGGGGGCACCGTCATCGACTTCTATGTCGATTTCGAGTTCCGCTCGGCGTTCCTGCAGAAGATCATGGGCGCGCTGTTCAACGAGGCGGTCCGGCGCATGGTCGCGGCTTTCGAACGCCGCGCCGAGCAGCTTTACGGGCGCGCACCAGCCTCACCGGGCCGGCCGCCCAAGCCGCGGCCGAGCCCGTCGACCCTGTAGCCGGTCGACAGGCATGGCGCGGCGGCGCGACACAGACGCGGGACGCGACCGGGCGGGGACGGGCATGGCCGCGGGCATTGGAGCAGCAAGGGCGATTGTCGGCGGAGCGGTGGTCTGGGCCGCGCTCACGGGCGGAGCCATCGCCCAGATGGACGGACGGGCGGACGGCGGGGCGGAGAGCGCCGAGGACGCGGCCGGTCCAACCCTCACGGTCAGCGAGGACGAGGCCCGCGCCTGCGCCGCGCGGCTGGAGCCGATGGCGGCCAGCTTCCCGGACCCGACCGAGGCCCTCTATCTGCGGCGCCTGGGCGAGACGGCCTTCCAGGTCTGGGCGCCGCGCGGCACCACACCGGACGCGCCCCTGCAACCCTGGTGCATCACGACCCTGACGGCCATTGCGGAAACGTCCTTTCTAGATGCCACCAACCGCGCCACGGTCATGAAGCTGGTCGCCGGCGCTGGCCCCGAACCGCCGCCCGCACGCGCGGCGGCCCCCGCACCCGAGGCGACGCCCGCGCCGGCCCCGACGGTCGTCCTGGAAGAGACCGAGGAGGCCGCGCCGCGCGGCCTGCCCGCGGCGTTCCAGCGCCTTCCACCGCGCGGCGGACGCTCCGCGCCCACGGTCGGCATTCCGGTGGCGGCGGACGGCGGGGGACTGCCGGACGCGGTGAGCGCCGGCGCGGCCGCCTGCCGCGCCGAGGGTGGCCAGCCCACGGCGGTGTTCACACGCCTGACCGGTGAGGCCCTGGCCGCCGCCTGCCGGCGACCGGACGGCACCGAGACCCCCTTGCCGGCCCTCGCCGCCCATCTGGGCGCCACGGCGGCGCGCTGACCGGCGGCGCGCGCGCTCCACGATCCCCCAACCATGGTGTTGACACGGCCCGGCGCTGACCGTAGAACAGCCGCCTAAACCGGGTCCCCTTCGTCTAGAGGCCTAGGACACCGCCCTTTCACGGCGGCAACAGGGGTTCGAATCCCCTAGGGGACGCCACGTCATTCAGGAGTGCGCGGCTGCCTGTGGGCGGCTGTGGTGGTCACGGCGGCGGGATACTCGCCTGACCTGTTGGGGCCCGACCTGGACCCGAGACTGCTCCGGACCCCGCCAATGACCCCCGCGCCCGCTCCCGTTTTGTCCCGGCCACTGTCCGTGGCCGTCCTCGTCACACTGGCGCGCGGTCCCGGCGCCGGGGGACACGTCAAGTGCTGGGAGCGGTTCGCGGAGGCGGCGGCCACCCTGCCCTCCGGCCCGCTCGACCTGACCATCTACACCATGGCCGACACCGAGGCGGTGGAGCCGCTGGCCCCCCACGTGCGGCATCATGCGCTGCCCCCGGTGCTGGGCACCGCCCGCATCCCGTTCCTGGAGCAGGGCGCCGGTCACACCGACCTGGCGCCCCATCACCGCCGCTTGGCCCGCCTGTTGCGGCGGCACGACGTGCTGCACGCCACCGACACCTTCACCTTCTCGCGCACCGCCCAGCGGGTTGCCCGCGCCCGGGATGCCGGCCTTGTGGCCTCGGTCCACACCGACCTGCCGGCCTTCACCACCGTCTATTCCCGCGAGATCCTGGCCCGCCTGACCGGCACCGGCCGGATCGGACGCTGGCTTCTGGACGGGCTCGACCTGCCGGGACGCCTGGGTCGCAACGCCGGCCGCACGGTCGCCCGCGTCCTGACCGCCTGCGACCGTGTGCTGGTGTCCAAGGACGCCGACCGCGCCCTGGCCACGCGGGCGGTGGGGGCGGACCGGGTGGCGTGGTTGCGGCGCGGCCTCGACCTGGACCGCTTCCATCCGCGCCACCGCGACCGCGCCCACCTGCGCCTGGACCTGGGCGTGCCGGCAGACCGTCCGCTGCTGCTGTTCGTGGGCCGCGCCGACGACAGCAAGCGGGTCATGACCCTGGCCCGCGCCGCCCGTCTGCTGCGGGACGCGGGCCATCCGCTGCATGTCCTGGTCGTCGGGGCCGGCAATCGCCGCGACGACATCCTGGCCCTGCTCGGCCCCGACGACGTCACCGCCCCCGGCACACTGCCGCAGGACGTTCTGCCGGCACTCTATGCCAGCGCCGATCTGTTCGTGTTCCCATCGGAGAGCGAGGTCTCGCCCAACGTGGTGCTGGAGGCCCGCGCCAGCGGCCTGCCGGTGGTGCTCTCGGCCCGCGATGGCGGCGCGCGTTTCGTGCGCGCCCACGGCCTGGACGGGGTCCTGGTGGACGGCCCCGACCCGGCCGCCTGGGCGAGCGCCCTCGCCCCGCTGCTGGCCGATACAGACACCCGGGCGGCGCTTGGCACCCGGGCGCGCGCCATCGTCGAGCAGACGGTGCCGTCGTGGCGTGACGTTTTAGAGGCCGACCTGCTGCCGGTCTGGCGGGCGGCCGCACGCGACCACGGCCGCGCGGAGCCTCGCCTATGAGCCCGCGCGCCCTGGTGGTGACGGCGCTCAAGGCGGCGGTCTCGCTCGGCCTGCTGGCGATCATCCTGGCCGGCGTCGACATCGGCGCCCTGTGGGCGCGCCTGGACGCCGACGTGGCCCTGGCGGCCGCCGCCGCCCTTGTGCTGCTGCAGGTCCAGGCCGCGGGGGCGGCGGCGCGCTGGCGCCTGGTGCTGGCGGTGCACGACCGGCCCCTGCCCTACCCGGCCGCCTGGCGCAACGTGCTGCTGGGGCTGTTCGGCAACCAGGCCATGCCGTCGACCATCGGCGGCGACGCGCTCCGCCTGTGGAACGGCTGGCGCCTGGGCCTGCCGATCGGGCTGGCGACACGGACGCTGGTGGTGGACCGGGTGTTCAGCTTCCTGGGCCTGATCCTGCTGTGCGTCGCCGGGCTGCCGGTGCTGGCGGCGCGGGCCGAGGACCCGCTGGTGGCGCGCGGCCTGCTGATCCTGGTGCTGGGGGGCCTCGCGTGCCTGCTGGTGCTGCTGGCGCTGCGCCTGCTGCCGTCCGGCCTGACGGGGCGCGCTGCGGTGCGTCCGTTCGTCGCCCTGTCGGACTCGGCGTGGCGGGTTCTGGGGAGCCGGCGGGCGCTGCCGCCGGTTCTCGGCCTGATGCTGCTGCCGCACCTGCTCGACATCACCGTGGTGTGGCTGTACGCCCTGGCGCTGGGCGTCGCGGCCCCGTGGTGGACCATCGCCCTGGTGTTCCCGCCGGCGATCCTGACCGCCGCGGTGCCGGTGTCCATCGCCGGCTGGGGCCTGCGCGAGGGCGCGCTGGTGCTGGGCTTCAGCCTGGTCGGTCTGCCGGGGGACGTGGCCTTGGCGTGCTCCCTGCTGTACGGCGTGTCGGCGGTGGTGACCGGACTGATCGGCGCGGCCATCTGGACCGTCGGCGACCGCGACGGCCTGGCGTCGTTGGGTCGGGCGCGGCGCGAGGCCGCCACCCTGCCGACCGATACCGAAGAGTCCGCCGACTGACCATCACGCGACGGGCGCGGCGACGCCCCCCAGGGCTTGTGTTTCCCGCCCGGGAGACCATCTGCTCTGAGATATTGCCCCCGTATCGCCCACCACACGGCCCCCACACGGCCCTGGGATCGCCGCATGCCGCACCCCCGCCGTCCCCGCCGTCCCCGCCGATCCCACCTCGGCGCGCGCCTGGCCCGCTGGCCGCTGATTGCGGTGGCCGCCCTGGGCACCGCCGGCTGCGCGCTGGTCACCCCGCTGCCCGAGCCGACCACGCTGGCGCAGCGCCTGGCCATCTTCCCCACCGACGCCCTGCCGCTGGAACGCCCGGCCACGGTATCCTGGTCCGCGCACCAGGTGCCGTTCGTGGAGGCCGAGACGGACGCCGACGCCGCCTTCGTGCTGGGGATGGTCCATGCCCACCTGCGCCTAGGGCAACTGGAGACCGCCCGCCGGCTCAGTCAGGGCCGGGTGGCGGAGATGGCCGGGCCGATCCCGTTCATCCTCGACCTCGACCACGCTTTGCGCGTGCTCGGGTTCGGCCGCGCCGCTCCCGCCATCCTGGCCGCCATGCCGCCCGAGAGCCGGCGCTGGCTGGAACGGTTCACCGACGGCCTCAACCACTACCTCATGACCGTCGAGGACCTGCCGCACGACTTCGCGGTGCTCGGACTGGAGCGCGAGCCCTGGACGCCCGAAGAGGTGCTGACCATCGGTCGGCTCGCCGGCACCGACATCACCTGGCTGATGTGGGTGCGGCTGTTGGGACAACGCGACCGCCCGGACTTCGCCGCGGTTCTGGCCCGCGAGTTGCAGTACGGCCGCCTCGCCCCCAGCAGCCGGGAGGCGGTGCTGGCGGAGGCGCCGGTGCGGCCGGGACGCGACCGCGCCCTTGCCCTGCTGACCGAGATCCTGGACGGCTGGGCGCGCGGCTCCAACAGCCTGGCGCTCGCCGGCACCCGCACCGCCAGCGGCAAGCCCCTGATCGCCAGCGACCCCCACCTTGGCGTGAGCCAGCCCAACCTGTGGCTGATCGCCGGCGTGAAGAGCCCGACGCTGCACGTGGTCGGCCTGATGCCGGTGGGGCTGCCGCTGTTCGCCCTGGGCCGAACCCCGGATATCGCCTGGGGCGGGACCAATATGCGCGCCGCCTCCAGTGACCTGGTGGATGTCGGCGGTCTGCCGGCCGCGGCCCTGACCCCCGAGACCCACCGCCTGGGGGTGCGGGCCTGGTTCGACACCACCCGCACCAACCGGGTCTCGCCATACGGCCCGGTCCTGTCGGACGCCCCGCTGCTGCCGTTCCGCGACGACGAGACGGTGGCCCTGCGCTGGGTCGGCCACACGCCCACGGACGAGATCACGGCCCTGCTGAACGCCGCCCGCGCGACGACGTTCGACGCCTTCCGGGCCGCCTTCGCCCCCTTCGGCGTGTCGGCGCAGTCGATGGTCTACGCCGACCGCCACGGCACCATCGGCCTGGTGGCGGCCACCCAGATCCCGCGCCGCGACGCCGATGCGGCCGACCGTCTGATCCAGGACCCCGACGACGTCCGCCGCTGGTGGGCCGACCTGGCGACCACGGCCGAGCTGCCGGTGATCGAGAACCCGCCCCAGGGCTTCGTGGCGTCGGCCAACAACCCGCCCGGGCCGGCGCCGTTTCCGCTCGGCTGGTTCTTCTCCGGGCCCGACCGCATCGACCGCCTGAGCGAGCGGGTGCGCACCAAAGATACCCCCTGGACGGTCGAGGAACTCGCGCAGTTGCAGACCGACACCTACAGCCTGGGGGCCGTGACCCTGCGCGATCATCTGGTCGCACGGCTGGGCGCGCGCCTCGCCGGGCGTCCGGCCTGGGACCTGATCGCCGCCTGGGACGGCCGCTTCGATGGCGACAGCCGCGGGGCGCTGGCGTTCCAGGCCTTCTATGTCCCGTTCGCCGCCGCGGTGTGGCGCGACCTCGACAGGCCCGATGACTGGGGCGGGGGCGACGGCAAGTGGCGTGTGTTCGAGGTGGTGCGCGCGCTGGAGGACCCCGCGCTGTTGGCGGTCGCCGAGGGCGCGCTGGCGACGGCGGCGGAGACCCTGGAGACCCACCGGGTGTGGGGCGACATCCACCGCATGCCGATGGCGACCGTGCTCGGCAATGTGCCGCTGCTGGGCGGCCGCTATCGGTTCGGCACCTTTCCGACCGGGGGCAGCCAGGAAACGCTGATGAAGGCCGCCCATCCGGAGACCACGGAGCCCCATACCGTGCGCTACGGCGCCCAGGCGCGCCACATATCCGACCTGTCCGACCCGGACGACAACCATTTCGTGCTGCTGGGCGGGCAGGACGGCTGGTTCAACAGCGCGACCCAGCTCGACCAGATCGACCTGTGGCGGGCCGGGCGCCTGATCCGGGTGCCGCTGCGGCCGGAAACCGTGGCGCGCGAGGCCGTGGTGGTGCATCGTCTGAGTCCCGCCCACGGAGACCGCTGAGACGACGGCGCTCATGCTCGACGTCACCCCGCTGCTGCGCCTGTGGTGTCACCGGCGTGCCCGACGGCTGGCCCGCCAGAATGCCGTGGCGGTCCAGGCCCGCACCTTGTCCAACCTTGTCCGGCATGCCCAGGATACCGCGTTCGGGCGCGATCACGCCTTCCACCGGATCCGCTCGGTGGCCGACTTCCAGGCCCGGGTCCCGCTGCGGACCTGGGAGGACATGTGGGCGCGCTACTGGCAGGCGCCGTTCCCGGTGTTGGAGAACGTGACCTGGCCGGGACGGGTGCCGTACTTCGCCGTCACCAGCGGCACCACCACCGGCCGCACCAAGCACATCCCGGTGACGCGGCCGATGCTGGCCGGCAACCGCGCCGCCGCCCTCGATCTGCTGACCTTTCATCTCCAGCGCCGTCCGGACAGTCGGGTCTGGGGGGGCCCGAACGTTATGCTGGGCGGCTCCACGGACCTGGAGCGGCTGGCCCCGGAGGTGCGCGTCGGCGACATGTCCGGCATCGCGGCCGCGGAGATCCCGTGGTTCGCGCGGCCCCTGAACTACCCGCCCCGGGATATCGCGCTGATCCCGGACTGGCCAGCCAAGCTGGACCGCCTGACCGCCGACCTGCCGGGGCGGGATGTGCGTCTTCTCTCCGGCACACCCTCGTGGGTGCTGGTGCTGGCCGAGCGGCTGCGGACCGCCACCGGGGCCGACACCCTGGGCGCCCTGTTCCCCAACCTGGAGCTGTTCGTGCACGGCGGGGTCGCCTTCGCCCCCTACCGCCATCGCTTCGAGGCCCTGCTGGCCGGCAGCCGCGCGGAATGCGCCGAGGTCTACCCGGCCTCCGAAGGGTTCATCGCGGTGCAGGACCGGGGTCCGGACGAGGGTCTGCGGATGATGGTGGACACCGGCCTGTTCTACGAGTTCGTGCCGGTCGAGGACCTGGACCGGGAGGCGCCCCGGCGCCATTGGCTGGCGGACGCTGAGATCGGCCGGGAGTATGCGTTGGTCCTGAGCACCTGCGCGGGCCAGTGGGCCTATGTCCTGGGCGACACCGTGCGGCTGGTGGAGCACGCCCCGCCGCGGCTGCTGGTCACCGGGCGGACCCGCTGGAGCCTGTCGGTGTTCGGCGAGCACCTGATCGCCAGCGAGGTCGAAACCGCCGTGGCACGGGCGGCCGGCGCCGCCGGCCTGGAGGTGACGGACTGGACCATGGGCGCCGTGGTGCCCGACCGTCCCGGCCAGACCGGTCGCCACCGCCTGCTGATCGAGTTCGCCGCTCCACCACCCGATGAGTCCGCGAATGCGGCGTTCGCGGCGGCCCTGGACCAGGCGCTGGCGGCGGAGAACGAGGACTTCGAGGCCCATCGTGGCGAGGGCCTGGACCCGCCGGCGGTCACGGTGCTGCCGCCGGGCCGGTTCGCGGCCTGGATGGCGGCCCGAGGTCAGGCCGGCGGCCAACACAAGGTGCCGCGCCTGGTGGCCGATCCGGCCCGGTTCGCGGCGATGGCGGACGCCCTCACCGGCCGGTGACGGGCGGGCGCTCCGACCGTCGCGTCACTGGTCAGACCGTCTTGTCGTCTGGCCGGCGATGCTCTCGTCGCTTATCAGGAAACGCCCGCAAAGCATTGATATAGAAAGGCTGTGGCATACTCTCGTCCGGCATCGGAGCCCGAGAGCGGGTCCGATGCCATACGATGATCCGGCCGTCGGGACGCCACGCGGCGCCCCGTCCGCTCTCCACCCTGGCGCGCCTATTGCTGACCGCGGGCCGCGGCCAGGCTGCGGGCGTTCAGGGACGCCGTCGTGTTGTCGCCGCCCGACACGCGGATCACGGGCGCAGCGGCCTGCGGGGACGGCGCCGGCGGTGCGTAGGCCAACGACGGATCGGAGACCGGGGCCGGGACCGCCGGCGCGGACAGATGCTGCCCCGACGACGGGGCCGGCCGCGCCGCCATCGGTGCGGCGGGCTGCGCCGGAGCGGTCGACGACGTCATGGTGGGCTGATCCGGCGCCGGCCGGTTGGCGTCGGCCGGGCTGCGGTTGCCGAAACTGTAGTCCGGCACGACCTCGGCCCCGGCCCGCGCCGTCGCCACGGCCTCCGCCGGGTCCCCGATGCCCAGGGTCGAGGACAGCGCCCCCATGACGGCGAGGATGCGGTACGCGGCGAACTCCGTCACGTACTGGGCGCTGACCAGGGCGCTGCGGGCGAGGAAGAGTTCGTTCTCGCTGTCCAGCAGATCGAGAAGGTCGCGTTGGCCGATGAGGAATTCCTGGCGGTAGGTCGCGACGACCTCGGTATTGGAGGACACCTGCTCGCGCAGGATGCCGACCCGGGTACGCGCGGCGTCCAGGGCATTCCAGGAGATCTTGGTCTCCTCGGCGATGGCGCGTTCGACATTCATGGTCTCGGCGCGCTGTTCGCCGACCCGGTGGGCCAGTTCCGAGCGCCGCGCGGTGTCGATGCCGCCGTTGAACAGGTTCCAGTTCAGGCGCAGCAGGGCGCTGGCGTCATTGTTGGCACCGTTGGCGCCGTCGACGTTGTAATTGCGGCTGTGCTGGAGTTCGAGATTGATGGTGGGGTAGTAGCGCGCCGCCGCCTCCCGGTGCACGGCGGCGGCCTCGTCGATCTCCGCCGCCCGCGCGCGCAGCGTCGGGCTGTTGTTGATGGCGTAGGCGACCGCCTCGTCCAGGCGTCCGGGCAACGAGCCGGCGACCGACGGGGCCTGATTCAGGCCCTCGGCCTCAGCGCCCACCACCCGCATGAAGCGGGCACGCGCATCACGCAGATCCTGCTCCGAACTGACCACGGTCTCGCGCGCAGCCGCCAGCCGGCTCTCGGTCTGCTGCAGGTCGCCGACGCCGGATTCGCCGCCTTCCACGCGCTGGCGCACCTGGGCCAGGATGCTCTCGTGCACGGCGACGTTCTCGCGCGCGATCCCCAGCAGGTCCTGGAAGCGCAACACGTCCAGATAAACCTCGGATGCATCCAGCGACAGGGTCTCGACCCGCTCCTCGACCCGGTACGAGGCCCCGTCGAGGCGCGAGGCCCGCTGCTCGATCAGCGCCTCGCGGCTGAAACCGTCGAACAGCAATTGGGTCAGGCGGAGCTGGGAATCGTAGCGCAGCAGGGTCTTGTCCGGGTCGATGGCGCGCGTCTGCGTCCACTCGGGCCCGACATCCGCGCTCAGGTCGAGGCGCGGAAAGTACAGACCGCGGCCCTGCTCCAGTTCGTAGACCTGGGCGCGCCGGTTCTCCTTGGCGGCCTCGATCTGCGGGTTGGTGGTCACCGCCCGAGACGCGGCCTCTTGAAGCGACATGGCAGACGCCGAGGCGCCGCCGAGGAGTGTCAACGCGCTGGTGGCCAGAAGCAGGGGCCGAAAAAGACGCATGTTTCCCTCCGTTGGGGCAAGCCTGACAGCACACCGACGCGTGGCAGTCTCCAGGATGACGGGCCAGGTATTGTTACGAGTCTTGTATAACGGTTAGAGCACCTTACATGATGTTGTCAATCGAGGGCTAGCCCTATTGTTTCGCGTTCGCGCCCTATCCCTGTTCAGTCTGTTCGACGCCCGGAAAGCGACCGGCGGCACCTGATCGAACCGGAGTCGGCGTCGCGCGCGCCGGCGCGGCTCCGGCGGAAGCGGGCCGGACGCCGCCCCCTAGCCGCCGCCATCATCCTCGCCCACCCGGCGCCAGCGCTCCGCGCCGCCCCGATTCTCAAGGTAGTTGAGCAGGGCCGCCACCGGGCGCCGGTCGAAGCGGGCGCCGGCGTCCTTCAGCAATTCGGCGCTGGCGGTGTCGACCGGCAGCGCCCCACGGAAGGCGCGCGGGCTGACCATGCCCACGAAGGCATTGGCCACCATCACGATGCGGGCGGACAGCAGGATGGCGTCTCCGGCCAGGCCATCCGGGTACCCGTGCCCATCCCACCGCTCCTGAAGCTGGCGCAGGGTCTCCGCCACAGGCAGGTCGAACGAGACCGCGCCGAGCAGATCCGCGGTCTGCACCATCGCGTCCCGGACCACCGTCATCTCGTCCTCGGTCAGCGGCCCCGTCTTGGTGAGGATCTCCTCCGGAACCAAGATCTTGCCCACGTTCATGAGATTGCCGGCGATGTCCACGGTGCGACACATCTCCTCCGGCTCGCCCATTTCCTCCGCGATGTCGCGGGCCAGTTCGGCCACCAGGGCCGAGTGGTTGGCCGAGAACGGATCGCGCCGATCCACCAGACTGACCAGGGTGCCCACGAGCTGGCGCATGATGGCCTCGCGACGGGCGCGCTCGGCCATCAACTCGGTCACGTCCTCCAGGACCATGAGCACAGAGCGCGGGTGGTCGCGATCAGCGGCCAGCGGAATGTGGTCGGACTTGATCATCCGCTCGTGGCCGTCGCGCTCCAGCGCGCGCACCTCTGAGACCGGGCTGCCGGTCCGGAAGGCCTGGTCGTTCAACTCCTGGAACTGACGGGCGGTGTGCGGCCCCATGACCTCGGACATGGTCTTGCCGACGATCTGGTCCGGCGTCAGGCCCGATCCCCAAGTGGCGCCGATGTTCGCGAAGGTGTAGCGCCCGCCCTCGTCCACGGCGGCGATGGCCGTCGGCTGGCCATCGGTGACCACCCGCACGAACTTCATGTAGTTGCGCAGCCGATCGGCGGCGATGCGGTGCCGGGTCGCCACCTCGGCCAGCCGCACCGATGTGCCATGACGCCACAGGGCCAGCGCCCCCACCAGGACAAAGACGATCAGCAGCACGAACACGATCAGCGTCGTCCGCAGCCGCGATTCGGAGGCGGCCAGGGCCTCGGCCTCGTGGATGGCGTGAACCAGCACCCAGTCGGTGCGCGGGATGACGCGGCTGGTGAACAGCACGTCGTCGCCCGCATGATTGCGGCCGAAGCCGAACAGGCCGGGATCGTCGATGGCCCGGGCGGCGGCCAGTTCCGGCGTGTCCAGGGACAAGCTCTTGCCCATCGGCGGCGTGCCGTCCGCCAGCGGCGTGACGTACTGCACGGAGCGATCGCGCTGCCGCACCAGGTAGGTCTCGGCGGTCTCCCAGGCGTTGCCCGGCTGCTCCAGCAGATCGAACACCGTGCGGTCGAACGGCCGCAGCCCGACGATGTAGCCGATCTCGTTGCCGCTGCCGGCCTCCTGCTGCACGGCGTACAGCGGCACGGCGAACCCCAGCAGGGGCTCGCCGGTGGGGCCGTCCTGCGGCCCGTACACCGCCGGCTTGCCGTCGGACGCAGCGGCCAGGATGGGGCCGAAGCCGTCCGGCAGCCCCGGCATGAACTCGCTGGCCACGATCAGGCCGCCCCCGGGATTGACGATCGCCAGCCCGGCGGTGACCGGCGCACTGACGTTCGCATCGACCCGGCTCGCCCGGCGGCTCGGCACGAACCCGGTCTGGTCGGCGGTCGCGTTCAGGAAGTTGCGGATGAAATTGCCCTCGACCTGGTCGATGTCGTCGCCGATCCCGGAGGCCAGGTCCATGGCATAGAGCTGCAGGTTGGCGTTGGTGGACAGGTGGCTGAGCACGCCAACCTGCTCGCTGAGCCACTGCGCCAGGGCGCCGGCGCGGCCGTCGGCCACGATGCCGAGCCGCACCTGCCAGTTCTGCACCTCGCGCTCGCGCTCGGCCTGCACGAACGAGACCACCAGGCCGATGCCGACCACGGTCACCACCGCGAGGGTGATCATCACCACCAGCATGCCGCGCCGGGCCCGCCGGCCGCCGGTCTGGTCCACGTCGTTCGAACCCGCGTTGGGACCCGCGTTCGGACCCGCGTCCTCGTCCATCGGCTTCGCCTCCTGCCGTCGCCCCGCGATCACGCCCCGCACGGCATGGTGCCATGCCGCCCCGGTGCCGGCAATTCGGCTGCGCGGCCGGGGGTGAAACCGGCGGCACGGGCGCCATGTCGAAAAACAATAACGCCGGACTGTGTAAAAATGTTAACTGTTTGGGTGGAGTGTTGTTGGGTCGGCTGCGCGTGTGGGGGGCATCCCCAACGGCAAGGACTGTCGTACCAACCCGCGCCGCTACATTCGGTGGTCTTGGACAAGAAAGCCTGACCCCATGTTGCAAGCCCAGAAAGAACCGCCCGCCCTGGTCTGCGTTCCTCTGGCGGGCGACCCCGCCCCGGTTCTGAACGCCCTGCGGGACGCCGGCCTGCGTCACCGCATTCTGGAGCACCGCGAGCACTTGGCCCGCATGGGGGCGGTTCCTGTGCTGGTCCTGCTGGACGAGACCGACGCCGAGGCGATCGCCGCCTTGCGCGGCCGGACGGCGGACACGACCGTCGTGGTCCGCGGCCTGACCGCGGCCGGCGAGGAGGCCCTGGTCCGGGCCGGGGCCGACGAGGTTCTGGACCTTGCTGACGTAACGCCGGCGCGACTGACTCGGGCGCTGCACCGGGCGCGCCTGCGGCGGACTCTCTCGGACGACGCCGAGAGGGCCCGCACCGTCGCCTACGACATGCTGGACCGGCTCCCGCTCGCACTGGTTCTGGTCCGACCCGACGGCCGCGTGGTTCATGCCAACACCCATGCCAAGCGGCTGCTGGAGACCGGCACCGCCCTGGGTCGCAACCGCGGCGGTTACCTGGTGGCCGCGCATGCCGACGAGACCAGTCGGTTGCGCAGCACGATCGAGGCCGTGGCCGAGGGCGGCGCGCTCCCGGATGGAACGATGCCGGAGGGCGCCATCGCCGTGCGGCCGCGTGACGGCGGCACCCCCTATGCCGTGATCGTCGTGCCGGCCGGCCCCGCCAATCCGGGCGCGGCCCTGTTCATCGCGGACCCCGAGGCCACCTTCACCATCAGCGACGCCCGTCTTTCGGCCCTGTACGGCCTGACGCGCTCCGAGGCCCAGATCGTCGCCCGCCTGGCCCGTGGCCAGACCCTGGACCAGATCGCCGCCGACCGCGGCCAGCAACTGGCGACCCTGCGCAGCCAGCTCAAATCGGTGTTCCGCAAGACCAGCACCCAGCGCCAGGCCGACGTCATCAAGATGGTGCTGTCCGGCCCCGCGGTCATTGCCGCATCGGCGGCCGACTCCGAGGCCTCGCCGGATCCGGCGTGATGTGGCGCCACCAGCGCCCCTCGCCGAGCGAGTAGATCGGGCGATAGTGGGAGATCCGGTCATCGGTGACCGGACGGTCGATCTGGTTGTCGAGGATGTAGCGCCGGCCGGCATGCCGTGCCTCCAGCACCGCGTGCCGGATGCCGAGGTTGAGGTCGGACACGATCACGACGCGCAACGCCGAGGCCGGCCACCCCAGCGCCCGCAGCGCCATGTACTTGGCGATGGCGAAGTCCTCGCAATCGCCGCCGCGGGCGAGGAACTGCGCCGGCGTGGCCCAGTGATCGGACCGCCCCCAGTTGGTCGAGTCGGACACGTAGTCCTGTTGGTCCAGCACGGCGTCGATCCGCTGCAGCTGCGCCATCGGCTCAAGGCCGCGGGCCGTCCCGATGATCGCGGCCCAGGGGTCGCTCTGGCACGCCGCGCTCCGCGCCGCCCCGCAGTCCGCCGCCACCGCCGGCCGGCGGGCCTGGGCGCTGTCGCGCAGGACCGCCGCCCAGCGTGGGAACGCCGTCATGTCGACACGCTCGTGTTCGATGCTGCCGAACACGCCGGTCGTGGGCTCGGCCGCCACGGCCGTGGCCAGCCCGACCGACAGCGCCGCGGCCAGCAGAGGGGCCACGGCCCGGCGGACGCGCAGCGGACGGCCCTTCATGCGGTCTCGGTCCCAGGAAGGCACGGGCTGATCGCCGTCGCAGAGAGCGCCAGCCAGCCCTGACGTCCGACTCACTGGAGCAGTCCCCTGTGGCCCGCGCAGTGATTGACGTCACACCTTCGAAGGCCGCGTTATCATCTTGATAAGACATAAATTTTATATATGTGAGAGGGACACCGGCGGGAGTCGGCACAAGAGCGGCCACGGCGGGTCGTGGACCGCAACGAGACCGATCCCGGCGCATCCGCGACGGCGGCCATCGGAGTCGGCGGCGCGCCGCTGGATGTCACGAGCGAGAAAAAGTGTCTGACTTCAACGGATAACAGGAGACTGCTGCGAAACTGGTGGGGGAGGGCACCCCGGATTCGGCGCTTGCTCTCTGTCAAGAACAGGACTATCCTTCAGAAGTGGGTCGAACCTAAGGCTCTACCTGCTTGTAAAAAAACGAATTATGGTGGTTCGCCACATGGTCGGCAAGGACACCAGGTCAGACGACTCCTGGTTCTCGGCGCCTCCGGACAGTTCCCGGGGCGGCGCGGGGAGCGAGGAGTCGCGCGGCTGGGATCTGCGTCCGACCGACCTCAAGCCGGAGAGTGCGGATCCGCTGCTGGGCGCCCTGCTGGCGCTATGCCGGCTGCACGGCCGGCCCCGGTCCGCCGCCTCGCTCACCGCCGGCCTGCCGCTGGAGAACAACCGCCTGACGCCGCACCTGTTCCCGGTCGCGGCCGAGCGTGCCCGCCTGAGTGCCCGGCTGGTGCGGCGCCCCTTCGCCGACATCCCGCATCATCTCTATCCGGTCGTGCTGCTGATGAAGGGGCGCACGACCTACGTCGTTCTGCGCGAGGTGCGCCGCGACCAGTTCGAGGTTCTGCTGCCGGAGACCGGGACCGGGACCGAGATCCTGTCGCGGGCCGCCATTGAGGCCCGCTACGAGGGGTACGCGATCCTGGCGCGCCCCGAGGTGACGTATCGCGGCCAATCCGACGATCGGGTCGAACCGCCCAAGGGCGACTGGTTCTGGTCGACCCTGCGCCGTATGGGCCGAGTCTACGCCTACGTCATCCTGGCGGCGATCATGGTCAACCTGTTCGCCCTCGCCGGCCCGCTGTTCACCATGAACGTCTACGACCGCGTGGTGCCCAATCAGGCGCTGGAGACGCTGTGGGTGCTGGCGAGCGGCGTGGTCATCGTCTACGCCTTCGACTTCGTGCTGCGCCTGATCCGCGCCTACCTGATCGACCACACCGGCAAGCGCGCCGACGTGGTGATGTCGTCGATCATCTTCGGCCACGCGCTCAACGTCCGCATGGGCGCGCGGCCCGCCTCCTCGGGCGCCTTCGCCAACAAGCTGAAGGAGTTCGAGGCCGTGCGCGACTTCTTCGCCTCGGCCACGGTGGTCGCGCTCGTCGACATTCCCTTCATCTTCCTGTTCATCGCGGTGATCTACTGGATCGCCGGACCCGCGGCCTATGTGCCGTTGCTGGCGGTCCCGGTGGTCATCATCGGCGGGTTGCTGCTGCAGGCGCCGCTGCGCCGGGCCGTGCAACGCACCAACGAGCGCAACTCGCAGAAGCACGGGATCCTGGTCGAGGTCATCTCGTCCCTGGAGACGATCAAGAGCCTGGGCGCCGAAGGGCGCATGCAGCGCGACTGGGAAGCCTTCACCGGCGAGTCCGCGAGCCTCGGGGCGCGGGTCAAGTTCCTGTCCGGTCTGGGCGTCCACTTCGCCGACTTCGTGCGCCACATCGTCACGGTCTCGGTGATTATCATCGGCGTCTATCAGATCTCGAACAACGCGATGACGATGGGCGCCCTGATCGCCGCGACCATCCTGACCGGGCGTATCATGGCGCCGCTCGGCCAGGTGGCCGGTCTGGTCGCCCGCCTGCATCACGCCTTTTCGGCGCGCAAGTCGATCGACGAGATCATGGCCTTGCCGGTGGACCGTCCCGCCGGCAAGCAGTTCCTCAGCCGCCCCGCCCTCGCCGGCCGCATCGACTTCCGCAACGTCACCTTCTTTTATCCGAACACCCAGACGCCGGCCCTCAAGGACGTCACCTTCACCGTGGGCCCGGGCGAGCGCGTCGCCATCATGGGGCCGATCGGATCCGGGAAGTCGACGGTCGCCCGCCTGCTCACCCGTCTGTACGACCCCGGCGAGGGCTCGATCCAGATCGACGGCGCCGACATCCAGCAGATCGACCCGGCCGACATCCGCCGCACGGCGGGTGTGGTGCTCCAGGACGTCGTCCTGTTCACCGGCACCGTGCGCGACAACATCGCCATGGGCGCCCCGGAGGCCGACGATCAGATGATCCTGCGCGCTGCCGAACTGTCCGGCGCCCACGAGTTTATCAGCCGCCACCCGCTGGGCTACGACATGCCGGTGGGCGAACGCGGCTCGCTGCTGTCCGGCGGGCAGCGCCAGGCGGTCGCCCTGGCACGGGCCCTGCTGCCGGATCCGCCGATCCTGGTCCTCGACGAACCCACCAGCATGATGGACATCCCGACAGAGGAGGCCTTCGTGGAACGACTCGGCACCGCCCTGAAGGAAAAGGCGCTGATCATCATCACCCACCGGCCCTCCCTGCTGAGCATCGCCGACCGGCTGTTGGTGCTGCGGAAGGGCGAGGCGATCGCCGACGGTCCGGTCAACGAGGTGCTGCCCAAGCTGCTGCCCAAGGGGGCCGTCAGCGGCCGCGGGCTGCCGCCGGCCCGGACCCTCAAGGCGCATATCGAGCGCGGCGATCTGGCCGCGGCGGGCAAGACGAAGTCCGGTGAGGCAAAGGCCGGCGACACCAGGACGGACGACGCCAAGGCGGCGGACAGCGCCGGCAAGACGGTGAAGACGGCAAAGAGTGCGAAGACGGCGAAGAAGGCGAAGACGGACAGCGACACGGCCGAGAAAGCGGCCAGGCCGTCGCGGCCGCCGGCGCCCCCTCGCCCGGAGAAGCCGGCGGCCCAAAGCGCGACCCATCGGGTGCGCGCCGCCAACGATGGCCACGACGCCGGTCCACGGCCCGGCTCCGCCCCAATGGTGCCCCCGGCACAGACGCCGGAGCCTCCGGCCGCGGCCGCGCCGCCCCGGGCCGTGGAGCGGACGCCCGAACCTGCGACCACCGAGGCCCCAGCCCCCGCGGCCACCGCCGGTGCCGCGACAGGCGAGACACCGCCGAAGTCGATCCGGCGCCCCCTCACCGTTCCCCTGCGGGCGGGGCGCCAGCCCGCCGACGAGCCGCCCCCGGCGCCCGTGGACGCGCCCGCCGCGTCGGCCGAGGAAAGGCCGGATCCGACGGCTCCGGCCGCACTCACCGCCCACGGCGACGCCAAGTCCGAGCGCCCGGTGCTCCGGACACCGCCGGCGGCGGCCGGACCGGCACCGACACGGCCGGTGAGCGCGCCCGGCCTGCGCACTGCGCCGCCGCGCCCCACCCTCGTCCGGACTCCGGCGCCACCCGCGCCGCCCGTTGACAGGGCACCCGCCGCGGTGCTTCAAGAAGACGGGGACCGTGCGAACACGCGCGGGGGACCCGCCGACGCCCCGACGGCGACCACACCGTCGAGCACGGGGCCGACCGCCGCCCCCACCGCAGTGCCCGAGACGGCGCCTGAGGCGACGCCCGAACCGGCGTCCGAGAGGTCTGCGGTCCGCGCCACGGCCAGAGCGGCCGCCGAGCGCAGACCCGAGCCGGCGGCCCGGCAACCGGAGACCGCGGCGCGGACGGCGCCGTCCGCCGGGACCCGTCCCGCGTCCCGCCTCGAGGATCCGCAGCGGCTGTCGTCGCGGGTCACCGCACCGCCGGACTCCCTGGCCTGGCGCACCGCCGCGCCGCCCAAGCCGCCGGCCGCGGCGCCGTCCAACGGCAAGACCCGGCCCCGCAAGGCGGCGATGGTGGCCATGCGCCGGCGACCCGGCGAAGTCCTGGCGCCGTCCGCCCCGCCCCGGCCGAAGCTCGCCGTCGCGGCCAACCTGCCGGCATCGGCCGAGGAGACCACCCGGCCCAAGGCTGAGGGCGGTCGCCCCGGGCGGGCCAGCGGCCTACGACCGATCCCGGCCCAGGGCCGACGGCCGGACGCCGGGCCCGACTCCTCGGGTCCGACCGCTTCGTACGGACGTAACCGCGGAGGATCGCGATGACGGTATCCTGGGACGACGTGCGCTTTGCCCAGCATCGGGTTCAGGCCGAGGTCATCGGCCCCAGCCGCGTGGCGTACATCGTCCTGATGGTGATCGTCGTGTTCTTCGTGCTCGCCTTCCTGTGGGCGAAGTACACCGTCATCGACGAGGTGACGCGCGCCCAGGGCCGCGTCATCCCCTCCTCCAAGATCCAGGTCGTGCAGAACCTGGAAGGCGGCATCGTCGAGGAGATCCTGGTCCAGCCCGGCAAACTGGTCAGCCAGGGCGAGGTTCTCATGCGCCTGGACAACGTGGGCTTCGGCTCCGACCTGGGCGAACTGGAGGCCCGCCGCACGACGCTGATCGCCCGGATCGCGCGCCTCAAGGCCGAGGTGGAGGGCACACCGCTCCAGCTTCCGGCCGATTTCGTCGCGCGCGCGCCGGGCGTGGCCCAGTCCGAGCGCGAACTGATGCGCACCCGGCGCGAGAACCTGGAGGTGCAGATCAGCATCCTGGAAGGGCAGGTCTCGCAACGGCGCCAGGAGTTGCTGGAACTCGAAAACCGGGTCGAGCAGGCCCGCGACAGCCTGGGCCTGATCTACGAGGAGATCTCGATCACCCGCCCGCTGGTGGCCAACGGCGTGGTGCCGCGCATCAATCTGCTGCGCCTGCGGCGCGAGGCCAACGACCTGCAAGGCGAGATCGAAGCGGCCGAACTGGCGCTGCCCCGAGCGGAGTCCGCCCTCCAGGAGGCGAGCGAACGGATCGAGGAGAAGTACCTGACCTTCCGCACGGAGGCACAGGCCGCGCTGCTGGAGGCTCGCAGCGAACTGGCCGGGATCGCGGAACGGCTGACCGCCGCCCAGGACCGGGTGAAGCGCACCGAGATCCGCTCGCCCGTGCACGGCGTGGTCAAGACCCTGACCGTCCGCACGATCGGGGGCGTGATCCAACCGGGCATGGACATCATGGAAATCGTCCCCGTCGACGACACCCTGCTGGTGGAGGCCCAGATCCGGCCCGCGGACGTCGGGTTCCTGCGGCCGGGGCTGGAGGCCATGATCAAGTTCACGGCCTATGACTTCAGCATCTACGGCGGCCTCAAGGGCACCCTCGAGTCGATCAGCGCCGACACCATCGTCGACGAGATCACCAACGACAGCTACTACCTCATCACGCTGCGCACCAACGAAAACACCCTGAACCGCAACGGCGAGACCCTGCCGCTGATGCCCGGTATGATCGCCACGGTGGACATCCTGACCGGCAAGCGGTCCATCCTGGACTACCTGCTGAAGCCGATCCTGAAGACGCAGTCCCGCGCCCTGACGGAGCGTTGACCATGGCCGCCTGCGCCGGTCCCCCCCCTGCCCGCCCCCGACGCCCCGGGGTGCTGCTCGCCGGCCTGATCGGGCTGGCGGCCCTGGTCGCGTCGCTGCCGGGCCGGGCCGCCGAGCGTGACCCGCTCGAGTCTATGCGCCTGGACATCATGGGCACCGTGTCGGTGCACGCGCCGGACCTGTCGGCGTTTCCGCGCTGGCGGGCCGCCCTCGCCGAGGTCGAACCCTGGCTGGCGCGCATGGCGGCCTGCGCCGAGCGGCCCTGTCCCGACCTCAGCCTGCCGGAGAAGGTGTGGCTCAACCGCATCCAGGGACTGTCCCGGCTGCCGCCGGACCGGTTGGCGCGGGCCGTCGCGACATTCCTGGACGACCTGTTGGCGCTCAGCCCGGAGGCGATCGCCGCCGAGCATGTCGGCCCCTGGCCGACCATGCAGAACCTCCTCGCCGGAGACGGGCGGGACGGCCTGGGCCGGGCCCTGGCCCGCTACTATACGCTGCGGGCCGCGGGTCTCGACCCGGATCATGTCCGCCTGATCGTCGCCCGCGACACGCTGACCCTGGAGACCACCCACGTGGTGCTGGTCGAGACCCCGCAGGTTCAGATCGCCATGACCCGCTACGGCGTGCACAGACCCGACTCCGGCCGGGAGCATGCCTTCGTGCCGGTCTACGCCTTCGACCACAGCGGTCGGTGGCTGTATTTTCCCGAGACGGTGCTGGACGAGGCGGCACCGGCACCATCGGACTGACGGCCGCGCCCCGCGCCGGGAGGACCCGGACCGCGACCGCCATGACGGGAGACGACAGAAGGTGAAGACCGTCGTGCATCCAGACGCCCCCCTCCCCGCGCCCCTGCCCGTCGCGGATACGGCCGCCCAGGCCGCCGGCGCGCCGGCCCCCGAGCCGGCATATGGCGCCGGCCGGTCCGAGAAGCGCACCGCGCTGTGGATCGCCGCCGCCGCCGGGGGACTGGTTCTGCTTGGGGGCATCGGCCTGACCCACCTGTACGCCGAAGGCGAGCGCGCCGAGGAACGCGCGGCGGCCGAGGTGCGGGCGGCGGCGGTGCTGACGACGCGCCTCGACCGCATCGAGACCTGGCTGGACAGCCGCCGCCAGAGCCTGCGCGCCCTGGCGGGCGGCGAGGCGCTGCGCATCCTGGCCACGGAACTGGCCGCCGCCCAGGCCAGCGGGCGCCAGACATCGGTGACCCCGGAACTGATCTTTCTGCGCGGCGCCCTGGAGCGGCAGGCCATGGCGTTCGGGGCCAGCGGCCTGACGCTGCTGCGCCCGGACGGCGAGGCCTGGATGGTCGTGGGCGACGCCGGGCCCGACCTGGCGCGGATGCCGCCGGCGCGCCTGAGCACCATCATGGAGACGGGCACGCCGGTCACGGCGGATGCCGGCACCGCCGAGACGCGCGCTGTCGACCTGGTGGTGCCCGTGCGCTCGCTGCAGGACGCCGGCGAGACCGTGGCGGCGCTGGCGGCCCGGTTCCCGGCGGGGCCGCTGATGGCGGCGATCGAAGCCCCGGACGCACTCGCCACGGCGGGCGAGTCGATCGAGGTCACGGCGACGTCCGCACCGACCCCGCGAACGGACGGTCTGCTGGTCGCCACGCGCCAGCCGGAGGGCTTGCCCTGGAGCCTCCACTACACTCGGCCGTGGGATGCCATCCTCGCCGACAGCCGGGGACCGCTCGTCGCGGGCTACCTGGTGTCGGGCGCGGCGGCCCTGGCCGTGATCACCCTCATTCTCGGGCTCTCCTGGCGCCACGGCACCGCCACCAACCGCAAGCTCGCCGACCAGTACCAGCGCTTCGCGACGCGGATGGAGTCGGAACGCCACCTGCTCGACACCGTCATCGACGGGATCACGGAATACCTGTTCGTGGTCGACAGCCGGGGGCGGCTGCGCCATGCCAACGCCGCCGCCTGCGCGCTGGTGGGGGAGCCGCGCGCCGCCATGATCGGGCGCCCCCTGGCCGACGTTCTGGACGACACCGAGACGGCGACCCGGCTCCTGACCCTGGGCCAGGAAGGCCGCCTGTCCTGGCCCACCGAATGTCCTCTGGGCGGACAATCGCGCTGGGTGATGGTCCTGCGCAATCCCCTGCGCGGCGAAGGCCATGACCACGAAGACGGCTGGGTGGTGCTGGTCCAGGACATCACCGATCTGGTCCAGGAGCGGATCCGCACCGAGAGCCTGCAACGTGCCGTGGTCCGGGCGCTGGGGCGCACCGCCGGGGCCGCCGACCCCTATCTCGCCGACCAGGCCTCCCGCATGGAGCGCATCGCCCTGCTGATCGCCGACGAGATGGGCCTGGACCACGACGACCGCCTGACCCTGGAGTTTACGGCACAGGTCTCGCAGATCGGCAAGCTGTTCGTGCCCCGCGATTTGCTCACCAAGACCGAGCGCCTGACCCCGGAAGAACGCGAGGTCATCAAGGCCCACATCGGCCATGCCTGCGCCCTGCTCGACGATCTCGATCCGAGCCTGCCGATCACGCATACCCTGACGGAGATCACGGAACGCCTGGACGGCTCCGGCTACCCCAACGGGCTGTCGGGCGACGAGATCAGTCTGCCCGGCCGGATTTTGGCGGTCGCCGACGTGTTCGCCGCGCGGACGGCCGAACGATCCTACCGGCACGCGGCGTCGCCGGAGGATATTCTGGACATCCTCAAAAAGCTGCCGGATCGCTATGACGCGGAGGTGGTCGCGGTGCTGGCCGGACTCGTGGAGTCCGGGCGCTACTGAGACATGGCGTAAGCGGCCTGTGGCGGCTCTCCCGATCGGCACGGGGTCGCGTCAAACGCACCCCAGGAGTAGGGCCATGAAGGGGGAGCCGCCATGGGCCAGGATGTCGGTTTGGATGAACCGCCCCGCCGGGGCGCCCCGGGGACCGGCCTTGGCATGGTGTTGTTGTGACGGTAACCTTCGCCCGCTTGGCCGCCCACGCGAACGGCTTGGTCCGCGCTTCTGAGTGGACGGGTGAGTGGACGGCGCAAGCGTTCATTCCCACCGTCGCCGGAAAAGGCCGATGCGCGTTCTTGTCTACAACGAATTGATCCCCGAGCAGATTCCCAATTTCGACAAGGTCGTCCACGCCCTGGGCGAGCGCGACTTCGCCCGCGCCGACGTCCGCAAGCTGACGGACACGCTCTATCGCGCCCGCCTGAACAAAAGCGACCGGCTGCTGTTCTCGCTGTACCGGGCGCGCGGCGAGACCTGCTGCCTGATCCTGGAGCACATCCGCAATCACGCCTACGAGAAATCCCGCTTTCTCAGCCGCGGCGCCGAGATCGACGAGGACAAGATCCCGGTGATCGAGGCCGACGCGGCCACGCCGGCCGGTGACCTGCCGCTGCTGGACCCGGACAAGCCGCGCTTCAACATCCTCGACAAGATCCTGACCTTCGACGACGAGCAGGAGGCCATTCACGGGCTGTCGCCGCCCGTCATCATCATCGGCTCGGCGGGCAGCGGCAAGACCGCGCTGACCCTGGAGAAGATGAAGCAGATGGTCGGCGACATGCTGTATGTCAGCCTGTCGCCATACTTGGTCCGGAATGCGCGCGATCTGTACTACGCCCGGAACTACACCAACGACGATCAGGAGATCGACTTCCTGTCGTTCCAGGAATTCCTGGAGAGCATCCGCGTGCCCGAGGGCCGCGAGGTCACGCCCCGCGACTTCCAGGCGTGGTTCGTCCGTCAGCCGGCGGCGCGCCGCTTGCGTGACGCTCACAAGGTGTTCGAGGAAATCCGGGGCGTCATCACCGGCCCGGTCGGCGACGAGGGCTGGCTGAGCCGCGAGGACTATCTCGACCTGGGGGTCAAGCAATCGATCTTCAGCGAGGAGGACCGGCCGGCGGTCTATGATCTTTTCGAGAAGTACAGGGTTTTTCTGCGTGACTCAAATCTGTACGATTCCAATATCGTCAGCCACGAGTACGTGGGGGCGGTGGTACCACGTTATGATTTCCTGGTGGTGGACGAGGTTCAGGACATCACCAACATCCAGCTTTATCTGATCCTGAAGTCACTCCGCACCGCCGGCGAGTTCATCCTGACCGGCGATTCCAACCAGATTGTGCACCCGAACTTTTTCTCCTGGGCGCACATCAAGTCGCTGTTCTTTGAGGCGCGCGGGCTTTCGGGGGCACACGACGGCGAGATCGTGCGGATTCTGCGCACCAACTATCGCAACACCGCGACCGTCACCGAGGTGGCCAACCGAATCCTGAAGCTCAAGCACGCTCGCTTCGGGTCCGTTGACCGGGAAAGCAACTATCTGGTCCGCAGCGTGGCGCGCGAGCCGGGCCGGCTGCAGTTGCTGCCCCAGACCCCGGAAGTCTTGGGTGATCTGGACGACCGCACCCGGCGCTCCACGCGGGTCGCGGTGCTGGTGCTGCACCCGGACCAGAAGGACGAGGCCCGGCGCTGGTTCAATACCCCGCTGGTGTTCTCCGTCCAGGAAGCCAAGGGTCTGGAATACGACAGCATCATCCTGTTCAACGTGGTCAGCGACGAAGCCAAGGCTTTCCGCGAGGTGACCCGGGACGTCGATCCGGCGGCCCTCGAGACCGACACGCTGACCTATGCGCGTGCCCGCGACAAGCGCGACAAGTCGCTGGAAGTCTACAAGTTCTACATCAACGCCCTGTTCGTCGCCATCACCCGTGCCGTGCGCAACCTGTACTGGGTCGAATCCGACCACGGCCATCCGCTCATCGATGTGTTGCAGATGGCCCGGTTCTCGGAGGTCACCGTCTCGGCCGAGCGGGAGGACTCCAGCCTGGAGCAGTGGCAGCGCGAGGCCAGCCGCCTGGAGATGCAGGGCAAGACGGAACAGGCCCAGGACATCCGCGACCGCGTCCTGCAGCAGAAGCCGGTACCGTGGAGCGTGGTGGACCGGGCCACCTTCGATGCGCAAAGCGAGGCCGCGTTTGCGTCCGGTGCCCGCAAGCAGCTTCTGCCGGTGTTCGAACATGCCCTGCTGCACTGGTACCGACCGATCCTCAACCGGCTGACCCTGGACGGCTTCAAGCCCGCCCTGGACCCCGAGGACAAGGCGGTCACCCTGATGCACCGGAAGCACTTCGAGGCCTACGCGTTCAAGAACCCGGGCACGGTGCTGCGGGATGTGGAGCGCTATGGCATCGACCACCGCACTCCCTTCAACCTGACCCCGGTGATGGTGGCGGCCCGCGTCGGCAATATCCCGGTGGCGAAGACGCTGATCGAGCGTGGGGCCGACCCCACCCTGACCGCCAACCACGGCTTCACCGCCGTGGACTTCGCCCTGGAACGCGGCCTGACGGATGAACGCTTTGCCCGCCAGAAGCTGCCCGAGCTGTTCGACCTTCTGGCGCCCCCAAGCATCGACGTCCAGGCCCGGGGTCGGCTGATCAAACTCGACCGTCACCTGATGGAATACGTCCTGCTGCGCATCATGGGGGCGTTGTTCTATCGCCGCCTGGGTCCCTGGATCGCGACGCGATACGGGCACAACGAGGGCTTCACGGCAAAGGCCCTGGCCGAGGTCGTCACCATCCTGCCCGAGGAAGTGCTTCCGGACCGGCGCAAGAAGCGGACCTACATCTCAAGCATCCTGTCCAAGAACGAGGTCGATGGCACGTCGCCGTACAATCGGTTCCTGTTCCGGCGCTTCCGGCACGGGCACTACATCGTCGACCCCGATCTCAAGATCCGCGTCGGCACCGCGTGGGTCCCCTATTACCAGGTGTTCCGGCCGGAGGCCTGGGGACCTGACCACCCGCCGGACTATTACGCGCGCTCCGGACTGTACAGCGAGGCAGACATCAAGGCCATGCAAACCAGGGAGATCGACAGGGGGATGCAGAAGCTGGCTGCCTTTCGGGCCGACGTGCTCGGCCTCGAAACGGATGGCAATAGCCTTGGCCCCCGCTCGCCGTGAAACGGGGGACGCCCCTTGAGAGCCTGATCGGAAAAGAGGTGAGTGATTTCAGTCAGTTGGCATTCCATGCTCGGTGTCTGGACAGCCAAGGAAGCGCACCATGTGGACTGACATCACTCGCCCCCAGGATGAGCGGACGGGCCGGCCTCGGACGACGGACCTGCGGGACGTGTTCGACGCGATCCTGCACATGGCCGCCACCGGGTGCCAATGGCGCCTCCTGCCGAACGACGTTCCGCCGGTGTCCACGGTGCGGGGCGACTTCAACGACTGGCGCGACAATGGCCTGCTGCGGACGGACAACCATCGTCTCGTCATGGCGGCGCGGGAGGCGGCCGGGCGCACGTCGAGCCCGACGGCCGGCGTGATCGACGGCCAGCGCGGATCGCGACCAATCGGACCCACGACGGGGTTCGGATGGACCGCGTGACTCCGCGCTAACGATATGGCTCTCAGCCGATTTTTGCGACAGACCAAAATCGCGCCGCGAGTCCGGTGTGTCGCTACCGGCTGTAGGGCCGAGCCCGGTCCGCGCCGTCCAGGCCCAACAGCGCCCCGTACAGATCGGGCCGGCGGTCGCGGAACACGCCCCAGGCGCGGCGATGCCGGGCGGCCGCCTCCAGGTCCACGGTGGCCGTGAGCACCGTCTCGTCGTCGCGGTCGGCCTCGGCCACCACGGCCCCGGTGTGATCGGCGATGAAGGAGGACCCATAGAACGTCACCACGCAGCGCCGGCCCTCCTCGCGGCCGATACGGTTCGACGCCACCACAGGCACAAGGTTGGCCCCGGCATGGCCCTGCATCACCCGGCGCCAATGCCCGGCGGTGTCCAGGTCCGGCGCGTCCGGCTCGGATCCGATGGCGGTAGGATAGAGCAGCACCTCGGCGCCCATCAGGGCCATGGCCCGCGCGGCCTCCGGGAACCACTGGTCCCAGCAGATGCCCACCCCGAGCGTGGCGTAGTGGGTGTGCCAGACGCGGAAGCCGGTATCGCCGGGGCTGAAGTAGAACTTCTCCTCGTAGCCCGGCCCCTGCGGGATGTGGCTCTTGCGGTAGACGCCCATCACCGTGCCGTCGGCGTCGATCATGGCCAGGCTGTTGAACTGGGTCTGGCCGGCGCATTCGAAAAAGCTGACCGGCAAGACGACGTCCAGCTCGCGCGCCAGTCGCGCGAATCGCGCCAACACGGGATGCCCGGCACCGGGCCGCGCCCAGGCGAAGTGGTCCGGATCCTCGTCCTTGCAGAAGTACGGCGTTTCGAACAGCTCCTGAAGCAGGATCACCCGGGCGCCGGCATCCGCCGCGCGCCGCACCAGCGCCTCGGCACGGTCCAGGTTGGCGGCGGTGTCCCAGGAACACGCCATCTGCGTGGCGGCCAGGGTGATGCTGCGCGGCGGGGCCATTCGCGACGGTGCAAGGGGCATGGACGAGCCGTCCTCGGTCAACCCGGGCAGCCCGGCTTGCGCACGGCGGTGGGCTGCGGCTGGGTGATGCAATGGATGTTGCCGCCGCCGTGGGCGATCACGGCGCCCTCCGGCAGCATGACGACATCGTGATAGGGAAAGGCGTCGCGCACCGCCTCCAGCGCCTCGGTGTCGGTCTCCAGGCCGAACCCCGGCATCACGATGCCGCCGTCGGCGATATAAAAGTTGGCGTAGGACCGTGCCAGGGGGCGGCCGTCCGGCCCCGCGAGTCCGGGGGCGTGCGGCAGCGGGATGATCTCAAGCTGTCGCCCCAGGGCATCCGTTGCCGCCATCAGCACGCGTTGGTTTTCGCTCAGACGCGCATGATCCGGATGATCCGGGTCGCGCGGCGGCGCCACCATCATGACCACCCCGGGCCGCACGAAGCAGGCCACGTTGTCCACATGGCCGTCGGTCTCGGCATCGTCGGCCAAGCCGTACGGCAGCCACAGCACCGTTTCGACCCGCAACAGGGCCATCAGGTGGCGTTCGAGGGCGGCGCGGTCGAGCCCCGGGTTGCGGTTGGGGTGGAGCAGGCACTGTTCGGTCACCAGCAGGGTGCCCTCGCCGTCCGAGCAGATGGA
Source organism: Roseospira goensis (assembly GCF_014197795.1). Taxonomy (GTDB): domain Bacteria; phylum Pseudomonadota; class Alphaproteobacteria; order Rhodospirillales; family Rhodospirillaceae; genus Rhodospira; species Rhodospira goensis. Next base: position 57,407 of record NZ_JACIGI010000004.1, read on the forward strand.
TCCGCCTTCCAGGACCAGCGGCGCGCGCACCACGCGGGCACCGGCCCTGATCCCGAGGGCGCTTGCCAGGGCATCGTCGTTCGCCACCGCGGCGGCCTTGCCCCCCCAGCCATTGAAGACCCAGTCGACGGCAATGGCCCCGCCGGCATCGTCAACCAGGAACGTGGGTCCGCTGTCGCGCGCCCAGGAATCGTCGATCGGCCGGACCCAGACCTCGATCTCGTCCCCGCAGGCCTCGGCGGCCGCCTCGGCGTCCTCCGGCCGCGCCACCATGGTGACCGGCTCGAACGCGCGGATGGTGCGCGCAACCGTGGCATATGCCGCGCGCGCGGCCGCCAGGTGTGGCCCCCAAAGCGCGGCATTGGACGGCCAGCACATCCAGCAGCGATCGTGCGGCTCGAACTCCCCGGGCAGGCGGAAACCCGGCGGCGGCGCGGCGGCGGAGAAGTCGGTCATGGCAGCCTCGGCACCGGACACATGCCAACGTCACGGATGGCGCAGAGTGTACCACCGCTTCCCCAGGCCGTCGCGCCATCGGTTCATGCGCCGCCGCCACAGGGTGACCACGCCGCTCTCGTAGCGGCGGCGCGGATCGCGCGCGCCGATACAGGAGGGCAGCTCGGTGCCGTGCCGCACCGGCGGCGGCCAGACCACATAGGGGACGATGCCGTTCTCCCAGAAGCGGTCCATCATGTGGTCCCAAGGCAATACGATCCGGCGGCCGCAGGCGAGCAGGCCGCGCGCGCCCTCGGCCGTGACCACGTATCCCTGGGCGCCCAGAACATGGGTCTTGAGGCGAAAGAGGCCGCGCCCCTCGGTCAGTGGCAGATCCGGGCGCCGCCCCGCCACGGCCTCGGCCACCTGACGCGGTCGCATCGACGACAGCCGCACCACCTGCCACGACGGCGGTCCGCTCAGCAGAACCTCCAGAAGCGGCCTCAGGTCCTCGGACAGCCGAGCGTCGTCCTCCAGGACCAGGGCCACCCGGTGGCACCCCTCCAGCATGCGCCGCAGCACCCGCTCGTGACCCAGGTAGCATCCAAGCTCGCCGGGCAGCATGTCGGTGCCATAGCGCACCCGGCAGCGCGGTCCGTCGTAGCGCGCCCAGTCCGCCGCCGTCAGCGCCTGACCGTCGACCCCCGGCACGAATACGCCTTGCAGGCCGACGCGAGCCAGGTCCGCCTCGACGCGCGCCCGTCGATCGGTATCGCGCGGCAGGTTCAGCACGAAGACGGGCAGCGGCACAGGCAGTCCTCCGCGGTGACCGCGGTCCTGTCGCCGCCTCAGGCGGCGGACACGGAGGCGGCGGCGGTCAGGTCGTGCGGCCGATTGACGGCCCGATCGTAGGCGTCGATGAGCGTGCGCGTCACCTCACCCGGTGTGAACGCCAGATCCGCGATGCGGCCGACCGGCGTCACCTCGGCGGCCGTGCCGGTCAGGAACACTTCACGCGCCTGTGCCATGTCCTCCGGCATGATGGCGCGCTCGACGACCTCCAGACCGGCCTCGCGCGCCAGCCCGATCACCGTGCGCCGGGTGATGCCGTCGAGGAAGCAATCGGGCGTCGGCGTGTGCAGCTTGCCGTCCGGCATCAGAAAGAAGATATTGGCGCCGGTCGCCTCGGCCACCTGGCCGCGCCAGTCCAGCATGAGCGCGTCATGGTATCCCTCCTGCTCCGCCTTGTGCTTGGACAGGGTGCAGATCATGTACAGGCCCGCGGCCTTGGCCTGCACCGGCGCGCAGCGCGGATCGGGACGACGCCAGTCGGAGATCGCCAGGTGAATCCCCGCCATGCGGGCCTCCGGCGAGAAGTACGACGGCCACTGCCAGGCCGCGATGGCCAGGTTGATGCGGTTGTTTTGGGCCGACACGCCCATCATCTCGGAGCCGCGCCACGCCACCGGGCGGACGTAGCCGTCGGCGATGCCGTTGGCCTTCAGGACGACGTCATGGGCGGCATTGATCTCCTCCACCGAATAGGGGATCTGAAATCCCATCTGGCGGGCGGACTCGTGCAGACGCTCGGTGTGCTCGGTGAGCTTGAAGACCGTGCCGTTGTAGACCCGTTCGCCCTCGAACACCGACGAGGCATAATGCAGACCATGGCTCAACACGTGCAGCTTGGCCTCGCGCCACTCGACCAGCTCACCGTTGTACCAGATGACGCCGTCGCGATCGTCGAAGGGAATCATGGCCATGGTCTGTCGCCTCCCGGTGATGGAATATGTCCGCAAATGACAGGAACCGGGTAACATCGTTAGGACGATATGTCAACAACACTGACTTATTTTCGGCCCGCATGCCTGCCATCGGACGGCCGCATGCGCGACGCGGTACCGGGGCCCGGCGCCCATGACTGACCTGAAGACGGGTGCCAATCCGTTGTTCCTGCGCGAGGAGGAACTGCGCCAGGCGATCGAGATGCTGTACTTCGCCTACCGCGACTTCACGTCGGAGGCGGACGCGATGCTCGAAAAGTACGGATTCGGCCGCGCCCATCACCGCGTGATCTACTTTGTCGGCCGCCATCCCATGATCTCGGTCAGCGACCTGCTCGATATCCTGAAGATCACCAAGCAGAGCCTGTCGCGCGTCCTGGGGCAGCTCGTGCGCGACGGCTTCATCGTCCAGCACCGCGGCACCGCCGACCGGCGCCAGCGCCTGCTGGAACTGACCGCCAAGGGGGTGGAGATCGAGCGCCAGTTGACCGAGGCACAGCGCCAGCGCATCGCGAACGCGTACCGCGAGGCCGGCGGCGACGCGGTGCAGGGCTTCCGGGCCGTGCTGCTGGGCATCATGGATGCCCCGGAACGCGGCCGCTTCGCACGCCGGGACCAGCCATGATGACCGCGGCCGACGGCCCGGACATTGCCGCCACACCGCACATCCTGGTGGTGGACGACGACGAGCGCCTGCGCGCCCTGTTGACCCGCTACCTGTCGGACAACGGGTTCCTGGTGACCGCCGCCGCCGATCCGGAGGAGGCCCGCGCGCATCTCGCCGCGCTCGCCTTCGACCTGCTGGTGGTGGACGTCATGATGCCGGGCGAGGACGGCCTGTCGCTGACCCGCGACCTGCGGCGGGGCAGCACCGTGCCGATCCTGATGCTGACGGCGATGGGGGATCCCGAGGCCCGCATCCGCGGTCTGGAGGCCGGGGCCGACGACTATCTGCCGAAGCCATTCGAGCCGCGCGAGCTGCTGTTGCGCATCACCGGCATCCTGCGCCGGGTGGCGGAGCGGCCCACCGCGCCGCCCGACGACCCGACCCCGGCGCCGAACCCGTTGCGGTTCGGCCCGTTGACCCTGGACCTGCGGCGGGAAACCCTGCTGCGCGACGGCGAGCCGCTGCACCTGACCACCACCGAGACGCAGCTCCTGATGGTGCTGGCCGGCCAACCGGGCGTGGTGTTCTCGCGCGAGGCCCTGGCGGAGGTGACCGGAACCGCCGCCAACCCGCGCGGCGTCGACGTGCAGGTCACCCGGCTGCGCCGCAAGCTGGAGCCGGACCCGCGCACGCCCCGCTACCTGCATACGGTGCGCGGGCGCGGCTACCTGCTGCGGCCGGACTGACGCCATCCCGACCGACACGCCCGTGCGGAGCCCCCCATGGCCCCTCTCCGCCCCTTCCGCCTGCTGAAGCGCCTGGCGCCCCGGGACCTGATGGCGCGGTCCCTGCTCATCATCGTCATCCCGCTGGTGCTGTTGCAGATCATCACCGCCTACGTGTTTTTCGACCGGCACTGGGACATCGTCTCGCGCCGCCTCAACACGGCGGTGGCCTCGGAGATCGGCATGGTCGTGCGCATCCTGCGCACCTACCCCCGCGAAGACGTGCAGGAGTGGGCCTTCAGCGTCGCGCGCATCACCCAGGGCCTCGTGTTCGACTTCCGGCCGGGCGCCCGCCTGCCCGAGATCCCGCCCAGCCAGAGCGACCCCATCGAGCGCGCCCTGAGTCGGCGCCTGGGCGGGTACGTGCCGCACCCCTTCGTCATCGACGGCCGTCCCGGTGCGGCCAATCTGGTGGTGCACATGCAGACGACCGGCGGGGTGCTGTCGGTCGAGGTCTCGAAGGAACGGCTGTTCACCGAGTCGATCTTCCTGTTCGTGTTCTGGATGGCGAGTTCGTCGATCGTCCTGTTCGGCGTCGCGGCGATCTTCATGCGCAACCAGGTGCGGCCGCTGCTGCGGCTGGCCCGCGCCGCCGACGCCTTCGGCAAGGGCCGTGAGGCCCCGGATCTGAAGGTCGCCGGGGCCACCGAGGTTCGCCAGGCGGCGCGCGCCTTCATCGCCATGCGCGACCGCATCCGGCGCCAGATCGACCAGCGCACGGCCATGCTGGCGGGCGTCTCGCACGACCTGCGCACGCCGCTGACGCGCATGAAGCTGCAACTGGCGCTGCTGGACGGGGTCGACGGGGTGGACGACCTGCGCGCCGACGTGGCCGAGATGGAACGCATGGTGGACGCCTACCTGGACTTCGCCCGCGGCGCCGGCACCGAGACAGCGGCCGAGACCGAACTGGGCGCCCTGCTGCACGACGTGGTAGAGCGTCACCGCCGGTCCGGCGGCGCCGTCGCACTGACGGTGCCGCGGCCCATCGTGCTGCCGCTCAAGCGCCAGGCGTTCGAGCGTTGCGTGGGCAACATCATCGGCAATGCGGTGCGGCACGCGACCCGGGTCGAGGTTCACGCCACGGCCCGCCCCGACCATGCCCAGATCCTGGTGGACGATGACGGCCCGGGGATCCCGGCCGCCCAGCGCGAGGACGTGTTCAAGGCGTTCCAGCGCCTGGAGACCTCGCGCAACCTCAAGACCGGCGGTATGGGCCTGGGCCTGACCATCGCCCGCGACCTGGTGCGTGGCATGGGGGGGGAGATCGCGCTCCTGGACAGCCCTCTGGGCGGGCTGCGGGTGCGCCTGCTGCTGCCGTTGTGAGCGACCGGGCGAGCGCGGCCGGTGGCGGCGGTGTCAGGGCCGGCGGCGCTCGCTCTTCTGGCGGTACATGTTGCGGTCGGCGGTCTCCAGCGCCTCCTCCAGCGACAGGCCGGGCCGGAAGGTGCAGATGCCGCAGGAGGCCGACAGGGGCTCCGGGCCCTCGGGCAGGTCGACGGTGCGCTGGCGGATGGCCGCGCGGATGCGACTGCCGATCTGCTCGGCCCCGGTATGGTCCATGTCCATCAGCACCACGCCGAACTCGTCGCCGCCCAGCCGGCCGAGCAGGTCCGACGACCGCGTGCCCTCGATCAGGGCGGCCGCCACCTCCTTGATGGCCGCATCGCCGGCGGCATGGCCGCCGCGGTCGTTGATGGGCTTGAGACCATCCACGTCCAGCATCAGCAGCGAGATATCGTGGTCGTGTCGCTCGGCGTAGGCGATCATGCGCTCCAGTTCGCGCACGAAAGACCTGCGGTTGCGCAGGGGCACCAGCGGGTCGATATCGGCCAGCGTCTCGGCCCGGCGCAGCCGCTCGCGCAGGGCCTCCACCTCGTCGTGGAGCTGGCGCACCTCGCCCAGCAGACGTTCCATGGCGGACAGCACCGCCGGCGTCAGGTCCCCTTCCGGGATGCCCAACACCTGTGCCGTCGGTTTGCCCCAGTCCACCGGCGCGGTTTCCGGCGTCGCGCCGGTGCGGGTGTACGCCCGCGCCACCTCCGAGACCGGCCGATCGCCGATCCGCATCCGTTCTGACACCGCCGCTGCCCCCGACCGTGAATGCCCGAGCGAAACCCTAACGCCAACACCTTAATGTGACGTAACCGGTGAAAACAATCCGGCAAACCGCCGGCCTGCCTTAGTGTTCCGGACGAAAGACCCTCCCGATACAGGCCGGCGCATTGAGGCGGATCTTCACCCGGTCGCGGGAGATGAGCACCAGCACGAGGATGGTGGCCAGGTACGGCAACATCGAGAGGATATGCGACGAGACCTCCAGCCCCATCCCCTGGGCATGGAGCTGCACGATGGTCACGCCCCCGAACAGGTAGGCACCGAGCAGGACCCGGCCCGGCTTCCAGGTCGCGAACACCACCAGGGCCAGCGCGATCCAGCCGCGTCCGGCGGTCATGTTCTCCACCCACATCGGGGTGTAGGCCAGCGACAGGTAGGCGCCGGCGAGTCCCGACATGGCGCCGCCGAACAGCACGCAAAGATAGCGGATGCCGATCACCGGGTAGCCGATGGCGTGGGCCGCATGGTGGTTCTCGCCCACCGCCCGCACCACCAGGCCGGCCCGCGTGCGGTAGAGCACCCAGCTCACCCCGGCGGCGAGGGCCAGCGAGGCGTAGACCAGCGGATCCTGGCCGAACAGCACCGGCCCCACCAGCGGCAGGTCCGACAGACCGGGAATCGACACGCTGCCCAACCCGGCGATGGGGATGCCGATGAAATCCTTGCCGATAAAGGCCGACAGGCCGACGCCGAAGATGGTCAGCGCCAGGCCGGTGGCGACCTGGTTGGACATCAGCGACAGCGTCAGCACCCCGAACAGCCCCGCCATCAGCATGGCCGCGATCATCGCCGCCAGCAGCGCCAGAACCAGACTGCCGGTCGCCACCGCGGTGGCGAAGGCGGCCACCGCGCCGACCAGCATCATGCCCTCGACGCCCAGGTTCAGCACGCCCGACTTCTCGGTCACCAGTTCGCCGATCGCGGCCAGCGCCAGCGGGGTCGCGGCCCGGATCATGGCCACCAGCAGAGCCGCCAGGCCCTCCCATCCCTCCATGTCACGCGCCCCCCGTCACTCGCCACTCTGGGCCGGCTGCGCCTGCGGCCGCGATCCCGGCGGGGCCGTCGGCACCCGCACCGGCCCGAGCCGCAGGCGGTAATGGATCAGCACATCCGACGCCAGCAGGAAGAACAGGATCAGGCCCTGGAACACCCCGGTCACCGCGCGCGGCAGCCCCAGTTCGATCTGAAGGGTATCCCCCCCCAGGTAGGTGAGCGCCATGAACAGCCCAGCGAGCAGGATGCCCAGCGGATGCAACCGCCCCAGGAAGGCGACGATGATCGCCGTGAAGCCGTAACCGGGCGAGATCTGCGGATGCAACTGCCCGATCGGGCCCGAGACCTCGACCATGCCGGCCAGCCCGGCCAGCGCCCCCCCCGACAGCAGGCCCAGCCACACCACCCGGGCCTGGCTGAAGCCGGCATAGCCGCCGGCCCGCGGCGCCATGCCGATGACCTTGACCTGAAAGCCGATAAAGGAGTGCATCAGCAGCACCCACACCGCCCCCACCGCGGCCAGGGCGAACAGCGCCCCCACATGCAGCCGGGTCCCCTCGACCAGTGCCGGCAGCAGCGCCGAGTCCCCGAACAGCGCCGATTCCGGGAAATTGAAACCGCCCGGATCGCGCCATGGGCCGTGCACCAGATACCCCAGCAGCAGACCGGCGACGTAGGTCAGCATCAGGCTGACCAGGATCTCGTTGGCATTGAAGCGGGTGCGCAGCAGCGCCGGGATCGCCGCCCAGGCCATCCCGCCCAGCATCCCGGCCCCCACCATCGCCGGCAGCAGCCACGGCAGGTCGGCGTCCCCCGCCCACAGTGCCAGCCCGCCGGCAAAGATGGCGCCCAGGATGAGCTGGCCCTCGGCGCCGATGTTCCACACATTGCCCCGGAACCCGACGGCGAGGCCGAGCGCGCACAGCACCAGCGGCGTCGCCTTGACGAACAGCTCCGAAAGCCCGAAACTGCTGGTCAGCGGCGCGACGAAAAACACGTAGAGGGCGTGCCCCGGATCGTGACCCAGGGCCGCGAACAGGATCAGACCGGCCACGGCGGTCAGGCCCGCCGCCACCAGCGGCGTCAGGTAGACCATCACCCGCGAGCGCTCCGGGCGCGGCTCCAGTCTAAGCCACATGCGGCGTCCCTCCGGCGGGCTCGGGCGCGGCCCCCTCGAACAGGCCGCCCATCATGAGGCCGATGTCCTCGGCGGTGGCGGCGTGGGTCGGCCGGCTTTCCGACAATCGCCCGGCCGCGATGACCGCGATGCGGTCCGCGATCGTGTACAACTCGTCCAGGTCCTGGGAAATGACCAGGATCGCCGCCCCCTGGTCACGCAGGTCCACCAGCGCCTGGTGGATGGCGGCGGCCGAGCCGGCATCGACGCCCCAGGTCGGGTGCGCCGCCACCAGGACGCGGGGCTTCTGCAGGATCTCGCGGCCGATGATGAACTTCTGCAGGTTGCCGCCGGACAGGCTGCGGGCCTCCGCCGCACTGCCGCGCGCGATGACGTTGAAGGCATGGATGACCCGGCTCGCGAAGCCATGGGTCTGGCCGCGGTGCACCAATCCGCCGCGCACCAGTCCGCCGTGGCGGTACGCCGACAGCAGGGCATTCTCGGCCAGCGTCAGTTCGGGAACGGCCCCCTGCCCCAGACGCTCCTCCGGGACCACGGCGAGGCCCAGGTCGCGCCGGGCGCGCGGGCCGAGATGGGCGGCCGGCACCCCGCCGATGCGGATCGCCCCCGGCCGCGCCAGCAGGCGTTCGCCCGACAAAGCGCGCATGAGCGCGTTCTGGCCGTTCCCGGCCACCCCCGCGATTCCCAGGACCTCCCCCGGGCGCACCGTCAGCGATACGTCGCGCAGGTCGGTGCCGTGCGGGTCGTCACGGTCCAGGTCGAGCGCCTCGACCTCCAACATCGGCGCTGCGGCGTCCGCCCCGGTGTCGGCGCGGGCGGTCAGGTCGGGGGGCTCCGTGCCGATCATCATGCGGGCCAGCGAACGCGCGGTCTCCTGGCGCGGATCCACGGTCGCCACCAGGCGCCCTCCGCGCAGCACCGACGCGCGGTCGCATAGCGCCCGGATTTCGTCCAGCTTGTGAGAGATGTAGAGGATGGAGCGCCCTTCGGCCTGGAGCCGGCGCAGCACGTCGAACAGCGCCAGCGCCTCGCGCGGCGTCAACACCGAGGTGGGCTCGTCCAGAATGACAAGGTGCGGATCGCCCAGCAGGCAGCGCACGATCTCGACGCGCTGGCGCTCGCCTACCGAAAGCTCGTGGATGTGCCGTTCGGGCGCAACCGCCAGGCCGTAGCCGTCCGAGACGGCGCGGATGCGCGCCGCCAGTGCGTCCATCGGCACGCGCTCTTCGAGGCCGAGGGCGACGTTCTCGGCCACCGTCAGGGACTCGAACAGCGCGAAGTGCTGGAACACCATGCCGATGCCCAGGCGGCGCGCATCGGCCGGGCTGGCGATGCGCACCGGCGCGCCCTGCCACAGAATCGTGCCCGAATCGGCCGCCAGCACGCCGTGCACGATCTTCATCAGCGTCGACTTGCCGGCGCCGTTCTCCCCCAGGAGGGCGTGGATCTCCCCCGCCCGCACGGTCAAGTCGACCCGGTCGTTGACCAGAACGCCGGGAAAGCTCTTGCAGATGCCCCGTAATTCGAGACGCGGCGGGGCGTCCACGGGGTCCCTCACGCTGCCGTCCATGGGCCGTCGTCCACAAGCCTGCGGCACCCACCGGACCGCCGTCGGTCCCGGGTCGCGCGGGCGGCCCCCTTTAGGCCAGCCCGGCGTAGTCGCCGCGGAAATACACCAGCGGGCGGGCGGCCGCCTGATGCGCCACGTGGGTGACCGCGCCGATGATAATGTCGTGGTCGCCGCCGGTGACGACCTCCTGGGTTTCGCACTCCACCCACGCCAGGCCGCCGCTCAGCACCGGGACGCCGTTGCGGCCGTCAACGTAGTCCACCCCGTCGAAGCGGTCCTCGCGCTTTTCGGCGAATCGCTGCGACAGGTCGCGCTGGGCCTCGGTCAGCATGTTGACCACGAACGGACCGGCGCGAAAGGCCTCCAGGTGCGCCACCCGGTGATCGAGGCAGACCAGGACCAGGGGCGGCGCCAGGGAGAGCGACGAGAACGCGTTCACGGTCAGGCCGACCGGCCGGCCCTGCCCCGTCCGCGCGGTCACCACGGTGACCCCGGACGCGAAACAACCCATGGTCTTCCGGAACGACAACTGGTCAACGGACATACGCTACGCCTCGCTCGCCATGTGGCCCAGGCGTCTTACCCCATCACCGCTCGGGCGCCAATGTTTGATTTCCTTTGGCCGAACTGGGATGTTCGGGTATGTGGGCTGCATGGACAGCCGTCCGGAGTCCGCGTCATCGCGGTCGGCGCGCCGAGACTCGGGCCGCGCCGGGCGTGACCAGCGACAGGACTCGCGGGCCGGTCCGCAGGGACGGCATGCATACAGTCAGGGTTGTGGAGATCGATGCTCGTCATCATCGGCACCATCGTGGTGACAGTCAGTGTCTTGGGCGGGTATGCGCTTGCGGGCGGCCATCTCTACGTTCTCTGGCAGCCGTTCGAGTTCCTGATTATCTTCGGCGCCGCCATCGGCGCCTATCTCATCGGCAACCCCAAGACCCTGCTGTCCAACACCATCAAGGCCATCGGCCCCATGCTGAAGGGGCCGAAATACAAGAAGCCGGATTACCTGGAGTTGCTGAGCCTGCTCTATTCGCTGTTCCGTCTGGCCAAGACCAAGGGCGACCTGGCCCTCGAAAGCCATGTGGAAAAGCCGGAAGAGAGCCCGCTGTTCCAGAAGTTCTCCGGCTTCTCCTCCAACCATCACAACCTTGAATTCTTGTGTGACTATCTGCGCCTGCTCACACTGGGCACGAACAACGCCCACGAAGTCGAGACCATCATCGACGGCGAGATCGAGGCGCACCACAAGGAGCATCACGCCGTCGCCGAGGCGGTCACCAACATGGCCGACGCCATGCCGGCGCTGGGCATCGTGGCGGCGGTGCTGGGCGTGATCCACACCATGGGGTCGATCACCGAACCGCCGGAGGTGCTGGGCCACCTGATCGGCGCCGCCCTGGTCGGCACCTTCTCGGGCGTGCTGTTCTCGTACGGCTTCTTCGCCCCGTTCGGTCGCGCCATCGGCACCGCCTATGACGCCGATACGGAATACCTGCAGTGCATCAAGGCGGCGCTGCTGGCCCACATGCAGGGCTATGCGCCGCAGGTGTCGATTGAGTTCGCCCGCAAAATCCTCTCGCCCTCCGTACGGCCTTCCTTCGCCGAGGTCGAAAACGCGGTCACCAATCTGTCCGACTGATGATGGGGCGGACCCCGTGAGCGACGCCCTCACCCTGGGTCGCCTTCACGGTTTGTTTAGCGACGGTCGGTAACGTCAGGAGCCGGTGCACGGGAGCGGGGCCGGCCCGCTTCGCCAGGGCCGATTGTGATCGAACGGACTCACCAAGGGGCTTCGGTTCGATTACGTGACGCGGCCCTGATTCAAAGAGTGAGGGCGGAGTCACACACGGCATGGGAGCCCGAGAGTGGGCCCAATGCCGCGCGATCCGCCCGAGGAGCACGACGACCGAGGCATGGCCGAAGAGAAGACTCCCGTCATCGTCAAGCGCGTCAAGAAGGGCGGGCATGCCCACCACGGTGGCGCGTGGAAAGTGGCCTATGCCGACTTCGTGACGGCGATGATGGCCTTCTTCCTGCTCCTGTGGCTGCTCAACTCGGTCACCGAGGAGCAGCTTGAGGGCATCTCCAACTACTTCGCGCCGACGGCCGTGTCGTCCAGCCAGAGCGGCGCCGGCGGCATCCTGGGGGGCCAGATCGTCGGCCAGGGCGCCAACCAGTCCATGAGCGCCTCCACGGCCTCGCAGCCCATGCTGCCCCCGCCCACGGTGGGCATGGGTGGCAACGACTTCACCGATCCCGCCGAGGGTCTCAGCCTGGACGAGACCCAGCCGGACTTTCCGTCCGGCGAGGGCGAGAACATGGGGCCGGGCGACGGCCCCAGCGCGGAGGACGGCGCGTCCGGGGCCGGCACCGAAGCGGCCGCCGAGGCCGCCCGCGAAGCGGCGCAAGAGGCGAGCTTTGACCAGACCGCCCAGGCGCTGCGTCAGGCCATCCAGGCGGTGCCGGATCTGGAGCGGCTCCAGGACAGCCTCATCATTGAGGAGACCAGGGACGGGCTGAAGATCCAGCTCCTCGATCAGGACCGGCTCGCCATGTTCCCCGGCGGGTCGTCGGCGATGTACGAGCACACCCGCCTGCTGCTGGGGCTGGTGGCGGAAGCCATCGCCGATCTGCCGAATAAACTGCTCATCACCGGCCACACCGACGCCGCCCCGTTCTCCGATCCAACCGGCTACAGCAACTGGGAGCTGTCGGCGGACCGGGCGCTCGCCAGCCGGCGCGTGCTGCTGTCGGCCGGCATCGCGCCGGCGCGCATCGGCGGGGTGACCGGCAAGGCCGGAACCGAACCGCTGATCGAGGGCAACCCCGATGATCCGCGCAACCGGCGCATCGACATCGTGCTGCTGCGCGACGCCGACCTGTACGCCCAGGCCCAGGCCGACCGCGTGCCGACCCTGCCGAGCATCATCGACCTGGAGCCCTCCAACGATCTGTAGCGCCGGCCCGGTTGCGGCGAGCGGAAGCACGGCTGCGGCAACGCCGTGGACCGGGCCATAGACCCGGGCATAGACCGGGGGCAGGGTTGGCGGCACCGGCCATGCGGGCCATATTACGGAACCGGACCCCCCGTGCGACAGGCCGGCCATGGATCAGACACCGCTGAAACGACCGCAGTTCTTCTTCACCACGGCGCCGATGCCGTGCCCCTATCTGGACGGCCGCCTGGAGCGCAAGATCGTCACCGACCTGTCCGGCCCCGGCGCTGACACGGTGCACGACGCGCTCTCCCGCGCCGGCTTCCGGCGCAGCCACACCATCGCCTATGCCCCCGCCTGCCCGGGCTGTCAGGCCTGCCTGCCGGTGCGCATCGTCGCGGAGGAGTTCGTGCCACGCGGCACCCTCAAGCGGGTCTGGAAGGCCAACGCGGACCTGACCACGCATCTGCTGCCGGCGGTCGCGACGGCCGAGCAATTCCAACTGTTCTCGCGCTATCAGCAGAACCGGCACGGCGAGAGCGACATGGCGCTGATGGGGTTCTTCGACTATCGCTCTATGGTTGAAGACAGCCCGATCGACACCGCGATGGCGGAGTTCCGCACCGCGGACGGCACCCTTCTGGCCGGCTGTCTGCTCGACCGCATGGGCGACGGCCTGTCGGCAGTGTATTCGTTCTTCGATCCCGAGGCGCCGCCGCGCCGCAGCCTGGGCACCCATATGGTGATGTGGCTGGTGGATCAGGCCAGGGCCGAGGGGCTGGACTACGTCTATCTCGGCTACTGGATCGAGAACAGCCGCAAGATGGCCTATAAGCAGCGCTTCCGCCCGCTGGAGGCGTTCGGCCCCGAGGGCTGGTACCGCCTGGCGGAGTGACCGCGAAAGACCCGGGCGACCAGCCGACCGCCGCGCCGGGCCTCCGACATGGACACTTCAATGTCCGGGACCGGTGCCCGGCCCCGGTGTCACTGCACCGGCAGGTCACTGCACCGGCAGGTCGACGTCCAGAATGGTCATGTTGAAGTCGTAGGAGATCTCACCCTCTTCCTCGTCGCGGTACAGCGTGCCAATGAACTCGCCGTTCAGCCACACCTCGACCGGGTCATTGGGCTTCTTGGGGATGCCGAGCGAGATCCCGTCGTTGCCGAACAGCCGCCGCATGTACGTCTGGACTGATGCGATTTCCTTGCGGTTCACGGCTGCCTCCCCTGATGTGTATGCGTGGCCAACGACCCCGGTTGCGCCGGTCCCGCCGGTCCCATCGACGCGCCCCGGATCCAGCACGGATCGCCCCGGCGGGTCAATGCCGCGCCGGGTGTTTTCCCTCACAGCGCCGCGCACAGGCCGTCGGCGCGCGGGTCCGCCGCCCCCGCGATGACCCCGTCCGGCGCCACCGACACGGCGCCGGCGTGACCCATCATGTCCTCGAACGGACCGACCATCTCGACCTCATGACCGGCGTCGCGCAGGCGCTGGCACAGGGCCGGGTCGAGGCGGCTCTCCACCTTCAGCGTCGTGGACTCGCGGCCCCAGGTCCGCCCCAGCAGCCAGCGCGGCGCGGTCACCGCCGCCTGAAGATCCTGCCCGAACACCACGTGGCGCGTGAACACGGCCGCCTGGGTCTGCGGCTGCCCCTCGCCGCCCATGGTGCCGTAGGCCAGCGTGCGGCCGTCCTTCAGCCGCGCCAGCGCCGGATTGAGGGTGTGGAACGGCAGCCGGCCGGGGCCGAGCGTGTTCGGCCCATCGCTGAGCGAGAACCCCGCGCCGCGGTTCTGCCAGAGAATGCCGGTGTCCGGCACCACGACGCCGGACCCGAACTCCCAGAAGATGCTCTGGATGTAGCTCACCACACGCCCCGCGGCGTCGGCCGCCCCCATCCAGACGGTATCCCCGGCCCCGCCCGCCTGCGGCCACGGCAGCGCCTGGGCGCGGTCGATGCGCGCCGCCGCGTCGGCCAGGGCCTCGCGCGTCAGCCAGGTCGCCGGATCGACCGTCATGCGGTCCGGGTCGCCGATATGGGCGTCGCGTTTCAGGAACGCGCGCTTGGTGGCCTCGATCAGGCCGTGGATGTGCTCGAAGCTCTCCGCCGACCGCACCCCGAGACGGTCGAACAGCCCCAGGATCATCAGCGCCGCCGCCCCCTGGGTCGGGGGCGGGTGGTTGAACACCCGGCCCTGGGTCAGGTCCACCGCCAGCGGCGTCACGCGGGTGGCGCGGTAGCCCTCCAGGTCGGCCAGGGTGAGGGGCGAGCCGGACTCGGCCAGCCCGGCCGCCAGCGTGCGCGCCAGGTCGCCGCGATAGAAATCGTCCAGGCCGGTCCGGCCCAGGTGCTCCAGGGTCACCGCCAGCGCCGGGTAGCGCAGCACCGCCCCCTCGGCCGGGGGCCCGTCGGGCGCGTAGGTTTCGGGAAAGCCGGGCTGGTCCGACAGCTCCTCCCATTTCGCGGCGGTCAGGGCGGCCTGGGAGCGGGTCACCACCACGCCGTCCCGGGCCTGGCGCACCGCCGGCTCCAGCAGTCGGGCCAGCGGCACCGGCCGCCCCCCCCAGGCGTGCGAGACCGCCAGCGCCTCGGCCCACCCCGACACCGCGCCGGCCACCGTCAGCGCCCCCAGGGGACCGCGCGGCGGGATCCGGTGATGACCCTCGGCGTGGTAGAACGCGGCCGTGGCGCGCCCCGCCGCCGGCCCACAGGCCCGAATCGCCACCGGATCGCGGCCCGGCTCCGCGATCAGCCAGAAGCCATCGCCGCCCAGCGCGTTCATATGGGGATAGACGACCGCGATGGCGGCGGCGGCGGCCACCATGGCCTCGACCGCCGTGCCGCCCTCGCGCAGAACATCGCGGCCGGCCTGGGCCGCCAGATGATGCGGGGCGCTCACCATCCCGCCCAGGCTCGTCGTGGTGCGCAACATGCGGTGCTGTCCTCCCATGTTCGTCCTGCGGCTCCGGGCGGCTCCGGGCGACCGCCGGTCAGATCCCGCCCACGAAGATCAGCGCCGCCCCCGCCGCCAGGGCCAGGGGACGGGCCCACCAGCGCCGCAGCGGGTCGATGGCGGCAAAACTGATGAGCCACACCCCGACGCCCACCTTGAGCGCCGCCGCCAGCGTCATCAGGGGATCCTGCGCCAGGGCCAGCAGCGAGGGGTTGGCGACGAACCCCAGCGGCACGATGAACAGGCCGATGCCGAGCTGCATGGCGCGCAACGACACCGGAATCCACGGCGTCCGGGCGATGCCGGCGGCGATGAACACGTTGCCGCAGACCGGCGGCGTGATGGTGCACAGCAACGCATACCAGAACACGAACAGATGGGCGTACAACTCCGGCAGGCCCAGTTCCACCAGCGCCGGTCCGGCCACGCTGACCGCGATGATGTAGGCGGCGGTGGTCGGCAGCTCCATGCCGAGGACCAGGCTCGCCAGGCCGGTCAGGATCAGCGCCAGCCACAGCTCGCCGCCGGAGGCCGACAGGATCAGCGAGGTGATCTTCACCCCCACGCCGGTCATGTTGAAGACACCGACGATGATGCTGGCGCACACGATGATGGCGGCGATGTTGGCGACCTGGCGGCCGGCCTCGACCGTCCCCGTCATCACGCGCGATACCCAGCCGCGCACCGACAGCCGCCCGGTATCGTCGGCGATCAACATCAGCAGCGTCGCCACGATCGCCACCGCCGCGGCATAGGCCGGCGTGAAGGCGGTGACGGTCAGGAACACGATCAGGATGGTGAACGGCACCAGAAAGAACGGCACCGTGCGCCCGACCACGGTCCACCCGGGCATCGCCGCGGCCGCCATCGGTTTCAGCCCGAGCCGGATCGCGAACTGGTGCACCCCCCACCAGGCGGTCAGGAAGAACAGCACCGCCGGCGGGGTGGCCGCGCCCATGATCTCCAGATACGGCCGGTGCAGCAGTTCGGCCATCACGAAAATGCCGGCGCCCATCAGGGGCGGCATGATCTGACCGCCGGTCGAGGCCACCGCCTCGACCGCCGCCGCCAGGCTGGGCGGATAGCCCAAACGCTTCATGGCCGGGATGGTGACCATGCCGGTCGACGCCGTATTGGCCGCCGCAACGCCGGAGATGGTGCCGTACATGGCGCTGGACAGCACCGCCACCTTGGCCGCGCCGGCGCGAAACCGTCCGGCCAACTGGGTCGCCAGCGCCATGAAGCCGGTGCCCGCCGCTCCGGCGGAAATGAACGCACCCAGGATGATGAAGGGCGCGATCACGGTCACCGAAACCCCGGTCAGGCCGCTCCACAGCCCGCCCTCGGTGATGATCAGGGTCCCCAGGAAGTAGTTCAGCGGCAGTTCGCCATGCCCGAAATGGCCCGGCACCCAGTGCCCGACCAGCCCGTAGAGCAGCACCACCAGCGCCACCGCCGGCAGCACCGCCTTGATGGCCCGGCGCGCCATGTCCAGGACGACGGCGATCAGGACCACGGCCACCGCGATCTGTAGCCCGCCCTGCAACGAGCCGTACTGGTCCGCCAGCGCGCCGTGGTTGGCGACGATGTAGGCCGCGGACGCCAGGCCGGCCGCGCCCAGCCCGTAGCCGGACCAGCGCGCCCAGCGCCCGCCTTGGCTGTCGATGAAGAACACCCAGGGAATGGCGAGCATCAGGTGCAGTGGCCGCGTCACCAGATGCGGCAGCAGACCGGCGAAGACCAGGTAGAGATGGAAGCCCACCGTCGCCAGGCCGAACAGGAGCGGCAGGCGGCCGAGGGTGCGGACGGTCTCGGCCGGGCTGCGCGGCGGGGTCGGACCGGAGGGCGGCACGATCCCGCCAGGGGCGGGATCGTGGGCCACGGGAGCGGGCTGGGTCACGGTGACGGGATCGCGGCTGCTACGGTGTTACCTTGGGGCGTTACTTCATGTCGTCGGGAATCGAAACACCCTGCTCCTCGTAGTAACGCAGCGCCCCGGGGTGGACCTTTGCCCCCATCTGCACGATCAGGTCCCGGGTCACGCCGTCCCACCAGGGGTTTTCCTGGGCCAGCGTCTCCTTCCACTCCCAGAAGGTCTTGGTGAGGAAGTAGGCCACGTCGTCGCTCATGCGCACGGTGCCGTAGGCGCCGACCGGCACGCCCACGGTGTCGACCGGCGCGTCCTGGCCCTCGTAGGTGCCCGCGGCGATGGTCAGCGGTCCGGACAGCGGATCCAGCTCCAGGATCCTCTCCCGTTCCGCGTCGGTGAAGCTCAGGATCTTGACGGGCGTGGTGGTCGACAGCTCGACAAGCTGCGGGGTCGGATGGGCCGAGCAGGTGGCGAACCCGTCCACCTTGCCGTCGCGCATCGCATCGCCGGCGGCCGACAGCTCGACCTCGACGATCTCCACCTGGTCGGCCAGACCGAGCAGGTCCAGGATGGTGTTGGTGCGCTTCTCGCAGAAGGTCCCCTTGCCGCCGGCGATGAAGGTCTTGCCGGCCAGGTCCGAGACGCTGTCGATGCCGCCGTCGGCCGTGACAACGAAGTGAATGGTCACGAACGGCATCACGAACAGCGTGCGGGCGTCGTCGTTGGTCTGGCCCTCGAAGGGCGCATCGCCGGCGCGCGCAGCCGCCAGCAGGCTGGGCGGCGTGGTGAACAGGAAGTTGCCCGGCCGGACGAACGATTCCTTGACGTTCTGAACCGAGCCCTGGCTTTCCTCGACGGTCGGAGAGATGGCGCCGTCGCTGGCCTTCCGCGTCATCTCGGCGAGCTGCACCATCATCACGTAATAGGATGAGGTCGATTTCGCCGACTTGAGCGTGACCCGCTCCTGCGCCTGGGCCACCGTCGCCAGACCAAGGCCCGCCGTCACCGCCAGTCCAAGGGCCAGTTTCCGCACGAAGGTCATGAATGCGTCTCCCCGCAATCGGTCGTGGTGTCGTCCGGCGTCGACAGCGGCCGTCCATGCCGTCCCGGACGCGGGCACTGTGTCAGGCCGCGCGGGGAACTCCAAGTCCCTTGGCGCCGGTCCGGCGCGCACGGCGACAAAAGCACGCGGGCCAAGCAACCGTTCCGGAATGGGCCGCCGAAACGCCCGCGCCGGCCGCCGAACGGCCCAGACAGGCGCGGCCCCGCCCGGACGGGGCGGGGCCGGGCCGTTCGACAAAGGCCGCAGGCGCGCGACCGGTCAGGCCGCGCTCTTCTTCGCCTGCACGCTGCCGCGCCCGCCCAGCAGGCCGCGGGCGACCACCTGGGCCTGGATCTCGGCCGCGCCCTCGAAAATGTTGAGGATGCGGGCATCGCACAGGATACGGCTGATCGGATACTCCAGCGCGTAGCCGTTGCCGCCGTGGATCTGCAACGCGTTGTCGGCGTTCGACCACGCCACCCGCGCCGCCAGCAGCTTGGCCATGCCGGCCTCGATATCGCAGCGGATGTCGTTGTCCTTCTCACGCGCCGACATGTAGGTGATCTGGCGCGCGATCATGGTCTCGACCACCATCCAGGCGAGCTTGCCGTGGACGCGCGGGAAGGCGAACAGCGGCTTGCCGAACTGGATCCGCTCCTGCGCGTACTTCAGGCCCTCCTCCAGCGCGCACTGGGCGACACCGACGGCGCGCGCGGCGGTCTGGATGCGGGCCGACTCGAAAGTCTCCATGAGCTGCTTGAAGCCCTGGCCCTCGACCCCGCCCAGCAGCGCGTCCTTGGGCATGGTGAAGCCGTCGAAGGAGAGTTCGTACTCCTTCATGCCGCGGTAGCCGAGCACCTCGATCTCGCCGCCGGACATGCCCTCGGCCGGGAACGGATCCGCGTCCGTGCCGCGCGGCTTGGGCGCCAGGAACATGGACAGGCCCTTGTAGCCGGGCTGGTCCGGATCGGTGCGCGCCATCAGGGTCATCAGGTCGGTGCGGGCGGCGTGGGTGATCCAGGTCTTGTTGCCCGTCACCACCCACGCGTCACCCTCCAGCACCGCGCGCGTGCGCACGGAGCCGAGGTCGGAGCCGGTGTTGGGCTCGGTGAAAACGGCGGTGGGCAGGATCTCGCCGCTGGCGATCCTGGGCAGATAGTGCTGCTTCTGCGCATCCGTGCCGCCCAGACGGATCAGTTCGGCGGCGATCTCCGAACGGGTGCCGAGCGAGCCGACGCCGATGTAGCCGCGCGACAGCTCCTCGGTGACCACGCACATGGCCATCTTGCCCAGGCCGCTGCCACCGAACTCCTCCGGCACCGTGAGGCCGAACACGCCCATTTCGGCCATCTGGTCGATGATCTCCATGGGGATGAGTTCGTCCTTCTCGTGCCAGCCGTGGGCGTGCGGCTGCACCTGCTCGTCGACGAATCGCCGGAACTGGTCGCGCACCATGTCCAGCGTCTCGTCCTCCAGACCCACCTCGCCGAAATTGCCGTCCTTGATCAGTTCGGCGATCCGGGCCTTGCAGGCGGCGGTGAAACCGTGCTCGCGCAGCAGGGTGGTGTACGGGGTCTGCAACGCCTGGCGCTCGCGCACCTCGATGCCGAAGTCGGCCAGCCGGACGTACTCGCCCTGGCTCATCGGCACGCCGCCGAAGATCTGATGCAGGTATTCGGAGAACGCGCCCTGGAGAATGAGCTGCTCCAGCTCGCCGAGGCGTCCGTCGGCCTCCAGCCGCTTGGCCCACGCCAGCATCTCGCCCAGGGCGGTCACGCAGGTGGCGAACCAGGCGAAGCCGTGGGTGGCGTGCTGCTCGCGCTCCATCACGGCGGCATCCAGCTTGCCCTCGACGCTGACCTCGCTGGCCAGGTGGTCGCGGATGGCGCCCAGCACCTGGCGCGCGGTCTCGTAGGAGCGCTCGCAGGTGTGCAGCAGATCTTGAATGATGAGTGGTCCAGACATCGTCTTCCCCTGAAACGGTCTTTCCTCGAAATGACGCCCCCGGGCGCGCGGGGCACCCGGGGCGGTCATGAGGGGCATACGGTCGGTTGGGGCGCCGCGGACCGCCCGCCCCCCGCGCCCGACGGCGCAGGGGGGCGTCGCGACGGCGTTATCAGCCCTCCAGGCATTCCTCGACGGTGCGCCGGCCCGGCTTCACGGCCTGCACCATCACCGCCATGTTGCCCGGCTTGTGCTCGTTCTTCCACATCTTGGTGTGGGCGTAGGGGATCTGCTCCCACGTGAACACTTCGGACATGCAGGGATCCAGGCGCCGCTCGATCACCAGCTGGTTGGCCTGGGCGGCCTGCATCAGGTTGGCGAAGTGGCTGCCCTGGATACGCTTCTGGCGCATCCAGACGAAGCGGGCATCGAAGGTGATGTTGAAGCCGGTGGTGCCGGCGCAGAACACGACCATGCCGCCGCGCTTCACCACCAGGCAGGAGACCGGGAAGGTGGCCTCGCCGGGATGCTCGAACACGCAGTCGACGTCGTTGCCCTTGCCGGTGATGTCCCAGATGGCGCGGCCGAACTTGTAGGACTCCTTCATGTAGGCCTTGAAGTCCGGCCCGTTGACGTCGGGCAGCCGGCCCCAGCAGTTGAAGTCCTTGCGGTTGATGACGCCCTTGGCGCCCAGCGACATGACGAAGTCACGCTTGCTCTCGTCGGAGATCACGCCGATCGCGTTGGCGCCCGAGACCGCGCAGAGCTGCACCGCCATTGCGCCCAAGCCACCCGACGCGCCCCAGATCAGCACGTTGTGACCCGGGCGCAGCACATGCGGGCGGTGGCCGAACAGCATGCGGTAGGCGGTCGCCAGCGTCAGGGTGTAGCAGGCGCACTCTTCCCAGGTCAGATGCTTGGGCCGGTGCATGAGCTGCTGCGCCTGCACACGGGTGAACTGCGCGAAGGAGCCGTCCGGCGTCTCGTAGCCCCAAATGCGCTGGGTCGGCGAGAACATCGGATCGCCGC
Organism: Roseospira goensis; assembly: GCF_014197795.1. Taxonomy (GTDB): domain Bacteria; phylum Pseudomonadota; class Alphaproteobacteria; order Rhodospirillales; family Rhodospirillaceae; genus Rhodospira; species Rhodospira goensis. The sequence continues at coordinate 78,616 of NZ_JACIGI010000004.1, forward strand.
CGTTACACTCTTCGTCGTCGCCGTCGTCCTGGTTGCAGTGGACGACCACCTCGTCACCCACTTTCCAGCGCTTGACCTGCGAGCCGACCGCCCAGACGATCCCCGAGGCATCAGAGCCGGCGATGTGGAACGGTTCCTTGTGGGAGTCGAAGACCGAGATCGGCTCGCCCAGCGACGCCCAGATACCGTTGTAGTTGACGCCGGCAGCCATCACCATCACGAGGACCTCGTGCGACTCCAGCTTCGGCACGTCCACCACCTCGACCTGCATCGCGGTCTCCGGCGGGCCGTGGCGCTCACGCCGAATCGCCCAGGCGTACATCTGCTTGGGCACGTGCCCCAGCGGCGGGAACTCGCCCACCTCGTACAGGTCCTTCTTCTCCCGGTTCGCCTGAAGATCAATGACCTCGGCCGTGGCGTTGCTCATGCGTGTGCTCTCCCTTGTTCGTCACCCTTCTGCGCGGCCCCGGCCCCGATCATGATGCAGGGCATGGCGCCGATCCATGCGGCAGGCGCGAAGGGCTTCGGTCCCGCGTTGCGTTCTCCGTCAGGCTATACCCGACTCCGGCCTTCCATCGCAATGCACAAAGTGATAAATAATTGCGCCTGACTCAGAGGGCGAGAAATTATCGTTCCGCTCCGGACAACCCATGATGGTTGACGTTTCCGTAACTTTTCGCGCTGCGATGGAGGTCTGCATGACCGGTACGCCCGAATCCCCCGCCAAGCCTGCTGCACCGCAGCGCGACAAGCCGTGGCTGATCCGCACCTACTCGGGGCACTCCTCGGCCAAGGCGTCGAACGAGCTTTATCGAACGAATCTTGCGCGGGGCCAGACGGGCCTGTCCGTGGCCTTCGACCTGCCCACGCAGACCGGCTACGATTCCGACCATGTTCTCGCCACCGGCGAGGTCGGCAAGGTCGGCGTGCCGATCTGTCACCTGGGCGACATGATGACGCTGTTCGACCAGATCCCGCTGGAGAAGATGAACACGTCGATGACCATCAACGCGCCGGCGGCCTGGCTTCTGGCGCTGTACATCGCGACCGCAGAGAAACAGGGCGCGGACCGCAAGAAGCTCCAGGGCACGGTGCAGAACGACATCATCAAGGAATACCTGTCGCGCGGCACCTACATCTTCCCGCCCGAGCCGTCGATGCGGCTGATCAACGACGTCATCGCCTTCACCTACAAGGAGGTTCCCAAGTGGAACCCCACCAACGTCTGCTCCTATCACCTGCAGGAGGCGGGCGCGACCCCGGAGCAGGAGCTGGCCTACGCGCTGGCGACCGCGCGCGCGGTCCTGGACACGGTGCGCGACTCCGGCCAGGTGCCGCCGGAAGACTTCCCGGTCGTGGTCGGGCGCATCAGCTTCTTCGTCAACGCCGGCATCCGCTTCATCACCGAGATGTGCAAGATGCGGGCGTTCGCCGACCTGTGGGACGAGATCTGCCGCGAGCGCTACGGTGTGGAGAACGAGAAGTACCGCCGCTTCCGCTACGGGGTGCAGGTCAACAGCCTGGGCCTGACCGAACAGCAGCCGGAAAACAACGTCTACCGCATCCTGCTGGAGATGCTGGCGGTGGTGCTGTCCAAGAACGCCCGCGCCCGGGCCGTGCAGCTCCCGGCGTGGAACGAGGCCCTGGGGCTGCCGCGCCCGTGGGATCAACAATGGTCGCTGCGGCTGCAACAGATCGTGGCCTATGAGACCGACCTGCTGGAGTTCGGCGACATCTTCGACGGGTCGACCGAGATCGCCCGCAAGGTGGAGGCGCTGAAGGCCGAGGCACGCGCGGAGCTGGACCGCATCGACGCCATGGGCGGCGCGGTGGCGGCCGTCGAGTCCAGCTACATGAAACAGAAGCTGGTGGAGTCCAACACCCGCCGGCTGGCCGGCATCGAATCCGGCGATATGGTCGTGGTCGGCGTCAACAAGTACACCGAGGGCGCCCCCAGCCCGCTGTCCACCGGCGACGGCGCCATCATGGCGGTGGATGAGGGCGCGGAACGGGCCCAGATCGAAAGCCTCAAAGCGTGGCGTGCGCAGCGCGACGACGCCGCGGTGCAGGCCGCCCTCGCCGATCTCGCCGCGGCCGCACGCGAGGGGCGCAACATCATGGAGCCGTCGATCGCCTGCGCCCATGCCGGCGTCACGACCGGCGAATGGGGCGAGACGCTGCGCGACATTTTCGGCGAGTACCGCGCGCCGACCGGCGTGGCCCGCAATGCCGGGGAGATCACCGCGGGTGAGCGCATGACCGCGGTGCGCCAGCGCGTCAACGACGTCTCCGCGCGTCTCGGTCGCCGGGTCAAGATCCTGGTGGGCAAGCCGGGCCTGGACGGCCACTCCAACGGCGCCGAGCAGATCGCCGTGCGCGCCCGCGATGCCGGCATGGAGGTGGTCTACGAGGGCATCCGCCTGACCCCGGCGCAGATCGTTAACGCCGCCCTGGAGGAGAGCGTACACGTGGTCGGGCTGTCGATCCTGTCGGGCTCCCACGTCACGCTGGTCACCGACGTGCTGGAGCGGATGCGGGCCATCGGCCTGGGCGATATCCCGGTGATTGCCGGCGGCATCATCCCGCCCGAGGACGAGCGCACCCTGCTGGCCGCCGGGGCGGCGCGGATCTACACGCCGAAGGACTACGACGTCACCGCGATCATGGACGACATCGTGTCCATCGTCGATCCGGACCACAAGCGCGCCGCCTGACGCGGAGACCCCCGAAGACCGGGCGGATGAGCGTCCCTCATCCGCCCGGTCGTCCCGTTCATGCCCCATCGCTCCCGCTGCGACCGGCCGCGTGGCCGGCGACACCGGACGTCCGGCGCGCCCCTCACGGACGCGCCAGGGTGGAGACATGAAGGCATCGGAAGAGAAGACCCGGGTGGCCGGCGCGGCCGGGTCAGGAGCCCGTTTTGCTGTCCGCGCTCACCGGCTCGGTTCCGGACTCGTCGGTCTTGGCGCCCGCGCCGCCGGCCGCCGCCGGCTCTCCGACCGCGGACCGGCTGCTGGCCAGGCGCGGCTTGGCCTCGGCGGCCTCCGCCACCGCCGCGTTGCGGTCTGGCAGGCTGAGATCCGGCATCTCGGTCATGCGCCGGCAATGCCCCTCCAGGAAGGCGCCGGGTTCGATGGCGAGGCTCTCGTGCGTGACGTCGCCGATCATCCGCGCCGTGCTGGCCAGGAACACGGACTTGGCGATCACCTGCCCGCTGACCGACCCATGCATGCGCACGGTCTGGGCGCTGACCTCACCGGTCACGGCCCCGGCGATGCCGATGATCAACGACGCGCACTTGATATCGCCCTCGACGCGGCCGTCGATCTGGATTTCGCCGGCGCTGACCAGGTCCCCGGTCACCGTCAGGTCCGCGCTGACGATCGACGGCACCACCCGCTCGGGCGCCGACTCGCCGGCGGTGCGGCGCTCGGGCTTGCGCTCCGGGGCCTGGGTCTGGGCCGCCGGGGCCGCCGGCGTGGGTTTGGTGTTAGCCCGGGAAAACATGCTGGCCGGCCTTCATGAACTTCGCGGGGTTCCGGGGGGTACCCTTGACGCGGATCTCATAGTGCAGGTGCGGCCCGGTGCTGCGCCCTGAATTGCCGACCTGGCCGATCAGATCGCCGCGGGAGACCGACTCTCCAGTCTCCACGGTGATCTTCGACAGGTGGGCGTACAAGGTGGTCAGGCCCAGTCCGTGGCTGATCTCGATCGTCCGACCATAGCGGCCGCGCCACCCAGCGTAAACAACCTTTCCCGCCGCCGGCGCCACCACCGGCGTGCCCGGGGGCGCGGAGAAGTCCTGGCCCTCGTGGCGCGCCAGGCGGCCGTTGATCGGATCCCGGCGCACCCCGAACGGACTGCTGAGGCGATACCCGCTGAGCACCGGCCGGGTCAGCGGCAGGTGTTCGGTCAGATCCCGCAGCGCATCCAGCCGGTCGACGTGCGTGTTGAGAAGGGTCACCGACTCTTTCAGCACCGGCTTGTCCAGGATCGGCAGATCGGCCGGGACGAACGGGCCCCCCTTGCCGTCGCCGTCCCCCGCCGTGGTCATCGCCTCCAGCATGCTGTCGATGTCGAGCCCGACTTCGGCCAGGCTGCCCTCGATGTCGGCAATGCGGGTCTGAGCGACGGCGCCGAAGTGATCGAGAAGCGCGGCCTGCGCGGTCTCCATCTCGATGACCAGGTCTTCCAGGTCGTTGACCCGCCGGGTCAGGGCCTGGTTCTCCTCCAGCGCCAGATCACGCTGGAGCACCGTCTTGCGCATTTCGAGTTCGAAATCGTCGAACCGCGTGAGGAGCTGGTGCGCCTCCGACAGCTCGGCCATGCCCGCTTCCATCTCGGCCAGTTGGCCGAGTAGCGCGTCACGCGCCCGGCCGGCTTCCTCCTGCCAGGTCGCGGCGCCGTCGTCGCCGGCCGCCGCGTCCGCCCGCTGGCGCGGGGCCGGCGTGTCCTCGCTGCCGACGTACCGGGCCATCACGGCGGTGTTGTCCTCCAGACTGCGGGTGACGGCGGCGACCTGATCCCGGTACAGAGCCACCTCCGCGAGGAGCTGCTTGTAGCTGTCCTGGGCTTCCTGCACCTCCGCCGTCTTGGCGTCGATGACGGCGTCGACCCAGATCACCATCGCCACGCTGTAGGTGACGACCCCGAGCATGATGACGCCGACCACCGCCGCGACCGCCTGGCTGAGGCTGCCCAGGGTCCAGGACTGAAAGCCCCCCGTATCCGTGCGGATCATCACGTGACGTTCGGGAAACGCCCGCCGCAGGGCACGTTTCCATTGGGGCAGGCTGAGCTGCTGGGGATCAAACTCCGACATGAATGGCGTCTTCCTGTCCGTGTCCTGCTCCGTGTCCTTCAGCGGCCGCCGCCGCGCGACCGCCGTGAGGGCGCTTGCCAGGGACCCGCAGGCATGCCACACCGGGGCGGTCCGGAGCTGGACCGACCCCTGTCTCGAAGCCGTGGCGGGGGTCCCGACGCCCCGCGTACGCTTATGAGTAAACGCCGTCGTGCGCAACCCGATCGCCGAAGTCCGTTGTGACTCAGGGCTCTCCGCCGGGCCCGCCGCGCCTTTGCGGCAACACCGGGGCGAAAAAAAGGCGAATCGGCCGATCGTGTGACGAACCACCTGGACCGTTGCCGAATTGTCACAGACACCGCTCGATACACCCCCGCCGACCCCGCGCCCCTCCGTGCCCGCCCCCCTGATCCGCGGCCTCGCGACTTGGTTCGGCAGCGGCCTCAGCCCGTGGGCGCCGGGGACCATGGGCTCCCTGGCCGCCCTGCCCTTCGCCTGGGGCCTGGTCTGGCTCGGCGGCCCCTGGTTGCTGCTCGGGGCGGCGCTGGCGGTGTTCGCCCTTGGCGTGCCGGTGAGCGCGGTCTACGGTCGAAGGGTTGGCCGTCATGATGCACCGGAGATCGTCATTGACGAGGTCGCGGGCCAGTGGCTGACGCTGACGGTGGTCCCGCTGGACCCTGTGGCCTACGGCCTTGGCTTCGTCGCCTTCCGGGCCGCGGACATCGTCAAGCCGTGGCCGATCGGCTGGATCGACCGCCGCGTGGGCGGCGGCTTCGGCGTCATGGCCGACGACATGGTGGCCGGTGCGCTCGCCGCCGCGGCCCTATCGCTGGTGTTTCTGCTCTGGAGCCCGCCGCTATGAGCGCCCTGGCCAAGGATCTCGTGGAGCACGCCCGCGCCGTGATGGCGGTGTGCCGCGACCGCGACCTGCTCATCACCGTGGCCGAGTCGTGCACCGGCGGACTGCTGGCCGCCAGCCTGACAGCCGTGCCGGGCGCCAGCGCGGTGTTCGACCGTGGCTTCGTCACCTACTCCAACGCCGCCAAGACCCAGCTCCTGGGGGTCGAACCGGAGCTTCTGGACTCGGTCGGCGCGGTCAGCGAAGACGTGGCCGTGGCGATGGCCCTGGGCGCCCTCGCGGCCAGCGGCACGGGCCTCAGCGTCGCCATCACCGGCATCGCCGGGCCGGGCGGCGCCACCGAGACCAAGCCGCTCGGCCTGGTACACCTGGCGGCCGCCCGCATCGACGGTCTGGTGCGGCCGAAACGCTATGTGTTCGCCGGCGGCCGCGACGACGTGCGCCTGGCCGCGGCCCACGCGGCCCTCGATCTCCTGGAGGAACTCGCCACCCTGCACGAGGACGTGGAGGACGACGAGGACGTGGACGACGAGGACACGGACGCCGCCACGGACAGGATCGGCCCCGCAGCGGGAACGCCCAAGCGGACCGACTGAGCGGCGCCCTATCCCCTGCCCTGCCAGGCCGCGACCACGGCGGCCGCGTCCGCCTCGACCAGCGGGCGGCGCGGCGGGGGTGGCGTCCCGTCCAGCAGCACCGGCAGCACCGTGTCGATCAGGCCGTCGCCCGCCCCGTCGCGGTGGATCAGGTCGCGGGCCCGGACATGGGGCTGGTCCGGCACCTCGTCGGCGTGCAGCACGGGCTCGAAGCAGCAGTCGACGCCGCCCAGCACCGCTTGCCACTCGGCCAGCGGCCGGGTCGCGAACAGCGCCTCCAGATCCGCGATCAGCCCCCTCTGGGGCAGCGGCTCGGCCTGGCGGTCGGCCCAGTCCGGCCGCGCGACAGCGCCACAGAAGGCGCGCCAGAACACCGGCTCGATGGCGGCCAGGGCGGCGAAGCGGCCGTCAGCGGTCCGGTAACAGCGGTAGTACGCCGCGCCGCCGTTCAGCGCGTCGGCCTCGCGGGCCAGGCCGCCACGTTGGCCCAACACCAGGCCAAGGCCGTTCAGGGCGGCGGCGCTTTCGAACAGGCTGACGTCGAGGACGGCCCCGCGCCCGGTGCGCAGGCGGCGCAGCAGCGCGGCCAGCACCCCGATCACCGCCGTCAGCGCGCCGGCGTGATCGGCCAGCGGCGGGAACGGCATGACCGGGCGCTCGGCCGGTCCGGTGGCGTCCAGGGCGCCGCTCAGCGCCAGGTAGCCCAGGTCGTGGCCGGCGCGCAGACGCAACGGCCCCTCCTGTCCGAAACCGGACAGCGCGCAATGCACCAGATGGGAGGCGATCTGCTCCAGCCGCGCGCGCCCGAAGCCAAGCCGCTCCAGCACGCCCGGGCGGTAGCTTTCCACCAGCACATGGGCCTTGCGCAAGAGTGCTTCCAGGTGGGCGCGCCCCTCCTCGGTCTTGAGATCCAGCCGGATCACCGTCTTGTTGCGGTTCAGCACCCGATAGAAGGGCGACAGTCCATCCGGATCGGGCGGGCCGAACGTCCGCATCGGGTCTCCTCCCGGCGGCTCCACCTTCACCACCTCGGCCCCCAGGTCGGCGAGCAGCAGCGCGGCGTAGGGGCCGGGGATGTACTGGCCCAGGTCGAGCACCTTCAGGCCCTTCATGGCATCGGTCAGCATGGCGCGCCTTTCGGACGGACACGGGACAGGCAGACCCCGTTAGCGCGGATCGCGATCAATCGGTACCACGATGTGGTTCGGATTGATCGCGTGAATCCGCGCGACCTATATGATTCTCAGCCGATTTGTGCGGCAAACCGAAATCGCGCCGCGAGTCCGGTTTGTCGCAATCGGCTGTATAGGCATGGCGCCAGACCCCGGGAAGCCTTGCGGCCACACGCCGGCTGGCGTACTCCGGCGCCATGACCCGACACCCGCACCCCGCCCCCGGCCGCACGCCCCGCCGGACCGGCGCCGGTCGACGCCGGCCCCGGGCGCGCTGGACCGGACCCGATCCGCTGGACCTCACGGTCGACGCCCTCGGCGCTCAGGGCGACGGCCTGGCCCGACACGGCCCGGAGCGCCTGTTCCTGCCCGGCGCCCTGCCCGGGGAGCGCGTGCGTGCCCGCGTCGGGGACCGCACCGGCGATGGCTGGCGGACCCGCGTGGAAGCGGTGCTGACGCCCGCCCCGGACCGGGTGGGGGCGCCGTGCCCGCACTTCGGCCCCTGCGGCGGGTGCAGTCTCCAGCACCTGGCGCCGCCCGCCCTGACGGCCTGGAAGCACCGTCAGGTCGTCGAGGCCCTGGCCCGGCGGGGCCTGGGCGCGGTCACCGTGGATGCCGTGGTGACCATCCCGCCGGGCTCGCGGCGCCGCTGCACCCTGGCGTGGCGCCGTACCGGCGCGGGCGTGGTGCTCGGCTTTCACGCTGCCGACAGTCACCGCCTGGAGGACGTCCGCACCTGCGCCCTGCTGACGCCGCGCCTGGGGGCTCTGCTGGCGCCGCTGCGCGCGCTGCTGGCCGCCATCGGGTCGACGGACGGACGACGTGGTCCGGAGGCGGGACAGGTCAGCCTGACCGACACCGAGACGGGGGTGGACTGCACCCTCACACTGCCGGGGCCGCCGGATCTGGCGGCCCGCGAGCGACTGGCCGCGTTCGCAGAGGCCGAAGACGTGGCGCGACTGTCCGGTCAGTGGGGAGAGACCGCGGAACCTGTGGCCGAGCGCCGGGCGCCCGTGGTGCGGTTCGCCGGCGTGCCGGTCAGGCTGCCGCCGCTGGCGTTCCTGCAACCCTCGCCGGAGGGCGCCGCGGCGATCACGGAGGCGGTGCTGGCCCGGCTGCCCGCCGGCACCGGCCCCGTGCTGGACCTGTATGCCGGCCTCGGCACCCTGTCGCTGCCGATCGCGATGACCGGCCGCCCGGTGCACGCGGTGGACGGCACCGCGGAGGCCATCGCGGCGCTGGCGGCCGCGCCCGCCCCGCGCGGCCGGCTCACCACCACGGTGCGTGATCTGGCCCGCGATCCCGTCGACGGGGCGGCGCTGGCGACCTACGGCGCGGCGGTGTTCGATCCGCCGCGGGCCGGAGCCGCCGCCCAGGCGGCCGCCCTGGCCGCGCACGGGCCGCCGCAGGTGGTGGCGGTGTCCTGCAAGCCCGCGACCTTCGCCCGTGACGCACGAACGCTGGTCGACGGTGGCTATCGCCTGGGTCCGGTCACCCCGATCGACCAGTTCCCGTGGTCGGCCCATGTGGAAGTGGTGGCGGTGTTCCGGCGCGATCCCACCTGACCGCAAACCCCAGGCCGGGGACCAAACCAAAACGGACCCACAGGGTGGGTCCGTTCCAGCGCGTCGGCTGCGACGACGTGCGTCTCAGGCCGCCAGGCGGCCGGGGGTCTCAGGCCGCCAGACGGCCGGCCCGGGCGACGACCTTCTCGAGCGCGGCGGCGGCCGCGTCGCCTTCCTCCAGTTCCAGCCGGATGTGGGTGGTCTTGGCGGTCTTGGCGACGATGGAGCCGGGCAGCGCCCCAAGGCCCGGCACCGTGATGGTGAACGCGTGCCCGCGCGGCTGGTCCAGGACCCGGTCCAGCGCCCCCACGCCGCTGCGCGCCAGCGCCCGCAGCTGGCAGATCTGCGCCCGGCCGTCGCCCGTGTCCACCGTCACCGACAGCTTGACCGCATGCAGGTCATTGGCGAACCGGTCCTCCTCCGTGCCGCCGCGCACCAGGTGTTCCAGGGCCGCCTGCATCTCGTCGACGCGCTTCTGCACGTCCTGCGCCGCCTGTTCGACCGAGCGGGCATGCCCGCCGGTGACCGTGCTCGCCTCGGAGACCTCGCCGATGTTCTGCGCCGACTCCTGGGTGTTGTGCGAAGCCTGCTGCGCGTTGCTGCTGATCTCCTGGGTGGCGGCGGTCTGTTCCTCGACGGCGGCGGAGACGGCCGTCGTGATCTCGTTCATCTCGCCGATCACGTTGGCGATTTCCTGGATGGCGTCGACCGCCTCCTTGGTGGCCGCCTGCATGGCGCCGATCTGGGTGGCAATCTCCTCGGTCGCCTTGGCGGTCTGGTTGGCCAGCGTCTTGACCTCGTTGGCCACCACCGCGAACCCCTTGCCGGCCTCGCCGGCGCGCGCCGCCTCGATCGTGGCGTTCAGGGCCAGCAGGTTGGTCTGCTTGGCGATATCGTTGATGAGGCCGACAACCTCGCCGATCTCGTTGGCCGCCCGGGCCAGCCCCTGGATGCGCTCGTTGGTGGTCTCGGCCTGCTGCACGGCGCGATGCGCGGTCGTCGTCGAGGCGCTCACCTGACGGCTGATCTCGGCCACGGACCCGGCCATCTCCTCGGCCGCCGCGGCCACCGCGTCGACGCTTTGCGCGGCCGCCCGCGACGCGCCGGCTGCCGCCTCGGACCGGTTCTCCGTCTGGCCGACGGACTTGGCCATCTCCCGCGCGGCGTCGTGCATGGCGTCGGCCTGGGTCTGCACCAGGGCGATCGCGCTGCGCACCTCCTCATCCAGGGCATGCGTGAGGCCGAACATCTCCGCCTTGACCTTGCGCGCGTTGCGGCGGTGCATCGCCTCCTGTTCGGCGGCCATTTCACGCAGCTTGTAGCCGTTCTCCTTGAACACCTGCATGGCATCGGCCACATCGCCGATCTCGTCGGTCCGCGACCGCCCCGGAATCTCGACCTCCAGGTCGTCGTGGGCCAACCGTTCCATGGCACCGGTCATGGCCCGCAGCGGACGGCTGAGCAGACGGCTCAGCAGGAACACGATCAAACCCAGCACCACGAGGGCGGCCAGCGGGTTGACGATGGCCTGTACCGTCGTGGATTGAAGCTGAGTCTGGCTCAGTTCCTGCACGCGCGCGTCCAGACGCTCGCCGTAGCGCGCCGACGTCTCCTTGACCTCTTGGCGCTGGGCTTCGGTCACGTCGGTGAGCGCGGCCATTTCCTGGGCCTGCTCCGCCTCCAGCGCCTCCAGACGCTCGGCCGCCCGCTCTTCGAGCGCCACCAGACCGGCCCGCGAGACCGCCACCTCAAGCACGCCGCGGGGCTCGTCGGTGCGCCCGTGGCACCCCTGGCATTCCGGATCGTTGTCGAGCACCGCGAACGAGAACAGCACCGGTTGCAGGGCGCCCTGGTCGTCCTCGACCTCGCCCGGCAACACGGCCTCGCCGTCGTCGGCCGCCAGGGCGGTCTCGAGCCCCGGCCGGCGGTCGTCGGGAATGGGGACCGGGTTCTCGCTCGACCGCGCCTCGAAGTAGGTGGTCCCCAGGGTGGCGTTCACGGTCTCGATGGTGCTGTTGTCCGAGAAGGCCGCGATGCCGGTGGGCCGCCACACGTCGATCGACAGGATGTCGGGGTTTTCCGACAGCGTGTACATGATGTCCTCGGCCGTGGTCGCCTCGCCGCTCATCATGGCCGCGCGGATCATGGTCGTCGCCGACGCCGAGATGCCCGCATGCTTGCCGGCGATGAACCGGCGCTCACCGACGCTGTCGGCGCGGGCCTCGGTGGTGGCCGCCTCGTGCTCGGCCGCCAGGCGCGCCAGCCCGGCCTTGACCTCCTCGTCGACGACCTCACCGATGAAGGCGTCCTTCTGCTCGATGATGGCGTTCACGTCGGACGCAAAGTCCTGCGTCTCGGACCGGACGATCGTCGAGAAGTAGTAGACGAGGCCGGTGTTGATCAGCGCGATCACAATCACGAGCACGACCACGGTCGCAGTGATCTTCGCGGTCAACGACTTCATAAGGTTCATTTCTTGCCCCACCGAAAAGCGTGTCCGTCCGGCATGTCGCCCGTCCAAGCGCTGTTCCGACCGCCAAACCCAGGCTCGTCCAACATGTCCGCCACCTCAACTCTTGGCAGGTGGCCGACTGTTCCTTTTATTCGTTCTTAACTAACCCGCTACCGGCCAAGATGAGTGAAAACCCTAGTATACTGTGGCACGGGTTGTGAATATGGCTTGGGAGGTATTAGTTCAGCGCCCCGCCCCTCACGAAGGCACCCCCAAAGCATTCCGCCGGCGGCGGTATCCCTCTACTGGCGGAAGTCCCGCGCTCCTCTCGGCCACCTTCATTCTTTCGCAGCATGAACGCCGTGAGCCGAACGGCGCAATGACAATCGTCGGGACGGCTGCCGATGTTTGCAGGACGGTTTCCACGGCCCCCGAAGGTGACCGACGTCGCGCCCCCTGCCCCGGACGCCGGTCCCGGGCCGAGGATCCCGCCCGGCGCCGTGCGATCTGTCCGCGGTGTGCCATGGTTTGCCCCGCCACGCGTGGCCTGACGGGACCATCCGGCCCCTGCGGTCGGTTCGAGCGGCATCGAGCCGGGGGACGGCGCGGGTCCACGAAATGAGCCGCGGGCAGCGGCGCAATCCGAATCCGAAGATATATAGAAGGAAGACAGCTCGCGGTGCCCACACCGATTAACCTTACGTACAGAAAACTTTGCTACGCTGATACTCTAATCATGATCAACAAAGCGGACACGCAGTCTTTCGACATAGGAGGAATGTCATGTTCGTTTTCAGGCGACAGCTTACCACCTTCCTATATATGACTTACGGCGTACTCAGCATTGTCGCCGTCATCGAGTGGACGGCCATCTAGGGCGCAGGGCGGCGGCGGCTCCGGCTCCCACTCGGGGTCGGCCGTCGCGGGCCGGGCGAGACGAACGGCCGCAAAGGGGTTGCATTGCGCGTTCGGCCGGAGTAGAAGGGCCGCCTTCGGGGGCGCTGCCGGCCCATCCGGAGTACCGGAACCGGCACCAAGCCCGGCAAGCCAGGGTCCGGATCGGGCCCCGGTTCTCAGGCTTCTTTGGGCGCGTAGCTCAGCGGGAGAGCACTACGTTGACATCGTAGGGGTCGCTGGTTCAATCCCAGCCGCGCCCACCATTCAAGAGCCTGAAGCGGCTCGGGTTTTAGGAACGGCGGCCAGCGTGAGAACGTTGGTCGCCGTTTCTTTTGGTCGCAATTTGGTCGCGTCCAGGCGGCGGGGGCCGGTCATGTGGCCGTCGATCTCGGCCGCCAGATCGTCGATCACACCGCGCGGGACGTGCAAAAACGTCGGGTCGACGTCGGCGTACTCCTCTGTCGTGGCCATGCCGCGCAGGCTGTGCCCGAGCCACGCGGCGGTGTCGGCCATCGGCACACCTCTCGCCCGCAGTAGGCGGGCCATGGACCGGCGCACGGTGTAGGGCGTGACCGTGCGGGTGGCCCGGTCGGTGGCGCCCAGCAGCAGCGCGCCGGCATCCGAGGTGAGGACGCCGCCATCGAAATCGGCCACCACCGCACGGCCATCCACGCGTGCAAAGGTCATCGCGGTTGAGGTACACTCTGTCGGCATCGGGGACTCCTGTGACATCGGCCTATATGTTTGGTTCCACTTGCATTTTTGCCGATTTCACGCCCCGATGCACCACCCCTCGTGAGAAATGCGGGTTAGAACGGCTGACCACACTCAAAACACCTTGACAACCGCAGGCCAAAACTTCCTAATAAAGATAACTATTCAGTGCTCCTTTCCTTCAAATGGCAATGCCAGGAGGCGGTTATGGAAAACTTCATGTCCGAACCTAAGAGTGGCGTAAAAAGAGCACAGCAAAACAATGATATAGGCGAGCGATACGAGAAAGCACTAGTCAATGGCATCGCTGTTAATCCCCTGTTTCCCAATGCGGCAAAACAACAAATGGCTTCGTTGGTGGAAGAAATCGCTCGATCAGATGAAAACATTAATACATTTCTAAATTGGGATACGCGTTCAGCCCAACTTGGCGGGCACCTCGCTGAAGAATTTCACGCAAATACATTTAATATGGATGCGATAAATAAAGATAATGCTATGCGTCTTGAAACCGGTTTAGATAATAACTTGGTTCCTAAAAATCATGAAATAAATGACCTTGTTGTTAACAAGGATAACATTGTGGCGCGTTCGGCGCAATCAAAATACGATAAAGCACCGGAGGTTACGGCACATGATCTCTCCCAACTTAATTTTAATAATACAGCAGCAAAGTATTCCGATGTCGATGTAGCCCTTGTCCCCTCTGATCAGCTTAGCGCTGTAAAAGCCTACTCCCAAAAGAGATCAGAAGATCTGCTCCAGAAGGCTCAACAGTTACTAGAAAGTGGGGCGGAGCCTGCCGAAATTGCAACTAAAAAAGCTGAAGCTGAAGCTTACCGATTGACTGCCCAAAAAGCTAATGACCGAATTGAGCACGAAGGCATTTCATCATCGCCGCTTAGCAAGAAAGGAGCAAATCAGCTTGGTGACGGAAATACCTCTGAGCTCGATAAGTTTCGTTCTGGCTATAAAACAAAATCAACGCTTTACCAAATGAAACGGTCAGCTGCTAGCGCTGCTGCGCTGTCGGCCATAATTGTAGGAACCGTAAATTGTTCACGATACCTTAAACTTGTTAAAGACGGCAAAATCACAACTCAAGAGGCTGTCGTGAAGATTACTGGCGAAACCGCTGCGGCATCAGCAGCTAGCGCCATTAATGCGGCAGCAGTGACCGGTGTTCACAGTACCCTTGTTCGGGTGACTGGCCAACAAGCAGTTGCTCCTCTTGCCCGCCAGACGCTCGGGGTGATGTTTCGCTCTAATATGGTGACAGTGGGAGCCGTTTGTGCCGTAGATGCTGTAAAGGACGTCGTTCTGATGGCCGCGGGCAAAATCACTCTAGAGGAACTTGGAGAACGCCAGGGCAGGGGCATTATGACCACGTCATCTGGTGTGGTTGGGGGGTCGATAGGAGCGGCAGCGGTCGGTGCGCTCACCACCACGGCAGCGTTGCCCCTTATGGCGGGCGGCCTGGTAGGCGGAGTTATCGGAGCTGTTGCTATGAACTTCGCTATTGAAAAAGGGATCGATGGTCCTTATCGAGAAATATGCGCCGATCTGGAAACTCTTCAAGATTCAGCTCAATGGCTTGATCAAGTTTCTAAAGAGTTTTTCAATGGTCAGGTTCTGTTTGAAGAGTTTTTAAAAGAAAGCCACGACCTTGACGGCAAAATTCAACGAATGCAGAGCCGGGCTAGGCAAAGCACGGCCCAAATGCGGGCGTCTATCGACAAGATCTAAGAGGGATTTAAATGATGTTTGACTTGGCTGAATCGGAAATCAAAGAAATTGACGATTCGTTGGAGCCAGCGCTTGCGTGGGCAAAAGACAGGCGAGCGCAGACGGAACAACTGGCATTAGATGCGACGCGTTTGCTTTCATGCGTGGAGGACCGTTTTGAGGACTATAAGAGTCAAGGTTTCTTTAAAAGATGCTGGAGCACTTTTAGTGGAAAAAATTCCGCTATAGAGAGAGCCAATCAATCAGATCTTTCGGAGATGCAGAAATATGCGTGGCGCTATCTTGCGCTTTTGCAGGAGCGGGAGCTTCTCGCCGCACAGTCTATGGTTGTTATCAAAAATAATCTATTGGCGTTATCGGTGGGTCAAGAAGATATTCGGAACGAAATAGTACGACTCGCAGATAGAATTTATGACAGGTTTAATAAACTTGAAGACCGCGTTACCAGCCTGGAGGTGGGTCAGAGCATTAATGGTTGGGTCATAACCTTGGATAGGCGCGGTTACGAAAAGCGCTATCCAAGTATACTTCGTCTTTTGAGGATTGTTCATGATTTTTATGCTATGAAGCCAAGTTCTTGGACTGCGCATGATCTTCTTTTGCTTGAAAAGGCTCTAGATATTGTGGGGCTTGATCCTGATTCTCATTTGAGCATTGAGACTTTGGTTGGAAATTTGATTGACGAGCTGGAGCTGAATAGCATTGATATTTTTAATTCTCTGACTTCGCCTCCTGCTAAGGCGCCAATAGAGGGGGTATTTGCTATAGAGCATGTATCTTCTCCTTTGTTTAATTCAATTTTCCAATTGAGGGAAAATTATGGTCCTAGTGGGAAACACATTTCTCGATTGGCTGGGCATCTGAGCTGCACTCACGCGGATGCAATGAAGATTACGATAATTGGCTTCATCGAGGATTCTGGTATAGATAAGGCGACAAATTATAGCTTGCGGGACTTCGCATGTGAGATTTTGTTCTGTTACAGCCTAGTTGAAAGGCTGTACTTGAGTGCCGTTGATGGTACTACGGTGACGCGCGACCAGGGGGGCGAAGGCAAGGATGTTGAAAGCAGGGGCGTTGGGAAGCTTCAGCGTCCTTCTCAAAAAAGAAGAGATAATTTAGACATTAACAAAGTTGCCGAGCATATTCGTTCTGGTCTTCGGTCTTGGAAATATGCGCCAATGATCACCTGTGAAAAACGTTTTATTTTTGGCGATCAGGCCAGCCAAAAGCAGCTTACTAACGCAAAGAACTCGGTTGGGGTGCCGAGTGAGGAGGAAATCGTATTTATTATTGATACGTCACTGTTTGGGAATGCAAAGGAAGGGCTTGTTTGCACTGGGCGCGGACTTTATGTTATTGGGTCTGGTTCTGGATTTAGGATCACTGAAGAAAATGACGTTGTGGATCTCGTGGAAAAATTTGTTGGCTGGGACTTCCTGGGCCAGCTTTTTAAAAATATCGCTTCTAGGCAGTACGCAGTTGGTGATGACGACAGCAAGTGGATTGTTGTCGATTTGAAAAAAGATATTATTATTGGGCAGGCTTCTCTTGTTATGTCAAATATAAATTCCGGCTTGTGCAATATAATAATCGAGCGGGCGTGTGAGCTGTATTATGAATTTGATTCCACAGATTATCCCTGACTGCATGCCTGTCAGGAAGGTTTCGGGACCTGATCAAAGAGTGGGATCAAAAGGTTTGGAAGGCCGCATTTTCCGTGATTGAACGAAACCGCTTCGCGGTAGGGCGCTAACCCGCATTTCTCACCGGACGGTGTCCGCTTGGCGTTTGGGTGGCGGGCTCCTTTCGGGATTGGCTGGGGACGCGCGTCGGTGTCCGGCCGTTTGGGCCCGGCGGTGAGGTCAGGTCTGGTCCTCTGCGGTTGACGATGGGGCGGGGCGGGCCGCGTTACGCCGCGGCGGCGGTCAATCGGGCATGGGCGAGCGCGAACTCATCGGCATACGGACAGGCCGACGCCATGGCGACGCGCACCCGTCGCACGCTTTGTCGGACCTTGGCGCCGATCTTCAGCAGGATCAGGCGCAGGCGACCGCAGGTGGCATTGGCCAGGCGGGTGCGGGCCAGGCCGATGCGGCGCAGCGCACACAGCAGCACGGAGGCCACCCGCTGGCCCACCAGGGTCCGCAGGTCGTGGATCACGCGCTCCGGATCGCGCCCAGCAGCAGCGCGCCGGCATCCGAGGTGAGGACGCGGCCATCAAAATCGGCCACCACCGCGCGGCCGTCGACGCGTGCAAAGGTCATCGCGGTTGAGGTACACTCTGTCGGCATCGGGGACTCCTGTGACATCGGCCTATATGTTTGGTTCCACTTGCATTTTTGCCGATTTCACGCCCCGATGCACCACCCCTCGTGAGAAATGCGGGTTAGACAGGGGGATCGACCAGACGCTGGAGGCGTTCGGCGGCAGCCTGCGCGAACCGCAGCGTCATCGCCCGCCGCCGCGACGGGTGCAACGGCGCCAGAGTCATCAGGCGCACGACCTCCGCCCCCCACGGATCCGCGACCACCAACCCACACTCGGCCGGCAGAACGTCCACGGGAAACGTCTCCGCCACCGCGAACGCGAACACATCGCAATAGGGCAGGTACTCGCGCCACTTGCCGTCGGCGCGGTAGTCGGCCAGAACGCTCTTGACCTCGACGATGACCACGCGCCCGTCGGGGTCGAGCGCCACCACGTCTGCCCGGCGCCGGTTCGGGAGTTTGACCTCCGTCAGCACGGCGTGTCCGGTGTTCGCCAGGTGGCGGCAGACGCCGCGGGTAATGCCGCGGGTCATGGCGGCCGCGTCGCTGTCGACGAGGCCCCGGCGCCCGCTCACGGGCGCCAGCAGGGAGGGCGACGGCACGGCGCTCGTCTCCGATCCGTTTCCTATCTGTTTGCACCCTCGACGCTATCGGACTCGGGACTCGCCGACAAGGTTTCGCGCACCCGGGGCGCCGCGACGGCTACCCGGTTGCAGCCGCCGCCGGGTCGGCAGTGCGGCGGGCCCACAGCGCCGCATGCACGCGCGCCATGCTGTCCGGCGCTTCCAGCAGCGCCCGCCGCTCCTCGGGGCGCAGGAGGGCCGGTGCGAGCTGCATTGCGAGGGCCTCCGCCCGGGCGACGGCGTCCGGGGCGAGGCCGGAGATCCCGCCCGTCTCGCCGACCAGCGCGCAATGGCGGGCGTTCAGGGCCGGGTCCGTCAGCACCGCCGAGAAGCGTTCGACCGCCGGCACCGCGAGGGTATCCGCCAGCACCGCCTCGTGCGCGTCCACCATCCGCACGACGGGCGGCGGCCGCCGCTCCTCGGGGATCGTCAACAGACCCCAGCGTCGCAGGCCGTCATCGCCGCCGTTGTCGAGCATCACGGTCAGCAGCGGAGACCCCACCAGGCCGGCGAGAACCGGCAGCAGCCACCAGCCCAGGGACGGCGCGTGCATCAGCACCGCCACACTGGCGCCAACCCCGATCACCATCACGTCCACGTTCGCACGCAGGGCGTCGCGCAGCGTGACGCGGCCGGCGCGGCGGCGCTGCGCCGTCCAGCCGACCGGGGATCCGGTCAGGATGGCGACCACGAACCGGGTATGGCGGATCATCATCACCGGGGCGATCAGGGCCGACAGCACGGTCTCGACCACCACCCCGGCCACCAGCCGCGCCCGCCCGCCCCGCAGGCGACAGCCGCGGCGATCGGCCAGCGCCAGCCCCAGGCCCCACAGCTTGGGCAGGAACAGCAACCCCATCATGGCCGCCAGCAGAACGGCGGCCTCGTCCTCGCGGGAGATCGGCCAGGTCGGCCACGGTGTCCCGCCCTGGAAATAGACCGGCTCGGCAACCGTCAGCGTCCAGGCCTGCAAGCCCGCCAGCAGCAGGAAGACAAGCCATAGCGGCGAGGTCAGATACCCCATGATGCCGGTCATCAGGTGCAGTCGGCTGACCCAATGCAGCCGTCGCGCGAACAGGATGCGCCCGTGCTGGAGGTTGCCCTGGCACCAGCGGCGGTCGCGGACCATGAAATCGGTGAGCGTCGGGGGCGCTTCCTCGCAGCTGCCCGCCAGATCCCAGGCCATCTCGACGCGCCAGCCGGCGCGGCGCAACAACGCGGCCTCGACGAAGTCATGGCTCAGGATTTCGCCCCCCAGCGGCGCCCGCCCGGGCAGCGTCGGCAGCCCACAGCACCGCGCGAAGGCACCGAGCCGGATGATGGCGTTGTGGCCCCAATAGTTGCCCTCGCCGCCGGCCCAGAAGGCGGTGCCCGCCGCTCCCAGAGGTCCGTAGACGTCGCCGGCGAACTGCAGCAGGCGGGCGAAGGCGGTGCGCCCGCGCACCAGCTTCGGGGGGGCCTGGATGAGGGCAACGCGCGGGTCGGCATCGAGGCGGCGGGTCAGGTGCCAGATCGTGACAGCCTCCAGGATGCTGTCCGCGTCCAGCGTGACCATGGCGCCGTAGCCCCCGCCCCAGCGCTCGACGAACTCGGCGATGTTGCCGGTCTTGCGGCGCGCGTTGTCCAGCCGTCGCCGGTAGTACAACCGCGGCAACCCGGGCGCGCGGCCGCGCTCGCGACTCCAGGCCTCGATCTCCGCCAGCCACAAATCCGGATCCGTGGTATCGGACAGCACGAAGACATCGAAGCGCTCGGACACGCCCAGACGCGCCAGATCGTCCCGCATGGCGGCGACCCCGGCAAACACCCGCGCCGTGTCCTCGTTGTAGACCGGCATGACCAGCGCCACTCGGGGCAACGCCGGGTCCAGCCCGGCGGCGCGCGCCGCCGCGTCCGGCGGGCCGGCCCGACGCCCCCGGACCCGGTGCCAGGCGATCAGGAGCGCGCCCGCTGTCAGGGTACAGAACGACTGGGCCAGCCACGCCGCCAGCGGCACGAAGACCACGATCAGCGCCACATGCAGCGCCGACAGCCCGTTGGCGGCCAGTACCTGGACGAAAGACTGGGTGGTCACGAGCGTGAGGGCGAGCACGCAGGCCAGGAAGCCGCGGCGGCGCGTCACCATGGGACAGCCCCCTCTCCGGCTTGGGTCCGGCTGTCGTCGCGCACCACCGTCACAGCGGCGGGCGCGGCAGCGCCAGCAGGGTGGTCAGCAAGGCGGCGGCGCCCCAGGCCACCGACACACGCCCCGGCAACGCCCGGGCCAGGCGGCGCCCGCCCCGGCGCGACCGAGTGCCCAGTTCGGCCAGCGTGACCGGGTCGAGCGGCTGCACGCGCATGCTCCGCCCGTCCGCGGTCGGCATCAGGGTTCCGTCCACGTCGGGAGCGGTCGCGTCGGCGGCCAGACCGCGGGCGACCTGGATGACGGCGGCTCCGGCGTCGGCACGGTCGCGCGCGGGTCGGGCCACGACAACCGCCCGCGCGGCCTCGGCCGCCATGGCATCGGCCTGGGCCTGCGAGAGGCCGCAGGCGTGGACGAGATAATGCCGGGCCTGGCGTTCAAGCGACGCCTCAATGCCGTCGATCGCTGTGAGAACACGCATGGCTTCGTTTCCCCGTCGATGGGTCAGGTGGTGGACGGGCGGGGCCGACGGCCCGGTCCCGCCCTGCCCCGGGTCATGCATCCGTTGCGGGACGCCATTGCATGGTCCAGGTCTCGGAGGCGGGCGCGCCGTCCCGCCGCAGATGGCATCGCAGGTTGATCGGCGCGTCATCGTCGGCCACGGCATCAAGGACGACCCGGATGCCGTCGGTATGGGGGTTCAGCATGTGCACCGGCGGATCGAGCCGTCCGCCGTCGACAGACGCCACAACCGCGACCTGGGACGGATCGCGCAGGCCCTGGAGCGGACCCCCCTGGAAGTCGATCACCCACTTGCGCCCACGCGCCCGGGTGGCGTCGTCGAGGGCCACGCCGGGCACGCCGTATTGGCCGGCCATGGTCTCGCGGCATGCCGCCAGCGCCATCGGCGGGCCGTCGAGCCCCCAGTCCATGTCGTAGTCCAGGGCCAGCGGCTGGCCCGGCTCGAACGGTCGCGCCGGGTGCCAGAAAGCGACGATGTTGTCATTGGTCTCATCCCGGGTCGGGATCTCCACCAGGAACAGCTCTCCCGCGCCCCAATCGCCGTGCGGTGTCACCCAGACACTGGGGCGACGGTGATACAGGGCTTCAAGATCCTGGTAGGCCTCGAACCGACGCACCCGCTGCAACAGACCAAAGCCACGCGGGTTGCTGTCGCCGAAGATATTCATCTCCAGCTTGCGGGGATTGGACAAGGGCCGCCACAGCCACTCGCCCGCCGCCGTATGCATGCTCAGGCCCTGCGAGTCGTGGACGCGCGGGCGGAAGTCGTCGACGCCGTCCCGGTCCACCGGGCCGAAGGCAAACATGCTGGTCAGCACACCAACGCCAAGCTGGCGCACCGGCCGGCGCGCGAACAGCCGCGCCTGGACGGTGACGCGGGTGGAGTTGCCCGGTGTCACCGTGAAGCGGTAGGCGCCGGCCAGGGAGGGACCATCCAGCAGGCCGTACAAAACCAGGGACTCCGCCGCCGGCTGCGGACGCTCCACGTAAAGACGCCGAAAGGCGGGAAACTCCTCGCCTTCGGAACCCGCCGTGTTCACCGCCACGCCCCGGGCCGACAGGCCGTAGGTGCACCCCGCACCCAGGGCGCGGAAGTAGCTCGCGCCCTGGAACACGATCAACTCGTCCATGATGCCCGGATCGTTCAGCGGGTAGTGCACGCGCAGGCCGGAGAACCCCAACTCCCCGAACCCATCCGCCTCCAGCCCGGTCCGGCCGAAGTCATACAGGTCGGGGCTGTACAGGACCGGCGTCGGACGCCCGCTGTCGACCGTGAACACCCGCACCGGCTGCCGCAGGAAGCCGCCGAGGTGCAGAACCTGGACTTCGAACGGCGCCTGACCACGCCACAGGGCGCGATCCGGCCGGAACCGAATGTCGCGGTAGGCATCGTACGACAAGCCCCGCAGGCTCTCCGGCAGATCCTGGGCGGGCGGCGCGTAGGCGGACTGGGCCAACCGCGCGGCGTCCGCGATGAGGCGGTCGAACAGCGTTCCGCCCTCTTCGGCCCGGACAACCCGCCAGGGCGGCAGACCGGTGAGCGCGACGGCGCCCACGCCGGCAAGACCGGAGAGGACGGAGCGACGGTCGAGTGCGATGGACAGAGGGGGCACGGACGCCATGCAGGCAACACCTCCACGACTGGACAGAGTCAGAGTGACGCCGGAACCTCCGTCAGCCCCCATCCGGCGGTGAAGCGATCGAGTCCCACCCCGTCACCGCGCCCTCTGACACTACTAAGGTGGGGCGACCGGGTTGGTTCCCTCGCGATCAGGCGCAAGAGATAATCAACCGACTATGGCGGAAACGCGGCGGTTCCGTGGTGGCTTCGGCGCGCCGTGCGGTGCGGGCCCGCTCAGGGCGCCGTCGGCATGTCCGGCACCGGCGCCGCAAGGGCCGGATCCCAGCGCCAGACCGGTTGGCCGGAGACCAGCCGCGTCCCGCCCATCCAGCGGTCGAGACCGCCCACGGCACCCCAGTCGACGGTCCCGGCCAGCAGCGCGCGGCCGGTGTCGGTCAGGGTCCAGCCGGCGCGTCGGTCGTCGGCATCCGGGGGCGTCTTCCCGATCGCGGGTGCCGGTCCCTGGGCCAGGCCGCGCAGCACGGCACCGAACATGGCGTCGCCCAGCGTCGGCTGCGGGTCGTGTTCCAGATAGGCGCGAAACAGCGCGCCGGTCCCGGCCGTGCCGCCAGCCGTCTCCAGGGTTTGCAGGAGGTCCCGTTCGGTCAGACCGAGGCCGTCCGTGGTCCAGGGCAGGTCCTGGAGCCAACGCCGCAACGCCGGCGCCATGGTCGCAAGCCCCGGCACGGTCCCGCCCGCCAGCCGCCCCAGGGCGCGCGGATCGGGTTGGCGCAGGGCGTCCCAGACGCGCACACCCTGGGCCGTCAGGGCCGGCGTGACGGCGCGCTGACGCCCCCACAGCCGCCGAAGCTGCGCCGGCGCCAGTTCTCCCAGGCCCCGCACCCGCCCCACGGTGGCACCGTCGCGCGCCGGATCGTACAAAACGAGCGTCACACGCCCGACCAACGCGCGGCGGCCATGCAGGGCCGCGAGCACACGGGCCAGAATGAGTTGGTCGTAGGCATCGTGTTCGAACCAGAGCACAACGCGGTCGTACCGGTCCGCCGCCAGCAGGGCGGCCCACTGCTCCGCCAGCCGGGATCGTGCCTTCGCCTCGGGAACGCCATAGGCCGTGGCGATGAAGGTCGCGCGGGTATCGTGGTAGGCGTCGAGAGACCGCAGCGCCGGAACCGGTCCCTGCACCAGGGGATCCGAGATCTCCAGGTAGTCGCCCTGGAATCCGGCCTGTGCCAGGGCCTCCAGGATGTCCGACCCGCAGCGAACGTGCAGGGTCGGGGCCGTGCCGTCCGGGGCGGCCCGCGCCCGCTGACCCGGCGTCCGCCCGGCGCGCCCGCCCAGCGGCGTGACGGCCGGGTCGGCGCGGACGGCGCGGGCGCCGGTCCCCGTCACCGGGCGTCGTCCCCGAAGCCGTCGGCCCGGCCGCGGGCGAGGATCTCGCGCTTGCCGACGTGGTTTGCGGCGCTGACCAGCCCTTCGGTCTCCATGCGTTCGACGATGCGGGCGGACCGGTTGTAGCCAATCTGCAGGTGGCGCTGGATGAAGCTGACCGAGACCTTGTTCTCGCGCAGGACCAGGGCCACGGCCTGGTCGTACAGATCGTCCCCCGAGCCCTCGCCGAATCCGCCCTCCAGGATCACCGGCGATGCGCCCCCGCCGCCGGCTGGCTCTTCCGCCAGGGGCGCGCCGTCCGCGTCCTCCTCGATGATCGAATGGACGTAGTCCGGCTCGCCCTGGGTCTTGAGCTGGGCCACCAGGGCCTCGACCTCGCGGTCGGAGACGAAAGCGCCGTGCACGCGCGTGATGCGCCCGCCCGCCGCCATGTGCAGCATGTCCCCCTGCCCGACGAGCTGTTCGGCGCCGGCCTCGCCCAGGATGGTGCGGCTGTCGATCTTGCTGGTGACCTGGAAGCTGATGCGGGTGGGGAAGTTGGCCTTGATGGTGCCGGTGATGACGTCCACGGACGGCCGCTGCGTCGCCATGATGAGGTGGATTCCGGCGGCGCGGGCCATCTGGGCCAGGCGCTGAATGACGGCCTCGATCTCCTTGCCGGCCACCAGCATCAGGTCGGCCATCTCGTCCACGACGACGACGATGTAAGGCAGCGTGCGCAACTCCATCGGCCGTTCCTCGTAGACCGGCTCCTTGGCCTGGCGGTCATAGCCCACCTGGACGTGGCGCGTGATGACCTCGCCGTTGGCCTGGGCCTCGCGCATGCGCTGGTTAAAGCCCTCGATGTTGCGCACGCCCACTGCCGACATGGCGCGATAGCGGCTTTCCATCTCGCGCACCGCCCACTTGAGCGCCATGACCGCCTTGTTGGGATCGGTGACCACCGGCGTCAGCAGGTGCGGGATGCCATCGTACACCGATAGCTCCAGCATCTTGGGGTCCACCATGATGAGGCGGCAGCGATCGGGGGCCATGCGGGTCAGCAGCGACAGGATCATGGCGTTGATCCCGACCGACTTCCCGGACCCGGTGGTGCCGGCGATCAGCAGGTGCGGCATGCGCGACAGGTCGACCACACAGGGGTTGCCGTCGATGCCCTTGCCCAGCGCCAACGGCAGCTTGGCGCCGGTGTCGGTGAACGCCCCGGACTCCAGGATCTCCTTGAGGTAGACGGTCTCGCGGCTGTCGTTGGGCAACTCGATGCCGATCACGCTGCGCCCCGGCACCACGGCGATTCGGGCCGTCACCGCACTCATGGAGCGGGCGATGTCGTCGGCCAGGTTGATGACGGTGGACGACTTGGTGCCGGGGATCGGCTCCAGTTCGTACAGCGTGATGACCGGACCCTGATGGACCTGCATGATCTCGCCCCGCACCTTGAAGTTGCGGAGTACCGTCTCCAGGGCGCGGGCTTTCTCGGCCAGGGCGTGCTCGTCCAGCACGCGCTCGGGGTCATGGTACGGATCCTGCAACACGTCCAGAGCGGGCGGGCTGTACAGCGCCGCCTCCGCCTCGGCGCGACGCGGCACCGGCGCGGCGGCCGCCGTGCGGTCGTCGTCCGCCGGCTCCGCAGCGAGCGCGCCAGCGGTCTCCTCGTCCGGTTCCGCCACCATCTCGTCGGTCATCGAGGCCACGGCGTCGGCATCGAGACCGTCGGCGATGTCAAAATCCTCCGCGACCCAGGCGTCGTCCTGCCATGCGGTTTCGGGATCGGGTTCGCTGTCAGGCACACCGCCGGCGCCGTCCGCGGCCGCGTCGGTCGGCGCGGTCGCCAGCGTGCCCTCGGCCTGGCGACGGTCATCGGCCTCCGGTCCGGCATCGTCGGTGCCTGACGCCGACCCGCGCCCGGCGCTCGGTGCCGCAGCCTCATCGAGGCCTCCGGCCAGCGCCGCCACCGGGGCCGTGAACACGGCGCCGACCTGGCGCGGGGGCATCGGCCGGTCGTCCGTCTCCTCATCCAGTGCCGCCTCGGCCTCGCTGGCCGCCCGGTGCGCGTTGTCGGCCCATTCGACGCCAGCCACGAAGGCGAAGGCCATCGCCGCCGCCACCCCCTCATCACTCTGGCCGGTGCCGTAGGCGACCGTCTCACTGACCTGGCCCGGGTGCACCTCGACGTCCCATTCCGTCGCCCCGTCCGGCCAGACATGCTCGGTCATCCGGAACGGCATGTTGTTCAGGGCACACCAGAGGTTGAAATCGTCTGCTGTCAGGACCTCTGACTCGGCGGTCTCGTAGGAGGGCGAAGGCGGTGTCGGATTCATGAATGGTTCCCTGTCCAGGGCTCTACAGCCGATTGCGACAAACCGGAATCGCGGCACGATTTCGGTTTGTAGCGATAATCGGCTGTAAAATCAATAATGTAGAGCCGATTGCTCGAAATCGGACCGCATCTGCGGTTCCGATTTCGAACAATCGGCTCCAGGACCGGCCGACGCGCCCCCACTGTGCGGCGCCCGCGCCGCAGAGCGCGCGCTCGGCGCGTCCCCGGTGACCGTCTCCGGTCACCGAAGTGCCAAATGCTGTATGAATCGCCTCGGATTGTCCACGACCCTTTGGGACGCGACCGGATATCGACGGCAGGGCGGCGACGCAAGGGGGGAGCCGCACGCCACGATGCGGCCGCAGGCGCGGTGCGCTCAGCGCGGCAACTCGTAGGCCGCGACCAGGAGCTTGTCGACCCCGCCATCGAGGTTGAACAGCGGCAGGACCAGGCGCTCCCAGGTCTGTGTGAGCCCGTCGAAGTCCGCCGTGTACACGCGCGACGCCGGGATGTGCTCGCGCACCACGCGGTCGTATTCGGCGCGAATGATGTCGCGCGGCCCGTCGGGCAGCATGTCAAGGGACTGCCCCGCCTTGTCGTCCCCGAACTTGCCGGCGAAGAACTGACTGTAGAATGAATAGGTGTACGACGTTGCCGGACCCGCCGTGCCGACGGTCTCGCCGTCCCCGGGATCGACCTTGATAACGACCAGATTGCCCATCCACGGCCGCAGGTCCGCCGGATCGACGTCGTCGGCCATCGGGGGCGTTTCGTCGACGCACAAGCCGAGCCAGTAGTCGTACAGGCTCTTCAGCTTCGGATGGCGGAGAACGAGAACGAGGCGGCTCATCGCAGGCGACCGTGATCCTGGGTCCAAGACGGGCACGGACCAACGCCAGCACGGCCCTGCGCCGTCATCGCGGACAGGGCTGGCACGGTGTGGCCCGAGGGGTGGTGTTATCAGTCGGTGGTCCGGCCTGACAAGGGCTTTCCCCATGGGCATCCCCCATGGGCATCAGGGCAATCGGGTGAACGGGGTCTTGGGCCGTGTCCCGGATATGCCGGCCCGATGTTGCGACCTGTGATGCGTTTTCGACAGGCCGCGATGCCACGTCAGCAGTCAAGGCGCTCCCAGGAGCCTTCACCCGATCGCCCGGCCCCCGATCGCCCGGCCCCCGATCGCCCGGCCGTGGGCAGCCCGCGCGGTGGCGCCCTCGACCGGGGCGGTGGCAGGCAGGCGTGGTTTCAGGGAGAGGTCTTGCCCACGCCGCCTTCGGCCCCGGACTGCACGCCCGCCGGCTCGGCCACCCGGCCCTCCGCGTCTGCGGTGACGCCGCCCTGATCGTTCCGGGCAAGCCCCCCACCGTCGCTGTCGCGACCACCGCCCGTTCCGTCGCCGCCCCGTCCCTCGACCGGGGATCCCTCCTGGGACATCACCCGTTCGCGCGGGAACCGAACCGTCACGGTCGTCCCCTCGCCTTCCTTGCTGGACAGGCTGATATCGCCGCCGTGCAACCGCATCAGGGACCGCGTGATGGGTAGGCCGAGCCCGACGCCGTCGGAGCGCCGGGCCAGAGACCCGTGAACCTGCTCGAACGGTGCGAAGACCCGCTGGATATCGGCCTGGGAGATGCCAACGCCGGTGTCGACCACGCCCAGGGTTAGCCACCGCTTGGTCAGGGCCCCGGTGACCGTGACGGACCCGCCCGGTTCGGTGAACTTGATCGCGTTGTTCATCAGGTTGAGGAGCACCCGCTTGAGACCGGTCGCGTCTGCCATCAGGCGCGGCAGATCCGGCGGCAGGTCGAGCACCAGGTCCACGGAGGCATTGCGGGCGCGCTCGCCGATCAACCGGACGACCGTGTCCACCGTCTGGTACAGATCGACCGGTTCTTCCTGCAGCTCGATGCGGCCGGACTCGATCTTGGAGAGGTCGAGAATGTCGTTGATGAGACTGAGCAGGTGCTGGCCGCTGTCGTGGATGATGCGGCTGTATTCCTTGTAGTCTTTGTTCAGGATCTCGCCGAACAGCTCGTGCGACAGGATCTCCGAGAAGCCAAGGATCGCGTTCAACGGCGTGCGCAACTCATGGCTCATGTTGGCCAGGAAGTCGGACTTGGCGCGGTTCGCTTCTTCCGCCATTTCCTTGGCGTTGCGCAACGAGGTCTCGGCCCGCTTGATCTCGTCGATATCGCTCAGCAGCATGAAGACACCGAGCACGCGCCCGACCTCGTCACAGTGCGGCACCATGTGGTACGACATGAAGCGATGCTCGCCGCGGGCGATCTGAAGCTGGGCCTCGCCGGACTGGATCCGGTTTTCCAGCGCCGACCGCAGGGCGTCGCGCAGGCGCCGATGGTTGGCGCGCCCCAGCAGGGTTTCGACCTGGGACCCGACCGCGCCATCCCTGTTGAGGGCGAACGTATCGGCGAAGCACCGGTTGCAGAAGGTGACCTTCTGGTCCTCGTTCACATAGGTGATCGAGACCGGCACCGAGTCCGTGATTAGCCGCAGCCACTGCTCGCTTTGATAGATCTTGTGCTGCTGCTCGCGACTCTCCGTCTCGTCGATGAAGGCCAGGATGGCGCCATCGGTCTCCGACTGGCTGTTGTGATGCGGCATGATCCGCATCCGGTAGACGCGATCCTCGGTCTCAAGGATCTCCTCGACGCCCTCGTCCGTACTGACGACCTTGGCGAGTTGCTCGCGCAGGTTCTTCAGGCCCAGGTGCGTGGGAATGGTGGTGATGACCTGGCCCACGTCGGACGGCAGCAGACCGAACAGCCGCACCGCCGGTGGCGTGAAGCGGGTGATGCGGAAGTAGCTGTCCACCACGACCATGGCAAACCCGATGTTGTCCTGAATGTTGATCAGGTCGGAGTTGGCATCGGCCAGCTCGGTGGTCCGGATCTGCAACTCTTCATTGACAGTGGTCAATTCCTCGTTGGTCGACTGCAGTTCCTCGTTCGAGGTCTCCAGTTCCTCGTTCGACGACTGTAGCTCCTCGTTCGCCGCCTGCAACTCTTCGTTCAGCGCCTGCAGTTCTTCGTTCGAGGTTTCCAGCTCCTCGACCACGGTTTGCAGGTGCTCGCGGGTGGCGATCAGTTCCTGCTCCAGTTCGACGGCGCGCAGGTCGGCCTCGCGGCCGGCGGCGGCCCCGGCCTCACCGCCGTCCTCTCCCATGGCCAGCAGTTCGGTCGACGGCTCCACGGTCTCGAACGACACCAGGAACAGCGCATCGTGATCCACCGACGCGCCCATCGGACGCACCACCACCCGCACCATGACCTGCGGCCGGCCCTCGACCCGCAGGGTGCGCCGCATGCCCTGCACCACGCCGCCCTCGTTGCGGCACTTGTGCACCAGGGCGCGGGTCTCGGTGCGCAACTCATTGACCACCATGCGGGCGAGGTTCATGTCCGGCTTGCCCTGCGGCATGCGGACGAACGGCGACAGGTCGCCGTGCAGGAACAGGATGTCCAGATTCTCGTCCACCACCACGCTGGGCGGCATGGCGCTGTTCACGAAGGTGCGGACGGCCAGGGATTCCACCGTGTCCTGGCTGCGCTGCGGCACCTGGCGGCTGCTGCCCTCGGGCATGCGCGCCCGAAGCGAGCCGAACGGCGGCAACGCGTGCGAGAGCCCCTGGGCGGCGCGCTTCTTGAAGATCTTCGACGACGGCGACTTTACCGGGCGGAACAGTTCGGTGTTCTGGCCCAGGGATTCCGACTTGCCGAGAAACAGATAGGCGCCCGGGTTGAGAGCGTAGTGGAACGTGCGCAGGACCTGATCCTGCAAGGCCGCGTCGAAGTAAATCAGCAGGTTGCGGCAACTGACGAGATCGACGCGCACGAACGGCGGGTCTTTGGCCAGATCCTGGCGCGCGAACACCACCATGTCCCGGATTTCCTTGCGGACCTGGAACGCCTGACCGATGGGCTCGAAGTGCCGCTTGACGAAGCGCCGATCCAGGTTCTCGACCGTGGTTTCGGAGTAGATGCCCCGTCGGGCATGCGCCATCGCGTCCAGATCCACGTCTGTGGCGAAGATCTGCACCTTCAAGCCGCGCGGATTGCCGGCCAGGCGGTCGGCCAGCAGCATGGCGAAGGAATACGCTTCCTCACCGGTCGCGCACCCCGGGATCCACAGTCTCAGGCTGTCACCGGTCTGCTTGGCCGTGATGATCTCGCCCAGAATGTCGTCAACCTCCCCGAACGCCCTCTCGTCGCGGAAGAAGGACGTCACCGAGATGAGGATGTCCTTGGTCAGCAGGTTGAGTTCGTCGCGGTTGCGCTTCACGAACTCCAGATAGGCGTCGAGGCTCTCGATGCGGTTGGCGGCGAGCCGGCGCTCCAGGCGGCGGCGGATGGTGCTCGGCTTGTACTTCGAGAAGTCGATGTCGGTGCGCTCGCGCACCAGATGGAAGATGCTCCCCATCGTGTCGTCGGTATGGTCGCCTTCGCCCTCGGCCAGCATCATCGCCCGGGGGAACCGGACGATCGAGGCCAGCTCGGGGCCGATCTCGTGCGGGGCCAGGCGCAGGTCGATGCACCCGGTCTCGATGGCCGCCGTCGGCATGCCGTCGTACTTGGCGGTGGACGGCAGTTGCGCCACGGTCAGCCCGCCGTGGGCCTTGATCGCCCGCACCCCCTGGGACCCGTCGCTGCCGGTGCCGGACAGGATCACGCCGATGGCGTTCGGACCCTTGCCGTCCGCCAGGGTGGAGAAGAACACGTCGACCGACGGCTTGGGCCCGTGCGGCGCCGACGGTTCCTTGAGCATCAGGCGCCCGCCGGCCAAGCGCACATCCTTGTTGGGCGGGCAAATGTGAACGGTGTTGGTCTCCAGCGGCGAGCCGTGCTCGATCTCCTTGATCGGCAGACTGGTCTCGCGGCTGAGGAGCTGTACCAGCATGGAGCGATACTGCGGCGCCATGTGCTGGACAATGACGTAGGCCATGTTCGACTGCGCCGGCAGATTGGCGACGAACGGCCGCAGCGCCTCCAGCCCCCCAGCGGACGCGCCCACGCCGACGACGGTCAGGCCGCCTTCTTCCGGACTCGTGTGGTCCGGCTCCGCATCGGTATCCTCAACACCGCCGTCGGGCTCACCCGCGTTGCCGTCGGCCGACGGCACCTCGGCCGGCGCGCGCTCGCCGCGTTTACCACGCTCGGGGGCCACCGGCGGATCAACCGCTTGAGAGTCGTCGGGCGGGCTCGCCGCCGTCGCCCCCGCGCCCGCCGGATCGTCCCCCCGGTCGGCCGGCATCGTGGCGCCGCCTGCCTCGGGCGACTCCATGGGTGACGGTCCGCCTCCGGGGGGCGATGATGTCGTCATCGATGAAGCCCCTGCTGTTCTGTGGCCAGACATACGCGTTTCATCGCTGCGGTGGAATGCTGTTCGAGGCGGTGTCCCCGGTTGTCCCGACACGGATCCCGGCGTACCGGCGCGGCGCACCGGCGCACGGCAACCAGCCCCCTTGTGGACCGCCCTTGGCCCGCCACTTTCGCATGCGAGCCGCAGCAGGTACAGTCCTGCGGAAGATATGGTGACGACTTCGATCGGATTGACCGGATGGACGTGTTGGACGAGGAAGACCGCATCCGCGACAGTCGGCGCGCCCGCCACGCCGAAGCCCGCCGCGAGCGTCGCCTGGCGGCCGCCGCGCGTCAGGCCGAGGAACTGGAGCGATTCCTGGACTCCCTGGGGCGACGCATCGACACGCTGGCCGAGTCCGGTCACGTCCTGGAAGGCGACGCGGAGCACCCGCCGCGCTTCATCGACTACGCCCGCACCCGCCGTCTGACGTCCGAGTGCATGGCGTTCATGATTGTCATCGAGCGCCGCATTGAGGCCCTGCCCGAGGACATGCAACCCGCCCCCCGCGACGCCTTCGAGACCCACACGATCACCCTGTGGGGCACCCTGCTCGAATGCTCGCTGGCGTTCCTGCGCGCCATTTCGGAGGAGGAGCATCTGCCGCTCGGCTCCCGCGAGGTTTTTCTGCACGAAATCAAGACACTACATGACGCTCATGGGACCCTCTCGCAGGAGCGCTTCGCCGAGCGCCTGCCGCCACCCTTGCTCGGCAAGCATCGCCAGGCCGAGAAGATCCTGAACGAGATCATTGACCGTGCCCCGCGCCTGCTCGATCTCGGCTAGCCGCGTCCGGTCCCGGTCGCTGGCCACCGGCCGCGGCTACAGCGCCGCCCGGACGGCACACGGAGCGACGCCCCCATGAGACGGGACGCGACCCCGCGGCTGCCCGCGTCGCCCCCGTGGAGCCGGGCCCCTGCAAGCGACCCGAGCGGCGGTGGGGAGCGCCGCTCCAACCCCGACGTCCGCGCCGCGTTGCAGGCGGTCTACGAGCGCCTGCTCCGGAGTCTGCGCAAGGCCGGCCGCGACGACGTTCTGGCCCCGCTCTCCGGCCTGGAGCGCGTCGACGATGTCCTGCGCGCCTGCCCGGAACAGGTCCCCACGCTCCTGGATCTGGCGTGGCAACTGCGCGACACCCCCGACTTCCGGCCCTTCTTTCTGGACCGCGCCGGGGACGCGCCCGTCGCCCATCGCGGCCAGCCGATCGCGCCGTGCGATCTGACCTTCGATCAGGTCGCGCGGGCGCTGCTGTGGGGCGCCGCGCGGCTGGCGTTCGACCGCCTCGAACGCCAATGGACCGACCGGCGCCTGCATCAGGAGCGGGCACGGCGCCAGAGACGGCGCCAGGAGGAAACCCGCGGCGCCCTGCATGCACGCCTGATGGCCCCGCTGAAGACCATGCTGGACGGCGGCGAGGCGGATCCGGACCCGGAAGCGATCCGCGCCCGCTACCCCGGGCGCGACCTGTATCCCGTGCTGAAGCCGCACCTCCAGGAAAGCTGGCAGTTCGCCCACCTCGACCTGTACGCCCGGATCGGGACCCCCCAGGCGCGGGCCCTGGGCCACCTGCTCGGCCGGTTCAGGAGCCGCCCCGCGCTCGAGCGCGTGGTTGCCCTCTCGGTCGACGACATCGGTCTGATGCGCACCGTCTGCCGTGGTTTCGCCGAAGTTTGGCTGAACCTCAAGCTGGAGCCCGGACCGCGCTGGCAGTTCTCGGCCAAGGACCTGGACGCGCGCACCGAGGCCGAGGAGCGCATCGCCATGGTCGAGAGCATGACGTTCGATACGCTCATGGTCGAGCATCCCCGCGCCGTGGCGATGATCCGGGCGCTCGGCCTGGACGCCCGCGGCGTGGTCCGCCAGCTGACCCCCATCTTCGGCGACGAGATCTGGGACCTGATGGCGCAGCCGGAGGCGTTGGAGAACGCCCGCCGGATGCCGGACCACCTGCTCCCGGTCCTCGGTCGGATCAGCCGCCGGGTGCCGCCGGACATCTCCGCCATTCTGGGGCATATCCGGGACCGCGCCCTGGCCCAGGACCTGCTGACGTTCGCCCGCCAGTCCTTCTCCGACGAGGAACTCGCGTTTCACCTCAGCGATCCGGCGCGCAAACCGATCTGGAACGCCCTGCCGGCCAAGTTCAACAATGCCTACACCTACCAGCGCGACGCGTTGGCCGGGCATGGCCCGCGCAACAGCGAGGACCTGCGCATGGTCTGCGCCGCCATCTTCCAGTCGCTGCGGCTCGGTCACCCGGAGACGTTCTGACGGTGGCCGACCCGACCGCGCCGGGGAGACGCAGGGGCGGATCGCGGCGCCGTTCGCGGCCGGCGTCTCCGACGCGGCCACGCCGGCGCGTCTGGCGCCGCCTGCTCGCGGTCGTTGCGCTGGTAAGTCTCGGTCTGCCCGCGCTGGGACTGATGGCGTTCCGATGGCTGCCGGTGCCGGTCACGCCGCTCATGCTGGTCCGCGTGGCCCAGGGCGAGGGCCTGCGCCACGACTGGACCGCCCTGGAAAGCATCGCGCCGGCCCTGGTGCGCGCGGTCATCGCCAGCGAGGATGCCCGCTTCTGCACCCACACCGGGTTCGATTGGCGCGAGATCCGCACCGCCTGGGAGGACTGGCAGGACGGCGGTCGGCTGCGCGGGGCCAGCACCATCAGCATGCAGACCGCGCGCTCCGTGTTCCTGTGGCCGAACCGCGATGCGGTGCGCAAGGCCGCCGAGGTCGCGCTCACCGTGCCGCTGGAATGGGGCTGGTCCAAGCGCCGCATCGTCGAGGTGTATCTGAATGTGGCGGAATGGGGCCCCGGCGTGTACGGCGCCGAGGCCGCGGCCCGGCATCACTTCGGCGTGCCGGCCACCGCGCTGACCCCGACCCAGGCCGCGCGCCTCGCCGCCATCCTGCCGGCGCCACGGACCTGGTCGGCGGCGGCCCCAGGCGAGCACGTGCGGCGCCGCGCCGCCACCATCCAGGCCCGCGCCCGCCACGTGCGGTTGGGCGATCGCAATGCCCCGTGCCCGGATCCATCGTAACGCCCCCGGGCACCGGCCGGGGGGTAGACCGGCCGGCCCCCGGCTTGTATATAAGCGGCCACGAATATACGGGGCGCCGTCGCAGCGTCCGCCCCGCCCCTCCCTCGATCTCACAGGAGACTGCGCGATGTACAAGGACTGGCCCCAATACGCCAAGGACCTGTCGGGTGCCATGCATGGCTGCCGCGACGGCATCCCCGAGACCTGGGGGGCCTTCTCCAAGCTGGCCAGCGCCGCCACCAAGGACGGGGCCATCGACCCCAAGACCAAGGAGCTGATCGCCATCGGCATCGCCATCGCCATGCGCTGCGACGGCTGCATCGCCTTCCACGTGCGCACCGCCGTGCGTCACGGCGCCACCCGGGACGAGATCCTGGAGACCATCGGCATGGCGGTCTACATGGGCGGGGGGCCGTCCTCGGTCTATGGCGCCATGACGCTGGAGGCCTACGACCAGTTCGCCGCCCAGAAGAAGGGGTGAACCGGGGCCGAACCATGCGGTCCCACGCGGGAGCGTGGGACCGAGACCGGTTTCCTCTCTTGCGCCCACGCTCCCGCGTGGGCGCGCTGGGGTGTCAGGCCGAACCATGCGGTCCCACGCCGGAGCGTGGGACCGAGACCGGTTTCCTCTCTCGCCCACGCTCCCGCGTGGGCGCGCCGACCCGCCGGGCCGTGACTACGACGCCAGCACAGCCTCCAGCCGCGCCGGGTCCAGTACCATCAGGCCCGGCCCGGCGGTCCAGACCAGGGCACAGTCGATCTCCCGGTCCGGATAGATCTGCGCCAGCACGGCCCGATACAGCGCCATCTGGCGCAGGTAGGCCGCTGGCACCTCAGCCGGGCCGGCGGGGACCGGCCGGCTGGTCTTGAAGTCCACCACCGTCACCCGCTCATCCGTCACCCGCAGCCGGTCGACCTGGCCCGACACCACGTCCCCCGCGACCACGCCGACGATCGGCACCTCCGCGCGCGACCCAGGGCCGAAGACCGGCGCGAGGCGCGGGTCCTCCAGCACGCCCAGAACCTCGCCGGTCAGGTCCGCCACCGCCGCCGCCGACAGGGCGTGCGCCGGCCGCGCCAGCCACGCCCGCGCGGCCGTGGCGCGGCGGTCCGGCCTGACATCCGGCAAGGTCTGCAACAGCCGGTGGATCAGGCGACCGCGCTGGAACCCGGCCCCGCCCGCGGCGACCAAGGGCGACACCGGCGCCGGGTCCACGGGCGGGCGCGACGGGGACAGCGGCCGCGACGGCCGCGGCTCCGGCGGGGGCGGCGTCTCCAGCCAGGCCGGCGCTTTCTGCGTGTCCGCCGCACCCGCGCCGGCCGCCGCCGATCCATCGGGACGCGGCGGCCGCGTCTGGTCGGAGCGGTGCCGCAGCACCACCGCCGCCTCGTCGTCCAGCCCGCAGACCGCGAGATCCGGATCCGGCGCCGCCACGCCATAACCGTCCAGCGCCCGCGCCACCAGGTGATACCAGCAGTCATCCGCCGCCGCCCGGCGGGTGTTCCAGCCGCAGACGACCAGCCGGTCCTCGGCCCGCGTCATGGCGACGTACAGCAGACGCCGGTACTCCTGGGCCTGCGCCGCCAGACGGGCGTCGTGCAGCGCCTGGGTCACCGGCTCCCGGTCGGCGGCGCGCGGCGGCCACAGCAGCAGGGCGGTGTCATCATCGCCGGCCCCATCGAAATAGACGTGCGTGTCCCCGGCCGGCGGCGTGCCCAGGGTATCGGGCAGCAGCACCACCGGCGCCTGCAGACCCTTGGAGCCGTGCACGGTCATGATCCGCACCGCGCCGCCCCCATGCTCCAGGTCGCGCTTGATCTCGGTCCCGGAGACCGCCAGGGCGCGCAGGAACCCGCCCAGGGACGGCGGCTGATCGCGGTCATGGGCCAGCGCGAGCGCCATGAACTCATCGAGGGGATCGTCGGCCTCGCGGCCCAGCCGGGCCACCAGGGCACGGCGGCCGTCGAGAACCTCCAGCACATGGGCGAACAGTTCATGCGGCGGCAGCACGTCGGCCTTGTCGCGCAGACCGGCCAGATAGGCCCAGGCGGCCCCGAAGGCATCGGCGGCGCCGGCGCGCGCCTCCAGCCGGTGCCACAGGCGTTCGCCCGGGTCGCGGCCGTGAGCCAGCTCGAAAAGCTGCTCCTCCGTCAGCCCGATCAGCGGCCCCTTCAGCACCGTGGCCAGGGTCAGGTCGTCCTCGGGCAGCAACAGCGCCTGGCCCAGCGCCATCAGGTCCATGACGGCGAGTTGCTCGGTCAGCACCATGCGGTCGGCGCCCGCCACCGGCACACCCCGCGTTTTCAGGTGCCGCGACAGGTCGGTGACGAACCCGGTGCGGCGGCGCACCAGCACCAGGATATCGCCGGGGCGGATCGCCCGGTCGCGCGCCGGCAACCGCTCCCCCTGCGTGACCATGCGGTGGATGCGGTCCGCCACCAGCCGCGCCAGCCGGGCCGGCGCGCTCTCCACCCGCAGGCGCTCCACCGGCGGTTTCCAGGGCTCCGGCGCGGCGGCCTCGGGCGGATCCAGCGCGGGCCACAGCTCCACATGGCCCGCCTGCCCTGCCCGCGCGGGTGTGTGGGTGATGTCCTCGTCGCCGACCGCCACGCCGTCGCGCGCGTCGGCCTGCCGGAATACCCGGTTGACCACGTCCAGCACCGCCTGCGTCGAGCGAAAGGAGACATGCAGTTCGACGTCCTCGAAGCGCGCGCCGGTGGCCCGCACCCGGTCCGAGACGCGCGCCCGCATGGCCTCGAACCCGGCCGGGTCGGCGCCCTGGAAGCTGTAGATGGACTGCTTGCGGTCACCCACGGCGAACACCGTGCGGCGCGGCGGTACCGTGTCGCCGTGCGGTCCCTCGCGGCCCAGGCCGGCGTGGAACTCCTCGGTCAGGGCGCGCACCACCGCCCACTGGTCGGGGCTGGTGTCCTGGGCCTCGTCGATCAGCAGGTGGTCGAGGCCGCCGTCCAGCTTGTACAGCACCCAGGCGGCGCCGTCCGACCGCTCCAACAGAACGCGGGTGTGGTGGATCAGATCGTCGAAATCCAGCAGGGCGCGCGCGACCTTCTGGGCGTCCAGGGCGCGCAGGTAGGCGTCCGCCACGGTCAGCAGGGCGCCGGTCGCCTCGGCCACCGCCGCGGCGCGGCGCCGCTCCGCCAGCCGCACGAGCCGGGTCTGTTCGGCCTCCAGCACGTCCAGGACCCAGCCCTGCCCGTCCCGGATTGCCTTGGTCTTGGACAGCGTCTCAACGGCGCGCGGCGCGCCCTTGCTGTCGAAGAAAACCGTCTCAAAGGCCGGCAGCAGCGCCGGGCGCTCCGCCGGTGACGCCGCCAGGAACGCGGCCAGCGTCGCCGCCCGCCCCTGGTCGATCTTGCCGCCGGTCGCCAGCACCTCGGCCGCTTCCGCCAGGCTGACGCGGTCGAAGGCCGCGTCGGCACAAGCGGCGGCGGTCAGGGTCTCGGGCGTGTCGGTCTCGGCCACCCCCAGGCGGGCACAGGTCGCCGCCCGCACGCCCGCCAGCCCGCCGCGCACCGCGAACAGCCGCCGCAGGCGCGGCCCGGCGCCCTTCATCGCCGCCATCAGTTTCGGGAACCGGTCCTCGGACACGCGGGCGCTGACCACCTCCAGCGCCGCCGCCAGCGGATCCCGGACCGGATCGCCCAGGCGCGCGGCCTCCAGCACCGTACGCAGGGCCGCGTCCGTCGCCTCGGCGGCCATGCGGTCGTCCATGACCTCGAACCCGGGCGACAGGCCCGCCTCCAGCGGAAAACGGCGCAACACCGACTGACAGAAGGCGTGGATGGTCTGGATGCGCAGCCCACCCGGCGTCTCCAGGACCTGCGCGAACAGGCGCCGCGCCCGCGCCATGCGGGCGCCGTCCGGGGCGGTACCCGCCAGATCTTCGAGCGCCGCGGCCAACGCGGCATCGTCGGCCACCGCCCAGGCCGCCAGCCGCCCGGCCACCCGGTTCGCCATCTCGGCCGCCGCCGCCTTGGTGAAGGTCAGGCACAGCAGGCGTTCCGGCGCCGTACCCTCCAGCAGCAGATTGAGCACCCGATCGGTCAGCACCTTGGTCTTACCGGACCCGGCGCTGGCCGCCACCCAGGCGGAAACGGCCGGGTCGGCGGCGCGCCGCTGCTCGCGCGCGGCCAGGGTCACCGGATCGGGGACGGGATCACCGGCCGTCGTCATGCGCCGTCCTCCGCGCCCGCCGCCGACCACTCGCGCACCCGGGCCAGGTGGTCGTAATCGGAATAGCGCGGGGCCTGCTCGGGCACCGGCTGAGACGGATAGGGTGTGGCCGGGTCGGCGTAGTGGTTGACCAGCGCGACCAGCCCGGCCAGTGCCTCGGCCGCCAGCGCGGGCGCATCGTCCGCCACCGACCGCACCTCGCCGCCCTGTGCGCGGGCGCCGCGCAGCCGCCAGTACTCCAGGCCGGTGACCGGCCCGGCCGTCACCTCGGGGAAGGCGCCGGCGGCGAGCATGGCAGCCTCCAGCGGTAACTGCGGCGCATAGCCGGCGGCGACCTCGCGCTTCGACGGCGGCGCGCCGGTCTTGTGGTCGACCACCACCAGGCCGCCGTCCTGGTCGGCTTCCACCCGGTCGGCGCGACCGGTCAGGGTGAACGGACGGCGCACTCCGGTCAGCGCCAGCGATCCCGCGACCTCCACATGCACCCGCCGCAGGGCGCCGGCCCGGGCCTGCTCCTGCGCCGCGACCCAGGCGGCGGTACGCGCGAAGCGCGGCCACCAGAACGCCGCCACGCGGGCATCGGCCAGCCCCTCCGCGAACACGGCCCGGCCGATCCGCAGCAGCTCGCCTTCGACGTCACGCGGAAGCGCCTCGGGCCAGGCCCGGCGGAACGCCTCCAGGGCGGCGTGAACCAGCGAGCCGTATTCGGGCGGCCCGAGCGGCCGGTCCAGCGGCTCCAACGCCTCCAGCCCGAGAACGAAGCGGGCATAGATGGCGTAGGGATCGCGCATCCACTGTTCGATGCGCGTCACCGACAGGCGCGCGGGCCGGGCCTCCACCGGCGGCGTCGGCGCCGGCGGCGGGACCGGGTCGAGCGCCGCCACCGTCCGCAGGCGCGCGGCCCAACTCCGCCAGGGCGTGCGGGCCGCCGCCGCCCAAGCGTCTGCCAGACCGACCGCCGCCGTGGCGGCATCCAGACGCAGCAGCCAGCGCGACGGCACCGTGGGTGTGCCCTCGACCCGCTCGGCGCGGGTCAGCGCCACGTCCGGCGCGCCCAGGGCCTGGGTGAAGTCGTGCGCCGACAGACCGATGCGCTGCTCCGGCGGCGGCAGGCCGAACGCCGTCCGCATCGGGCGGCTCATCCAGGGGTCCGCGGCCACCGCCGGCGGCCAGGTGCCCTCGTTCAGTCCCCCCAGGATCATCCGGTCGGCGTGCCAGGCGCGCGCCTCCAGCGGCCCCAGGATCGACAGGCGCGGGTGTCCGCCCTGGGGCGGGCGCACCACCTGTCCGGTCATCAGGGCATCGAACAGCCCCGGATAGTGCCGCGGCGCCAAGTCCGGGAGGCCGTCGGCGGCAGCGGCCAGATCGGCGGCGAAGGTGGCCGCCGCCTCGCCCGCCGCCTCGGCCCACAGGCGCAGCGGCCCCGGCTCCCAGCGGGTGGCGGCCAGCGCCTCGGCCGCCGCCATGTGGGTCTCGATCAGCGCCCGGGGTGGCACGGTCGGTCCGGTCATCAACGCCAGCAGCGGGCCGAGCGCGGCCTCCAGCCGATCCAGCAGATCCAGGAGCGGCCGCGTGGCGCCCGGCGCCCGGGCCTCGACAGCACGGCGCAGGCCCGCCAGGCCGCCGGCCGGGCGCGGGCCGCGCAGCACCTCGCGGTCCAGGCGTCGGGTCAGGGCGCGAAACCGGCCCGCGTCCATCCCGCCGGCGGCCAGCGGATGGCGCAGCAGGTCGAGCAGCGGTCCCGGTGCCAGGTCCTCGGCGGCCGCCACCGCCAGCAGCCTTAGAAACGCACCGGGTGGGGTGACGGCCAGCGGTCGTCCGGCCGAATCGTCGACGGTCAGGCCCCAGCGCCCCAGGCGCGCCGCCACCCGGCGCGCCAGGTCGCGGTCCAGGGTGACCAGGGCGGCCGTGCGCCCCGGCGTCTCCAGGGTCTCCCGCATCATCAGGGCGATGACGTCCGCCTCTTCGCGGGGGCTGGCACAGGTGATCCGGGTCACCCCGTCCAGCGCGCGCGCCGGCAGCGGCGCGGCCCCGCGCCAGGCGTCGCTGGTCTCGGCCGGGCGCATCGCCTCCGCGACCAGGCGCACGCGGTCGGCGCGGCCGTCCCCGGGGGCGGGGTCGGGTGCCGGCCAGTCGGCCACGGCGGCACGATCGACATCGAGCCGGGCCAGCAGCCGGCGCAGGCCGTATTGCGGATGGGTCGGCGCCAGCACCGCCCAGCTCTCGGCGTCCATGGTCCGGTCGAGGCCCGGCAGCACCACGGCACCCCGGGGCATCTCCGCCACCACCGCCAGCAGGTCGGCGGTGGCCGGGATGGAGCCGGTCGAGCCGGCCGCGATGACCGGCCCGGGCGGCGGAGCGTCGCGCCACCGCGCCGCCTGCGCGGTCATCAGGCGATCGCGCCGCGCCGCCGGATCCAGCGCCCCCTCGGCCTCCAGGACCGCCGGCCAGACCTCGGACAGCACGCGCAGGAAGTCCACCGTGATGCGCCAGTGATCGGCGTAGCGCTCGGGCACCAGGTCGGCGAGCCGGTCCAGCGACAGCCGCTCCGTCTGCACCTGATCGAGCAGGCCCGCCAGCTCACGCGCCAGCCGGGCGGCCTGTTCCGGGGTCGGCGGCCGGCCGTCCGGTCCCAGCGGGCGGGCTCCGACCAGGCGCGCCAGAAGCAGTTGGCGGCGCAGCGGGGCAATCGCCGGGGGCAGATCCAGGAGCCCCTCGCCCATCTCCGGGCCGCCGCCCAGCACCAACTCGTCCTCGTCCACGTCGCCGAGCGGAACCATCCGGGGCAGCAGCAGCGCCCGGCCGCCGGCGCGGCGCAGGAACGCCTCGCGCAGCGCCCGGCAGGCGCGCCGCGTCGGCAGCAGGACGGTCGTTTCGGCGAGCGCGGTCGGGTCGCCGCCGCAGCGGTCCAACAGCCCGGCCGCCAGGACATCGACGAACGGACGGGTGGGCGCGATGGTGAAGACGCGGGACGCGGCCGACATAAGGGGCGGTTACTGGTCGCTGCAGGGGTTGGGCTCGCCCAGCTTGCGCTCCGCGAGGGCGAGCGCGGCGGGTGTGCCCACATGGTACCACTCGCCATCGTGGGGGACAGCGAACAATCGGTCCTCGTCCATGGCGCGGTTGAACAGACGATTGAGGGAGAATGGTCCCTCCGGCGTGTCCTCGAACAGGCCGGGCGCGATCATCAGCACGCCGCCGTAAACGAAGGGCGCGATCTCGGGCGGGCGCCGCCGGCGCGGCCGGCCCCAGGCATCGAGGAAGAAGTCGCCCGGACCGTCGTAGCCGTGCGCGCCGGCCAGCCGCAGCACCAGCAGCAGCGCGTCCATGCGGTCGCCGTCCCAGGCCGCCGCCAACCGGGTCAGCCCCGGGCGTACCCCGTCCAGCCACAGCACGTCGCCGTTGACGACGAACACCGGGTCGGGTCCCAGCAGCGGCAAGGCCTTGCGCACCCCGCCGCCGGTGTCGAGAAGCCGGTCGGTCTCGTCGGAGATCACGACTTGGGGCGCCGTGCGGTGCGCCACATGCGCCCGCACCTGATCCGCCAGGTGGTGGACGTTGACCACGCAGGTCTCGACGCCGACCGCCGCCAGCCGGTCCAGGGTCCAGTCGATCACCGGCCGGCCGCGCACCGGCACCAGCGGCTTGGGAGTGCTGTTGGTGATCGGCCGCATGCGCCGGCCCAGCCCGGCGGCCAGCACCATGGCGCGGCGCGGCACGGCCACGTCGCCGACGGGCGGAATCGCGACCGGCCGGGTTTCGCGGGTGGTCATGACGGCACGGTCCTTTGTTCCGGCGGAATATGATGGTCCATCCAGGCCCGCACATCGGTCAGCACCGGATGCGCCAGCGCGCGCTCCAGCAGACGCCAGACGCGGGCGATATGCGGCAGATACAGCGGTTTGCCGTCG
This sequence comes from Roseospira goensis, assembly GCF_014197795.1. Lineage (GTDB taxonomy): Bacteria > Pseudomonadota > Alphaproteobacteria > Rhodospirillales > Rhodospirillaceae > Rhodospira > Rhodospira goensis. The sequence goes on from NZ_JACIGI010000004.1 coordinate 120,763, forward strand.
CGCCGCGCCAGGCGGGTGAAGATGCCGATCACCTTGGCGTGACGCTGCGCGGCCAGCACCGCCCAACTGGCCGCGAAGGCGTCCGCATCCAGCCCCGGCATGGCGGCGCGGTAGCGGGTCTGCATGGCCGCCACCAGCGCCGGATCAATGTCGCGCCGGGCGTCCTCCAGCAGCGACACCAGATCGTAGGTCAGCGGGCCGGCCACCGCGTCCTGGAAGTCGAGCAGGCCGCAGCCGGCCAGACCGTCGCGCCTCGGCACCACCAAAAGGTTGTCCACATGGAAGTCACGCAGCACCAGGCTGTCCGGCACCGCCCGCGCCGATGGAAAGACGTCGGCCCAAAGGGCCTCGTACTCCGCCAAGGCGGCATCGCAGGGACGTGCCCCCAGGACAGCGGGCATGTACCAGTCGGTCAACAGCCGCGCCTCGTCCAGGAGCAGCCGGTCGTCGTAGACCGGGGCCACGCCTTCCGGCACGGCTTCGGCCGCCGGACGTCGGTGCAGGTCCACCAGCAGATCGACGGCCAGGGCGTACAGCGTCGCCTCGTCCGCGCCGGCGGCCAGGCGGCGGGTGAAGGTGGCATCGCCCAGGTCCTCCAGCAGCAGGAAGCCCAGGGCCGCGTCCTGGTCCAGCACCCGAGGCGCCGAATAGCCGAGCCCCGTCAGATGGCGCGCGATGCGCACGAAGGGGCGGGTGTCCTCCTGGTCCGGCGGCGCGTCCATCAGCACCGCCGAGGCCCCGGGCCGGGTCACCCGGTAGTAGCGGCGGAACGAGGCATCCCCGGCCAGGAAGGCGCACTCGGCCTCACCCCAGCCGGCCCGCGCGAGGAATGCCGCCCGCGGAGTCGCGCGGACCACGGGGTCGGCGGGGCGGGTCTCAACCATCGTCATGCCAGTCCATCTCCGGATGGCGCGCCGTCCAGGCCCCGTGCGGCCGCAGCGTGGCCCGGCGCCGGGTTGGTCCGGTCACGTCCAGGACAACCTCCAGCCGATCGCGCGGCAGCAGCGGGCCGAGGCGATCGGGCCACTCGATCAGCGTGATGCCGCCCGCAACCGCGTCTTCCAGTTCCAGTTCCAGGGCCTCCTCCGGCCGCTCCAGGCGGTACAGGTCGAAGTGGGCGACCGGCACCCCATCGCCTCCGTCGTAGCCCTGCACGAGCGTGAACGTGGGGCTCGGCGCCTCCTCGTCGGGGTCCCCGGTGCGGGCGCGGATGATGGCCCGGGCCAGCGCCGTCTTGCCTGCCCCCAGGTCGCCGGTCAGGGCCACCACATCGCCCGCGCGCAGCCGCGCGGCCAGGGCCGCGCCGAGTCGGGCGGTCGCGTCTTCGTCGGGCAACTCGTGCACGGAGGCGGGCATCGGGGTCTCGGATGCGCGGGCGGATCGGCGTCTCGGCCAGGGTTTTAGCGGCCCGTCCCCGACCCCGCAATGGCCGTGGGCCGGGTCAAGGCGGCGGCCGGCCCCAGGGTTGCGCCCGCCGGGTGTGGCCGTTATGTCAGGCACACCGTGCTATACCGCCAGGGACAGTGGGGGCGCCCCGCCCCCCGCTCTTCGTTGTCCGCGCCGGAGGTTCCGTTCCATGCCCGAGCCTGTCGTCCACCGAACCGACGCCGTCGTCATCGGCGCCGGGCCGGTAGGTCTGTTTGCCATTTTTCAGTTGGGCATGGCGCGCCTGCGCTGTCATGTCGTCGACGTGCTCGACACCCCCGGTGGCCAGTGCACCGCCCTGTACCCCGAGAAGCCGATCTACGACATTCCGGCCTATCCCAAGGTCCTGGCCGGCGATCTGGTGGACCATCTGCTGGAGCAGGCCAAGCCGTTCACGCCGCACTTCCACCTCGGTCAGCAGGTGGAGCGGCTGGAGCGCACCGACGGCGACGACGCCTGGCGGCTCACCACCAGTGCCGGGACCGTGCTGGAGGCGCCGGCCGTCATGATCGCCGCCGGCGCCGGAGCGTTCGGCCCCAACCGGCCGCCGCTGCCGGGGATCGAAGCCTACGAAGGCACCGGCGTGTTCTATTTCGTCGCCAAGCGCGAGGATTTCCGGGACCGCCGTGTCGTCATCGCCGGCGGTGGCGACTCCGCCGTGGACTGGGCGCTGTCGCTGTCCGAGGTGGCCGCGCGCGTGATGGTCGTGCACCGGCGCGCCAAGTTCCGCGCCGCCCCGGACAGCGTGGCACGCCTGCACGCCCTGGCAGAGTCGGGCGCGATCGACCTCGTCACACCCTACCAACTCAAGGGTCTGGAGGGCGACGGACCCCACCTGTCGGGCGTGGTGGTGGCCGACCTGGACGGCAACACGCGCACGCTGGAGGCCGACTGTCTGCTGCCGTTCTTCGGGCTGGCCACCAATCTGGGGCCGATCGCCACCTGGGGACTCGCCCTGGAGCGTCACCAGATCACGGCGGATCCGGCGACCTGTCAAACCAGCGCGCCGGGCGTTTTCGCCATCGGCGATATCGCCTCCTACCCTGGAAAGTTGAAGTTGATCCTCACCGGCTTCTCCGAGGCTGCGATGGCGGCCCACGCCGCGTACGGCGTCGTCCATCCGGGGGAAGCCCTGCATTTCGAGCATTCGACGACAACCGGCGTGCCGACGCTGCCCTGACCGTCGCATGTGTCCTCCGTTCAACGGGCAAATCAAACCGTTACTGAGGTATCTGAAGAATAGATCTCAGCATAGAAAGTGTCAGAATTTTCCTTTTGAGTGACACGACCGTCACTCTATAGTAGGGGGCGATGTGGGACGTTCGGTGTGCGGGCGAAGAATCGCCCGGGTCACATCGGGCGGGTGCCGGGTGGCGCGACCGGGCGCTCCAGGTCCCGCATCCCGATTCTTGCCAGGTCCACCCGTTCATGCCCGGAGTCGCACCGCGTCTCCGGACGGTTGCGGAGTGCCGGCGCGCCCGCCGCCTCTCGCCCCAGGGCGGATCGCACGGCATTGGACCCGCTCCCGGGCGCCAATACCGTGCGTGAATCCGCCCCAACTCTTTGATTCAGGGCAGAGTCACGTGATCACTCCGAAACACGGCGTGAGTCAGATTGATCCCGATCTGCCCTCGTGTCTGGAAAGGCTGTCATGATCGTGCGTCTTCTTCTGGAGGGCCTGTTCTCGCTCGGACGTCCCGCGACCGCCGCGACCCTCAAGCCGCGGCCGCCGGCGCCACGCCGCGGGAGCCGCCGATCGCGGCCGTCGTTCCCCTTGCGGGGCCGGCCCGATCTCATGATGATGACCGGTGCCATGTCGGCCCCCCCGACCATTCCGCACCGGGCCGTGCGCGGACGCCGCGTCACCTGGAGCGGCCTCGGCGGGCGCTGGGCCGCGTGACCGTTCCAGGGGGCCGGACCGTCGGTCCCCTCCCCCCGTGGTCCTGAACCGGATTGCTGCCCGATGACCGATCACCCGCGCCGGGTTCGCCGCCTTCACGCCCCTGTCGTCCGACTCTGCGCGGCCGTTCTGGTCGCCGCGGCCGTCGTCGCCGCACCGCCAGGACCAGCGCTGGCGGCGGGCGGTGGCGGCGACGGACACAGCAAACCGGCCGCCGAAGCCGGCAACCGGCCCGACAAGGAGACCACGCGGCCGCGCACGCAGGCTGACCTGGTGGGCGGTCACTACATGCAGCTCAACCTGCTCTGGCTGCCGATCTTTCAGGGGCAACGGTCGCGCTATCAGGCGGTGACCGCCCGCCTGGTGCCGCATCCGGACAAGCGGATTCTCGCCTGTTTCAAGGCTCCCTGGGCGCAGGAGGCCATCCTGTTCGAGTTGAACGAGACCCCGCTCCGTCTGGACCAACTCGACGCCCTCGACGCCGACGCCCTCAAACAGCGTGTCCTGGCCCGCGTGCACGCCCACGTCGGCGAGGCCGACCTCTACACCGACGTCCTGTTCGTGCCCGGCATCGAGGAACCGGCCGCCACCGAGCAGGACCTGTCGTTCATGTGTCGGTAACCGCGGGCGCGTCCGCCTCAAGGGGCAGTTCCAGGGGATGGAAGCGGAGTCCCTGGGCCTCGACCGCGTCATCGGCCAGCGCGTGAAAGCCCAGGGCACGATAGAACCCCAGGGCGTAAGGGGTGGCGCGCACCCGGATCCGGGCCAGGTCCGGCACCACCGCGCGGAGGCGCGTCAGGGTCTGCTCGAACAGGCGGCGCCCGAGTCCCCGGCCCTGATGGTCACCGCGCACATACAGCAGTGTGAGGTAGCCGTCGCGGTGCATCTCGCACACCCCCAGGACGGTTCCCCGCCGGTCGGCCACCTGCACCACGCTGCCCGCGGCGAGCCGCGCCGTCAGCGCGGGAACGGCCACGAAGTCCCGGAAGGCACGGTCGCCCTCCACGGTGTTGTCGTCCGCGTTGAAGGCTGCGTACTGGGTCAGCAGGAAGTCCCGGCCCGGACCGGCATCGCGCACGGTCATCGGGCGCAGGTGGGTGCCGTCGCGGGTCACCGTCCAGTAGGCCGCCGCCACGCTTGCCGGCACCCGGGCCGGCGGTGGCGGGGTCCAGGGGCGGCGGGGCGAGGCGGGAAGCATCCAGGCTACCGTCATCGCGGCGCTCCCTGATCGGAGGGCGCCGCCCGGCGGCGCGCTGGGATCCTTGTTCCGGCCCGGGGGCGGCGCCACCTCCAGCCTGTCTCCGCGACATAGCCGCTTACACTGTGACGCCGTATCGGCGCGGCCGGCTCCATGGCGCCCTCGTCTCGGTCTAACGTGTTGCGCATCATAGCGCAGATGGCGCATGAAGAAAAAGCGCCAAGTGCCCAATTCTCATGATACTCTGACAGATGGTACCATCGTGATCGCGTTTTCCCCCCGCCCCACCCGCCTCCGCCGGATCGCAGACTGGCACCAGGATCAGGCCCGCCGCCGGCCGCTCACGGTCGCCGGGGCCTGGGTGGCGATCGCGAGCCTCCTCGCCATCGCCGTCGTGGACCGTCCGCTGGCCCTCCTCCTGAAGGCGCAGGTGCAGGGAGACTGGAAAGGCTTCTGGAGCGTGGTCACGGACCTGGGCACCGGCCTGCCCTGGTACCTGCTCGGCCTTATGGCGTGGGGCTGGTGCCGCCTCGCCATGGTCGGCGCCCTAACGGCGGACCAGTGGCACCGCTGGCGCGACCGGGGCCGCGCCTGGCTGATCTTCGTCGCCGCGCTGGCGGCCAGCGGCCTGGTGGTGACGGTGCTCAAGCACGCCATCGGTCGGCTGCGTCCGGTCTGGCTGTTCCGGGAAGACCTCTACGGGGCCGCGCCGCTGTCGTTCCAGAGCGCAGCCAACAGCTTTCCGTCCGGTCACTCCCAGACCATCTGGGCCGTCATGGCCGCGCTCATGGTGCTGTTCCCGCGCCACTGGCCGACCTGGGCGGTGCTGGGCGTTCTGGTCGCCGCCAGCCGGCTGTTCGTGACCGTGCACTATCTCTCGGACGTGCTGGTCGGCTCCTTCATCGGTATCGCCACCGTGGTGCTGCTGACGCGCTGGGCGCGGCGGCGCGGCTGGCCCCTGCGCCTCGGCGCGCCGCCGTAGCCGCCGCGTCCGTTCCCGCGCTACCGAAGGGCCACCCCCGGCACGGCCGCGATACGGGCACGGAACCAGTCGAGCAACTCCGGATACTGCCAGTCGGCATAGCCGGTGTGGGTGCCGAGAACCGTGCCATCGTGATCGAGGATGTAGGTGGTCGGCAGCCCCTTGACGCCGACGGCGCGGGCGAAGGCCATGCCCGGGTCCTGATACAGATCGAGGTGTTCGATATCGTGTTCGTCGTAGAACGCGCGCAGCGCGTCCATGGCGCCGCGATCGGTGGAGACGGCCACCACCTCGAACGCCGGCCCGCCCAGTTTCGCCTGCAACTGGTCCAGCGACGGCATTTCGCGCACGCACGGCGGACACCAGGTGGCCCAGAAATTCAGGACCACCACCTTGCCCCGGAAATCCTGGAGCGAGACACTGGCGCCCTGCTCATCGCGGAAGGCGGTGCGTTCGCCCACCAGCATCGCCGGGTCGTCCGGCGCCGTCAGGAGGTCTTGCGGCGGCGGCGCCGCGGCACCCCACGGGCCGGCGAGCAGCGCCGCGCTTGCAACGGCGGTGCCGATGAGGAAGATGGCGAGGGCGATCAGCGGCCCCGTCCGCGTGATGACTGTGCGCATGGCTTTCGAAGGAATGGGTCCCGGATGGACGTGAACGACAGGGGTGACGACACCAACAGCGACGACACCGGCGCGGGCACCGGCCGCAGTGCCATGTGGGGCGGACGCTTCGCCGCCGGCCCGGCGGCCATCATGGAACGCATCAACGCGTCCATCGACTTCGACAAACGGCTGTTCCGCCAGGACATCGCCGGCTCGAAGGCCCACTGCCAGATGCTGATGGCGACCGGCATCGTCTCGAAGGACGACGGCGAGGCCATTCTCGCCGGGCTGGACCAAATCCTACAAGAGATCGTCGACGGGCGCTTCGTCTTCAAGACCGCGCTGGAGGACATCCACATGAACGTGGAAGCCCGCCTGCGCGAGATCATCGGCCCGGCCGCCGGCCGCCTGCACACGGCGCGGTCGCGCAACGACCAGGTGGCGACCGACTTCAAGCTGTGGACTCGGGATGCCATCGACGGTCTCGACCGCGACATGGCCGCGCTCCAGGCTGCGCTGATCGACCAGGCCGAGGCTCACGCCGATGCCGTCATGCCCGGCTTCACCCACCTCCAGGCCGCCCAGCCGGTGACCTTCGGGCATCACCTGCTGGCCTACGTGGAGATGCTGGGACGCGACCGCGGCCGCTTGCGCGACGCCCGCGCCCGCCTGAACGAGTGCCCGCTGGGCGCCGCCGCGCTGGCCGGCACCGGCTTCCCCATCGACCGCCACAGCACGGCGGCGGCGCTCGGCTTCGACCGCCCCGCCGCCAACAGTCTGGACGCGGTCTCCGACCGCGACTTCGCCGTCGAGCTGATGGCCGCCGCCAGCCTGTGCGCCGTGCACCTGTCGCGCCTGGCCGAGGAGTTGGTGGTCTGGACCAGCGCGCAGTTCGGCTTCGTGCGGCTGTCCGACGGCTTCTCCACCGGCAGCTCGATCATGCCGCAGAAGCGCAACCCGGACGCCGCCGAGCTGATCCGCGCCAAGACCGGGCGCGTGGTCGGTCACCTCAACGGCCTGCTGATGGTCATGAAGGGGCTGCCGCTGGCCTACTCCAAGGACATGCAGGAGGACAAGGAACCGGTCTTCGAGACCGTCGACACCCTCACCCTGTGCCTGGCCGCCATGACCGGGATGATCGCCGACCTCCGCGTCGACCGCGCCCGGCTGGCGGCGGCGGCCGGTGCCGGCTTCTCCACGGCCACCGACATCGCCGACTGGCTGGTGCGCGAACTGGGCCTACCGTTCCGCGACGCCCACCACGTCACCGGCGCCATCGTCAAGCGGGCGGAAGAGCGCGGAGTCGGCCTGGAGGACCTGTCCCTGGCCGACCTTCAGGCGGTGGAGCCGCGCATCACCGCCGACCTGCGCCTGGACCCGGCCGGTTCGGCCGCCGCCCGCACCAGCTTCGGCGGCACCGCGCCGGTGCGGGTGCGCGAGGCCTGCGCCGACGCGCGGCGCCGCTTCCTGGATCCGGCCCCGTGACCGGCGCGCGGCGCACCGCGGCGCTGGCACTGGGGCTCGGGTTCGCCCTGGCGCTGGTCCTCGGCGGCTGCGGCCGCAAGGCCCCCAACCTGCCGCCGGCGGACAGCACCTACCCCCGCACCTATCCGGCGCCGACGACACCGGAGGCCGCGCCGCCGGCCTCCACCCTGCCCGCGCCGACCCTGCGCGACGAACGCCGGCGCCGCACCGGCCCGTCTTCCTGAGCCTGCTGAGCCGCGAGTGCCATGCATCATTTCCACTATCGGGACGGCACGCTACACGCCGAGGCCGTCCCGCTGACGACCATCGCCGAGGCCGTCGGCACGCCCTGCTACGTCTACTCCAGCGCAACCCTGACCCGGCACGTCCGCGCCTTCGCCGACGCCTTCGCCGACCTGGACGCCCGCATCTGCTTCGCCATGAAGGCCAACGGCAACAAGGCCGTGCTGCGTCTGGTCACGGGCCTGGGCGCGGGCGTGGACGTGGTCTCCGGCGGCGAGCTGGCGCTGGCCCTGGCCGCTGGCGCGCCGGCGGACCGCATCGTCTTCTCGGGCGTCGGCAAGACCGAGGCCGAGCTGGGCGCCGCGCTCCAGGCCGGCGTACACCAGATCAACGTGGAGAGCGAGCCCGAGCTGGAGGCCCTGGACGCGGTGGCACAACACCTGGGCGTGCGCGCCCCGGTGGCAATCCGGGTCAACCCGGACGTGGACGCCGCCACCCACGCCAAGATCACGACGGGCAAGGCCGAGAACAAGTTCGGCATCGAATGGACCAGCGCCCGCGCCGTGTTCCGCCGCGCACGGACGATGGACGGGATCGCGCTCAAGGGTGTCGCCCTGCACATCGGATCCCAGATCCTGGATCTCGCCCCGTTCGAGGCCGCGTTCCTGCGGGTGCGCGATCTCGTGGCGCTGCTGCGCGCCGACGGTGTTGCGGTGGAGCGCCTGGACCTGGGCGGCGGCCTCGGGGTGCCCTACCATGCCGGTGACGAGACCCCGCCGCCGCCCACCGCCTATGCCGAGGTGGTGCGGCGGACGGTCGGTGACCTGGGATGCGCCCTGACCATCGAACCCGGGCGCGCCATCGCCGGCAATGCGGGCGTGCTTCTGTCGCGGGTGATCTACCTCAAAGAGGGCATCACGCGCGCCTTCGCCATCGTCGACGCGGCCATGAACGACCTGATGCGCCCGGCGCTCTACGACGCTTGGCACGACATCCGGCCGGTGCGCGCGCCCTCCGCGGGGACCGAAACGCGCCTGCTGGACGTGGTGGGACCGGTCTGCGAATCGGGCGACACCTTCGCCCGCGACCGTACGCTTCCACCGCTGGTGGCCGGCGACCTGGTGGCCTTCATGACGGCCGGGGCCTACGGCGCGGTGATGGCGAACCAGTACAACGGCCGCCCGTTGGTGCCCGAAGTGCTCGTGGACGGCGACCGTTTCCACGTCGTGCGTCGGCGACCGAGCCTGGACGACCTGGCCGCACTGGAGGACCTGCCGCCCTGGCTGCTGCGGGAGTGGCCGTGCCCCCGCCGCTGAGTCACACTGCCCGCCGGAGACCGACAGCCGATTGCGACCAACCGGAGTCGCGGCGCGATGTCGGTGTGCCGCAATAGCGCCGATCGCTCGAAATCAGAACCACCGGGGTGGGACCGATTTCGAGCCTGACTCGGCGCGATCTGTTGGTTTCAGAGCGGAACGCCCGAATTCGAAATCACCATGCGATTCCGTATTCCGGCGTTCCGCGCTAATCGGCTGCGACGCATACACTTTGCGCGGCGGCGGGAGGGCGCGTCATGGCAGACCTGAAGGGAGGGACCGACCTGAGGGTGGGCGCCGTCGTGGGGATGCGCGGGAACATCACGACCCTGGTCGGCATCCGCCCCGGCTTCGAGCGGGACATGGAGAAGGACCTGGGCTTTCACGAGGGCCGCCTGTCCCAGGGCTACTTCATCCTGCTGCTGCGCCAGTTCCTCGGCCTCGATGACTTCAAGCTGGCCGGCTACACCTATTTTTCGGGTGGCCGTCTCGGTCCGCCGGCGGACAGCGCCGACGCCGACCGGTTGCGCGAACATCTGTACGACAAGGTCTTGCAGGCGCACGGGCTCGACGGCGTGCGGGCCTTCAAGGACCTGGCCCTGAAGGGCATGGCGGTGACGGGGCGCAAGCGCATCGCCAAGATCGTTCCCGTCACCCGCCACGACGACGGCCTGACGCCCGCCGAGCAGTATCCGCCCGGACGCGGCGTGCCCCAGTTCGAGCTGGTGCGGGAACGCAAGTTCCTGGTTGCGGTCGAGGTCACCCCGGCGGGCCGGGCCAGGACCCCGGCCTTCGAGGTCGACCTGAAGGCCCAGGGCTATGGCGGCCGCAAGCGTCTGCGCGAGTACATGGAAGGGGCGTAGAGCCGATCGGTCCCTCGCCGCCCGGCCCCATCAGCGCCAGAACCCGGCGGCCTGGCGCACCGCTTTCAGGGTGCGGCCGGCTTCGGCCAGGCGGTCGCCGGCGTCGCGGCGATGCCAGCCGGCCACCAGACCGGCCGCCCAGGCCCGCTCGGCCGCGGCGACCCCGTCGTCGCCGGCGCGCTGGTCCGCCACGGTCTCGTGCAGGGTTTCGTGTAGGGTCTCCCTGGCCACCGCGACGTCGTTGAGCGCGCCGAGCTGGTCCTGCAACGTGGACAGCCCCTTCACGAACGGCTTGACCGTCTTCTTGCGGAACAGGGATCCAAAAAACTCCGTGGTATAGCGCAACTTCTTCACCTGAATCCGCATCTTGTGGCGCTTGGTGTCGGAGAGGCGGTCGAACGTGCGGGCCGGCTTCGCCACCTTGCGCCAGCGCGCCTCCAGAGTCTTGCGTGCAAAGCGGTCCAACGGCATCTCCCGCGGACCATCGTCGCCGCTGGCGCGCCAGTCCCCGGCCTCGATCCAGGCGCCCAGGCCCAACAGCAGGCGCGTGAAGCGCGGATCCGACACCGCCGCGACGGCCGCGTCGAACCGGCGTTCGCGCCGGTCCGAGAACAGCGCGTGCAAACTGGCGAGGCCCGGATCGTCGGGGAAGACCGTCCGCACGGGGCCCAGGATCTCGCTCAGGAACACGTCGGCATCGCGCGCCGGCCCAAGGCTTCCCATCAGCCAGCGCAAGTCGTCCTTGACGGCCGTCAGACCGGGACCGGCCGCCACAGCCTTGAAGGTGGTCATGGCCGAGCGCAGGCGCCGCGTCGCCACCCGCATCTGATGGATGGCCTCGCCGTCGCGCGCCTCGACGAGCGGCCTGACGTTGGCCGCCATCTGCGCCAGACAGCCGCCGGCGATGGCCTGGAAGGCGGCCCCGGCCGTCATGTCCGGGTCCAGGTCCAGGGCCTGTGCCTTCTGCGGTCCGGGCACCGCCGCCGAGACGGCCAGGGCATGGCCACGCTCCGCCTTGGCGCGCAACTCCAGTCGCACCGGCACCGCCGCGGCGATGCGCTCGGCCAGACGGTAGAGGTCGCCCGCGGTGCCCTCGACCAACTCCAGTTCCGCCTCGCACACGGGGGCGCTGTGGCCGTTGGCGCGAACCGCGCCGCGATCCAGGGCCATCAGGACCGTACAGCCCCCGTCGCGCAGGCGCACCTCGGTGCGCCGAATATCGGTGGTGAAGCACGGCCGCACGGCGTCGGCGGTCTCGACCCCGGCCAGGGCCTTGCGCAAACCCGCCGCGCGCGGGCGCTCCAGATCCAGCCGCCCGTCGGGCACCGACCGCTCCCACTCCAGGCGCTTGAACAGGCCGGCGGCCTCCTGGGGCGCGGCCTTCACGGTCTGGACCCATGAGGCCCCATCGTGGCGCAGGCGCAGGGTGACGCCCCGGGTCCAGAGGATCCCCTCGGGCGTATCGTAGTAGGTGCTGGTCAGGCGCCGGGTGCGCACCGGACCGTCCCGCAGCGCGCGCAGCCACGGCAAGCGGAGCAGGACCGCCAGGCCGGCCTCGGAGGTGGCGAGCTTCAACTCGGTTTCGATCGGGGGTGCGGTCATGGTCGGTCTCGATGCTGTCTCCGGCCGCGGCGGCGGCCCGGACCGGGTTGTGCACGGAAGGACGCGGGGTCGCTATGCCAGAGGTGTGACGGAAACGCGGCGCTGTCAGCCCATGCCCCTATTCCACCGGCAGTGTGTCCGTGAGAGAACAGGGTTTGCCAATCCGGTTTAGACATTGATTTCCTGGTTTTAGCCAATTGCATTAAAGCACCGTCAGAGATAGGGTCATGATGGGTTGGCGTCCTGCGACACGCGGCCGATGATGCCACGAGTCCAGCCCCCGCGAGTCCAGACGAGGAGAGCGAGACATGTCGCCGCAGCACGCTCCGGTCCGTGGCGCGACCGGTCTGAACCGGCGCCTCGGCGCGGCCGGAGCCACCGCTGTCATCATCGGAACCCTGGCGCTGGCCGGGTGTACGGTGGGAGAGGGTGGCATGGTGGAAGCCCTGGCGCCACCGGCACCGGCGGCCGACTCGGCGCTGGCGGCACTGTCCAAGGGCCAACTCGGGGACGCCGAGGCCTGGGCAACGCGGGCGCTGAAGTTCAACCCGCGGGACCCCTACGCCCTGCTCATCAAGGGCATGCTGGCGGAGCGGGCCGCCCAGCCCGCCGTGGCCCGCGACGCTTACGAGCTGATCCTGGCCCTCGACCCTGACGCCCGGGTCGACCTGACGCCGCTGGACATGGACTCGACCCCCCGACCGGTGGTGGAGATCGCCGCTGCCCGGCTGGACAGGCTGCCGCCCGCGCCGGTGGGTGCCGGCTTCGCGCGGGTGCCGGGCGTCACCGGCCCCACCGCCATGGAAACCCCGGCGCCGACCCCGGGCAATTTTCCCAACGACCGCGACGATGCCTGGGACAGCATCTCGCAGCGCTTCGCCGTCCTCGAACGCCTCTACAACGAGGGCCTGATCACCAATGTGGAGTACCGCGACCGCCGCCGCGCAAACCTGGGCGCCATCCTGCCGCTGACCGAACCGCCACCCAGCGCCGGCCTGGCACGCCCGGCGCCCCGGGTGACCGCCGTCGTGAGCCGGTTGCAGGACCTGGGGGCCACATTCGAGCGGGGCGCCCTGTCCGCCAGCCAGCACGCGGACGAACGCCGGGCCATTCTCGATGCCCTGCTGCCCGCCGAGCCGCTGGTGCGCGAGGAGGCCGACATGCGCCCCGACACGGCGGTAGAGGCGGCCCGGCTGGCCCGCCGGCTCGAAGACGCCCTACGACGCGGCCTCGTCACCAGCGGCGAGTACGATGCCGAGCGGGCCGCGCTGCGCGAGGCGGCGACGGCCCTGCCCGAGGGCCAGGCCGACACCGCGGCCGCGGCGGTGCCGCCGCCGGCGGCCCGCGTGGAGACAGCCGCACGCCCCCGGCCGGCGGCGCCGCTCGGGGCCATGCCGGCGTCCATGGCCGACGCACGCGAGCCAGGCTCCGAAACCGCCACCGATGCCGCAGCGCCCGCGACCACGAGGGACGGCGGTCCCGTCGCCCCGCGCCCGCTGCTGCCGATCGAGCCGGGTGTCACCGCCGGACCACCCACGGCGAACGCGGACGATCCGGTCACGCAGCGGTTCACGGGCGTGACGGGGGCCGCCAGCGACACCGCGGCCCAGGCCCGCGCCGGGACCGCCAGCGCCTACGTCCATCTGGCCTCCTACCGCGACAGCGACACCGCGCGCGCCGGCTGGACCGCCCTGAGCACCCGCTACGCCGGCCTGATGCGGGGCATGACCCCGGTCTACGAGCCGGTCACGATCCCCGGCAAGGGCGATTTCATCCGCCTCAAGGCCGGACCGGTCGCCATCCCGGGCGGCGCCCCACGCCTGTGCGACCAGTTGCGCGCGGCCGGTCAGTTCTGTGAACCCACCGAGGTGGCGCGGTAGGTCGGACCGCCGGGCCGCCGCCGGCGACGGTGCCAAAAACGGCATCCATGGCATTGACGGGTCCCGAGCGCCCTGCAATAACCCTGGGCGTGACCTTGCCGACCCGGCCCGGGTGGCGGAATTGGTAGACGCACCGGACTCAAAATCCGGCGGTGGTAACACCATGCGAGTTCGAGTCTCGCCCCGGGCACCACGCCGCGAGACACGCGCTTTGGCGTGCGGCACACGGCGTCATGCTGGCCAGCCCCATACTGGCCAGCCCCATACACCGTATCGGGCCGCCGCCGCAGTGGCGCCGGTTACAGCCGATTGCGACAAACCGGACGCGCGGCGCGATTTCGGTGTGCCGCAAAGATTGGCAGAGACTCATATCGTTCGCGCGGAGTCACGCGATCAATCGGAACCACGACATGGTTCGGAATGATCGCGTGACTCCGCGCTGACCGACCCATGCAGGCGACGTCATGGGCCGGATGGGCGGGGCGGTCTCGTGCGGTCCTCAGCCGTCGTCCAGGATCAGGGTCCGGTGCAGCCACAGGGTCACCGCGATCACGATGACCCCCGCGAACACGATGTCGGACAGGAAGTGGGCGCCGACCACGATGCGCGCACCGCCCACGATGGCCCCGAACAGCAGCGCCGCGATCATCGCCGGGACGCGGTGACGCCGCGGCACCAGCAGCGCGAACGCCACCACCCAGAAGCCGATGGCGGCGTGTCCCGAGACGAACGAACAGTTGGTCGCGCACTGGTCGGCGATCATCCACGGCGGCGTGTAGATCGCCGCACCGCCGAAGGCCTCGATGTCGCTCGGGCGCGCCCGCCCCCACCATTCCTTGAGGACGCCGTTCACGATCAGTCCCGGCCCGAGGGCGAGGCTGCCCACCAGGAACAGCACCTGGCGCCCGCTCGGCCGCCCCCGGCGCGGTCCCGGCACCATGCGGTCGCCGACCCACAACAGCACCACGAACACCACCGCGGCGTACAGAAGCGGGGGCACCCCCTTGCGGATGGCATTCAGAATCGGGCCTTCGGCCACGAACAGGCCCGTCCCGGCATCGTAGAACAGCGCGCTGACCCCAAGGTCCACCTGAGGGACCACCACGAACACCAGCACCAGAGCCGTGAACAGCCGACAGCGCCAGCCCGCCAGCGGATGGGTATCCCAACTCGGCGTGGTCATGGCGCCTCCGCCGGCACCAGGACAGCGGCCCAGGCCCGCCGGCGCCCGTCCGGCAGGGTCACCGTCAGGCGAGCCCGGACATCCCGCGCCGCCCCGTCATCCGCTCCGTCGTCCGCCCCGCCATCGGCATCGGCCAGGGCGGCCGGCATCACCAGGAGGCCGCGAAAGGCCGCGGCCCCGGCATCGGCCGCCGTCCCGATCACCCGCACAGGCACGTCGGCGCGCGCACCGTGATAGGCCAGCAAAGGCGCCCACGGTCCGGCTGCACCAATGGGCGTGCCGTCATAGGTCTCGGCGAGTGTCGCCAGCCAGCGCCCGGCCGGGTCCCAGCCGCGCCCGGCGGCGAACAGGTCCGCCGGCTCCGGCACCACCCATCCGGCGCGGGCCGCCAGGTCCGGCCCGCGCAGCAGCAGCCCGGCCACGAGCAGGTTCAGGACCACCGCCGCGCGCAGCCACCCTACCCGCTCCCGCACCGTCAGCCAGCCGACTCCCATGGCCACGGCCGCCGGAACGGCGGGGGCGGTCAGCATCGCCCCGGTGTCCCAAACCAGGGTCAGCGCCAGCGTCGCCGCCAGCACCGGCACGGTGAACACCACCAGAAGCCGCACCCGGTAGTCCCGGAACGCGCCGCCCATCGCCTCCGCCGGCAAGCGCAGGAGCAGCCAGGCCAGCACACCCGCCAGCACGGGGCCGGCCAACACGGTCCCCAGGCCCAGCGACGGCAGCAGGGCGCCCAGCGCATCCCCGCGCGCGGGCCATCCGGTCGACAGCGACCGCCACAGCCGCTCGTAACCCGCCCAGCCGTTCTGGGCGTTCCACACCAGATCGGGCAGCACCAGCACCGCCGCCAGCAGCACGGCCACGGCCGGCCCGGGGCTGCGCCACAGGCCGGCCGGCGCATCGGCGGTCATCAGGTAGAGCATCGCCAGCGGCACGAACAGCGCCATCAGGGGGTGCATCAGCAGGCCCAGGCCGACACCGACCCCGAGGGCAACCCAGGGACCGAGGCCGGTCTCGGCGCGGGTGCGCGCCAGGGCGAGCAGGGCCAGGGTCCAAAGGGGCAGCATCAGCGTCAGGGACCCGATCATCAGCCCGCCCAGCATGACCAGCGGCAGCGTGATGGTGACCACGGCGCACCAGAACCCGGTCCGCGGGTCGAACAACACGCTCCCCAGGCGGTACATCAGCCAGGCGGTGATGCCATGGGCAAGCGGGGCCAGCAGCCGCAGGCACGGCCCGTCCGCCCCGCAGCGCTCGGACAGCCATCCCAGCAGCCACGGCGGCAGCCACCCGACGTCGGGCCAGGCGGGGCGCGGCGCCTGCGCCAGCAGCCACAGGGCCGCCTCGTCCGGCATCACCGGCGGCGCCACGGGTCCGGCCAGCAGCGCCAGGCGCGCGCCCGTCACGGCCAGCACCAGCGCGGCCACCGCCCAGGGTCCGGCCACCACCGCGAACACCCGGTCGCCGAACGCGGCCCGGTCCTGGGGAGAAGGATCGCTCATCTACACTCCGTCACAAGGGACGCTGTCGCGCGGCGGCCGTCATGCCGCCGCTAGCCATCCTCAAGGTGGAACAGGACCGCGGTGCCCAGCAGACCCGTCACCAGGGTGGGGGACCACGCCGCCAGACCGACCGGCAGGGTCTGCGACTGACCGAGGGTATAGGTCACCTGGGAGAAAAAGTAGACGAGGAATCCGGCCACCACGCAGCCCACCACGCGCGCCAGCCAGCCGCCCCGCCGTTGGCTGGACTTGAACCCGAACACGGCGGCCAGCAGGACCATGGCGCACAACATCGCCGGCGACGCCAGCAGCGCGTACCAGTGCATGCGGTGGGCATGGGCCGAGAACCCCGCGGACTCGAAGAACGCGATGAACGCCGGCAACTCCCAAAAGCTCATGGACTCCGGCGCGGCGAATTTTTCCTGAATCTTGGGCAGCGACAGCTCGGTCTGCACGACCAGACGCGCCTGAGTCTCGGGCGGTTGCCCGGGCACCGAGACCGTCGCCTGCTCCAGAACGAACCGGTTGTCCGCCAACTGTCCGCGCGGGGCATCCACGCGCCATGTCGGCACGTCGTCCGGTCCCATCTCCATCACCATGACCTGGGACAGGTTCAGCACCCGGCGCTCCTGCCAGGCGTCGCGGGCGTGCACGATGGCGAACCCGTCGTCGCGTGCCTCGCGCAGCCACAGCCCCCCTTCCGACAGGGAAAAGGGATTGTCGCCGCCGATGCCCACGTCCCGGGCCGCCCGCTCGAACTGGGTGAACAGGGACGCCGCCAGGGGATTGACCATGCCGACGTTGAGGGCCCCCAGCACCAGCACCAGCCCCAGCAGCGGCACCAGGACCTGCCAGACCGACACGCCGGCGGCCCGGATGATGACCAGTTCGCTCGCTCGCGACAGGCGCCAGAACACGATCAGCGCCGCCGCCAGGAACACGAACGGCAGCGCCGTCTGCAACACGAGGGGCAGACGCAGCAGCCCGAGGGTCATGACGACCCCCAGTGTGGCCTCCGGTATCCGCGCGGTCTGGCGCAGCAGCTCGATGACGTCGAACAGCAGGATCAGGGCGGCCACCGCCACGGCCGTCAGACCAAGGCCGACCAGAAAGTGCCGGGCAATGTAGGTGGTCAGGGTCGGTTGCACGCCGGGACTCCGGGCTGTCGGGGGTCGCGGTCCGGGTCTCCTCTTACACCGTTCACGGGCGCGTTGCCAACGCGTGGCCATCGTCGGCGCGGGCTTTGCGACCGCCGGCCGAGGGCGTAGAGTGCGCGGGTACCGGACACGGTTCACGACTGCAAGGTAAGGACTCCCATGGCCGCTGCCCCCCTGGTCCCCAGCGCCGACGACCTCGACCGCGAGATCGAGGCCGAGTTTCGCGACGACGCCCGCCAGGCCCTCGCCCGGATCGAGGTCGAACTGGCCAACGCCATCTCCGGCGCGGCCGCGCCCGATCAGACCGCCGCCGCCCTGCGCACGCTGGTCCGGTCCCTCGCCGCCCAGGCCCCGTCCGGCGTGCTGCCCAGCGCACGCCTGGTGCTCCAGCGCATGGACGAATACCTCGGGCCGCTGCACGAGTTGACCCCGTTCCAGCTCGCCGACATCCGCACCTTCGCGGACCGGCTGGAGGATGCCCTGGAGGGCCGGCTGGAAGGCCCGGACGCCACCGCGCGCATGGTCCGCGAGCTGCCCCTCAAGCGCACCTTCGACATCGACTTCGAGGTCGTCGTGCCGCGCCCGGTCGAGGTGATGCTGGTGCTGCGCGACCGCGCCGGCGCCCACCTGGTGGAGCGCGAACTCGCCGCCTGCGGGTTGCGCAGCACCAACGTTCGCGTCCCGTTCGACGCCTTCGAGCAGGCGTTTCGCGCCCGTCCCGATCTCATCATCGCCGGCCAGGAGATCGGCGAGATGACCGGGGTCGATCTGGCCTGCGCCTTCGCGGCCATGCCCCGCACACGCGGCATCCCGTTCGCGCTGCTGACGAGCTACGAATGGGGCCACCCGGCGCTGAAGGATCTGCCGCCCCGCGCCGCCCTGCTGAAGAAGGGACCGAGCTTCGGGGACGACATCGCGGTCGCGCTGTCGCGCTTCGGCATCCTCTGACACGGCGCGCTGACGCCCGCGGCCGCCAGCTTGAAGGCCCGCGGGCTTTCGGCCACACTCCCGCCTCCGTCGGCCGTGACCCGGCCCACAGTCAACCGGCAGCAGCGGACGACCCCGCAGGGGACCGCGACCCGATACCTGCCGTCCCGGAGGACTCGCCCCATGCCGCGCATCGCCCGCCGTCTCCTCGCCCGCCTGGTCGTGTCCGGCGGCCTGGCCGTCGCCCTCGGCACCGCCGGACTTTTGGCCCCGGCCTTCGCTCCGTCATCGGCCAGCGCCGCGGAAGACGGCGGCGCCGACCGCGTGGTGGTGGGAGCGTTGCGCTTCACCTCGTCGGCCCCGATCTTCATCGCCTACGAGCGCGGCTACTTCGCGGACGAGGGCCTGGACGTCGCGTTCAGCTTTTTCCAGGGCGCCCAGCCGGTGGCGGTCGCCATCGCGTCGGGCGACGTGGACTTCGGCCTGACCGCGCTCACCGGCGGGTTCTTCAACCTGGCCCGCAACGGCGCCCTGAAGGTGATCGGCGGCCATTTCCATGAGGTGCCGGACCACGAGGGCTCGGCCGTCCTGGCCTCCAATCAGGCCTACGACGCGGGTCTGACCAGCCCCGAGGCGCTGGCCGGCCACTCACTGGCGATCACCCAGGTGGGCTCGTCGTTCCACTACATGGCCGGCCGCATCGCCGAGGCCGCGGGTTTCCCGCTCTCCGAGATCAGTCTCAAGCCGATGCAGAAGGTCGGCGCCATGATCGGCGCGCTGAAGTCCGGCCAGGTCGACTCCATGATCATCGTGCCGCACATCGCCCATGCGCTGGACAAGGCCGGGGCGGCCAAAATCATCGGCTGGGTCAACGCCTACGCCCCCTACCAGGTCACCACCCTGTTCACCTCGACCCGCAATGTGGCGGAGCGGCCGGCCCTGGTCGAACGCTTCGTGCGCGCCTATCAGCGTGGCATCGCCGACTACCGGGCCGTCATGCTGGACCAGGAGGCCGACCCGGCCGCCACCGACGAGATGACGCGGCTGATCCACCAGTACGTCTACACCGACCGGCCGTATGACAAGGCGGCGCCGTCGATCCAGGCCGGCGCCATCTACGTCAACGAGAACGCCCGCCTGGATGTGGGCGACGTGGCGGCGCAGGTGCGGTGGTTCCAGGACCAGGGCTTGCTGGCGACCGACTTCGACCATACCGACATCGTGGATACGCGGTTCGTCGAGGCGTACAACGTGCCGGACTGAGGACGCCGACCGGTGAACCTGTCCATCGAGGGCGTCTCGCACGTCTATGGCCGCACCACGGCGCTGGACGACATCACCCTGACGGTCGAGAGCGGGCGCGTCCTGTGCCTGATCGGGCCGTCGGGCTGCGGCAAGTCGACCCTGCTGCGTCTCATCGGCGGCCTGGAGCGGCCCAGCGCCGGCTCGGTCCTGCAGGAGGGCGCGCCGCCGCCCGGCTGCCTGAACCCGTTGACCTACGTGTTCCAGGACTTCGCATTGCTGCCGTGGCGTACGGTGGCGGGCAACGTGGCTCTGGCGCTGGAACACCATCGGCTCGGCCGCGCGGAACGGGCGGAGATCATCGCCGACGTTCTGGCCCGGACCAAGCTGGCCGATTTCCGCGACGCCTTCCCCCGCCAACTCTCGGGCGGCATGAAGCAGCGCGTGGCCATCGCCCGCGCGCTGGCGGTGCGCCCGGCGGTCATGCTGATGGACGAGCCGCTGTCGGCCCTCGACGGCCAGACCCGAGAGTTGCTGATGGACGATCTGGTCTCGCTGTGGGAGCGGGAGCGGTTCACGGCGGTCTACGTGACCCATAACCTCGCCGAGGCGGTGCGGCTGGGCCACACCATCGTGGTGTTGTCGCGCCGCCCGGGGCGCGTCCATGCCACCCTGACCATCGACCGGCCGCTGGCCGATCGCCAGCCCGGCGACGCCGACCTGGAGCAGCACGTGGCCCACCTGTGGGATCTGATGCGCGCCGAGGCCGAGGCCGCCGACCGCGAGGTGCTGGATGCCTGACGTCCGCCCACAGGACCGCCGCCCGGTGCCCTTCCGCGGTGGCGGGTTCCGGCCCCACCCCCTGCCCTGGGCTGGGCCGGCGGTGTTCCTGGTGCTGCTGGCGGTGTGGGAGGGTGCGGCCCGCGCCGGGCTGGTCAGCCCGCTGGTGCTGCCGGCGCCCAGCGCGGCGGCGGCGGCCCTATGGTCGCTGGTGGAGAGCGGCCGGCTGTGGCTGCACCTGTCGGCCTCGCTGCAACGCCTGGTGATCGGCTGGACCCTGGGCACCGCCGCCGGCATCGGCCTGGGCCTGTGCATCGGGCTGTTCTCGCTGGCCCGCGCCGGTCTGGGGCCGGTGGTGGCGGCGCTGTTCCCGATCCCGAAGATCGCCCTCTTGCCGCTGTTCATCATCTGGTTCGGCATTGGCGAGGGCTCCAAGGTCGCCACCCTGTTCTTCGGCGCCCTGTTCCCGACCATCATCGCCACCGCCGGCGGGGTGGACAGCGTCGACCGCACCCTGATCCGCATGGGCCAGTCGTTCGGCCTGCCATGGCGGGACGTGGTGCTGAAGATCGTGCTGCCCGGCGCCCTGCCCGCCATCCTGTCGGGGGCGCGCATCTCGGCCTCGATCGCCATCATCCTGCTGGTGGCGGCCGAAATGATCGGCGCCGAGTACGGCGTCGGCGCCTACATCCTGCTGGCCGGCAACATGATGGCCACCGATCAGCTCATCGCCGGGGTGGCGCTGCTGTCGGTCATGGGGCTGACGGTGGCCTTTCTGATCGGCCGGGCGGAACGCTGGCTGCTGCGCTGGCGGGGATAGCCGCCGTCAAGCCGCCGTCAGAACGAAGAGTTCGGCTCCTGCAGGAACGCCAGCTCCTCGGCTGTGGACGTCCGGCCCAGGACGGCGTTGCGGTGCGGGAAGCGGCCGAAGCGGGCGACGATCTCGTGGTGCCGGTGGGCCGACTTCTGCGCCCCCTCGATGCCGAGACGGTCGTACAGCGCCAGGGACCGCTCCTGCTCCACCAGGTCTTCGGCGTGCTGGAACGGCATGTACAGGAACAGCCGCTCCAGGTCCGACAGCGCCCGGTCGTGACCGTCGCGCAGGGCCTGCTTGGCGGCCTCCAGGGCCATGGCATCGGCGGCATAGGCCGCCGGGGTGCCGCGGTGGATGTTGCGCGGGACCTGGTCCAGCAGCAGGATGCGGGCCAGCGCCCCGCGCGGCGTCGCGGCCCAGGCGTCCAGGTCGCCCCGCGCCGCCTGCGCGGCCAGGTTCGCGAAGCGGTCGCGCAGCAGGGCGTCGAAAGCCTCGGATCGCTCGAACCAGACAGCGCGAAAGCCGCCGTGCGCGGGGTCGCCCGGCGCCCCGAACCAGACCGTGAGCAGGTCGCGCGCCTCTTCGGGCAGGGTGGCGTCGGGCGGTGCGGTTTCGGTCATGGGGTCTCCGTTTCGGATGTCCGGGTCGGTCCGCTCCATTCCTCGGGCGTGGCGCGGCGGCGCAGCGCCTCGACGAAGGCACCGTCGCAGCCGGCCAGGAAGCGGTCCCAGTCGGCGCCGGTGCGGAACACCTGGTGGTCGTCCCCCCGACCCTCTCCGCCGCCACGATAGAGCAGCGTCGGCTTGCCGAGACGCACCATCCGCAACACGTTCAGAACCGTGCCGGGGCTCTTGCCGTCCCAGATCATGAGGCCGAAGTCGGCCGCGCGGGCCATGGCGCGGTCCTTCTCGGCATAGAACGCGAACCCGCGCGCCGACGCCGGAACCGGCACGGCCTCGACCGCCCAGCCGCCGGCGTTGGTGCGCGGCGCCGCGCCGGAGCAGTACACCGCCACAGCGTCGTACCCGGCGGTGTGCAGGTGCCGCTGCACGGCCGCATCGGCGCCGCCCGCGTCGCCCACCAGGACCCGGTGACCCTGCGCCATGATGGAGTCCAGGCGCCCCCGCACGGCCGCCGACAGCCGGGAGACGTGGCGCGATCCCCCCACAAAGACCGCGGTCATCGGTTGATCCGCGTGCGGGTGAGGGTCAGCACCCGCACCGATTGGGCACGGCCCTGCCCCATCAGGACCTCGGTGATGGCGTTCAAGGTCGTCCCCGAGCGGTACAGGTCATCCAGCAGCAGCACATGCCGCCCGGAGGTAACACCGGCATCGACGCGGTACAAGCCGTGCTTCAGGGTGGCCCGCTGCACCGGGTCCTCGACGGCCTTGATCTGTTGCGTGGGTCCGCCGGTCGACACACAGTCGCAGACGGGCTTGCCGAGGCGCACCCCCACACCCTGCGCGATCACCAGCACCGGCTGGATGGCCCGCCGCGTCGACGGCGGCACCGGCACGATGATGTCGAACTTGGCGCGGTGTGGCCCCAGAAAGGTGACCGCGGCCTCGACCAGCGGGGCGACGGCGGACCGGTCCTGCCTGTACTTCAGGCGGTAGAGCAGGTCCCCCAGGGCGGAACGCCGGGTCTGGAACTGGGGCCGGCCGTCGGCATCGTCGCCCTGGTAGGTGCTGCTGACGGTGTGGACGTCGAGGGCCACGCCATGCAGCCATTTGCCCAGGATGGCGGTGGGGGTCATCTGGACCATCGGCGGATCCCCCCGCGTCGGGGACCGTCCGCTGCCCCGAGGCGGGACTCGCCGGGGGCCGGTCGGCTCGCTCCATCAAGCCCGGCCGCCCGTGGTCCGTCAATGGACGTGTCCCGACATCCTATTCGCGCAGGCGGATCGTGGTCCGGGGTGCCTTACGACTCCGGGCGCTCGCCCCGCCGATAGGGGCCGAAGGCCGCCAGGGCCGCCATGTCCTCGCCCACCATGGCCCGCTCCTGTTCGACGAAGCGGGCCACCGCCGCCCGAAAGCCCGGGTCGGCGATCCAGTGCAGGCTGTGCGTGGCCTGCGGCAGGTAGCCGCGCTGGATCTTGTGCTCGCCCTGGGCGCCCGCCTCGACCCAGCGCAGACCGTGTTCGATGGCGAAGTCCATGGCGCGGTAGTAGCACGCCTCGAAATGCAGGAACTTGTACTCCGCCAGGGCACCCCAGGTGCGTCCGAACAGGGCGTCCGACCCGATCAGGTTCAGCGCGCCGCACACCAGTTGGCCGCTGTCCTCGTCCTCGCCCATGACCAGGGCGACGCGGTCCGGCATGCGCTCCCCCAGGATCTGGAAGAAGTCCCGCGTCAGATACGGGCGGCCCCATTTGCGGTCCGCCGTCGACAGGTAGAAGCGGTAGAAGGCGTCCCAGTGCCGGGGGTGTAGGTCGTCCCCGGTCAGGGTGCGCAAAACCACCCCCTGGGCGTTGGCGCGCTCGCGCTCCTTGCGGATCGCCTTGCGTTTACGCGAGGCCAGCGTGTCCAGGAAGTCCCGGAAATCGCGGTAGCCCAGGTTCTCCCAATGGTACTGCTGGCCCTGGCGGCGCAGGAAGCCCAGGCCCGCGCCCAGGTCCGCCTCGGCCTCGGTCGGAAAGGTGATGTGAACGCTCGACAGATCGGCCCGATCGGCGAGTTGCACCGTCGCCGCCAGCAAGGCGCGGCGCAGATGGTCCGGGTCGGACGCGTCCGGCCGCACCAGCAGGCGCGGCCCGGTCACCGGCGTGAACGGCACAGCCCCCTGGAGCTTCGGATAGTAGCGCCCGCCGGCCTGCTCGTAGGCGTTGGCCCAGCTCCAGTCGAAGACGTATTCGCCGTAGGAATGGGTCTTCAGGTACAGCGGCGCACAGGCCAGCAGGGACCCGTCCGGCGCCGCGATGCGCAGGTGCTGCGGCCGCCAGCCGGTCTCGGGGCCGACCGACCCGGAGTCCTCCAACGCCGACAGGAAGGCGTGGCTGACGAACGGGTTGTCGGCGCCGGCGCAGGCGTCCCATTCGGCGGCCTCGACGCCGCCCAGGCCGGGCAGCACCGAGACTGCCACCGTGGCCCCGTCGGGGGCGTGGTCATGGTCAGGCGGGCAGCGGGTCATGGTCTCGCGCAGGCGGTGGCACCGTGGATGTCCCGCGCCAGCATGTGGGGACCGACCCCGCCCCGACCAAGACCCACCGATGCGCCGGCGGGCCGCGACGGCTCAGTCCCGGATCTCGACCATGGCGTCGACCTCGACCGGAACACCGAGCGGCAGCGACGCGCACCCCACGGCAGCGCGGGCATGACGGCCGGCCTCGCCGAACACGTCCACCATCAGGTCAGAGACGCCGTTGGCGACCTTGGGATGGTCGGTGTAGTCCGGGGTCGCCGCCACGAACACCCCCAGGCGCACGATGCGGGCGACGCGGCCCAGGTCGCCGTCGCAGACCGCCTTGAGCTGCGCGATCAGGTTGACGCCGCACAGGCGCGCCGCGGCCTGGCCGTCCTCCAGCGTCAGATCGCGCCCCATCAGGCCGGTGACCGCCGGGGCGCCGTCGGCCAGCGGGATCTGTCCCGACAGCACCACCAGGGACCCGGTGCGCACCGCCGGCACATAGTTGGCGACGGGCGCGGCGGCCGTCGGCAGGGTGATCCCCAGGGCACTGAGGCGGGCCTCGATCTCGGCGGACATGAAAATCCCTTCCCTTCTCACGGCGGCGGTGTGGTAGGGGAACCCGGCACACGGGCCGCCGGTGCGGCCCTGTCGTACCGTGTTCGCCCTTCGAATGGGACCACAGTCTTGGGGATGCGCCGACCGTGAGCAAGCTCTCTCTGCCGAAGGACAAGATCAAGGTTCTGCTGCTGGAGAACGTCCATCCGAACGCCGTCGCGCTGCTGCGGCGGACCGGGTACACCAACGTCACGCATCTGCGCACCGCGCTGTCGGGCGACGCGCTCAAGGACGCGGTGGCCGACGCGCATGTTCTGGGCATCCGCTCGCGCACCCGGGTGACCGCCGACGTTCTGGAGGCGGCCGACAAGCTGATGAGCATCGGCTGTTTCAGCATCGGCACCGATCAGGTCGACCTGCATGCTGCCAAGACGCGCGGCATCCCCGTCTTCAACGCGCCCTATTCCAACACCCGCTCGGTGGCCGAGATGGTGCTGGCGGAGATCATCTGCCTGCTGCGCGGCACCTTCCAGAAGGCGTGGGCCTGTCACGAGGGCGGCTGGCTGAAGAGCGCCGAGGGCAGCCACGAGGTGCGCGGCAAGACGCTCGGCATCGTCGGCTACGGCCACATCGGCTCGCAGCTCTCGGTCCTGGCCGAGGCGTTGGGCATGCGCGTGATCTTCCACGACATCGTGGAAAAGCTGGCGATCGGCAACGCCGCGTCGGCCGGCAGCCTGGACGCGCTGCTGGAGCGCGCCGACGTGGTCAGCCTGCATGTGCCGTCGTCGCCGCTGACGCGCGACATGATCGGCGCGCGCGAACTGGGGCTGATGAAGCCCGGCGCCTTCCTCATCAACGCCGCCCGCGGCGAGGTGGTGGACATCGACGCATTGGCGCACGCGTTGCGCACCGGGCACCTGGCCGGCGCCGCGGTGGACGTGTTCCCCCTGGAGCCCAAGGGCGGCAACGATACCTTCGACTCGCCGTTGCGCGGCCTGCGCAACGTCATCCTGACGCCGCATGTGGGCGGCTCGACCGAGGAGGCACAGGCCAACATCGGCACCGAGGTGGTCGAGAAGCTGGTCAAGTACTCCGACAACGGATCGACAACCGGCGCTGTAAATTTCGTGGAAGTCTCTCTACCGGAACAGGAAGGGGTGAGCCGTTTCCTGCATATTCACAAGAACGTGCCCGGTGTTCTCAGTGCGATCAACGACATCTTTTCGTCTCGCGACATCAACATTGCCGGCGAGTACCTGCGCACGGATAGCGACATCGGCTACGTCGTGGTCGACGTCAACAAGGAGATCGAGGCCGGCATGGGCATCCGCCGCGCCCTCCAGGCGGTGCCCGGCACCATCCGCACCCGATTCCTGATGTAGCCCCCCCCGCGTACGCCGGCACCGGCCCGTCCTGGGAGACCCTGCACCCATGTTCGATCTGACCACCTGGCTGGCCTACCTCGCGGCCTGCGCCCTCATCGTCGTCGTGCCCGGCCCCACGGTCACGGTCATCATCGCCAACAGCCTGCGCGCCGGCCCGGCCGCCGGCTTGATGAACGTGGCCGGCACCCAGGCCGGCCTGCTCATCATGGTGGGCGTGCTGGCCCTCGGGCTGGAGACCGTGGTGACCCAGGCCGGCGCCGTGTTCGACGTGCTGCGGCTTCTGGGGGCCGCTTACCTGATCTGGCTGGGGCTCAAGCTGTGGCGCTCGGACGGGCAGCTCGGGCAGGCCGACGCCGGGACCGCTCGCTCCCACGGCCGGTATGCCTGGCAGGGGTTCCTGGTGATCTGGTCGAATCCCAAGGCGCTGCTGTTCTTCGGCGCCTTCATCCCGCAGTTTGTCGACCCGGCGGGCGATCCGGCCCTCCAGGTGGTCCTCCTGGGGTTGACGTTCATGGTCGTCGCGCTGGTCCTCGACGGGGCCTACGCGGTCGCCGCCGGCAAAACCGGCGCCCTGCTGTCGCGCCGCAACGTCCGGTGGCTGGAGCGCATCTCCGGCAGTTTTTTGATCGGTGGCGGGATCTGGCTGGCGCTGTCGCGCCGGGCCGCCTAGCGCCGATTGCTCGAAATCGGAACCGCAGATGCGGTCCGATTTCGAACGTGAATCGGCTCTACATTATTGATTTTTGTGCGGGTCGCCCGCATCGGGCCACGCCCACAGGTCGAGCGGCGCCGCCCGGCCCCGGATGGTGCGGGCGCCGAGCGGCCGATAGCCCTCCAGGGCCGGCTCGGCGTCCGCCGCAACAGCGCGGGCGGCGCGCAGCAGGTCGTCCGAGACGACCACCACCGCGCCAACCTCCTTGGTCAGGCTTTCCAGGCGGCTGGCGATCGCCACGGTCTCGCCCGACAGCGTGAAGGCGAACTGCCGGTCGCCGCCCAGTTCGCCCATGAGCACGCGGCCGCAGTGCACCCCGACGCCGATGCGGATCGGCACCGCACCCTCGGCCTCGCGCCCGGCGCTCCACTCAGCCACCGCCGCGGCCAGCCCGCGGGCCGCGCGCACCGCATCCAGCGCGAACGCCGGCGTCGGCTCGGGCGGCCCGAAGCTGGCCATGGCGCCGTCGCCCATGAAGCGGTCGAGCACCCCGTTGTTGTCGAAGACATGGCGCTCCACGACGCGATGGAAGCCGCGCAGCAGGTCCATGGCCTGGGTCGGATCCAGACCGTCGCAGATTCGGGTGCTGTCGCGCATATCCACGAACAGCACCGCGGCGTCGATCATGCGGTCGCCGGCGAACGGACGATCCCGGTTGGCGAGCGCGTCGACCACGGAGGGCGAGAAGTAGCGCGACAGGTTGCGCCGCTGCCGTTCCATCAGCCATCGCCGGCGCTGCTCGCGCGCCCGCCGGTGCAAAGCGCAGGGCACGAACACCGCCGCCACGGCGGCCGCCGGGAAGGCCACGTTGAGCCACAAATGGGCCGCCACCAGCGCCCACACCGCCACCCCGCCCCAGGCCGCCACCAGCGCCACGGCCAGCGCCGCCGCGACCCCGTAGGGCAGGCTGAGGGCGGCCGCCCCGACGACCACCACCGCCGTCCCGACCGCCGCCGCGTCGAGCGTCAGCGCCGCCGTCCCCCGGCGCAGCACGCGGTCGGACAGGATATTGTCGATCATGGTGCCGACATGCTCGGCGGCCGTCAGGGTCTCGGCGTAGGGCGACGGGAAGCGCGCCCCGAACCCGGCCGCGCTGCCACCGATCATCACCACCCGGTCGCGCAGGGCCGCGGCCGGCACCCGACCCTCGATCACGTCGATCAGGGAGACGGCGGGCAGCGTCCCGCCCGGGCCGTAGTGGTTGATGGCGATGCGGGTGCGCCGGTCCACCGGGACCGTCACCGGCCCCAGCCGCACGGCCTCGCCCCAGCGCACGGCCAGCGCCTCGGGCGCCACCCCCAGCGCCAGCCGGGTCGCCTGGATCGCCAGGGAGGGATAGGCCGTGTCCGCGTGAACCACCACCGGGTCGTGGTGCCGGAGGGTTCCGTCCGCGTCCAGGATCAGCATGTTGTGACCGGCGGCGTCAGCCGCCGCCAGTATGGCGGCCTCGGGGCTCTGCACCGCTTCGACGACCGCGCCCGGTCCGCCCGCATCGCCGGTCGGCCGCAGCACGATCCGGTAGGCATGCGCCTCCAGGCCGGCCGGCGCCGCCGATGGCGCCGGCGCCCCGCCGGGCGCCCCGAACAGCACCCCGAACGGCACCGCCACCGGTCCCCTCAGGGCCGCGAGGGTCTGCGCCAGGGACTCCGCGTCGGCGGCCGCCCCACCGGCCCCACCGGACCCACCGGACCCGGCGGCCTGCCCCCCCAGGAACAGGTTGAGGGCGACGGCGCGCACCCCGGCCGCGTCCAACCGGTGCAACGCCGCGCCCAGCTCCTCGCGGGGCAGCGATGCGGTCCCCAGCGCCTCCAGCGTCCGGTCATCGACCAGCGCCAGCACGACGTCGCCGCCGGGGCTTATCGGGCCGCGCAGACGAAAGCGCGCATCGAGGGTGACGGCCTCCACCTCGGCGGCAACCTGGGTATCGCGCGCCGCGAGGTACAGCAGCACCGCCGCGAGCGCCGCAACCGCGAGCAGGCCGCCGGCCAGGAGGCGCCGCACCGCCGCCGCGCTCCGCCGCTCAGTCCAGGGTGGCGCGTGCCAGGGTCTCGCGCACCCGTGCCGCACCCCACTGCACGGGTGGGCTCGGCGCCGCGCCGCGCGCCACGTCGGTGCCGTCCCCGGCCCGCAGCACCACCGGCCCCTCCGACCCCGGCGCCAGGCCGGTGACGCCGACCACGCCCTCGACCGCGAACACGGCCGTGGTGAGCGGCGTCGCCTCGACCGTGAAGTCGGTGCCCCGGACCGACGCCACGGCCGTCCGGGTCTGCACGTCGAAGCCGTCCCAGCGCTCGCCGCCGTTGAGGCTGGCGCGGATCAGGCCCATCACCAGGCCGAACACGCCACTGCGGCCCGTGCCGTCGGGCAGGTATTCGTCGACCGACAGGCGGCTGCCGGGTCCGGCCGACAGGGAGCCGCCACCGGACAGGGCGATCCGCACCTTGGCGGCCTCGCCGGTCACGACCTCGTCGCCCGCAAAGATCCCCGCCCCGACGGTAGCCGAAACCGGGCCGCCGGC
The DNA here is from genome assembly GCF_014197795.1 of Roseospira goensis. Lineage (GTDB taxonomy): Bacteria > Pseudomonadota > Alphaproteobacteria > Rhodospirillales > Rhodospirillaceae > Rhodospira > Rhodospira goensis. The sequence goes on from NZ_JACIGI010000004.1 coordinate 150,141, forward strand.
CCGCACCAGCGCGACCCGCCCCTGCACGGCCTCGACCCGGCCGGCGGGATCGGGGGCCTGCGCCCAGGCCTCGGTCAACGGCAGCAGGAACAGGAGCAGCAGGAAGACCCCGACCAGGGTCACGGCACGCGCATAGGCCCGAGGTATCGACATGGTTCTGACCCCTCCGCTCCGCCCCGGCCGCGCCGGTCTCGATCATGCCGACGCGATCGGCCCGGGCTCGCAACGAGTCTGCACGATATCGGGTGCGGAGGGACCGATCAAGCGGCGCCCGCCGCCCGCATCCCCTCTCCCGCATCGCACGCTCAGAAGCGGCGTTGGGCCAGTTCCCGGATGAGGAAGTCCCGGAATACCTCCACCTTCTTGGAGTGACGCATCTCCTCGGCGTAGACGAAGTAGATCGTCACCTCGGGGCCACGCAAATCCGGCAAGACCTTCACCAGATTGCCGGCCTCCAGGCTGAAGTAGTCCGGCAAGGCGGCGATGCCCAGCCCGCTCTGGACCGCGCGGAACATGCTGTAGATGTTGTTCACGCGCAGGATGGGTTTGCGGGGGCGCGCGGGGTCGCACCCGGCTTCTATCAACCAGTTCATGCGCTCGACCGGCGGCTTGAACTTTTCGCCGTAGATGATGATGTTGTGGTTGTCCAGATCCGCGGGCGTCTGGGGGATGCCGTGCTGTTTGATGTACTCGGGCGCGGCAAAGCAATGGTAGTGCATGGTGATGAGCTGACGCTTCACCAGGTCCGGCTGGCGCGGCGGCATGAAGCGCAGGGCGACGTCGGCCTCGCGCATGGCCAGGTCCAGTTCGCCGTCGTTGAGGATGATGGTCAGCTCGATGTCCGGGTAGCGTTCGAGGAACTTCTTGACCCGGGGAGTCAGCCACAGCGACCCGAAGGCAACGGTGGTGGTGATCGTCAGCGGTCCCTCGGGCCGTTCCCGGGTCTCGCCCAGCTTGGCCTCGACCATGGCCAGCTTGGCGAACACCTCATGCACCGTGCGGTAGAGCATCTCCCCGGATTCGGTCGGGATGAGGCCGCGGGCATGGCGGTGAAACAGCGTGACGCCCAGGCTCTCCTCAAGGCCGCTGATCTGCCGGCTGACCGCCGACTGACTCAGGTTCAGGGCCTCGCCGGCATGCGTGAAGCTGCCGGCATCGGCCACCGCGTGAAAAACGCGCAGCTTATCCCAATCCATCGCGCCACCACGCGCTGGCATCGCCGTCTCCTCCCTGTTCGACGGAACCCTGTTCGCCGGGCGCGGTGTCCCCGACCCGTTCTTCTCTTGTGACGAGGTGCTCGTGCGGTGTTGCTCTTGCGTTGGCGCCGTGTCGCGGCGGTGAAGTCGGTGTGGCAGGACCGGTGTCCGGTGGCCCAGCAGAGATCAGGGCCGGGACGGACCCCGTGATCCGTCCCGGGCGCCTCCATTCGACCCCGGTCGACGGGTCGAGATCAAGGCTTTCCGCACAGGCCCCTGCCCGGCCACCAGGTCACCGGACCCCGGCGGCCCCACGGACGTGACGCGGATCAGGCGGCCACCTCCTGCGCGGCGCTGTGCGCGACCAGGAAGCGGTCCGCCTCCAGGGCCGCCATGCAGCCGGTCCCGGCCGCGGTCACCGCCTGGCGGAACACGTGGTCCTGGACATCGCCGGCGGCAAACACCCCCGGCACGCTGGTGGCCGTGCTGTCGGGCTTGGTGAGGATGTAGCCGGTATCGTCCATGTCGATCTGCCCGGCGAAGAGGTCGGTGTTGGGCTTGTGGCCGATGGCGATGAACACGCCGTCCACGGCAAGGTCCGACACCTCGCCCGACGAGACGTCGCGCAGCCGCACCCCGGTCACCCCCGGCGGCATGCCCCCGCCCAGGATCTCGTCCACCACCGTGTTCCAGCGCACCTCGATCTTGGGATTGGCGAACAGGCGCTCCTGCATGATGCGTTCGGCGCGCAGGCTGTCCCGGCGGTGCACCAGCGTGACCTTGCTGGCATGGTTGGTCATGTAGATGGCCTCCTCGACCGCGGTGTTGCCGCCGCCGATCACCGCCACCTCCTTGCCGCGGTAGAAGAAGCCGTCGCAGGTGGCGCAGGCCGACACGCCGGTCCCGGCGTAGGTCTTCTCGCTCTCCAGCCCCAGCCACTTGGCGCTGGCGCCGGTGGCGATCACCAGCGTCTCGCCGATGTACAGGTCGCCGGAATCCCCCTTGCACACGAACGGGCGCTTGGACAGATCGGCCTCGACGATCACGTCGTCGAAGACGCGCGTCCCCACGTTGGCGGCCTGGGCGCGCATCTGCTCCATCAGCCACGGCCCCTGGATCGGATCCGCGAAGCCCGGGTAGTTCTCGACATCGGTGGTGATGGTGAGCTGCCCGCCCGGTTGCAGGCCCGCCACCATGATGGGCTCGAGGCTGGCGCGCGCGGCGTAGATGGCGGCGGTGCAGCCGGCCGCCCCGGAGCCCAGCACCAAGACCTTGGTTCGGTATTCAGCCATTGCAGATATCCTCTTGCGCCGCGCCGGCCTCCGCGGGGGGCGGCGGCGGCATGACGTCGGTGGACCCTTCTGGGCAAAAACCTTAATCAGGCGGCGGAAAGCGGTCAAAGGAAACGGGGCGCCCCCTCCGGAGCGCCCCGCCTGTTCGACTCCCGTCGTGTTCGCCCCACGACGGGCACGGGAATGCCGTCGCCTTACAGCGCCTCGGCGTGCTCCGACAGGAACTTGGCCACACCCTCGGGGGTCGCTTCCATGCCGGCGGCGCCCTTCTGCCAGCCGGCCGGACAGACCTCGCCGTGCTGGTCGTGGAACTGGAGGGCATCGACCATGCGCAGGGACTCGTCCACGTTGCGGCCCAGCGGCAGGTCGTTGATGACGTAGTGACGGATGGTCCCGGCCTTGTCGATCAGGAACGAACCGCGCAGGGCCACGCCGTCCGGCAGCAGCACGCCGTAGTCCCGGGCGATCTGCTTGGTCAGGTCGGCCACCAGCGGGAACTTGACCTGGCCGAGCCCCCCCTGTTCCGTGGGCGTCTTCTTCCACGCCAGGTGGGTGTAGTGGCTGTCCACCGACACGCCGACCACCTTGACCCCGCGGCTTTCGAACTCGGCAAGGCGATGATCGTGCGCCAGGATCTCGGAGGGGCAGACGAAGGTGAAGTCCAGCGGGTAGAAGAACACCAGGCCGTAGCTGCCGCTCAGGTAGGACTTCAGGTTGAAGGCCTCGTCGATGGTGTTGTCACCCATCACGGTCGGCGCGGTGAAGTCCGGCGCCGGCTTGCCGATCAGGTTGCCCACGGTCTCGACGGTATCAGTCATGCGGTACTCCTTCTGTCCCGAACGGGATGACGGTGGATGTGGGACGCACGGAACACGTCGCATCCCAGGGGTGCGGGAACGGACCCAGTGATATGTGAGAAGGGCGGCGGGCCTCAGATCGACCCCGCCCTGTTTAGAACGCTTCGAATATTGTTTATCGCATCTGCGAACGCAACCCCGAACCGCACCACGGTAAGCCATGTTGGCGGGGCGGCGGGAGGTGAGGCGGAGCCGCCGTTTTTCCATTGCGCCGCCACCGGAGCCCTTGTAATTTCATTTCGCAGACCCGCCTCCCACATCAGGACCCGACCCGCCGCATGCAACGCGTGAAACTGGACCATGTCGATCGGTCCATTCTGGCCGATCTCCAGGCCGACGGTCGCATGACCAACGTCGAGCTGGCCAAGCGCGCCGGCATTTCCGCGCCCCCGTGCCTGCGCCGGGTGCGGGCGCTGGAGGAGTCCGGGTTCATCAAGGGCTATCACGCCGAGATCGACCCTATCGCCCTGGGCTATCACGTGACGGTGTTCGCCCATGTGGGCCTGAACAGCCAGGCCGAATCGGACCTGAAGGCGTTCGAGGCCCTGGTCAACGAGTGGCCCGAGGTGCGGGAATGCCACATGCTGGCCGGGGAGACCGATTTCCTGCTCAAGATCGTGGCCCATGACTGGGACCACTATCAGCAGTTCCTGACGTCCCGCCTGACCGCCGCGCCCAACGTGGCGCACGTCAAGTCCGCGCTGGCGATTCGCAGCGGCAAGCTGGAGCCCGGCGTCCCGGTGGAGCGGCTCGACCAGGCGTCCTGAGGCGGGACCGCCCCCGGCCGGATCCCTGGCCGGCCCAGGACCTGACGCTTGCCCTGACGCTTGGCCCAACCCTTGGCCCACCCGGCGCGGGCGACTATCTTGTCCGGCATGACGACGACCGCCGCCCCCCTCCTGCTGCCGCTGTACGAGCGCCAGCCCGCCGGCCCGCGCGCCAGCTTCCGGCTGGCCTCGGACTACACCCCGTCCGGCGACCAGCCGACCGCCATCGCCGACCTGAGCCGCGGCCTGGGCGAGGGCGAACGCGATCAGGTGCTGCTGGGTGTCACCGGCTCCGGCAAGACCTTCACCATGGCGAAGGTGATCGAGGCCGCGGGCCGGCCGGCCCTGGTCATGGCCCCGAACAAGACGCTGGCGGCGCAGCTCTACGGCGAGATGAAACAATTCTTTCCCGAGAATGCGGTAGAGTATTTCGTCTCCTACTACGACTACTACCAGCCGGAAGCCTACGTTCCGCGCACCGACACCTACATCGAAAAAGACTCCAGCATCAACGAGCAGATCGACCGCATGCGCCACGCCGCGACTCGTGCATTGCTGGAGCGGCGCGACGTGGTCATCGTCGCGTCGGTCTCCTGCATCTACGGCATCGGCGCCGTCGAATCCTATGCCCGCATGGTGATTTCCCTGCGCAAGGGCCAGGAGATCGACCGCGACGCGCTGCTGAAGGGACTGGTCGAGCTTCAGTACACGCGAAATGATATTGCGTTCACCCGCGGGGCCTTCCGCGCCCGCGGCGACGTGATCGAAATCTTTCCGGCGCACTACGAGGACCGCGCCTGGCGCCTGTCCCTGTTCGGGGACGAGATCGAGGACATCGCCGAGTTCGATCCGCTCACCGGGGCGCGCACGGCCGGCCTGGACATGGTGACCGTCTACCCCGCCAGCCACTACGTGACACCGCGCCCGGCGCTGTCGCAGGCGGTCAAGTCCATCAAGGCGGAACTGAAGGACCGCCTGGCCGCGCTCCAGGCCGACGGTAAGCTGCTGGAGGCCCAGCGGCTGGAACAGCGCACCCTGTTCGACCTGGAGATGATCGAGACCACCGGGCACTGCAAGAGCATCGAGAACTACTCGCGCCACCTCACCGGCCGGCCGCCGGGCGCCCCGCCGCCGACCCTGTTCGAATACCTGCCCGAGGACGCGTTGCTGTTCGTGGACGAGAGCCACGTCACGGTTCCGCAGATCGGCGGCATGTTCAAGGGCGACTTCCAGCGCAAGAGCACGCTGGCGGAGTACGGTTTCCGTCTGCCCTCCTGCGTCGACAACCGCCCGCTCAAGTTCGAGGAGTGGGACGGCATGCGACCGCCATCGGTCTACGTCTCGGCCACCCCCGGCCCGTGGGAGCTGGAGCGCACCGGCGGCGTGTTCACGGAACAGGTCATCCGCCCCACCGGCCTGATCGACCCCGTCTGCATCGTCCGCCCGGTCGAGCACCAGGTGGACGACCTGCTGGCCGAGGTGCGCCAATGCGCCGCCAAGGGCCAGCGGGTGCTGGTCACCACCCTGACCAAGCGCATGGCCGAGGACCTGACGGAGTACCTCGCCGAGCAGGGCATTCGCGTGCGCTACATGCACTCCGACGTGGACACGCTGGAGCGCATCGAGATCATTCGCGACCTGCGCATCGGCGCCTTCGACGTCCTGGTCGGCATCAACCTGCTGCGCGAGGGCCTGGACATCCCGGAATGTGCCCTGGTCGCCATCCTGGACGCCGACAAGGAAGGCTTCCTGCGCTCCAAGACCTCGCTGATCCAGACCATCGGCCGGGCGGCCCGCAACGTCGAGGGCCGGGTGCTGCTGTACGCCGACACCCTGACGGAGAGCCTGCGCTACGCCATCGACGAGACCAACCGCCGGCGCGAGAAGCAGCAGGCCTACAACGCCGCCCACGGCATCACGCCCGAAAGCGTGCGCGCCCGCATCTCCGACGTGCTGGAGAGCGTCAACGAGAAGGACTATGTGACCGTCGCCCCGGGCCTGGCCGAGGAGCAGCACCAGATCGGCCACAACCTGCACAGCCACATCGCCGACCTCGACAAGCGCATGCGCGCCGCCGCCGCCGACCTGGAGTTCGAGGAGGCCGCCCGGCTGCGCGACGAGATCAAGCGTCTGGAGGCCATGGAGTTGGGCGTTCCGGCCGACGCCGGCGACGACGGGCCGCCCCCCAATCCCCTGTTGGCGTCTGTGCGCCGCGCCGAAGCGGAGAAAAGCGGCGGCAGCGCCAAGGGCAAGAAGACTCGCGGCAAGGGACGCACCAAGACCGGCCGGCCCTCGCGGTAGGGCGGATCGCACCGCCTCCGATCCGCCCGCGGGGGCAGGCTCGGTCCGTGACACCGCCCTCGTCTCGTCGCGAAATTCGTCCCGCAATCGCGCCGTCCCAGTCGGGACCCTGGCCGAACGTCGTATGTCGTCCCACCAGATTGCCCAGAGTCCCCTCAAATTGTAGGTATTTAAGAAGGGGCAGCCGGCTGGGGGGCAGTCGGGGGCCACCGAAACGACACAGTCTCGGTGCGCCCCGCCCTCTCTCCCCTGTCCATGTCCGTGGTAGGCTCCGCGCCGGTCGTTCACAGCCGGAGCCTCTGCCCGTGCCCCGCCGTCCCGATCCCCGTCACGTTCTCATCACCGGCGCCTCCAGCGGCCTCGGCGCCGCGCTGGCGACGCAATACGCCGAAGCCGGTGTGCATCTTTCGCTGTCGGGACGCGACGCGACCCGCCTGGCAGCCGTGGGCGATCGCTGCCGCGCGCGTGGCGCCGGGGTGAACATCGCGGTCGTCGACGTCCGCGACCCGGCCGCCACCGCCGCTTGGGTGCGAGCCGCCGACGACGCCCGTCCCGTCGACCTGGTGATCGCCAACGCCGGCCGCTCCGGCGGCACGGGCGGCGGCGCGGAGCCGGAGGCGCAGGCTCGCGACATCTTCGCCGTCAACCTCGACGGGGTGCTGAACACCGTGCAGCCGCTGGTGCCGGCGCTGCGGGCCCGCGGCCGCGGTCAGGTCGCGATCATGGCCTCGCTGGCGGGGTTCCGCGGCTTTCCGGGCGCCCCCGCCTACTGCGCCAGCAAGGCCGCCGTGAAGGTCTGGGGCGAGTCCCTGCGTGGCTGGCTGGCCGCCGACGGCGTGGCGGTCTCGGTCATCTGCCCGGGCTACGTCCGCACGCCCATGACGGCGGTGAACCGGTTCCCGATGCCGTTCCTGATGGATGCCGACCGCGCCGCCCGCCTGATCCGCCGGCGGCTGGCGCGCGATCACGGCCGCATCGCCTTCCCGTGGCCGATGGCCTTCGGCGCCTGGCTGGCCGGCACCCTGCCCGACGGACTGGTGGACCGGCTGACCCGGCGACTGCCGCGCAAGACGTGACGGCGGAATCCGCCACGCGTCCGGCACGCAGCGCGGGCTGGACGTCGAGCATGACCGCCTCCGGCCTGTATGGTCCGGACACCGCCGACCGGCTTCCCCCCGAGGTGCAGGAGATCGGTGCGGGGGCCTTCATCACCGGCGTCGCCCAGGCCCTGTTCGGAACCAAGAGCGGCCTCGCGACGCTGGGTCTGTCGGAGTACCGGCTCCCGGCAACGGCCTGAGAGCCGAGCCCTCGCACCCCTTCGCCTGGGCGGGCCACGAGGGGATCAGGTGGCCCCGGCATCCGAAGACGGCGGCGTCTTGCGCCGCGGCCGCAGCGGCCCCCAGGTGACGATCGCCGACACGCCGAAGTTCCACACCGAGCCAACCACGGCCCCGACGAAGCCGGCCAGCGCCCAATGCGCGCCGTTCCGGTACACCAGGTCAGCGACCTCGACGTTAACGACCGCCCCGATGGCGCACACCAGGTAGAACGACAGCAGGCCCCAGACGAACCCCAACCCCCGCAGCCGTCGGTCGCGGTAGGTGAAGGCGTTGTTGAGGGCGAAGTTCGAGGTCATGGCGACCACGGTCGCCGTGGCCTGGGACCACAGGAAGACCACCCCCGCCAGGTGCAGCATCACCCCCAGCACCAGCAGGTGCACGCCGACCCCCAGCAGGCCGACCAGGGCGAACAGGATGAACCGCACCGGAATCCAGCGCCCCAGCGTCTTGTCGGCGAGCAGCATCCCGAACTCCCAGATCACCTGACTGTCGAGCTTGCTTTCGCCGGCCTGGCGCTCCCGGAACGTGAACCCCAGTTCGGCGTAGCGCGGCACCCGCGGGCTGGAGGCGAAAATGTCCAGCAGGATCTTGAAGCCGGTGCCCGACAGGTCGTGGACCACCGTGTCCAACAGCTCCCGGCGCAGCATGAAGAATCCGGAGAGCGGATCGGTGAGCGGCGCCCCAGTGATGCGGTTCGCCAGGAAGTTACCGACCCGGCTGACCATCTCGCGCCGCGCCGAGGCCAGCCCGGCGGCACTGGCGCCCTCCGCGAAGCGGCTGGCGACCACGATCTCGCGATCCTCATCGCGGAGCAACGTCAGCATCCGCGGCAACAGCGTTTCGTCGTGTTGCAGATCGGCGTCCATCACCGCCAGGTACGGCGCGGCGGTGGCCAGCATGCCCTCGATGCAGGCCGACGACAGGCCACGCCGACCGACCCGGTGCAGGACCGAGACATTGGCGCGGTCCCGCGCCAGCCGGCGCAGCACGTCCAGCGTCCCGTCGGTGGAATCGTCATCCACGAACAGCACCTGCCAGCGTTCGCCGGCCAGGGTCCGGTCCAGCAGGGCCACCAGGGGCTCGATGTTGTCGCGCTCGTTGAGGGTCGGAACGATGATCGCCAGATCGTAGGGCACGGCAGGGGGCCTTCTCGGACCGCGTCGCGGCGGGGGCGGCCGGTCGCGGCCGCGTGGACTGGGCAGGTCGGGCGGGGCGGAAGCCCGGCGCATGTAGGCCGGTCGAGCCTCACGGGTCAAGCCGGCATTGCCCGCGCGCCCGGTCTGGAGTAGCACGGCACCTCCCGCCCGCGCCGCAACCCAAGACGGACCCCATGCCCAGCACCGCCGCGACCCCCAGCACGACCGCGACCGCCGACACGCCCCGGGCTTGGCTCGGTCTGCGCGATCCGGCCCGCGCCACGCTGGCCCTGATCCTGATCACCGCCGCGGTCCGGATCGGGCTCGGTATCCTGATGGACTTCGGCAACGGCGAGTCCTACTACCTCGCCAGCACCCGCGACCCCCACCTGAGCTATTTCGACCAGCCGCCGCTGTTCCTGTGGCTGGGCTGGGCCATGCTGGAACTGACCGGCAGCGACGACCCGGCGATCATCCGGCTGCCGTTCATCGCCCTGTTCGCCGGCACCACCTGGATGCTGTTCACCCTGACGCGGCGCCTGTACTCGGCCTGGGCCGGGTTCTACGCGGCCCTGTTCCTGAACATCTCCGCCGTGTTCACGGTCAGCGTCGGCGGCTGGTTCCAGCCCGACGGCCCCCTGATGCTGTTCTGGCTGCTGACCGCCTGGGCGCTGGCGCGGGTGATGCTGGATCCGGACCAGCGCGCGCGGGCCTGGGCCTGGTGGCTGGCGATCGGGCTGTTGCTGGGCCTGACCCTGCTGTCGAAGTATCACGCGGTGTTTCTGGTTGCCGGGGCCGGCCTGTACGCCCTCACCCAGCCGGGCCAACGGCACTGGATCCGTCACGGCGGCCCCTATGTCGCGCTGCTGATCGCGCTGGTGGTCGCCTCGCCGGTGCTGGTCTGGAACGCGCAGAACGATTGGGTTTCGTTCGCCTTCCAGGGCGGGCGTTCGGTGGAAAGCGCCGGCATCCGGCCCGAGTGGCTGCTGCGCAGCCTGGTCGGCCAGATGACCTGGCTGCTGCCCTGGGTGTGGCTGCCCCTGGTGTGGGTGTTCGCCGCCGCCCTGCTGCGCGGCCCGCGCGCCCCGGCCGACTGGTTCCTGGCCTGTCTGGCGCTCGGTCCCATTGCGTTCTTCACCCTGGTGGCCCTGTGGGCGCCGCTGGGCTTTCACTTCCACTGGCAGGCCCCCGGCTACCTCATGCTGTTTCCGCTGCTGGGGCGCCTGGCCGACCGCGGCCTGCACCGCCGGCCCCGGATCACGGGCACGTGGCTGACCGGCTCGGTGGCCGTGACCGCCGCGGTGATCGCCGTCCTGGCCAGCCATATCGCCACCAACTGGATCGCCCGCGTCGTCCCGTTGGAGAAGGACCCGACGCTGGAGGCGCTGGAGTGGCGCCTACTCCGCGATGACCTGACCGCGTTCGGCGTGCTGGACTGGCCCGGAACCTTCGCGGCCGCCACCCACTGGGTCGAAGGTGGCAAGGTGGACAGCGCCGTCGGCGGCGCGTTGCCGGTGGTGGTGCTCTCCGACGACCCGCGCAACCTCGCGTTCACCCTCGACCTGCGGGACGCCGAAGGCTGGGACGCGCTGGTGATGGGCACCGGCCACCGGTTGCGGGATCTGGAGACCCGTTTCGCCCAAAGCTTCGAGAGCCTGGAACCCCTGGACACGTTCCGGCTGACGCGCGGCCGCGACGTCGTCGTCACGGATGTCCAGGCATGGCTCGGCCGCGGCTTCTCCGTGCGGCACTGGGTCGACTTCGACGGCACCGATGCGGAGACCTACTTCGGTGACGGCTGGGGGGCCTTCGGCGGCGGCCCGGGCTCGCGCGCCATTGCCGCGGACCAGGCGACCTTGCGCTTCGACATCGAACCGCGCGTGCCCTACGGAGACCTGCGCGTGCGCGCCCGATCGACCAGTGGCCAGCAGACTCTGGCCCTGTCGTGGGAGGGCATGGCGGTCGGGCGCCTGGTCCTGCCCGATGACGGGTCACCGGTCGAACTGGCGACCGCCGTCCCGGCCGAACGTCGCGTCGGCCGGCACCAGGGCACCCTGACGCTGGTCCCGGAGCAGCCCGGTGTGGTCGTCGAACGGGTGATCCTGGAGCCCACGCGACGGCGCGCCGACTGACGGGACGGCGCAGGCGCGCCGGCCGCCGTCCCGCTCAGCGGTCCAGCGTGTCCCGGAGCGCCCGGATCTCGTCCACCGACAGGTCGACCGCGGCGGCGATCTGGTCTTCCGTGAGCACACCTAGGGCCAAGAGGTTGCGGGCAACCTGGCGCTTCGCCGTTTCGGCGCCTTGCACCCGGCCTTCCTGCAAGCCCTGTTCCAAGCCCTGTTCCAAGCCCTTCGCTAAGCCCTTCGCCAAGCCGTTCCGCCCGGCCTCCTCGAACCAGGTCTCAATGCGTTCCGCCAGCATGCTGTCGGCCTCCATGATGTCGGTGATCGCCTCCACCTCGCGGACATGGGACGCCGGAACCCGGCGCCTCAAGAGCCGCTTGACCCACAGGCCGAACGCGCGCCGCAACGCCTGCCGATCCGGGTCCCGCAGCAGCACATCGAGCGCCTGCAGCACACGGCGGACGTCCCCCGGTGTCCGGCTATGCTCCAACCGGAACAGCGCCTCGGACAGGTTGCGGACCGGACCATCAGGATGCAGCGCCAGCCGGGCCTCGTCCACGAGATGATACGTCAGGCGCGGCCGCGCCGGCTGCAGGCCGGCCGGCGGCTCCACGAAGCAGTCCTTGACGTCGACGGCGGCCGTCCAGGATGGACCGCCATTGTACAGCACAATCGGCAGGATGGGCGGCAGGCGGCCATCGTGAAGGGCGCGTCGCCGAACCAAATCCTGCGCCAGCAGCCCCATGTAAACCATGATCCGGATCGCCATCCAGGGATCGGGGCTACTCTGGAACTCCAGCAGCAGATAGACCCAGAGCCACCGATCTCCGATACGGACACGCCAGATCAGGTCGTCATGCCGTTCCTTCTCGTCATCGCTGACGAAACTGGCCTTCTCCGCCGCCAGCGTCGAGAAGTCCGCCGCCCGCACCCAATCACCGGGGACGAAACCGGTGATCAGGTCCCGAACCATCTCCGGGTGGGAGAACAGCAGCTTGTAGCCGGTATCGTGCGAGGCCATGCCCAGGCGCCTGTTCCGCCCGTCGCCTGAGGAGTCGCCGCGACTCGGCGTTCGGCCGACCTCACTCGTCGGCCATCACCCACATGCGGATGATCGCATCCGGATCCTCGACCTTGCCGTTGCGGGCGGAGGGACCGGTCTTGATGCCATCGACCGCCTCCATGCCGTCCACCACGGCGCCCCAGATGGTGTACTGGCCATCCAGGTGGGGGACATCGGCGAGACAGATGAAGAACTGGCTGTTGGCCGAGTTCGGGTTCTGCGTGCGCGCCATCGAGCAGGTGCCGCGCAGATGCTGCGCCTCCGAAGGCGGCGAGAACTCGGCCTTCAGGTCGGGCAGGTCGGATCCGCCCATGCCGGTCCCGGTCGGATCGCCGGTCTGGGCCATGAAGCCATCGATGACCCGGTGGAACACCACACCGTTGTAAAAGCCTCGGCGCGTCAGGGTCTTGATGCGCTCAACGTGGTTGGGCGCCAGATCCGGGCGCATCCCGATGGTGACCACGCCATCCTTCAGTTCCATCCGAAGGGTGTTCTCGGGGTCCAGGGCTTGGGCCATGCGTCCTGCCTCTCGGTCTGTCGGTCGGGGGGTGTCCGCCGGGGCGGCGGCCGGCACTTTAGCCCTGCTCGGCGAAGCGCTGCAACAGGCGGCGGTGAACGGTCGGCGTCACGAAGGCCGAAATGTCGCCCTGCAACCGGCCGATCTCCTTGACGAAGCGCGAGGAAATGAAGTGCGAACGCTCTGACGCCATCAGGAACACGGTCTCGACCGTGTTGTTGAGGCGTGCGTTCATGCCGGCCATCTGGAACTCATACTCGAAATCGGACACCGCCCGCAGGCCGCGGATGATAACCGACGCCTCCATCTCGACGGCGAAGTTGATCAGCAAGTTTTCGAACGCGCGCACCTCGATGTGGGTGGCACCGCCGATACCGTTCTCACGCACCGAATCCTCGACCATGGCGACGCGCTCTTCCAGCGAGAACATCGGCCCCTTGCCCGCATTGACCGCCACGGCGACGATCAGATGATCGACCACCCGGGTGGCCCGGCTGATGATGTCCAGATGCCCGATGGTCACCGGGTCGAAGGTCCCGGGGTAGACCCCCACGTGTCTGCGCACCGCCATGGCGTCGCGTTCTCCCCTCAGGACGCGGCCGAACCCGTGCCGTCCACGTCGTGGTCGCCGTCGCCGTCGCCCGCGTCGCCGTCCCCGGTCCCGCCATCGCCGCCGGTCTCGTCGGCAAGCGAGGCCGGGAGATGCGCCGCCGACACCACGACCTCGTCGGCGGCGGTGCGGAACAGGCGCACCCCCAGCGTCTTGCGGCTGGCGATGCGCACATCATCCAGCGGCATGCGGATGAGCTGGCCGGCATTGGTGATGAGCATGATCTGGTCCTCGGGCCCGACCGGGAACGAGGCCACCACGTTACCGTTCCGGGGCGACGTGTCGATGTTGATGATGCCCTGTCCGCCGCGCCCGGTGACGCGGTACTCGTAGGACGAGGTGCGCTTGCCGAAGCCGTTCTCGGTGACCGTGAGGATGAACGCCTCCATTTCGGCCATGCGCTCGAAGTCTTCGTCCGACAGCGCGCCGGGCTCGACCGCCTCGGCCTCCACGTCCGGGGCGTGATCCTCCCCGTTCTCCTCGTCCTCGGGCCGGCGACGCATCTGGTTGGCCCGCTTCAGGTAGGCCGCGCGGGTCGCTGGATCGTAGTCCGTGTGCCGCAGGACCCCCATGGAGATGACGCGGTCGCCCTGGGCCAGCTTGATGCCGCGCACCCCCGTCGATGTTCGGCCGGCGAACACCCGCACGTCGCCCACCGGGAAGCGGATGCACTTGCCGCCGTGGGTGGCGAGCATGATGTCGTCCGCGTCCGAACACGTGTTCACGCCGATCAGCGAGTCGCCGGGCTCCAGCTTCATGGCGATCTTGCCGTTCGCCATGATGTTCGTGAAGTCCGACAGCTTGTTGCGGCGCACATGGCCGGAGGCGGTGGCGAACATGACGTCGAGCGCGCTCCAGTCCGCCTCGTCTTCGGGCAGCGCCATGACGGTCGAGATGGTCTCGCCCTCGCCCAGCGGCAGCAGGTTGACCATCGCCTTGCCGCGGGCCTGGGGCGTGCCCTGGGGCAGACGGTAGACCTTCAGCTTGTAGACGATGCCGGCGGACGAGAAGAACAGGAGCGGCGCATGCGTGCTGGCGACGAACACCGAAGTCACAAAGTCCTCGTCGCGCATCGCCATGCCGGCGCGACCCTTGCCGCCGCGGCGCTGGGCGCGATAGGTCGAGAGCGGCACCCGCTTGATGTAGCCGGTGTTGGTGACCGTCACCACCATGTCTTCGCGGGCGATCAGGCTCTCGTCATCGACCTCGAAGTCGACGTCCTGCAACTCGGTGCGGCGCGGCGTGGCGAAGGCGTCGCGCACCTCGACCAGTTCGCCGCGCATGACCGCGAACAGCTTGTCGCGCGACCCCAGAATCGCCAGGTACTCTTCGATACGGGCGCCGATCTCGCGCAGTTCCTCGTGGATCTTCTCCCGCTCCAGCCCGGTCAGGCGATGCAGGCGCAGGTCCAGGATGGCGCGCGCCTGGACCTCGGAGAGGTGATAGCGCCCGTCCACCACCTCGCGACCGGGTTCGTTGATCAGCGCGATCATGGGCGCCACCTCGCCCACCGGCCAGGGCTCGGCCATCAGGCGCTCGCGCGCCGTCTGCGGATCCGGGGCGTTGCGGATCATCGCCACCACGCGATCGACGTTGACCACGGCCACCGCCAGGCCGGCCAGCACATGGGCGCGGTCGCGCGCCTTGCCCAGTTCATAGATGGTGCGGCGGCGAATCACCTCCTCGCGGAACGCGATGAAGGCACGGAGGATCTGCGCCAGGGTCAGCATCTCCGGCCGGCCCTGGTTGAGCGCCAGCATGTTGACGCCGAAGGTGGTCTGCAACGCGGTGTAGCGGTAGAGCTGGTTCAGCACCACGTCGGCCACCGCGTCGCGCTTGACCTCGATGACCACGCGCACGCCGGAGCGGTCGGACTCGTCGCGGATGTCCGAGATGCCCTCCAGCTTCTTGTCGCGCACCATCTCGGCCATCTTTTCGATCATGGCCGCCTTGTTCACCTGGTACGGCATCTCCGTGACCACGATCGCCTCGCGGTCGCGGGTCAAGGGCTCGATGCTGCATCGCGCGCGCATCACGATGCTGCCCCGCCCGGTCAGATAGGCCGCGCGGATGCCGGCCTTGCCCATGACCAGGCCGCCGGTCGGGAAATCGGGGCCCGGCACGATCTCCAGCAGGTCCTCGGCCGACAGGTCGGGTGTGTCGATCAGCGCCAGGCAGGCGTCGATCACCTCGCCCAGATTGTGGGGCGGCAGGTTGGTCGCCATGCCGACCGCGATGCCGCCGGCGCCGTTGACCAGCAGGTTGGGGAAGCGCGCCGGCAGCACCACCGGCTCGACCGAGTTCTCGTCGTAGTTCGGCTGGAAGTCGACCGTGTCCTTGTCGATGTCTTCCAGAAGCGCATGCGCGGCCTTCGACAGGCGGGCCTCGGTGTAGCGCATGGCCGCGGCCTTGTCGCCGTCCATGGACCCGAAGTTGCCCTGACCGTCGACCAGCTTCAGGCGCATGGAGAAGTCCTGCGCCATGCGCACCATGGCGTCGTAGATCGCGCTGTCGCCGTGCGGGTGGTACTGACCCATCACGTCACCGACGATGCGCGCCGACTTCCGGAACGGCCGATTGTACGTGTAGCCGTTCTCGTTCATGGCATAGAGGATGCGACGGTGCACGGGCTTCAGGCCGTCGCGCACGTCGGGCAACGCGCGGCTCACGATCACGCTCATGGCGTAATCGAGGTAGCTGCGCCGCATCTCGTCCTCGATGGTGACCGGCGAGATGTCGCTGTCGGAAGGGGTATCGGAGGGAGCTGTCACGGTCGGGTGTCGCCTGAAGGGTCACGGTCCGGCGGACCAAAATCCGGTCCTGCGGCCCAGCGTACACCCGACGGGCGCCGCTGGCCGGAACGGAACCACCGGACCGGACGCGGGAAGAAAGGGAGCCGGACCTTAGCAAATGGCGCCCCGCGCGGCAACGTGGGGGTCGCGGCCTCCGTCTCGCGGCCCGGTCACACCTGTCCGGCCGTCAGCCCCCGACGCTGGACCGCCACCACGAACGCGCGAGCGGAGACGATCCGAATCCCCCGAAAGGGGTCGAGCGCCAGAAGAGCCTTGTCGTTGGTGACGATCAGATCGGCGCGTCCGCTCAAAGCCAGGGCCAGGACGAAATCATCAGAAGGGTCCCTGCACGCCGTCACGGAGTGGGTAACCCGGATCCTTTCGGATGTCCTTCGAATGCCGTCGAAGAACTCCCACACTTCGCTGGAAGAGTACCTGTTGGACAGTTTCGAGAAGCACAGCACGGTCAGGAGTTCTGTCATCAGCATGTTCGAAACCAGCATCGTGCCGGTCTCGACCCCCATGCGGACAGCGACGGCGTTCACACTGTCCGGTCCGAGGAACATCCCGACCAGCACGCTGGTGTCGAAAACGTGGCGCAGGCCGGGCATCGCCCGATCCGAACGATTGCCTGGCCCCCACCGCGCCTGTGCGCGCGCCGCGTGACGGATCTTTGGCTGTCTTTCTCCGGTCATCCCGCTTGGTCTCTTGCGGTTGCCCCCTCACCACAAGTCTTGTGCTCCCGACGTGACACATCCGGACCCATGGGAAGGCCGCCGCACACTGGATCCGCCCGCTCGCCGAGGTCCGGGCAAACGGAATCACCGGTGTGACCCGCCGCCCCTCAAGGTCGTGTCACCCGGATCGCCGTGATGCGGCCGCGCCAGAACGGATAGGTCTCGCCCCCGGCCGCGCGGGCCACGGTGAAGGCGTGGGGGAGCCGCACGCCGTCCACAATCCGGTAGTCGTCGCGCGTCGCTACTTCGCCGGAGCCATGGTACGGCGTTGTCAGGTCGCCGTCCGCCTCGGCGCGGAACGCCACAAGGGCGCCGTCCTCCCGGAAGCTGGCGACCAGAGCGGTCTCCATGCCCCGCCACGTGGCCACAGCGCGGGCGTGGCGATCGTCCAAGGGCTCCCATCGCACCGGTCCGCCGGGCAGCAGGGCCATGGGATAGAGCGGGCTCTCGATCAGCCAGCGCCGCAGCGAGAGGCGGTCCAGCTCAGGCGAGCCGGTGAGATCGACGACACTGACCGTGGACAGGACCCGGGCGTTCATCGCCATGGAACCGTCCACATAGGCGTCATAGACACGCGCCCAGACGCCGGGGAGAAGCGGTGTGGTCGCGTCGAACACCAGGGCCGGCACGCCGGCCGCGGCGATCTGGCGGGCCGTGGTGGGCTCGAAGGCCGTGGCGCCGGGGCGGCGGAAGTCCCCCGCCATCGTCATCGTGACCGTCGCGGCCGCCGGCACCGGTCCGTCCGGGAAGGCGAACGCGATGTAGCGCCGCACCGGCGCCGGCAGAGCCTCCAGCGCCGCCGCCTGGGGCACGGGTGATGGCGTTGCGGCCCCCGCCTCGGCGACCCGGTCCCGCCAGGTGTCGATGGCCGTCTCCATGTGCTGGTGGTTCCAGGCGACGATGCCTGCGGCCAGTCCGAAGGCGGCGACCAGCGCTACACCGGCGCGGCGGACCAAGCGGCTCACGGGGCGCTCTCCTCGGCGCGGCCGCCGGCTCGGGTGGCGACGATGAACGCCATCATGGCGTCCACGGTCGCGTCGGCGGCGGCCAGGGGACTGGTGTCGGCGGTTGGCGCCCGCCCCTGCAGCAGCAGCGACAGCGCCCCGTGCAACGTGGACCACAGCGTGAAGGCGATGCGGTCGGGGTCGGCGCCAGGCAGATAACCCTCGGCCTGGACCGCGACCACCCCGGCGCGCAGGAAGTCGAGGGACTTCAGGCCCACGTCGCTCTCGAAGAGGGTACCGGCGAGCCCGCTGTCGCGGGGCGGATCGAACATCAGGCGGTAGAGGGCCGGGTTCTTCAGCGCGAACCGGGCATAGGCCCGCCCCCCCTCGCGCAGGCGCGCCAGGGCGTCCCCGCGGGTGCCCGCCCCAACGTCCATCTTCTCGGCGTAGAGCCACGCGAAGCCGGCGTCGTGCACGGCCCGCAGCAGCGCGGTCTTGTCGCGGAAATGGCCGTAGAGGGCCGGCGGGCGGCACCCCACCGCGGCGGCCACCTGCGCCAGCGTCAGATCGCGGGCGTCGCGATCCTCCAGCAGGCGGATCGTCTCCGAGATCGCCAGCGCGCGGATGTCGCGCGCCTGATCCTTGCGCGGTCGCGCCATGGACGGGCGTGCCTCCGGGACCATAGAAAACCGAACGTCATTAATTTAACAGCGTTCGGTTCCCTTGGCGACCGGTTTCATCGCATCGCCCGGCGCGGCGGATCAGAACGGGATGTCGTCCTCGGGGTCGCCCGGACCGGGCCCGGGCGGGCTCGAGTCCCAACCGCCGCCGCGACCCGACCCGCCGTAGCCGGCATCCGGCGGCCCGGCGTCGTAATCGCGGCCGCCGTTGCTCATGCCGCCGCCTGGGCCGCCACCCTGGCCGCCACCTCCACCGGCGCGGCTATCCAGCATGGTCATCTCGGCCCCCGGCCCCTGGAGCACCACCTCGGTGCTGTAGCGGTCCTGGCCGGACTGATCCTGCCATTTGCGGGTCTGGAGCGCGCCGCAGAGATAGACCTTCGAGCCCTTACGGAGATAGCGCTCGGCGATGTCGGCCAGCGGGCCGAAGATGGCGACGCTGTGCCACTCCGTGCGCTCGCGCCGCTCCCCGGTCTGGCGATCCTTCCAGGTATCGGTGGTGGCGACGCGCAGGTTGGCCACCTTGCCGCCGTTCTGGAAGGTGCGGCACTCGGGATCGCGGCCGAGGTTGCCGATCAGGATGACCTTGTTGACGCTGCCTGCCATGGGGAACTCCGGAGCCGTACCAATGCCTGTCCTGGCGGTCTCATAATCACTTCTGCGCGAGCCGCCGTCTGTCGCCCACTCTATCCGCGGCCGCGCCTGGGGGAAAGCCCTCTGCCTGGGACCGCATCGCCGGGTGGCGCCTCCATTACGACATGTCGCTCCCGTGCCGTCACACGAAAGATCGCTGCGGGATTGCCACGGGGCGCGCGCCTTCCCTATCTTCCCGGGGCTCACCATATCGGGCCAGGCGCGCGTCTCTTCAGTCACGCCGCGCCGCAGGACCAAGAACGACTCATCACATCACGGGGAAGCACGACCATGACGACGCGCAGCTTGACATCCCCCCTGAAGATCGCGGGCCCCCTGAAGATCGCGGGCCTCGCCACCGCAACGGCCATCGCCCTGGGCGCGGCCGCGCACGCCCAGGAGATCAAGATCGGCGCCATCGTGCCGATGACCGGCGACCTCCAGGCGTACGGCGAGACCACGCTGAACGGCATCCGCCTGGCGGAGAAGGAGATCAACGCCGCCGGGGGCGACATCTCCGTGGTCGTCGGCGACACCCAGACGGCACCGCAGGCCGGCGTCGACGCCGCGCAGAAGCTGGTCTCCGTCGAGAAGGTCAGCGGTCTGGTCGGCGCGCTCTCGTCCGGTGTCACCATCCCCATTGCGCAGTCGGTCTCGGCCGTGGTCGGCGTGCCGCAGATCTCGGGCGCGTCCACCTCCCCCGTCATCACGAACCTGGAGGACAACGACTTCCTGTTCCGCACCGTGCCCTCCGACGCCGGTCAGGGTGTCGCGCTGGCGCAGGTGACGCAGGAGCGCGGGATTGAGTCCGTGGCCATCATGTACGTCAACAACGACTACGGCAAAGGGCTCGCCGATTCGTTCCAGGCGGCCTTCGAGGCCCTGGGCGGCACGGTCACCCAGTCGGTCGGCTTCGAGAAGAACCAGGCCTCCTATCGCGGCGAGTTGCAGAACGCCGCCGACGGGGACGCCGAGCGCCTGGTCCTGATCGCCTATCCGGAAAGCGGCCAGACCATTCTGCGCCAGTCCCTGGAGGGTGGCCTGTTCGACAAGTTCATCTTCACCGACGGCCTGAAGGCCCCCGAGCTGGTCTCGGCCCTTGGCGCCGAGTACATGAACGGCACCTTCGGCACGACCGCCAAGGCGCTGGAGACCGAGGGCACCAAGCACTTCCACGAGGCCTGGGTCGCCGAGTACGGCGCCGAGTCCGACAAGCCCTATCACGACACCGCCTATGACGCCGTGCACCTGCTGGCGTTGGCGGCGGTCAAGGCGGGCGCCACCGATCCGGTTGCCGTGCGCGACGCCCTGCGCGACGTCGCCAATCCGCCCGGTGAGAAGGTCGGCCCGGGCCAGTACGCCAAGGCGCTGGAGCTGCTGAACGCCGGCACGGACATCGACTACGAGGGCGCGGCCGGCTCCCAGAACTTCGACTCGAACGGCGACGTCGCCGGGACCTTCGAGCTGTGGGAGATCAAGGACGGCAAGTTCGTCAGCGAACGCGTGTTCGAACCCAAGGCGATGTAGACCGTAGTGGTTGGCACGGCCGGCGCCAGTGGACCGCGCCGACCGTGCCAGTCCCCTGCGTGTCGACCGGTCGGCGTCTATTCCGAGGAGTCCACCGCCCCGGGACAGCGGCCGGCGGGGTTGCCCTCGGTGTCGGGCGCGTCGGTCTCCGCCGGGTCCGCTGCCCGCTCCGGGGCTTGTCCGCTCAGCGCCAGCCCCACGGCCAGCGCCGCCACGGCCAACCCGAACAGACCCTCGGGCGTCAGAGTCTCGCCAAACGCGAACCAGGCCATGACCATGGTGACGGGCGGTGACAGATAGGTGAGGCTTGCGACCCGCGAGGCGGGCATGCGCCGCAGCAGCATGAACATGACCGCATAGGCCGCCAGCGACACGACCAGCGCGAGCCAGACGACGGCGAAGATGAACTGGCCGTTCCAGTCCGCCGCCAGCCCCTCCAGCCCCACCGCGAGCGGGCCGAGCACGACCACAGACGCCAGGCCGTGCAGGAACGTCACGAACAGGATCGGCGGCCTTTCTTCCCCGTCGACGGTCGCGCCGCGGTCGAGCAGCGAGGCCACCGTGATGGCCAGCACGGCCAGGAACGGCAACAGGTGCGCGGCCACCGACCCGCCCAGGCTGATCCCGTCTCCGATCACGATCGCCACCGCGACCAAACCGAGGACAAGCCCCACCCATTCGCGCCGACTGACCTGCTCCCCGGTCATCCGGGCCGACAGGCTCCCGGTCAGCAGGGGCTGCAACGCGGTGATGAAGGCGGCCAGACCGGCCGACAGCCCCAATTCGATGGAGCCCAGGACGGGCGCAAGCCACCCGGCATGCGCCAGGGCGCCCACGACGGCGTGACGCGCCAGATCGCGCTTCGCGAGCCGGAACCACCGCCACTGCCCCGCCAGCGTGACCAGGGCGGCCAGGACGACGACCACGACCACGTAGCGCCAGAACAGGATGGTGAAGGTTCCGGCGTGGTCCAGGCCATACTTGGCCCCGACGAACCCCGAACTCCACAGGATAACGAACAGCGCGCCGAGCGCGGGCAACGCCGGAATCCGTGCCGTCACTGCACCCCTCCTTGACCCAGTCTCCTCCGGAGAACAGCCGGACCGGCCGCCACGTTCCATGGCCATGTGCTCGGGCGCGCCGAGGGCTGGGCCGCCGGCGCGCGCCCGGCCCGTGCCCGGCCTCTGGATCGGAGCCCGAAGGCGTGCGGCGTCACCGCCCTCACCTGGGCGGCGACAGCGGCGGCGACAAGGGCGGCGACAAGGGCGGCAACAGGGCCGGGCACGAGGCCCCACAGGGATAGCCCACAGGAAAGCGGCGCGTCGGGTCTCCCCGGCGCGCCGTTTTCATTGGTCGGATACACGGGTGGGAACGGCCGGGCGGCGGCTCCCCAAAGGACAGGCGCCCCACCCGATCCGGTCCTCGTCCTGGCCGGCCTTGATCCTGACTCGTCAGGATCAAGGCCATGATCGGCTTCGCCGCGCCGGCTCGTCTTCTGGTCAAGCTGGCATCGCAGAGCGATGCCAGAGGCGCGCCGGCCGGTCCTCAGACGGTGTGCGCCATGACCGCGAGCAGCAGCAGGGCGACGATGTTGGTGATCTTGATCATCGGGTTGACGGCCGGACCGGCGGTGTCCTTGTACGGATCGCCCACGGTGTCCCCCGTGACCGCGGCCTTGTGGGCCTCTGAGCCCTTGCCGCCGAAGTTGCCATCCTCAATGTACTTCTTGGCGTTGTCCCAGGCGCCGCCGCCCGAGGTCATCGAGATGGCGACGAACAGGCCAGTGACGATCACGCCCAGCAGCATGGCGCCCAGCGCCGAGAAGGCCGCCGACGGCCCGGCGATGAGCTGAACCACGAAGAACAGCACGAGCGGCGACAGCACCGGCAGCAGCGAGGGAATGATCATCTCCCAGATCGCCGCCTTGGTCAGCATATCGACGCAGCGGCCGTACTCCGGCTTGGCCGTGCGGTCCATGATGCCCGGGATGTCCTTGAACTGCCGCCGCACCTCGTTGACCACCGCGCCGGCGGCGCGGCCGACCGCGGTCATGCCCAAGGCACCGAACAGGAACGGCAGCAGGCCGCCGACGAACAGGCCGACCACCACGAACGGGTTGGACAGCGAGAAGTCGACGGCGATACCCGAGAACATCGGGTAGAGTTCGGGGTTGGCCGTGAAGTAGTTCAGGTCGGACGTATAGGCCGAGAACAGCACCAGGGCGCCGAGTCCGGCGGAGCCGATGGCATAGCCCTTGGTGACGGCCTTGGTGGTGTTGCCGACCGCGTCCAGCAGGTCGGTGGTCTTGCGCACGCTCTCGTCCAGATCGGCCATCTCCGCGATGCCGCCGGCGTTGTCGGTGACCGGGCCGTAGGCGTCGAGGGCGACGACCATGCCCGCCAGCGCCAGCATGGCGGTCACCGCGATGGCGATGCCGAACAGGCCGGCCAGCAGATAGGCGCTGATGATGGCGGCGCAGATGATGAGGGCCGGCAGCGCGGTCGCCTCCATGGAAATGGCGAGACCCTGGATCACGTTGGTGGCGTGGCCCGTCGTCGACGCCTTTGCCACCGACCGCACCGGGCGAAACTCGGTCGCGGTGTAGTACTCGGTCACGAAGATGATAAGGCCGGTCACGACCAGGCCGATGACCGCGCACAGGAACAGACTGAAGGGCCCGAAGGTGCTGCCGCCCACCGTCCATTCATTGGTGAAGCCCAGCATCAGGAAGGTCATCACCAGGATGCCGCCGAGCGAAAACAGCGCAGACATCAGGAAGCCCCGATAGAGCGCCCCCATGATGCGGGTCGAGCCCTCCTTGAGCTTGACGTAGTAGGTGCCGCCGATCGAGGCCAGGATGCACACCGCGCCGATGGCGAGCGGGTAGGCCATCATGGTGGCCTGCCAGTCGGTGCCCAAGAAGAAGATGGACGCCAGCACCATGGTCGCCACCACGGTCACGGCGTAGGTCTCGAACAGGTCGGCGGCCATGCCGGCGCAGTCGCCCACGTTGTCGCCCACGTTGTCGGCGATCACGGCGGGGTTGCGCGGGTCGTCCTCGGGAATGCCGGCCTCGACCTTGCCCACCAGGTCGGCCCCCACGTCGGCCCCCTTGGTGAAGATGCCGCCGCCGAGCCGGGCGAAGATGGAGATCAGGGAGGCACCGAAACCAAGGGCCACCAGCGGGTCGATCAGGCCACGGCCCTCGGCGCCAGCGATCTGCAGGATGACGTAGTAGCCGGCCACCGCCAGCAGGGCCAGACCGGCCACCAGCATGCCGGTCACTGCGCCACTCTTGAAGGCGATTTCCAGGCCGCGCGCGAGGCCCTGCCGCGCGCCCTCGGCGGTGCGGACGTTGGCACGCACCGACACCAGCATGCCCACGAACCCGGCGACGCCCGAGCAGATGGCGCCGATGGCGAACCCGATCGCCACCGACAGATCAAGGACGAACAAGAGGATCACGAAGACGACGATCCCGACTCCGGCGATGGTCAGGTACTGCCGCCGCAAGTATGCCTGTGCCCCCTCCTGCACGGCTCCGGCGATCCGTCTCATCTCATCGGTGCCGCTGTCGGCACTCATGATGTCCCGTACGGTCTTTACGCCATACACGAGCGCCGCCAGGCCGCACGCGATGACGAATACATATAGTACGTACAGCATCTTGGATTGCATCCTTCGCTAGAGCATTTGACCGTCCGTCCGGGTATCGAATCGCGTCTGCGACTCACCCCGTCCGCGTCGGGTCGAGCCCCGTATCCCCTTGGACCCCCGGTGTTTGCCGGTTGTTGCGTCCTTATCGCGGCATGGGAGCCTGCCAGAAGACCCGGGTCCAGGCAACGCAAGACCGGCATATCCGCACAGGTTTTAGGGATTTCCGGTCGCACCGCCGCGGGACCGGCGTCAGCGGGCGTAGGCCCCGTCGATGAGCACGTCGTGCACCTTGTCCGAGCCGACCACCGCGGCGCTGAGCGCGTTCAGCACGGCCTTGACGGACACCAGGTCGAGTCGCCCGGTGCGGTCGCGGATGTCGGGCAGTTCCGTGAGCAGACCGGTCAGGAAGGCGTCCGTCAGGCGCGGTATGGCCCGGGTCACGTCGGCGCGGGCCTCGGGATCCACATGCAGACGCAGGCTGAGCAGCAGATGGGTGCGCGACACTCCGTCCGCGATCACCGGAACCGCGAGCTGGGGCAGCCGCATGAAGACGGGCTCGGGGCCATAGTCCGGCGGCGGCGGCGCGGCGACCGCCGCCTCGTCCGGCTCGGCCGGCAGGCCCAGCAGGCTGGCCAGCATCGGCCGCACACCCAGCACGTCGGGCACGACGCCCATGGCGGTCAGGCCGCCGGCTCCGGCGACCAGCAAAAGGAGCAGCACAACAAGGACCAGAAGCCGTTTCATTGCCTTCGCTCTCTCATGGGGGACAGGCAGCGGCCGCGCCTCCCGCCGTCACCAGCGATGGCGCCACCCCGCCTCGGCCAGCGTCAAGGGCGCGCCGTCCGCGGCCCGGACCGTCACCCCGGCTCCCGGTCGCAGGCCGCCGATCCGCGCCACCGCGACCCCCACTCCGGCGGCGGCCGCGCGCACGGCGTCGTCCCGATCCGGCGGCGCCGTGAACAGGAGCTGGTAGTCATCACCCCCGGTCAGGACGGACGTCATCAGGGCAGGGTCTTGCGCCAGGGCGGTCCCCACGGCGTCCGACAGTGGCACACGCGCGGCCTCCACCTCGGCCGCGACGCCGCTGGCCGTGCACAGGTGACCCAGGTCCGCGACCAGCCCGTCGGACACATCCAGGGCCGCCGTCGCCACCCCACGCAGGGCCACCCCCAGCGCCACCGGCGGGTCGGGCAGCCAGTACCGTTCCCGCAGCGCTGCCGCCGCCGCCGGTTCCGGCAGGGTCAGCGCCCCATCCAGGACCCGGAGGCCGAGGGCCGCATCGCCCAGGGTGCCGGAGACCCACACCGCGTCGCCGGCCCGACCGCCGGCGCGCGCCAGATGCTGGCCGGGCGGCACGGCACCCAGGATCGCGACCGTGAAGGTCGCCGGCCCCAGGGTCGCCACCGTATCGCCGCCCAGCAGGGCGACGCCATAGCGGGTCAGGTCGTGGTCGAGGCCGGCGGTGAACTGGTCCATCCAGGCGTCGTCCTCGGCCGCGGAGAGTGCCGACGACAGCAGCACCCCGAGCGGCGCCGCCCCCATCGCGGCCATGTCGGACACGTTGACCCGCAGCGCCTTTCGGGCCACCCGGTCGGGCGCATCGTCGGTCCGGAAATGGACACCGGACACCAGGGTGTCCATGCTCACCACCAGGTTCTGGCCTTCCGGCGGCGGCGCCAGCACCGCAGCATCGTCGGTCAGCCCCAGGGCGCCCGGATGGCGCCGCGCGAGCGGGGCGTACAGGGCTGAGATCAGTTCGAATTCGCCGCGCCGTGGCATGCCTATCCCAGTCCTACCCCAGTCTGTGTCCGCTGGGCCAACGCGTGCGGATCATCGGGCCGCGAAGGCGTCGGGGTGTACCTCGCGTGCGATCCGGTCGAGCACGGCATTGACCAGTTTGACCTCCGGCCCGTCGTAGAACGCCCCGGCCAGGTCGACGTACTCCGTGATGGTCACGCGGGGCGGAATGTCCGCCATTTCGGTCAGCTCGTAGACCGCCACCCGCAGGATGGCCCGCAGCAGGGTCTCCAGGCGGCCCCGGCTCCACTCCCCGGACAGGCAGGCGTCGATGGTCTCGTCGAGCCTGTCCATGTTGGCGGCCGCGCCGCGCCCGAGCTGGGTCAGGACCAGGGTGTCCGCGGGCGCCAGGGGGGTGGCCTCCTCGCGCGGCTCGAACAGCCCGTCGGGGTCGGGCACGTCGGCCAGCGCCTCGCCGCCCAGACGGCCCTCCAGAATCTCGCGCAGGACATCGCCGATCGTCGCGCCGCCGACGGCGACGGCGTAGAGGGCCTGGACGGCGGCCAACCGGGCGGCACTGCGACGCCGGGCACGGGTGCTCATCGCTTCGTGTGGTCCTTGCTTGCGGGCCGGAAGGCTCCGTGTGCAGCGCGACCTTCAAGGCACTCTCCCTTGAAAGGGTCGCTGCACAAAACATTGTTTTTGTAGTGCACTTTCGATCCGGACAAAAGAAGACGGACTGCACCTTTTGTCGGGGTCCGTGCCCTAGGGCAGATCGTGATCAATCTGACTCACGCCGTGTGTCGGATTGATCACGTGACTCTGCCCTGACTCAAGGAGTAAGGGCGGATCGACCCATGGCATTGGAACCCGGGCGCGGGTCCAATGCCGTGCGATGCGCCCTAGAGCCCCATCTCGCGCTTGACCTCGATCATGCGCAGGCACGACCGGGCCGCCTTGCCGCCCAGGTCCTTACCCTCGGGCCGGGAACGCTCCAACGCCAGCTCCCGCGTCGGGCAGGTCAGGATGCCGTTCCCCAGGGCCAGGGAGTAGTCCAGGACCATGCGGCTGACACCGCTCATCGCCTCATGGCAGACATGCTCATAGTGATCGGTCTCGCCCTTGATGGCGCAGCCCAGCACCACGTAGCCCGCGTAGCGATGATCGACGGCCCGCAACTCCATGGTCCGCACCGCATAGCGGATGACGGCCGGAATCTCCAGGATGCCGGGGACGATGATGCGCTTGTAGCCGGCTCCGTGCGCGGTCAATGCCTGCACGCAGCCGCGCACCAGATTGTCGGCGATGTCCTCGTAGAACCGCGCCTCGACGATCAGGATCCGGGCGCCCTCGGCCATGCTCATCCGCCCTCCGCGCTGGCAATGGGTCTTTGCTCAACCACGCGCAGGCCGTAGCCGTCAAGGGCGATGATGTGGCGGTGGGTGTTGGACAGCAGGATCATGTCCCGCACGCCCAGGTCCAGGAGAATGTGGGCACCGACGCCGTAATCCACCAGCCGGCCCTCGTCGCCCTTGCCCTCCAGGCGGGCGCGCACGCGGCTCGACAGCGCCGTCGGGTGGGGCTCGCGAATCAGCACGATCACCCCCTGACCGTGGGCGCCGATGGTCTCCATGGCCTCGTGGAGGATCTCGCCCTTGCCGCTGGTGGCGTCGTGCAACAGGTCGTCCAGGACGTTGAGCGCATGCATCCGAACCATGATCGGTTCGTCGGGCGCGAGGCGGCCCTTCACCAACGCGATATGCTCGCCGTAGGAGACGGTGTTGACGTAGACCACCATGCGCCAGTCGCCGCCGTACTGCGAATGGAATTCGGTCTCGATCTCGCGGCGCACGATGCGTTCGGTGCGGCGGCGGTGGGCGATCAGGTCGGCGATGGTGCCGACCTTGAGGCCGTGATGCTGGGCGAAGGCGACCAGATCCGGCATGCGGGCCATCGAGCCGTCGTCGTTCATGATCTCGCAGATCACGCCGGCGGGGATCAGGCCGGCGAGCCGGGCCACGTCCACGGCCGCCTCGGTGTGCCCGGCGCGCACCAGCACGCCGCCCTCGCGCGCCATCAGCGGGAACACATGGCCAGGGGTCGCGATATCGTCCTTGCCCTTCGACGGGTCGATCGCCACCGCGATGGTATGGGCCCGATCGGAGGCCGAGATTCCGGTGGTGACCCCCTCCTTGGCCTCGATGGAGTAGGTGAAGGCGGTGCCGTGACGGCTGCTGTTCTGCTGCGGCATCAGCGGCAGGCCGAGCGCCCGGCAGCGTTCGCCCTCCAGCGCCAGGCAGATCAGGCCGCGGCCGTACTTGGCCATGAAATTGATGGCGTCCGGCGTCGCCATCTGCGCCGGGATGACCAGGTCGCCTTCGTTCTCGCGGTCCTCGTCGTCGACCAGAATGAACATGCGGCCGTTGCGGGCATCCTCCAGGATGTCCTCCGGCGCAGCCAGAAAGTCGCGGAAGTTCACATGCCGTGCCTCGACGCCGTCGCTGGTGTCCACGCCTTCTACTCCCGCGTTTCCAGCAGGCGCGCGACGTACCGCGCCAGCATGTCGATTTCCAGATTCACCCGATCGCCGGGCGCCAGCGTCCCGAAGGTCGTCACCGCCGCCGTGTGCGGGATGATGTTGACGCCGAAGCGGCGGTCATCGACCTCGTTGACCGTCAGCGAGACGCCGTCCAGCGCCACCGAGCCCTTGCCCGCGATGAAGCCCTTGTACGCCTCGGGCACCTCGAACGTGAAGCGGTGCGACTCGCCGTCCGGGCGCCGCTCGACCAGCGTCGCCAGGCCGTCCACGTGGCCGGAGACGATGTGCCCGCCCAGCTCGGCGCCGAGTGCCAGGGCGCGTTCCAGGTTGACCGGCGTGCCCTCGACCCAGCCGCCCAGGGTGGTCTTCGACAACGTTTCCCCCGACGCCTGGACCGCGAACCAGTCCGCCCCGGTCTCGACCACGGTCAGGCAGCAGCCGTTGCAGGCGATGGACGCTCCGAGGTCGATGGAAGCGGTGTCGTAGCCGGTGGCGATCTCAAAACGGGTCTCGCCGGACCGGTCGATGCGTCGCACGCGCCCCAGGTCGGTGATGATGCCGGTGAACATGGAAAGCGGGTCCTTGCGCCTGTGGGCCTGACGGCCCGATGTCCCGCCACCGCGGCGGGGCCCTGGTCAGGTGGACTCGAGACG
The DNA here is from genome assembly GCF_014197795.1 of Roseospira goensis. Classification (GTDB taxonomy): domain Bacteria; phylum Pseudomonadota; class Alphaproteobacteria; order Rhodospirillales; family Rhodospirillaceae; genus Rhodospira; species Rhodospira goensis. The sequence goes on from NZ_JACIGI010000004.1 coordinate 179,242, forward strand.
GCTCCGGATCATCCGCATCATCAGATCGTCGCCCGCGGCCGCCGCGTCCAGGCGCGCAAAATTGGCGCAATCGGCCAGCCGGTCAACCCCGAAGCCCGCCACCGCCGGCCGGCCGTCGTCGCCCAGGACCCGCGGTGCGGCGAACCACTCCAGCCGATCCACCCGGTCCGCCGCCAGCAGCGCGCCGATCAGGTGGCCACCGCCCTCGACCAGCAGACGGGTGAGGCCCGCCGCGCCCAGAGCTTCCAGGGCCGCCGCCGGCTCGACTCGCCCGTCGCGATCCGCCGCGACGGGCAGCACGCGCACACCCTGCGACTCCAGAACGCTCCGCCGCCGCCGGACCGCCCCGTCGTCCGTCTCCGCCGCCGCGCACACAACCCAGGTGGGCCGCACCGCCGCGCTGGTGGCCAGGCGCGCGTCCGGCGGCAGCCGCAGGCGGCTGTCGAACACCACCCGCACGGGCGAGCGGTCCTCCAGACCGGGCAGCCGGCAGTCCAGCATCGGGTCATCGGCCAGCACCGTCCCCAGACCGACGGCGATGGCATCGTGGTCGGCGCGCAGCCGATGGCCGTGCGTTCGCGCCACCGGCCCGGTGATCCAGCGGCTCTCGCCGCTCGCCGTGGCGATGCGACCGTCGAGCGTCGCCGCCACCTTCACCGTCACCAGCGGGCGGCCCCGCTCCACCCGGTCCAGAAACCCGGCGTTGATCTCCGCCGCCGCCGTCGCCCCCAGGCCCGTCTCCACCCGTACGCCGGCATCCCGCAGGCGCGCCAGCCCGCGCCCGGCCACGCGCGGATCCGGATCCGTCAGCGCCGCCACGACCCGGGCCACCCCGGCCGCGACCAGCGCATCGGCACACGGCGGAGTCCGGCCGTGATGCGAACAGGGCTCCAGGGTGACGTAGGCGGTGGCGCCGCGCGCCCGATCGCCGGCGCGGCGCAGCGCCTCGGTCTCCGCATGCGGCCGACCGCCGGGCTGGGTCCAGCCGCGCCCGACGACGCAGCCGTCGCGGACCAGGACGCACCCAACCGCCGGGTTCGGCCACACCCGCCCCAGGCCGCGCCGCGCCAGCACCAGGGCGGCGGCCATGTGGTCGCGGTCGTCCGGGCCGAACGTCGCCGCCTCGACCTCGACCGAACCCGCCTGGACCGAAAAGGACGGACCCGCCATGACGCCGCCGATCCCCGCGTCAGCCCGCGTCCTCGCCGCCGAGCTTACCGACGAAGCTCTCGAAGTCCTTGGCCTCGCGGAAGTTGCGGTACACCGAGGCGAACCGGACGTAGGCCACCGGATCGAGCGTCGCCAGCGCCTCCATCACCATCTCGCCGACGGTGTTGGACGGGATCTCCGTCTCGCCCGAGCTTTCCAGCCGGCGCTGGATGGCGTTGACGACACGCTCGATGCGGTCGCTGTCGATCGGCCGCTTGCGACAGGCGATCTGGATCGACCGGGCCAGCTTGTCGCGATCGAAAGGCGCGCGCTGGCCGTTCTTCTTGACCACCACCAGGTCGCGCAGTTGCACCCGCTCGAACGTCGTGAACCGCGACTGGCAGGCCGGACAGAAGCGCCGCCGCCGGATGGCGGCGCCGTCTTCCGTCGGCCGCGAGTCCTTCACCTGACTGTCCATGTTGCCGCAGAACGGGCACCGCATCGGCCGGCTCCTTCCCGGATCCTGTGTCTATTCACGCCCGTCCGGCGGTGCGGGGCACTGCCCTTACTGAGACGCGTAGATCGGGAACCGCGCACACAAATCACGCACCCGCGCCCGCACGGCACCTTCGACGGCGCTGTTGTCATCCCGGTTGGCGGCCAGGCCGTCCAGCACCTCGGCGATCATCTCGCCGACCTGGCGGAACTCGTCGGCGCCGAAGCCGCGCGTGGTGGCCGCGGGTGTGCCCAGCCGGACCCCGGAGGTGACCATCGGCTTCTCGGGATCGAACGGAATGCCGTTCTTGTTGCAGGTCATGCCGGCCCGCTCCAGCGTGGTCTCGGCAATGTTGCCGGTCAGGCCCTTCGGGCGCAGATCGACCAGCACCAGATGCGTATCGGTTCCGCCCGATACCAGATCGAGGCCATGCTGCATCAGGGTCTCGCCCAGCACGCGGGCGTTGTCGCGGACCTGTCGGGCGTACGCGACAAACCCGGGCCGCAGAGCCTCGCCGAACGCCACCGCCTTGGCGGCGATGATGTGCATCAGCGGGCCACCCTGGAGCCCAGGGAACACGGCAGAGTTGATTTTCTTGGCCAGCGCCTCGTCGTTGGTCAGCACCATGCCACCGCGCGGGCCCCGCAGCGTCTTGTGGGTGGTCGTCGTCACCACGTGGGCGTGCGGCAGCGGGCTGGGATGCACCTTGGCCGCCACCAGTCCGGCGAAGTGGGCCATGTCGACCATCAGGTAGGCCCCCACCGAATCGGCAATCTCGCGGAAGGCCGCGAAGTCGATCTCACGCGGATAGGCCGAGCCGCCGGCGATGATGAGCTTCGGCTGGTGCTCCTTCGCCAGGGCGGCCACCTCGTCGAAGTCGATGCGCCCGTCCTGCTTGCGCACGCCGTACTGAACCGCGTTGAACCACTTGCCCGACAGCGCCGGCGCGGCGCCGTGTGTCAGGTGACCGCCGGCGGCCAGCGACATGCCCAGGATGGTGTCGCCGGGGCGGCACAGGGCCAGCATCACGGCGCCGTTGGCCTGGGCCCCCGAATGCGGCTGGACGTTGGCGAAGCCGCAGTCGAACAGCGCCTTGGCGCGCTCGATGGCCAGCGCCTCGGCCTCGTCGACGAACTCGCAGCCACCGTAATAGCGCCGACCTGGGTAGCCTTCAGCGTACTTGTTGGTCAGCACCGAACCCGCCGCCTCCAGGACCGCCCGCGAGACGATGTTCTCGGAGGCGATCAACTCGATCTGGTCCTGCTGGCGGTGCAGCTCGCGCCCCACCGCCCCGGCCAGGTCCGGATCGGCCTCGGCCAGACGGGCGGAGAAGAATGCGTCGAGATCAGGGGCGAATGAATCCATCGCAAGCACCGTCCTTGTTGCCATGGGTCCCCCCGGCGGGCCGGCGGGACCGAGTGTCCATCGCGGGATGCCGGCGCGCCCGGCGCCGCCTCCGCTCTACAGGGGCGGCATCGCGCCCAGTTTTTCCACGCGCCGGGCATGGCGCCCGCCGGCGAAGGCGGTGTCGAGGAAGACGTCCACGCAGTCGCGCGCCACCTCTGGGCCGGTCGTGCGCCCACCCAGCACGAGCACATTAGCGTCATTGTGCTCGCGGCACAGACGGGCGCCCGTCACATCGTGCACCAGGGCCGCGCGCAGGAACGCATACCGGTTGGCCGCGATCGAGATCCCGATCCCCGTTCCGCACATCAGGATGCCGCGGGCCGCCCGACCACTGTGCACGACGTCCGCCAGCCGGGCCGCAAAATCGGGGTAGTCCACCGACTCCGGACCGTGCGTGCCCAGGTCGAGCACCGCGATGCCGCGGGTCTTCAGGTGGTCGCTCACCAGCGCCCGCAGGTCCAGCGCCCCATGATCCGAGGCCAGGGCAATCACGTCCGCCACATCGTCCCTCGCTTGGCTTGGTCTTATGGGGGCCTTGTCTTGTGGGGGCCCTGGGGCGCCGCAGGCCCGGACCGGGCGACAGCCACCCACCGGGACCGACCCGTCCGGCCCATCCCGCCTCTAGAACGTGGTTGCTACCACATCTCGGCAGGAAATACCAATGCAACACTATGCGTACCGCTGGCACCGACCGAGCCGCCGCCGGTCCGGCCCTCCCCCACGGCGCAGGCCGACGATCGTGATACAGGTCGCGGTCTCGAACCCGCGGCACTGAACACAAATGTCCGACATGTCTCCGCATACCCTGTCGACGCGACGTCAAGGGGCTGAGGCAACGTGCGGCGGTAAGCGGGATATGACGCAATGCCAATGCGGTCAGCCGATTGTTGCCCGAGAAACGCGATGTGGGCCTGCCCGGTCTGGAGCGATTCCCGGCTGAGGATGGTGCGTATTCATTATTGTCTACCGCGACAGAGTATAGTAATGAATATTTGAGTGACGCCAATACGTCTCACGACCATCCTGACCGCGGCGTTACCGCCGCATAAACCCTTTGAACGCGAGGGGTCGCGTGCCGGTGTCACTGCGGAGGGATGGCACGACAAACAATCAAGAGGGAAGAGCTGCAAGTCATGACGGAAGAGTCCAACGCACCGCTGCCGCGCGAAGATATGTTGCGTCTGGCCGTGAACATCGTGACCGCGTATGTGGGCAACAACCCGCTACCGGCCGGCCAGATCCCGGAGCTGATCCAGACCGTCTACACCTCTCTGACCGGCCTCGGACAGGCCCCGAGCGAGGTCAAGACCGAAGCCCAGAAGCCAGCCGTTCCGGTGCGTAAATCAGTGTTTCCTGACTACATCATCTGCCTGGAAGATGGCAAGAAGTTGAAGATGCTGAAGCGGCATCTGCGCACCAACTACAACATGACCCCGGACGAGTATCGGGCCAAATGGGGCCTCTCCACCGACTATCCGATGGTGGCGCCGAACTATGCCGCCCAGCGTTCGGAATTTGCCAAGAAGATTGGACTCGGCCGGAAGTCCGGTGCAGGCGAGCAGAATTGAGATAGGGCCCGGTGTGCCCGCCCCCCGGTGTGCCTGCCCCACGGGTGCCTGCCCCACGGGTGCCTGCTCACGGGGCCGTCGGCGCACCGACGCGGTCCGGCGATCCACGTCCTGATGGCAGGATCGTCGGACCGGCCGCCGCGACACGGGACTCCCGGCCTCGCCGGGGCGGACACCGGGCCTCCCCGGCGCGCGGCGGGACCTCCCGCCGCCTACCGCAGCTTCCCATCGCGGCGCAGCACATATTCCAACTTGCGGCGCGCGTTCGCCTTCAGGGTGGACTCGGGCAGGCGCGCGTCCCCGACCAGACGCACCTCCGTATTCGTGGCCGGGTCGATCGCCGAGACGCGCACATAGGCCCCTTCGTAGACCAGTTCGAAAAGGATTTCGCGCACACCTTTCCCCCGTGTCGCGGGGTCCGCCTGGGGTCCCGATGCCTTCATCATGCGCATGCCCCGGCCGGTGTCCACACCCGATCCAGACCTTTGCCCGAAGCCGGAGCCTCGTCTCGGCCCCGACGTCGCGCGTTGACCACGTGTTCGCGCCGACAGACGACGCCGTCTGAGGCAGGGCGGGGTCACGCACGGCATTGGAGCCTGCGAGCAGGTCCAATGCCGTGTGATCCGCCCTAGCCCTGGCTTTGTCCGTCGATCATCCGAATGATACCGGAGAAGTCGCGGTCGCCCTCACCCTGGTTGCAAAACAGGGCGTAAAGCGCCTCCGCCGCCGCCCCCAGGGGAGTCGCCGCCTCACCGGCCGCCGCCGCCTGCTGCGCCAGCTTGAGGTCCTTGAGCATCATCGCCGCGGTGAACCCGGGGGCGTAGTCGCGGTTCGCCGGGCTGGTCGGCACCGGTCCCGGCACCGGGCAGTAGGTGGTCAGGGACCAGCACTGCCCGGACGCCTTGGAGCTGACGTCGAACAGCTTCTGGGCGTCGAGCCCGAGCCGCTTGGCGAGCGCGAACGCCTCGCAGACCGAGAGCATCTGAATGCCCAGCATCATGTTGTTGCAGATCTTGGCGGCCTGACCGGTGCCCGGCCCGCCGGCGTGCACCACGGCCTTGCCCATGCACTCCAGGATGGGGCGCGCGGCCGTCACGGCCTCGTCGGGACCACCCACCATGAAGGTAAGGGTCCCGGCCTCGGCGCCGCCGACCCCGCCGGACACCGGGGCGTCCACCATGCGCAGGCCGGCGTCGGCCGCCGCCGCCGCCACCGCGCGCGCACTGTCCACGTCGATGGTCGAACAGTCGATCAGCAGCGCGCCGGCCGGTGCGGCGCCGATCACGCCGCCCTCGCCCGTGTAAACCCCGCGCACGTGCTGGCCCGCCGGCAGCATGGTGACCACCACCTCGGCCCCGGCGGCGGCCTCGGCGATCGTCCCGGCGCGACCGGCCCCGGCGCTCTCGGCCCGCTCCAGCGCCGCCTCCGAGAGGTCGAAGGCACGCACCGTGTGCCCGGCCTTCACGAGGTTCGCCAGCATCGGGCCGCCCATGTTGCCGAGCCCAATGAATCCGATGGTCGCCATGATGGGTCTCCTCCCGTCGTCTCTTGTTTGTCCGTGGTGCCGCCCAGGCTCTCAGTCGAAGCGCAGGTCGTCCTCGTCCGCCAGGGGGGCGAAGTAGGCGTCGACCGCCGCCGGGTCGACGGCCTCCAGGCGGTCCGGCGTCCAGCGCGGCGTATTGTCCTTGTCCAGGATGACGGCCCGCACCCCCTCGACGAAGTCCGGCGCCCGGGTGATGCGGCGCACCAGGCGGTATTCGAGCTGCATGCAGGCGTCGAAGTCCAGGTCGCGGCCCTGTCGAAGCTGGCGGACGGCCACCGCCAGCGCGGTCGGGGCCTTGGCGCGCAACACCGCCGCGGTGTCGGCGCCCCAGCCCGGCCCCATGGCGTCGAGGGCCGCCAGCATGGCCGCAACCCCGTCGAGGCCGAACACACGGTCGATATCGGCCCGGTGGGCCGCCAGGGGCGGCGCGCCCGCCGGTTCGGCCAGGTCCGCCAGCACCGCGTCGATACGGTGCCGCACCGCGTCCGGCGTGTCGGCGCCGGGCAGCGCCGCCCGCAGACCGTCCTCCAGGTCGCCCCGCCGGGCCATCGGCACGCGGTGTGTCGCAAGACCCGCGTACAGGCAGTCGTCGGCCCGCAGCCGGTGCCCGGTCAGCCCGAGGTACATCCCGATCGCCCCCGGACAACGCGGCAGCGCATAGGTGCCGCCGACGTCCGGGATCATGCCGATGCCCGTTTCCGGCATGGCGAACACCGTGGTCTCGGTGGCGATGCGATGGCTGCCATGGACCGAAATCCCGACACCGCCGCCCATGGTGATGCCGTTGAGGACAGCGAGATAGGGCTTGGGGTAGGTCTTGATGAGGCGGTTGAGGGTGTACTCCTCGCGGAAGAAGGCGCCGATGGTGGCATCGTCGCCGGCCTTGGCCGCATCGGACAGGGCGCGGATATCGCCGCCGGCGCAGAACGCCCGGTCGCCGGCCCCCTCGATCAGGACCGCCTTCACGCCCGGATCGGCGGCCCAGGACCTGAGCGTCCGGTCCATCTCACGGATCTTGCCGATGGTCAGCGCGTTGAGCGCCTTCGGGCGGTTGAGCAGGATGCGTCCCAGGCCGTCCAGGATATCGAACTGGATCTCCGGCTCTTGCATGCGGGGGTCTCCGGTCGGGGGTCGGGTCGGGGGTCAGATCGGGGGCGGGGGCGCGCCGGTCAGCCGCCGGCCAGCAGACGGCGGCCAACGATGACGCGCATGATCTCGTTGGTGCCTTCAAGGATGCGGTGCACCCGCAGGTCGCGCAGGATGCGCTCGACGGGGTAGTCGCGGATGTAGCCGTAGCCGCCATGCATCTGCAAGGCCTCGTCGCACACGGCGAACCCCGTGTCGGTGGCGAGCCGCTTGGCCATGGCGCACAGCATCGTCGCCTGCGGATCGCCCGCGTCCAGCGCCGCCGCCGCCTTGTGCAGCAGCAGGCGCGCCGCCTCAAGCTGGGTGGCCATGTCGGCCAGCTTGAACTGGCTGGCCTGGAAGTCGGCGATCGGCCGGCCGAACTGGCGCCGTTCGCGCGCGTACTGGAGCGCCGCCTCCATGGCCGCCCGCGCCCCGCCCAGGGAGCAGGCCCCGATGTTCAGCCGGCCGCCGTCCAGGCCCATCATGGCGATGCGGAAGCCCTCGCCCTCGGCACCCAGGCGGTTGGCCGCTGGCACGCGGCAGCCGTCGAGGATCACCGCCGCCGTGGGCTGGCTGTTCCAACCCATCTTGCGTTCCTGCTGGCCGAAGGACAGGCCGGGTGTGCCGGCCTCGACCACGAACGCCGAGATCCCCTTGGGACCGTCGTCACCGGTGCGGGCCATGACCACGTAGACGTCGGAGCGGCCGCCGCCGGAGATGAACGCCTTCTCGCCGGTCAGCACGTAGTCGTCGCCGTCGCGCACCGCCCGGGTCTTCAGCGAGCCGGCATCGGACCCCGCGCCCGGCTCGGTCAGGCAGTAGCTCGCGAACCGCTCCATGGTGCACAGCGCCGGCAGAACCCGGTGGCGCTGGGCATCGTCGCCGAAGCGGTCGATCATCCAGCAGGCCATGTTGTGGATGGAGATATAGGCCGCCGTGGACGGACAGGCCGCCGCGAGTTCCTCGAAGATCACGGCCGCATCCAGCCGCCCGAGACCGGAGCCGCCCACGTCGTCCCTGACGTAGATGGCCGCGAAGCCGAGCTCCGCGGCGTGACGCAACGTCTCCTCGGGAAAGATCTTGGCCTCGTCCCACAGCGCCGCGTGCGGCGCCATCTCCTCGGCGGCGAACGCGCGCGCCACGTCCTGGAACTGGGTCTGGTCCTCGGTCAGCTGGAAATCCATGCGGTCCTGTCTCCTCCCTGGCGCGGCCCGTCGTCCGGCCCGGGGCAGCCCCGGGCCGGCGCAGGCATCGTGATTGCGGCGGGATCATAGAGACAGGACCCGTCCGGGAAAAGCCCGCTCGGCTGTGCAACCGCCCCTGGCCTCAGGCGATGGCCTGCCAGGCGGGCTCGTCGGAGGGCGGGGCCGTGCGCCCCTCATCGTACCCCCACAGCAGATAGTGGCCGAAGGGACCGTAGGGAAACGCCGCGACGTCCGGGTAGAGATCGAGATACGCGCTGGTGTCGAACAGGGCGGACGGATCACGATCCTCGCGCCAGCCGAACGTCATGTAGTGGGCCAGCGGATCGACACCGGCGGCGCCGACGTCGGCGTAGACCGTGCGGTAGCCGTCGCTGTCGACGAAGGCGTTGGGGTCCCGGCCCTCGCGCCAGCCGAACGACTCGTAATGCGCGACCGGGTCGATCCCCGCCTGCGCCACGTCCGGATTGGCCGCCAGATACCAGGCGATGTCGACGCCCTGTCCGCCGAACGGGCCGATGGCGGTCGGCTCGTCCGGCAGCGGCGTGGGCGTCGGATCGGGGGTGGGAGTGGGGTCAGGCGTCGCCGCCGCGATCAGGTCGTCGTTGCCGGCGATCCACCCGAGGATGCGATCATACTGGCTCCAGACATCCGAGGCCCAGCCGCCGGTGGACACCAGACCGATCGCATAGGGACCGTCGTCGCCCTGGTACCACAGCGGGCCGCCACTGTTGCCCAGGTTGGTCTCGATCGACACGAAGTTGAACGTGCCCGTCAGGCCATCCTCGCGCACGGCGCCGGTGTCTTCGGTCATGCGCGGCTGCCCGTTGGTCTCGTACACACCGGGGTATCCGGTGACGGTGTAGGTCCCGGACCCGGCCCCCGGGTCGAGGCCGAAGGTGCCGGTCTGATCGCCGACCCGGCTGGTCAGGCCGAGCACGGCGAAGTCCTGCTCGGAGTCGGCCCGACTCAAGAGTTCATCGCCGTCGACGTCCACCGGCAGGTAGTCGACGCGCGCGGCGGTGTACGCGCCGAAGGGGGCGACCCCGGCGTCCAGCGCCGGGGTGACGGTGATTGCGTCCGCCACACCGCCCAGCAGGGCGTCGTAGACCACGTGCGAGGCGGTCAGCACGTCGTTGGGGCCGACCATGAAGCCGGTGCCCGAGAAGCTCTGCCCGCTGTCGTAGGTGACACTGACGTAGACCACCGCGCTGTAGGGATAGGTGGCGTGCTGGGCGCCCACGTAGGTGGTCATGGTCAGCGCTCCTGGTCGGGAAACGGCGGCAGCGGGGTGGCGCCGGGCGGCACCAGCACGGCATGGGCCGGGCCGGCCGGACCGCGCAGGGTGCGACGCGACTCAGGTCCGGGCGCGTTCGGATTGCGCAGCAGGCGCAGGACCCGGCCCCCCGGATCGACCACGAACTGCACCGCGCGCGCCGGCGGCGCCGTCGCCCCGCCGGGCTCGCCCTCCAGCCGCAGCACCGGGTCCGCGAAGCCGTACTCCACGACCGAGGCCCCCATGGTCCAGGGCGAGTCGTTGTCGAGGTCACGGCTGACGGTCGGCGGACCGAGCGCCGCCCGGACCGCCGCGATGGAATCGCCCACCGCGAAGCGCTGCATCGACCAGCCTCCGTCTGCCTCCGCCCGCGGCGGCTGCGGGGCCGTCCGCGGCGGCGGGTCGTCCTTCTTGGTCCCGGCGGGCGTCACACAGCCCGCCAGGGCCGCGGTCATGACGCCCCCCACAACCACACGCAGGAGAAATCCCGTCCGAAAACGCATCGCCCAGCCCTCCGGCCATCCCGTGAACCTTACCGACCGAGCGTTAACGAAGACTGTGGCGAGGACAGGGAGGGCCAAGGGCCGACCGGAGGCAGCGGTGCGCCCCGCAGGATCACACGACCAGCAGGGCCAGCAGGCCGCCCAGCAGCAGAAGGCTCCAGCCCGCCGCCACCGTGATCGTGCGCGGCCCGAGCGGGATCCGAAGCGGCGGCGGTGGCTCGGCCGGCGGCACGCGGGCCGGGGGCAGCGTGGCGGGCACCGCTTCGCCCACCGGCTGTGCCGGCCCCGGCGCCACGGCCTCGGGCGCCGGCGCGCCGACCCGCTCGGAGAGGCAGCGGAAGAAGTCGTCGGCGGTCTTGTTGGCCACGCCCTGCACCAGCCGGCCGCCCACGCTGGCCAGCTTGCCGCCCACCGTGGCCGTCGACTCGTAGCGCAGCACGGTGGCGGTCTCGCCGTCCGCTTCGGTGAGGGTGACGCGGGCGCTGCCCTTGACGAAGCCAGCCGCCCCGCCCTGCCCCTGACCGGAAATGACGTAGCTCTCCGGGGCCTGGATCTCGGACAGCGTGACCATGCCATTGAATCTGGCCGAAACGGGGCCGACCTTGGCCTTCACACGGGCCTTCAACTCGGTGTCCGAGACCTTCTCCAGGCTCTCGCAGCCGTCGATGCAGCCCTTCAGAACCTCGGGATCATTGAGGGCGTCCCAGACGACCGGACGCGACGCGGGAATGCGGTACTCGCCGCTGAACTCCATGGGGGATCTCCGGTTGGCGGGACCGCGCCGGGGCCGGCGCGGTCAGGGTCTGGCGCGCCCCTACGCCTTCGCGATCATCTTGTAAATGCCCTGGGTGCCGTCCTCGCGCCCGCCCTCGGCGGCGAACCGTTCGAACAGCGTCTTGGCGAGGGCCAGCACCTCCAGGTCCAGCCCCAGGCGCTCGGCCTCGCCGGCCGCAATGCCCATGTCCTTGATGAAGTGGTGGACGTAGAAGCCGGGCGCGAAATCGCCGTCGACCATGCGCTTGCCCAGAACGTTGAGCTGGAAGCCGCCGGCCGCGCCGCCGCCGATGACGCCAAGCACCTGCTCCAGGTCGAGTCCGGCGCGTTGGCCGTAGGCCAGGCCCTCGGCCACGCCAAGAATGGTGCCCGCGATTACCGTCTGGTTGACCATCTTGCTGTGCTGGCCCGCGCCGGCCGGCCCCAGCAGGGCGACGGTCTGGCCCATCAGGTCGAACAGCGGCCGCACGGTCTCGAAGGCCGCCGCGTCGCCGCCGACCATGATCGCCAGGGTGGCGTTGCGCGCGCCCACGTCGCCCCCCGACACCGGCGCGTCCAGGGCCGCCGCCCCGCGTTCCGCCGCCGCGGCCGCGATGCGCTGGGCCAGGCTGGGCGCCGACGTGGTCATGTCGATGGCCACGGCCCCCGGCTTCAGGGTGGCCAGGAGACCGGTCTCGGGCCGGCCGTCGACCCCGAAATACACCGCCTCGACGTCCGCCGGGTAGCCCACCATGGTGATGACCACGTCGCAGGCGGCGGCCAGCGAGGCCGGATCGTCGTGCCAGGTGGCCCCGGCCTCGATCAGCGGCGCCGCCTTGTCGCGCGAGCGCGTGGTGACGTGCAGCGGGTAGCCGGCGGCCTGGATGTGCCCGGCCATGCTGCGGCCCATGATCCCGACTCCGACGAACCCCACGTGGGTGCTGTCCGGGCTCACCGTCATGCGTTCTGCCTCCCCTCCCATTGGGCCACCCGACGCCTTGCGCCGCCGGGCCGGGCGGCCATGATGGCGCGGCGTCCGATATCGTGTCCAGGGAGGAGAGGATGACAGCAAGACCCGTACTGGCGCTGGCCCGCCGGCTGCCGGAGGCGGTGGAGGCGCGGGCGGCGCGCGACTACGAGGCCCGGCTCGCGCCCGTGGACGTGCCGCCGCTGGGGGGCGACGCCCTGGTCGCGCACGCCGCCGGAGCGGACGGCCTGCTGGTCGCGCCGGGCAACGCCGTCACCGCCGACGTCATCGCCGCCCTGCCCGCCTCGGTGCGGATCATCGCGACCTTTTCGGTCGGCTTCGAGCACATCGACCTCGACGCCGCCCGCGCCCGCGGCGTGGTGGTGACCAACACGCCCGACGTGCTCACCGACGCCACCGCCGACATCGCCATGCTGTGCCTGCTGGGCGCGGCCCGGCGGGCCGGCGAAGGCGAGGCGCTGATGCGCGCCGGCGCCTGGACCGGCTGGACACCCACCCACATGATGGGCACCCACGTCTCCGGCAAGCGCCTGGGGCTCGTCGGCATGGGGCGGATCGGCCGCGCCGTGGCCCGGCGCGCCCGCGCCTTCGGCATGACGATCCACTACCAGAACCGGCGCCGGCTACCGCCGGACCTGGAGCAGGGCGCGGTGTTCCACGACACCATCGAGGCCCTGTTGCCGCACTGCGACATGATCAGCCTGCACTGCCCGGCGACACCCGAAACCACCGGCCTGATGAACGCCGACCGCCTGGCCCGGCTGCCGCGCGGGGCCATCGTCGTCAACACCGCGCGCGGCGGCATCGTCGACGACGACGCCCTGATCGCCGCCCTCGCAAGCGGTCAGATCGCCGCCGCCGGCCTGGACGTGTACGCCGGGGAGCCGGACGTGCATCCGGGCTACCGGGCGCTGCCCAACACCTTCCTGCTGCCGCATCTGGGCAGCGCCACGGTGGAGACGCGCACCGCCATGGGCTTCCGCGCCCTGGACAATCTCGACGCGGTGCTGCGGCACGGCACAGACCCCGGCGATCCGGTCACGTGACCGGATCGCGCGCCGCCCGCAGCCGCGCCCGCATCGCCAGCCCCCAGAACCCCAGGCTGACCAGCGCCAGCACCGCGGCCGTCACCCCGAACGCGGCGAACGGACCGACCGCCGACACCAGAGGCTGACTGTAGACCGGCGAGAGGAACTGCCCCAGGAAGATGCTCATCGTGGAGCCGCCGACCAGGCGCCCGCGCAGGTGTGCGGGCGCCAGGCTCATCAGCCAGGTGGTGATGTTGGGAAACGTGCTGCCGACCCCGAGCCCGACCAGCACCAGCGCCAGCATGAAGCTGACGGTCTCCTGAGACACCCACACCCCGAGGAAGCCGCCGGCGATCAACCCGAACGATACCCCGAACGCGGCGGACGGCCCGACGTGGTGGCGCAGGCGACCGTACTGGAGCGAGCCGATCCCGCCCGCCACATTCATCGCCGCGATGGCGAAGCCGGCCGCGAACGGCGCCACCACCCCCAGGTCACGCAGCAGGAACGGCCCCTGGGTGGGCACCATGTAGAAGGTGACGTTCAGCATGAAGGCGGCGAAATAGACCAGGGCGATCAACGGCCAGTCCGGATGCGCCGGGCCGTCCGCGGGCTCTGCATCGGCGCCCCCTCCGTGCGGCGGGCCGCCGTGGCGGGGCGGCTCCCACAGCGCAAAGACCAGGAACGGCAGCAGCGCCAACGCCACCAGGTAGACCCCGAACGGGCCGCGCCAGTGTAGCTCCGCCATGGCCCCGCCCAGCAGCACGAACACCACGCCGCCCCACGACATGAAGGCGGACATGAGCCCCATCATGCGAACCCGGCGTTCGCCCCGGAAGTAGTCGCCGATGAGGGTGATCGTGGTCGTCATGACGCAGGCGACCGCCACCCCGAGGACGGCCCGACCCGCCAGAATCGCGGTCAGGCTGTCCACGTAGAGCCCGGTGGTCCCGCCCAGCACGTACAGGACGGCGCCGAGGGTGATGACGGGCTTGCGCCCGAGGCGGTCGACGACGAACCCGGCCAGGGGCGAGCAGACCGCGATGAACAGAGCCGGCAGGGTGAGGACGAGCCGGGCGAGGAAGGCCACGCCCGGCTCGTCGCCGTAGTGATCGTACAGGGCCGGCAGCGAGGGCGAGATGGTCGCCCCCGCCATCACCGTCAGCGACGCCGCGCCCAGCAGCGTCAGGCGGACCAGGAGTCCGGGATCGCCGGCGGCCGGCCGGGCCGTCACGCCTCGCCCGCCGCGATCAGCCGTCGCACGTGCTCACGCAGGCGGTACTTCTGGATCTTGCCGGTGGAGGTCTTCGGCAACTCGTCGAACAGGATGTCGCGCGGGCACTTGTAGTGCGCCAGGTGCTCGCGGCAGAAGGCCACCAGGTCCTGTTCGGTGAGCGTCGCGCCGTCGCGCAGCTCGACCACGGCCACCGGCGTTTCGCCCCACTTCTCGTGCGGCCGGGCCACGACCCCGCAGGCCACGACGTCCGGGTGCTGGTAGAGCACGTCCTCCACCTCGATGGACGAGATGTTCTCGCCACCCGAGATGATGATGTCCTTGGAGCGGTCCTTGAGCTGGATGTAGCCGTCCGGATGCACCACGCCCAGGTCACCGGTGTGGAACCAGCCGCCGGCCAGGGCCTTCTCGGTCGCCTCCGGGTTCTTCAGGTAACCGCGCATGGTGATGTTGCCGCGATAGAACACCTCGCCCATGGTCTCGCCGTCCCACGGCACCGGCTCCAGGGTCTCCGGGTCGGCGATCATCATGCCGTCCTGAACCACGTAGCGGACCCCCTGACGCGACTTGAGGCGGGCCTGTTCCTCCATGTCGAGGTCGTTCCACTCGGTGTGCCAGGCGCACACGGTGGCCGGACCATAGACCTCGGTCAGACCGTAGGCATGGGTGACGTGGAAGCCGTCCGCCTGCATGCGCGCCAACACGCTGGCCGGCGGCGGCGCGGCAGCGGTCATGACCTTGACGGTGTGGTCGAACGCCCGTTTCTCAGAGTCCTTGGCGTTGATGAGGAAGCCCAGCACCACCGGCGCGCCGCAGAAGTGCGTGACGCCGTGCGTGGCGATGGCGTCGTAGATGGTCTGCGCGTTTACCTTGCGGCAGCACACGCTGGTGCCGGCCAGGGCCGCCATGGTCCACGGGAAGCACCAGCCATTGCAGTGGAACATGGGCAGGGTCCAGAGGTAGACGGACTCGTGCGGCATGGTCCAGGTGACGATGTTGCCGAGCGCGTTCAGATAGGCGCCGCGGTGGTGGTAGACGACGCCCTTCGGGTTCCCGGTCGTGCCGGACGTGTAGTTCAGCGAGATGGCGTCCCACTCGTCGGCCGGGCCGCTCCAGGCGAAGTCCGGGTCCCCCTCCGCCAGCAGCGCCTCGTAGGTGGTCTCGCCCAGCAGTTCGCCGACGCCGCCGGCCTCCGGGTCGTCGATGTCGATCACCGGGATCGGGTCCTTCAGCCGCGCCAGCGCCCGCTTGACGGTGGGCGAGAACTCGCGGTCGGTGATCAGGATCTCCGCCTCGCCGTGCTCCAGGATGAACGCGATCTCCTCGGCGTTCAGGCGCACGTTCAGCGCGTTCAGCACCGCCCCGATCATCGGTACGCCAAAGTGGGCCTCGTACAACTCCGGCGTGTTGGAGCCCATCACGGCCACCGTCGAGCCCTTGCCGATACCGCGCTTGGCCAGCGCCGAGGCCAACCGGCGCGCCCGCTCGGCCGTCTGCCGCCAGGTGTAGCGCCGCGCCCCGTGGATCACCGCGGTCTTGTCCGGATAGGCCAGCGTGGCCCGGTCCAGGAACTGCAACGGCGTCAGCGGCACGTAGTTCGCGGGCGTCTTGTCCAGGTGCTCCTCGTACTTGCGCGGGGTGTTCGCCATGGGATTGTCCGTCCTCCCGGTGATAGAGTGATGCCCCCCTGATAGTCGAAAGCGCGCGGCCGCAAAAGGGGCAGCCGCCGCACGCACGGCCCGGTCGCACGCCCCCCTTTGTCCGAGCGGTCGGGTGGTCTATCTGTGGGGGATGATCGCTTCGGTCCCTGTTCCCTTGTCGTGGTTCGTTCCCAAGGAGCCGCCATGGTGCGCCTGAAGATCAACGGCTCCGTGCAGGAGTTGGACATTCCGTCGGACACCCCGCTGCTGTGGGCGCTGCGCGACACGCTCGGGCTCGTCGGCACCAAGTACGGTTGCGGCATCACCCAGTGCGGCGCCTGCACCGTTCATGTGGACGGCCAGGCGGTGCGGGCCTGCCAGACCTACGTCGGCGACCTGGTCGACGCCGAGATCACCACCATCGAGGGCCTGTCCGGTCCCGTGGCCGACGCCGTCAAAACCGCCTGGATCGCGGCGGACGTCGCCCAATGCGGCTACTGCCAGCCGGGCCAGGTGATGCAGGCGGTCGCGCTGCTGGCACGCGAGCCGGCCCCCGACGACGACGCCATCACCACGGCGATGAACGGCAACCTGTGTCGCTGCGGCACCTACGACCGCATCCGGGCCGCCATCCACGCCGCCGCCGGCGCCCTGGGCACCGCAGCCGCAGACACCGCGCCCGCAGAGAAGGGGTAGCGCCATGGTGCACCGTCTCGACCGGCCCACCCCGGGCACCGCCACCGCCGGCCTTCGTCCCAGCCGCCGCGACCTGCTGCGCGTCACCGCTGGCGTGGGGGCGGGGCTGACCCTCGCCCTCATGCTGCCCGGCGGCGCGGCGCCCGCCCAGGACGTGGCCGCCGCCAAGGACGCGGGGGATGCCCCCTTCGCCCCCAACGCCTTCATCCGGGTCACCCCCGACAACACCGTCACCGTCGTCATCAAGCATCTGGAGATGGGCCAGGGCGTGTTCACCGGCCTGGCCACCCTGGTGGCGGAGGAAATGGATGCCGCCTGGGACCAGATCCGGCCGGAGCACGCGCCGGCCGACGCCACCCGATACAATAACCTGTTCTGGGGACCGGTGCAGGGCACCGGCGGCAGCACCTCGCTGGCGAACGCCTTCGAGCAGATGCGCCGCGCCGGCGCCGTGGCGCGCGCCATGCTGGTGCACACGGCGTCCGAGGCGTGGGGCGTCGAGGCCGCCGCCGTCACCGTGGAAGCGGGTGTGCTGCGCCACGCCGGCAGCGGGCGCGAGGCGTCCTTCGGCGCCATGGCCGACGCGGCCGGCCGGCTGACGCCGCCCGATCCGCAGACGGTGGACCTAAAAGCTCCGGACCGCTTCCGGCTGATCGGCCAGACCGCCCTGCCCCGCCCGGACACGGCGGAGAAGACCGACGGGCGGGCGGTCTATGCCATCGACGTCCGCCTGAAAGGGATGCTGACCGCGCTGGTGCGGCGCCCGCCCCGCTTCGGCGCCACGCTTCGGACCCTCGACGCCGAGGCCGCCCGCGCCATGCCCGGCGTGCGCGCCGTGGTCCGGCTGCCGAACGGTGTCGCGGTGGTGGCCGAGTCGTTCTGGCAGGCCCAGAAGGCGCGCGAGGCGCTGAAGATCGCCTGGGACGACAGCGCCGCCGTCACGACCGGATCCGAGGCCATGCTGGAGGACTACGAGTCGCTGGCGCAGACGCCGGGCACCGTTTTCCGCAACGACGGCGACGCCCTGGCCGCGCTGACCGAGCCCCAGGCGCGCGTCGTCGAGGCGCGCTACACGGTGCCGTTCCTGGCCCACGCCCCGATGGAGCCGCTGAGCGCGGTGGCCCGCCTGACCGACTCGGGCATCGAGGTGTGGGCCGGCTCCCAGACCCAGACTTTCGACGTCCTCAACATCGCCGAGGCGGCCGGTCTGCGCCCCGATCAGGTGACCCTGCACACGGTGTTCGCCGGCGGCAGCTTCGGGCGGCGGGCCTCCGTGGGCAGCGACTACCTGCGCGAGGTCGCCGGCATCGCCCGCGGCCTGACCAACCAGGGGATCGAAGCCCCGGTCAAGCTGATCTGGACCCGCGAGGACGACATCCGCGGCGGCTTCTACCGGCCCATGGCGCTCCACGCCGTCACCGGGGCGCTCGACGCCACCGGCCGGCCGGTGGCGTGGCGCCACCGCGTGGTGTGTCAGTCCATCATGGCCGGCACGCCGTTCGAGTCCGTGTTCGTGAAGGACGGTATCGACGGCACCTCGGTCGAGGGTGTGTCCGACCTGGCCTACGCCGTCCCCAATGTCATGGGCGACCTGCATTCGCCGACGTCCCCGGTTCCGGTGCTGTGGTGGCGGTCGGTCGGGCATTCCCACACTGCGTTCGCGGTCGAAAGCTTCGTGGACGAACTGGCCCATGCCGCCGGCGCCGATCCGCTGATCCTGCGCATGGACCTGCTGCGCGACCAGCCGCGTCTGCTGCGGGTGCTGGCGCTGGCGGCGGAGAAGGCCGGCTGGGGCCTGCCGATGGAGCCGGGCCGCGGCCACGGCGTGGCCGTGCACAAGTCGTTCAACAGCTACGTCGCGCACGTCGCCGAGGTGACCGCCACCGACGGGGGCTTCACGGTCGACCGGCTGGTCTGCGCGGTGGACTGCGGGGTGCCGGTCAATCCCGACATTATCCGCGCCCAGATCGCGGGCGGCAGCGCCTTCGGCCTGTCTGCCGCCCTGCGCAGCCGGCTGACGCTGGACGACAAGGGCGTGGTGGAACAGTCGAACTTCCACGACTACGAGGTCCTGCGGCTGGCCGCGATGCCCGAGGTCGAGGTCCATATCGTGCCGTCGACCGAGCCGCCGACCGGTGTCGGAGAGCCAGGGGTGCCGACGGTGGCACCGGCGGTCGCCAACGCCGTCTTCGCCGCCACCGGCACGCGCCTGCGCCGCCTGCCCCTCACGCTCGGGTGAGGATGCCGCCGCCCGCATGCGCGTGCCCGTGATGCCCGTCCGGAGCCCGACTCCCGCCGTGCGTGTCGGCCTCCAGTACGGGGCCATGTTCACCGTGATCGGCATCCTGATGCCGTTCTGGCCGCCGTGGCTGGAGAGCCGGGGCCTGGGCGCGGTCGAGATCGGCGTTGTCATGGCCGCCAGCCAGTGGTCGAAGGTGCTCGTCAACCCGGTCGTCGGGCACTGGGTCGACGCCACCGGCCGACGCAAACCGACCATGGTGGCGCTGGCGGTCGCGAGTCTGGTGTGCTTCCTGGCCCTGACGCCGCAAACGGGGTTCTGGCCCCTGCTGCTGCTGGCGGTGCCGGCGACGGCCTGCCTCGCCGCGCTGATGCCGCTGGCCGAGACCATCGCACTGGGACTCGTCCGCACGACCGGGGCGGACTACGGCCGTATGCGGCTGTGGGGGTCGCTGACGTTCATGGTCGCCGCCATCGGCGCCGGCGCGGCGCTGGACGTCATTTCGGTGGCCATCGTCCCGGCCGGCATCCTGGGCGCCCTGGTGCTGACCCTGGCGGCCACGCTGCTGCTGCCCGGCGACGGCCACCGCGACCCACGCGCCCCCGGTCCGGAGTCCGGCGGCGGCCTCGGCCGACTGCTGCGCGAGCCCCGGTTCGTCCTGTTCCTGGCCTGTGCCGGCCTGGCCCAGGCCAGCCATGCCCCCTACTACGGCTTCTCCACCCTGCACTGGCGCGCCGCCGGCCTGTCCGAGACCACCATCGGCCTGCTGTGGGCCGTTGGCGTGGTGGCCGAGATCGGCCTGTTCGCGGTCAGCAACCGGGCGCTGGCCCGTCTCGGCCCCATGGGCCTGCTGCTGGTCGCCGCCGGCGGCGGGCTGCTGCGCTGGACGGTCACCGCGGCGACGACGCATCCGGGGGCGCTGTTCGCGGTCCAGGGCCTGCACGCCCTCACCTTCGCCGCGGCCCATCTGGGGGCCATGCACTTCGTGGCCCGCGCGGTGCCGCAGAGCCACGCCGTGCGGGCCCAGGGCCTGTACTCGGCGCTGGCGATGGGCGCGCTGCTGGGGGTCGCGATGATGGCCGCCGGATGGCTCTATGCCCGTGCCGACGGCGCGGCGTTCCTGCTCGGCACCGCCCTGAGCGCCGGCGCCCTCGGGGCCGGCCTCCTGTTGGCGCGGCGCTGGGACGGCGGAACGCTGTGGCGACCCGCCGTGGTTCGGGCCCAGGAGGCATCGAATGGGGCCGCGGCCAGGGCCGCTCCAAGCCCGTCACCCCCGTCACCCGGTCCGACGACGTCGCGGTAACGCCCGCGTTGCCTGCGATGGCTGCGCCCGGTCAGGATCCGGCGGGACGGCCGTCATGGGCCGAGCGTTCCGGCACCTCCTGCAGGTCCAGCACCAGTTCGACCACGTCTTCCTCGACCATGCGATCGCGGCGGAAGCCCAGGTTCTCGCAGAAGTGCAGCATGCGCGTGTTGTCCTTCAGCACCTGGCCGACCATCTGGCGCGTGCCGCGCCCGCGGCAGTAGCGGATCATCTTCTCCAGCAGCGCCACCCCGAGTCCGGAGCCCTTGAGATCGGAGCGGACCACGATGGAGAACTCGGCGCGTTCGTTCTCGGCATCGGTGACCGTGCGCACCACGCCGAGGGTCTCCTCCTCGCCGTCCTTGTCGTGATCGGCGCGGGCAATGAACGCCATCTCCCGGGAGTAGTCGATCTGGGTCAGGCGGGCCATCTGGTCGTGCGGCAGTTCCTTGACCAGGCCGAAGAAGCGGAAGCGGATGTCCTCCGGCGTCAGCCGTGAGACGAACTCGTAGTGCTTGGGCTCGTCCTCCGGGCGAATCGGGCGCAGCAGCACCCGCTCGCCGTTGGTCATGGTGAACCACTCCTCCAGGTCCTTGGGGTAGGCCCGGATGGCCATGCGGTGCGGCCCGCGCGTCTGCGTCGGATCAAGGCGGATGCGGGCGTCGACGGCCAGGACGCCGCGACTGTCGGCGAACAGCGGGTTGATGTCGAGTTCGACGATCTCCGGCACGTCGCTGACCAGCTGCGACACCTTGATCAGGGTCAGGCAGATGGCGTCCAGGTCCGCCGGCGGGCGGTCGCGATAGCCCTGAAGGCGCTTGTAGATCCGCGTGCTCTCGATCAGGTTGCGGGCCAGGTTCATGTTCAGGGGCGGCAGCGTCACCGCGCGGTCGGCGATCACCTCGACCGCGGTGCCACCCTCGCCGAACAGGATGACCACGCCGAACACCGGATCGGTGGTCACCCCGATGATGAGTTCGTGGGCGCCGGGACGGCGCATCATCTTCTGCACCGTGAAGCCCTCGATGCGGGCTTCGGGATAGGTGCGGCCCACGCGCTCCAGGATGTTCTGGGCCGCGAGTTCCGTTTCCTCGGGCGTGTTCAGGTCCAGCACCACGCCGCCGACGTCCGACTTGTGGGTAATGTCGGGCGACAGGATCTTGACCACCACCGGGCAGCCCATGCGGTCCGCGACCTCGCGCGCCTCGTCGGGACCGCGGGCGATGTGGGTTTCAACGGTGGGGATGCCGTAGGCGGCGAACACGGCCTTGGCGTCGGGCTCGCTCATGATGAGCCGGTCACCCGCCATCGACGCCTCGATGATCAGCCGCGCCGTGGTCGAGGCCGGCGTGAACTCGACCGGGAGGGACGGCGGCGTCTCCATCAGGATCTTGCGGTTGCGGGCGAAGGTGACGGTGTGCATGAAGGCGCGCACCGCCTGGTCCGGGGTCTCGTAGGTCGGTATCGATGCCTGGGTGAACATGCGCCGCGCGTTGGCCACCGCGCCCTCGCCCACGAAGCAGGTGGTGACATGGGCGCGCTTGTTCTTGTTGGCGGCAGCGATGACCTTTTCGGCGATCTCGTCCGGGCTGCTGATGGCCGTGGGGGCATGCATCACCAGAACCGAGTCGACCTCGGGGGCCCGGAACAGGATTTCCATCGCGTCGGTGTAGCGCTTGCCGGGGGCGTCGCCGATGATGTCGATCGGGTTGGCGTGCGACCAGGTCGGCGGCAGCACCGCGTCCAGCTTGCCGATGGTCTCCTCCGACAGCGGCGCCAGCGTGCCGCCCATGTCGATCAGGTCGTCGACGGCCATGACCCCGATGCCGCCGCCGTTGGTCAGGATCGCCAGGCGCTCGCCGTTCAGGCGGCGCTGGTGGGCGACCGTCTCCACCGCCTCGAACAGCTCTTCGAGGTTGTACACCCGCAGGATACCAGCGCGGCGGAAGGCGGCATCGTAGATGTGGTCTGCCCCGGCCAGGGCGCCGGTGTGGGAGGCGGCGGCCTTCGCCCCCTCGGCCACCCGGCCGGCCTTGATGGCCAGCACGGGCTTGTTGCGCGAGGCCGCACGGGCCGCCGAGATGAACTTGCGGGCGTCGCGGATGGCCTCGATGTACAGCAGGATGGCGCGCACGTCGGGGTGCGTGCCCAGATAGTCGATGGTATCGCCGAAGTCGACGTCGAGGTTGTCGCCGAGCGAGACGAAATGGGAAAAGCCGATGCCGCGCGGCGACGCCCAGTCCAGCACCGCCGTGCACAGGGCGCCCGACTGGCTGACGAAGGCCACCTTGCCGGGCTTGGCCGGCTCGTGCAGGAAGCTGGCGTTCAGATTCAGGCCCGGCACCAGCAGCCCGACGCAGTTCGGCCCGAGCAGCCGCACCCCGTAGCGCCCCGCCGCCTCCAGCATAAGCTCCTGCGCGGTGCGTCCGTCGTCGTCGCGAACCTGGCCCAGGCCGGCGGTGATGACGACGGCGGCGCGGCCGCCGCGCGCGCCCAGGCTCTCGATGACACCGGGCACGGCGCTTGGCGGCACGCACACCACCGCCAAGTCGGGGGTCAGCGGCAGCGCCTCCACGGTCGGGTAGGCCAGCACGCCGGCGACCGCCTGGTTGCGCGGATGCACGGGCATGATGGGCCCCTCGAACCCGCCCTGCAGCAGGTTCCGCATCACGAGCGCCCCGACGGTGTGCGGCCGGTTGGACGCCCCGACGACGGCGACCGAGGTCGGCGCGAAGAGGCGATCCAAATTACGTGTACTCATGACTTCCCCCGACCACTGGTTACATACAGCCGATTGCGACAAACCGGAATCGCGGCGCGATTTCAGTTTGTCGCGATAATCGGCTGCGATTCTTAAATTTAGCGCGGATTCACGCGATCAATCCGAACCACGTCGTGGGTCCGATTGATCGCGATCCGCGCTAAGCTGTGACCGCTGTCGAGGGTACGCCTTTTGCAGGCGGCTTCAAGGCGAACTGGCCGCGCGCCCGAGAAACCATCGGACCCTCGCGGCCCGGTGTCGCGGGGTGCATCCGGCTCGGGCTGGGGGCGGCGTCAGTCCGGCACGAACAGCTTGCCCTGCACCAGCGCCACCAGGGTGCGCAGGAACACCGTCACGATAACGAGCGTGGTCACCGTCACCAGCGTGGCGCAGATCATCCACATCTCGTCATAGCCGTTGAGGTGGTGGAACTCCATGGCCGCGATGGACACCGCCGCCATCGGGAAGGTGTAGGCCCACCAGGAGACGAAGAACGGCACCCGCAGGTACTGCCCCGCCAGGGTGAAGTTCAGCAGCGTAATGAACAGCGCGACATACAGCAGCACACGTGCGAACCCGTCGACCACCCCGCCGTTGAGCAGGACATACGACAGGAATCCGATGGCCGGCGGCGCAATCAGGATAAACAGCGTTGGCATGAACTTGGCCGGCAACTGATCGTGGAACACGATGCGATAGAACACGATCGTGAACAGCACCACCCAGAACACCATGCCGATCGAGAAGAAGAACCAGGAGACTTCGTCATAGCCCAGGCGCACACCGCTCAACGGCACCAGGACGTTGCCGACCACCGGAATGAACCAGGCCGGGTTCGAGTGGTTGATCTGGTGGTTATGCACGATCCATCGCCCAAGCAGTCGCAGCGTGAACAGCAGATGCAGCACGGTGCCGGTCGCCCACAGGCCCAACGTCCAGGCTTCGGAGTACGGCCCGGTGCCGATCGACAGCAACAGCAGGCTGATCGAGAAGGCGGGAAAAAAGCTGGAGCGCACCGGGTGATTGAACTCGGCCGCCACCTCGGCGGGATGGACCGCCCACTTCACCGCGTACAGGATCGCGATCGCCACGAAGCAGGCGGCCGCCAGGGCGAGAATCGCCTCGCCGATGACCGGCGGTACACCCAGGACGAGGTGGGCCTTGCGCCAGGTGATGCCCAGGCCCGCCGTCCCCATCACCAGGGCGAACAGGGGAATCGGAACATGCATCAGCCAGTTGGAGCCGACTTTCTGGGCATGCTCCGGCTGCGTCTGACCGTTGGGCACGGTCGCACCGGTCTCACTCATGATGAACCATCCTCTCGCCACCCCCGTCCCTTCGGGGTCTAAATTAACACTGTCTAATGTTCAAGACGGCGCACGCGCCGAGGGCCGGGGCCCGCCCGCATGGGCACACCCAAGCGCCCGGCGGCGCGCTCCGTCGGATGAACCAGGATGGTCGCAGTGTAGCGGCCAGGCCGGTGCCACGACTTGACGGGACGCAATGCGGGCCGAGTCCACCCCACCCCAGGCGGTCACCCCGCAGGATGGTCGTGGTCCGGGGTGCCGGCGGTCTCCGCCGCCAGCCGCTCCAGCAGCGCCCGGGAGGCGGCGTCCTCGGGATAGAACAGCTCGATCTGGAGGGTCTGGGCCGTGACGTCCTCCGGGCTGCCGAAGCCGGCCACCATCGAGACCAGGCGCAGGGTCTCGCCGCGCACGCGGTAGACTTCGGGCACGACGCTCGCCAGCGCCGAGGTCGGCGGTTCCGGCGCGTCGCCGAAGCGGCGCGCCGCCTCCGTCCCCCGCAGCCGGCGCAGCACGGCCGCGGCGGCCGGGTCCAGGTCGGCGGCCGTGCGCAGCCGCCGCAGGCAATGGGGTATGACGGCCTCCGGGTTGACCAGGCACCGCCACAGCCCGCCATCGTGCAGCGTCAGGTCGTAGAGGTTCGGCCGCCCGTCCGGCCCGGCGACGGCGGCCCACGGGTCCGCTGCGCCCGGCCCGCCCTCGAACGCCCAGGTCAGCGCCCGGTCGACGCCCGGATTGGTGCTCAGCACGACTCCCGCCCGGTCCATCACCAGCCCGGGATACGGCGCGTGCCGCGCCAGCGCCCGCGCGATCACCGCCCGCGCCGAGGCGAACGCAGGGCCATCCCAGTCGAAGGCGGGGCACGGCGGCCCGAACCCGGCGGCCGCGAACAGCGCGTTGCGCGCGGCGTAGTCCGGCGCCAGCACGGCCCCGAGCTTGGTCAGCGCGGTCCGTCCCGGCTGGGCACGGCCGCTCTCCAGGAAACTGATGTGGCGTTGCGAGACCCCGGCGATATCCGCCAGCGCCATCTGGGACAACCGGCGCCGGCGCCGCAGCGTCGCGAGCATACTTCCGAACCGCATGCCGCAGTCTCCACCCTAGCGCGAATATGATCGGCAGGTAATTGAAACGATAACGGCGGGCGCTCACCCTGTCGACACCCGACCACAGAGGAGCACCCCGATGCTGGACACCTGGCACCGCTGGATCGCCGCGTTCAACCAAGCCTGCGAGGCCGACGCCTGGAGCGCGCTGGACCCGTTCCTCACCGACGATGTGGTGTACATCGTCGCGGGCGTGCCGTTCGCCTGCGAGCTGCGCGGGCGTAAGGCCGTGATCGCCGGGTTCCAGCGCTCCGTCCGCGGTTTCGACCAGCACTTCGAGCGCCGCACCTGGACCGGCGTCGGCGTCCGGCTGTGGGAGCCGGGCACCGTCACCGCGCGCGCCCTCGGCCGCTACACGCGGGCCGGTGCCCCCGACCTGACCTTCGCGGCTCACGGTACCTGGGTGTTCCGCCATGATCGTATCGCCATGATGCTCGACCTGTACGATCCGGCGGAAGCGGACATCCAGGCGGCGATGGCCTGGCTGGGCGAGCACGGGGCGGACCTGGACCCGAGCTACGCTTAGCGCCGATCGCTCGAAATCGGAACCGCAGATGCGGTCCGATTTCGAACATGAATCGGCTCTACATTATTGAGTTTACAGCCGATTATCGCGACAAACCGAAGTCGTGCCGCGATTCCGGTTTGTCGCAATCGGCTGTAGCAAACCGTGCCGCGCCGCCCGGGTCCGGCCACGGCGTCAGGCCACGGCGTCACGTCACGGCGTCACGTCACGGGGGGGGGCGGCCCCTTCGGCCCGCACCCGGTCGCGGCCGGCCGCCTTGGCCGCATAGAGGGCGCGGTCGGCGCGGGCGATCAGGCTGGCGACGGTCTCGCCGCGATCCTGGGGCCCGGCGGTCGACACGCCAACGCTGGCGGTCAGGGTCAGCCGTGTACCGTCCGTCAGCACCGCCGGCGCCGTCGCGATGGCGGCGCGCAGCCGTTCGGCCACCCGCAGCGCGGCCCCGGCGTTGGTCTCCGGCAGCAGGACGACGAACTCCTCGCCCCCCAGGCGCGCCAGCAGGTCCTCGCCCCGCAGCGCACCCCGCGCGGTCGTCACCACATGCCGCAGCGCGTCGTCCCCCGCCGCGTGGCCGTGCGTGTCATTGACCGCCTTGAAGTTGTCGAGGTCGAAGACAAGCACCGAAACCGCCTGGCCCGTGCGTGACCGATGGACGATGACGTGTTCCGCGACCGCGAAGAACGCGCGCCGGTTAAAGACGCCGGTCAGGGGATCCTGCGCGGCCAGGGCTTCGAGCTGGCGTAGCAGGTGCTCGGCCGTCAGCGCCAGAAAGCCCATCGCCAGCGTCATGAACGCCACCACCGACGTCAGGTCGCCAAGCCCCACCACCAGGTCGGTCCCGCCCACCGGTCCTCCGGCCAGGACCACCATCCCCCACAGCCCGCGGCCGAGGAAGACCAGCCCGTGCAGGCCCACACCCACCACCAGGATATAGCCGGAGGCCAGATGGCCGGCCCGCTTGCGCGGCCAGAAGGTGGCCACGATCAGGCCGTCGAAAGCGGCGATCACCAGGGCCATGATCACGAACCGGATCAGGTCGACGCGGTCCACAGCGGAGAAGTAGTACAGCAGGATCAGGACGACGACACAGAACAGAATGAAGGGGCTCTGGTGACGCGGCACCCGCCGGGCCATGAACAAACGACTGCCACGATAGATCAGGGCGTAGCCCAACAGGACGGCGAGATTTGTGAGGACCACCGACGGCGCCAGCGGCATCCCGAGATGGCGCAGCCACGTCGCCAGCATGGCGACGGTCAGGGCGCCCAGACCGAAGGCCCAGTCGCGCACGCCGGGCACCGACGGCTGAAGCCGCCAGATGAAGCCGACCACCCCGGTCGCGACCCCGCTGACCACCGTCGCGACCAGGAAAAGTGTGAACCCATCCAGCATGCTACCAAGCCTCGGTGCGGCATCCCGCCCGGAGCAGAGCGCCCCGGTCGCGACCACCGCATGGTCGCGATCCGGGGCGTGGGTCCGCTCCGAATGGCCGTCTCTTGAACCGGTTCACGTCGGGATCCAGGCACGCATGACTCGGCTCGCCCGAGACTGTACGCGCAAGTCCGGACTCTTTCCAAGGAGCCCCGCCCAAGGCGCCGACGCGTGCCCCTGTCAGGCTCAGACAGGGGGGCGCGCCTGTTACAGCCGACCGCGACAAACCGGACTCGCGGCGCGATTTCGGTTTGCCGCACAAATCGGCTGAGACTCATATAGGTCGCGCGGAGTCACGCAATCAATCCGAACCACATCGTGGTTCCGATTGATCGCGATCCGCGCTAGGCGATCAGGCTGAACACGGTCCGCGGCGGTGTCAGGGCGGGCGCCGCGTCCGCCGATCCGGGAGCGGCCGGGCCGGGGGCCAGGGCGCCGGCGCTGCCATAGGCCGCGGCGGCGGCTCCGAAGAAGGCGGCCCGCCGGTCCGGGCTCCCCGCCGCCACACCCTCCTCCGTCTCGGCCGCATCCTCCCGTTCCTCCTCGCGCTCCTGCTCGCGCTGGGCCGCCTCGGCCTGGGCAAGCGCCGCCTCCGCCGCCGCGGCGGCGGCACGGTCGGCCGGCGACGGATCGGCCGGCGCCAGCGCGGCGCGCTTGACCTGTTCGAGTTGGCGGATCGCCTGCTCGGGGTCGGTGCTGCCGGAGGCATTGAGCGTGATGCTGACCTCACCGCCCACCGCATACTGGCGGCCGTCGGGACCGGTCACATAGGTGAAGGTGGCCGGGCCGGTCACCCCGACGCCGGCGGCCTTGTGCGCCGCCTCGTGCTGACGCACCCGGCGGTCGATGGCCTGCAGGCGACGGACCTCGGCCCGCTCCTCCGGGGTCAGGCCGTCCGGGCCGACGTCCCCGTTGACCCCTGACGTGCCCCCGGCCGCGCCTCCGCCACCGCTGCCAAGCGAGGCGGCGACCGCCGTCATCGGCTCCCCGGTCAGGGGGTCAATCTCGACAGGCTCGCCGGTCAGGGGATCCAGGCGGGTCTGCACCGCGCCGTCGAGGCGGCCCAGCGTCCCGAGCACATCGGTGGACAGCGATGGGGTCCGACCGGCGATCTGGACGGGGACGCCGGACCGGCCCGCCACGGCGCCGGAAGGGGCACGCCGGGCCGCGGCCGCGCCCTGGCGGGGCGCCCCGTCCCGGGCCGCGCTGCCCGATGCCCCCTCGACGGCGGGCGGGCCCGATGGCCGCGACACGCTGGCCGGCATCTGGAACACGCTGACAGGCGAGAGCATGGCGACACGCCCGACTCAAACACTTCGACAAGACTAGAATAGGACCCGTCACCACACCCTTCAAGCACGCGGCCGGCGATCACCGCCGCACCAGCTCCACCCGGCGGTTCAGGGCCCGGCCCGCTTCGGTGTCGTTGCGCGCCACCGGGGCCAGCGGCCCCACGCCGGCGGGCACCAGCCGATCCGGCGCAACGCCGAACCGACCGGTCAGGGCCGCCACCACCGCGGCGGCGCGCCGGCGCGACAGGTCCATGTTGTAGGCGTGGCCGCCGGTCATGTCGGTGTGGCCGACCACGTACAGGGTCAGCGCCGGATCGCCGGCCAGCAAGGCGGCGATCTCCGCCAGCGTCGGATCGCTCTCCGGCTGCACCTCATCGCGATCAAACGCGAAATGGATGCCATAGAGGGCGACCCGCCCCTCCTCGTCCAGGTCACCCGCCATCGCCTCGGCGTCGACGAACACCATGCGGTCGTCCATCGGCGCCGACTCGACCACGTCCACCAGCACCAGGGGATGCTCGCGGGTCTCCGGATGGTGGTCGAAGCCCTCGACCGCGGCGAACACGGAGACGACCACCGTCCCCTCGGCGGTCTCGCGGGCCAGCGCCGCGTAGCGCGGATCGCGCGGCAGCGAAAAGGCGTGCTCGGTCAGTCGCCCCAGGGTGCTGAGCTTACGGTCCAGCGGGTACAGGACGTAGGAGACCAGAAAGCTGCCGCCGCCCGGCCCACAGGCCGAACCGCCGCACTGCCACAGGGTCTCGAACCCTTCGGCACCCAGGGCCTGCTGGTAGTTGCGCACGATCTCAAGCGGCGACGCATCCGGGGGCGCGACGTAGATCAGCCGCGTGCGCCGGCCTTCGACGGGGCGCACGGTCTCCGGCACCCACGCATCGCCGGGGCCGCGCACGGCCGGGCCGAGCGGCAGGTCGAAGGCGTCGAACGACACCGCCTCGTGACCGATGATGGCCGCCCCCTCGAAGCGCGGCACCATCGGATGGTCGGCGGTGCCGGGCGCGTCCTCCATCGCCCGGGCCACCGATAGGGGCGCCGTGATCGCCAGGACCAGGGCAAGAAACGCTGAACCTCGCATGGCCTGTCCTCCCGTCTTGGAAGAGACAGGATACCGCAGGACGACCGCACGCGGTGTGACACCGATGCGAGCGGCCCGGGCGGCGCCAGCGCCTCAGCCCCGCGCCGCCGGCGGCACGGCGGCGGGATCGGCGGGTGCGCCCGCGCCGGCCCGGTGGGCCGCCACCGCGTCGCAGACCTCCGCCACCCGTGCCGCCGTCATGCCGACAAAAAACGCGCCCGCCTTGATGCGCAGGTTCGGGCCGAGCGTGCAGCGCCCCAGACACCGGATCTCCTGCACCCGCAGGGGCAGGCCGCGACGCGCCGCCTCGGCCTCAAGGGCCGCGATCACCGCCCGCGAGTCGCGGCCACCGCAGGAGGGCGAGCCCGGCGGCCGGTCCTTGACGCAGGCGATCACGGTTGTCGGCTCGGCCTTGGTCACGACTCCGGTGCCCCCACGCGTTACCCCCACAACGCCGCCGGCGGCGGCTCCATGCGGCCGCGATGGTAGGCGATGCCCGGGTCACGATCGCGCGCCAGCAGCACCGGCCCGTCCAGGTCGACGAAATCCGCCGCCCCGGCGACCACGGTCGCCGGCGCCATCGCCAGCGAGGTCCCGACCATGCAGCCGACCATCACGCGCAGGCCATGGGCTCGCGCCGCCGCCACCATGTCCAGCGCCTCGGTCAGGCCGCCGGTCTTGTCCAGCTTGACGTTGACCGCCCCATAGAGCGCCGCCAGCCGCGGCACATCCGCGCTGACGTGTGCGCTCTCGTCGGCGCACAGGGTCACCGGTGACTCCAGGCCCGCGAGGGCCCCGTCCCGGTCCGCCGGCAGCGGCTGCTCCAGCAGGTCCACCCGCAGGCGCGCCAGCTCCGGCAGCAGAGCGCGGAGCTGGTCCGGGGTCCAGGCCTCGTTGGCATCCACGATCAGGGCGGACTCCGGCGCCCCGGCCCGCACGGCGGCGATGCGGGCCAGGGGGTCCTCGGCTCCCACCTTGACCTTGAGCAGGGGCCGGTCGGCCAGCGCCCTCGCCTTCTCGGCCATGGCCTCCGGGGCGGCGATGCTGAGCGTCTCGGCCGTCACCAGGGCGGCCGGCGGCGGTGCCACCCCGGCGAGGTCCCAGACCCGACGGCCGGTGCGCTTGGCCTCCAGGTCCCACAGCGCGGCGTCCAGGGCGTTGCGGGCGGCCCCGGCGGGCATGCGGTCATGCACCGCCCGTCGGTCCAGACCCGCCGCCAGGTGGGCACGCAGACCCTCGATGTCGGCGACCACGCCGTCGACGGTCTCGCCGTAGCGGGCATAGGGCACCGCCTCGCCCCGCCCCACGATGGCCCCATCCGTCAGCGTGGCCACGACCACCACCGCCTCGGTGCGGGTGCCGCGCGCGATGGTGAAGCCGCCTGCGATCGGCCAGCGTTCAATGGCGACGGTCAACTCAGGCATCGGACAGCAGCCGGTCCACCAGGGGCTCCACGCCGCCGCGCACCGGGTCGACGACCGGCATGCCGAGTTGCTCGGCCGCCTCGTGCATGACACGCCGCGCCGCATCGTCGTCCAGGGACGAGGTGTTGAAGCAGGCGCCGATGAAGCGGGCCTTCGGGTTCACCAGGCGGGCACAGCGCAGGTTCAGGTCCACGCAGTCCTCCAGCGACGGCAGAGGAAAGCCGGGCAGGCCGCGCATGTGCGGCCGGCCGGGCTCGTGGCACAGGACAAGGGCGTGGGGCTGGGCGCCGTGCAGCAGGCCCAGCGAGACGCCGGCGTAGGAGGCATGGAACAGGCTGCCCTGTCCCTCGACCAGATCGTAGTGGTCCTCGTCGTGGGCCGGGCATAGCGTCTCGGTGGCACCGGAGATGAAATCTGCCACCACGGCGTCGACACTCACCCCCTCACCCGCGATCAGGATTCCAGTCTGTCCGGTGGCGCGGAAGTCGGCCTTGCAGCCGCGCGCCTTGAGGGCCCGTTCCATGGCCAGCATGGCGTACATCTTGCCGACCGAGCAGTCGGTGCCCACCGCCAGCACGCGCTTGCCCGCACGCGGCACGCCATGGGCAACCGGGAAGGTCTCGGTCGGATGGCGCACATCGTAGAGCTTGCGCCCATGCTCCTGCGCCGCCGCGACCAGCTCCGGGATATCGTTGAGCCGCTGGTGCAGACCGGCGGCGATGTCCAGGCCGGCGGCCATCGCCTCCAGGAACACCGCGCGCCAACTCTCCCCGATGATGCCGCCGCGGTTGGCGACCCCCACCACCAGCGTGGCCGCGCCGCGCGCGGCGGCCTCGGCGACCGTCATGTCGCGCAGGCCCAGGGTCGTCTTGCAGCCTTCAAGGCGGAGCTGCCCCAGGCAGATGTCCGGGCGCCAGTGGTGGATGCCGCGCGCGGTCTTGGCGGCGAGGTCATCGGCGGCGTCGCCGAGGAACAGAAGGTAGGGCTGACTGAGATGCATCGACGGATTCCGCTCTGTGACGTGGGACGGTGTCGGCGGCACCGTATGCCCCCTTTTGCCTCAGGGAAAGAGGCTGTGTATAACCCGGTCCGCAGTCCCTCCCGCCCGATGCCGCCGCGAAAGGCCCGCCCATGACCGAGTCCCTTTACACCCTATTGGAGTCTCGCTTTCCCGCCGACCGCACCAAGGTCCTGTTGGAGACCGACGCGGGGACCCGCTTCACGTATGGCGAGGCCGAGGCGGCCGCAACCCGCATGGCGCGGGCGCTCGCGGATCGCGGGGTGAAGGCGGGCGACCGGGTG
This sequence comes from Roseospira goensis, assembly GCF_014197795.1. Taxonomy (GTDB): domain Bacteria; phylum Pseudomonadota; class Alphaproteobacteria; order Rhodospirillales; family Rhodospirillaceae; genus Rhodospira; species Rhodospira goensis. The sequence goes on from NZ_JACIGI010000004.1 coordinate 211,625, forward strand.
GCGGTGCAGGTCGACAAGTCGCCGGCGGCCCTGTTCCTGTACCTGGCCTGCCTGCGCGCCGGCTTCGTGTTCCTGCCCATGAACACGGCCTATCGCCCGGACGAGGTGGACTATCTGGTTGGCAACGCCGAGCCGGCCGCCGTGATCTGCCGCCCGGCCGATGAGGAGATCGTGCGCGGCATCGCGGATCGGCACGGCACCCCGCTGGTGCTGACCCTGGACGCGGACGGCGCGGGCAGCCTCGCCGACGCCGCCGCCGAGGCCCCGGCCGATTTCCCGGTGGCGGCGTGCGCGGCCGACGACCTCGCCGCCATGCTCTACACCAGCGGGACCACCGGCAAGCCCAAGGGGGCCATGCTGACCCAGCGCAACCTGGCCGCCAACGGCCTGGATCTGGTGGAGAGCTGGCGCTTCACGGCGGACGACGTGCTGCTGCACGCGCTGCCGATCTTCCACGCGCACGGCCTGTTCGTGGCCTGCCACTGCGTGCTGTTGGCCGGCGCGTCGATGCTGTGGCTGCCCGGGTTCGACCGCGCCAGCGTGATCCGCCTGCTGCCCCGCGCCACCACGTTCATGGGTGTGCCCACGTTCTATACCCGGCTGCTGGACGGGGACGACTTCGACCGAGACGTCTGTGCCGGCATGCGGCTGTTCACCGCCGGCTCGGCGCCGCTGCTGGCCGAGACGCACGAGGCGTTCGAGGCCCGCACCGGTCACGCCATCCTGGAACGCTACGGCATGACCGAAACCGGCATGCTGACCGGCAACCCCTACGACGGGGACCGCCGGCCCGGCTCTGTCGGCGTTCCCTTCCCGCGGGTCGAGGTGCGTATCGCCGACGATCAGGACCGGCCGCTGGGCCGGACCGAGATCGGCGGCATCCAGGTGCGTGGCCCCAACGTCATGAAAGGCTATTGGCGCCTGCCCGAGAAGACGGCCGAGGAGTTCACCGCCGACGGCTGGTTCCGCACCGGCGACGTCGGCCGCATCGACGACCGCGGCTACCTGTTCATCGTCGGGCGGGCCAAGGATCTCGTGATCTCGGGCGGCTACAACGTCTATCCGAAGGAGGTCGAAAGCGTCATCGACGAGCTGCCTGGCGTGGTGGAGAGCGCGGTTATCGGCGTGCCGCATCCGGATTTCGGCGAGGCCGTCGTGGCCGTGGTGGTGCCCGCCGCCGAGGGCGCGCCCGATGAGGCGGCCGTCATCGCGCACTGCAAGGCCCACCTGGCGAACTACAAAACGCCCAAGCGGGTGTTCTTCGTGCCCGCGTTGCCGCGCAACACCATGGGCAAGGTGCAAAAGGCGCAGTTGCGCGAACAGAACGCGGCGTTGTTCGCGCCGGTGGGATAGGGGGACACGGGCGCCCCACAGGCAGGCGGTCCCACGCCGGAGCGTGGGACCGAGAACCCCTGATCTTCCACCCACGCTCCCGCGTGGGCGCCCCACAGGCACGCGGTCCCACGCGGGAGCGTGGGACCGAGAAGGGAACCCCTGATCTTCCGCCCACGCTCCCGCGTGGGCGGGCCTGCGCTTCGCATCCGGTCCCACGCCGGAGCGTGGGACCGAGAGAGGGTTTCTCGCGCCTACGCGCCCGCTTGGGCGCCCCACAGGCACGCGGTCCCACGCCGGAGCGCGGGACCGAGAACCCCTGATCTTCCGCCTACGCGCCCGCTTGGGCGCCCCACAGGCACGCGGTCCCACGCCGGAGCGTGGGACCGAGAGAAGGTTTCTCGCGCCCACGCGCCCGCTTGGGCGCCCCACAGGTACGCGGTCCCACGCGGGAGCGTGGGACCGAGAAGGGTTTCTCGCGCCCACGCTCCCGCGTGGGCGCCCCACAGGTACGCGGTCCCACGCGGGAGCGTGGGACCGAGAAAGGGTTTCTCGCGCCCACGCTCCCGCGTGGGCGCCCCACAGGCACGCGGTCCCACGCCGGAGCGTGGGACCGAGAGAGGGTTTCTCGCGCCTACGCGCCCGCGTGGGCGCCCGCACGGGCCGGCCCGCTACGGCGGCGGCTCCTCGGTTGTCGTCGGCAAAGTGACGCGGAAGCGCGCCCCCTGCCCAGGCCGGCCCGCGTCCAGCGTCAGGTCGCCGCCCATGCGGCGCATGATCCCCCGGCTGATGGCGAGCCCCAAACCGGCGCCCTTGTGGCCGCCCTTGGTCCAGGTGGCCGAGAAGATGGAGAACACGCGGTCCCGGTGCTCGGCGGGCACACCCGGGCCGTTATCGCCGATCACGGCTTCGTAGCGACCGTCGCGCACCCGGCTTTTCACCGTGATCTCGACGGCGTCCTTGTCGTTGTGGCGCACGGCGTTGGACAGCAGGTTGATGAACACCTGCCTGAGCCGGTCCGGATCCGCCTCCACCCGTGCCCCTCCGGCGCGCGTCCCGCACACCACCCGCACCGGCGCCTCGCCGCGCAGCCCCTCGCAGGTCTCCAGGGCCACGTCCAGCACCGCGTCCGGGTCCACCGGCTCCAGGGTGATCGGAATCTCGCCGCGTTCCACCACCCGCAGGTCCAGAATCACGTCCAGGAGCCGGGTCAGGCGGATGCTCTCGTCGTGGATGATGTTGACGAAGCGGCGCGCCTGCGTGCTGTCGAGGTCCGGAGAGGTGCGCAGGATCTCCGAGAACGACCGGATCGCGGTCATGGGCGTGCGCACCTCGTGGCTGACCTGGCTGAGGAAATCATCCTTCTGGCGGTCGATCTCGCGGAGCTGCGCGTTGGCCTCGCGCAACTGGCGGGCCGCGGTCTCCAGTTCGTCGGACTTGCGTTCGAGCGCCTGGCTGTAACGCATGATGCGGGCGGTCTCGTCGGCGATGCTGACCAGTTCGTCAAAGCTGACCTCCTCACCACCGGCCACCTGGGCCATCATCGCCCGGGCCGAGGCGGCGCCGACGCTGCCCGCCAGCCGGCGCTCCAGGTCCCCGATCAGGTCCTCGGTGGGCATGGGCAGGCCGGCGCTGATGCCCTGGCGGCGGGCGAAGGCATCGAACAGGTCCTGCGCCGGCTCGGCGCCCAGGATGCGCTGGGCCAGGATGAACAGTTCCTCGCTGGTGGCGATGCGCTGCACCCGGGTCCGCTCGCGCGCCCCGACATCGGCCCCGCCGCGGAAGACGTCGACGAACTGGCGCGCCTGCAGCCACTCCAGCGGATGCGGCTCGCGGCTCAGCGAGCCGGCGATGAACAGCAGCGCGTTCGCCGCCAGGCTCCAGAAGGTGGCATGCACCAGCGGATCCAGGCCGTCCAGCCCGAACAGCGCCTGCGGCCGCAGCAGGGCGATCCCGAACGGGCCATGCAGCAGCGTATCCGCCCCCAGCGGACCGCCGTCCTCCAGGCTGGGCAGGCCGAGGGTGTACATCCACATCAGAAAGCCGGCGGTCAGGCCCCACAGGGCGCCGCGCCGGTTGGCCTGGGGCCAGTACAGGCCGCCAAGCAGGCTGGGCAGGAACTGCGCCACGCCGACGAAGGCGATCAGGCCGATGGCCGCCAGGGCGTCCGACGCCCCGCTGACGCGGAAGTACAGGAACCCGAGCAGGATCAGGGTGGCGATGGCGATACGGCGGCTGGTCAGCAGCAGCCGGCGCACATCGCCGCTGGTGCGGGCGCGCTCGCGCGCCAGTCGCAACGCCAGCGGCGCCACGATGTGGTTCGACACCATCGTCGACAGCGCGATCGACGAGACGATGATCATCGAGGTCGCGGACGAGAACCCGCCCAGGAACACGAACAGCGCCAGCGCCTCGGCATCCGCCATCAGCGGCAGGGTCAGCACGTACATGTCCGGATCGGCACCCGACGGCAATAGCGTCATGCCGGCGACCGCGATCGGCAGCGTGAACAGCGAGCTGAGGAACAGGTAGGCCGGGAACAACCAGGACGCCGTGGCGACGTGGCGCTCGTCCTCGTTCTCCACCACGATGACCTGGAACTGCCGCGGCAGGCACAGGATGGCGGCCGCCGACAGCCCGACCAGGGTAACCCAGCGCGGCCCGAACACCTCCTCCGCCTGCAGGAACCCCGGTGGCGCGGTGGCGAACAGCGCCCCCGGCCCGTCGAACAGGCCGAAGACGACGAACGCCCCCACCGCCAGCAACGCGAACAGTTTGACCAGGGCTTCCAGGGCGATGGCCGCCACGACGCCGTGGTGGCGCTCGTTGGCGTCCACGTTGCGGGTGCCGAACAGGATGGTGAACGCGGCCATCGCCACCGCCACCCAGAACCCGGCCCGGAAATCGGCGTGATCCAGCGGCACGCCGGCGATGACCTGGTAGCTGATGGTCACGGCCTTGAGCTGCAGCGCGATGTAGGGGGTCGCCGCCGCCACCGCGATCAGGGTCACCAGCGCGCCCAGGGCCTCGCTCTTGCCGAACCGCGACGAGATCAGGTCGGCGATCGAGGTGATGCGCTGGGTGCGGCCGATGCGCACCAGCTTGCGCAGCAGCACCCACCAGCCCACGAACACCAGCGTCGGGCCGAGGTAGATGGTGGCGAACTCCAGGCCGCTGCGCGCCGCCGAGCCGACCGCGCCGTAGAATGTCCAGGAGGTGCAGTAGATCGAGATCGACAGCGTGTAGACCAGCGGCGAGCGCAGCCATCCCGTCCGCCCGATCCGCGCCCGGCGATCGCCCCAGTACGCGACCGCGAACAGCAAGGCCACGTAGCCGAGGGCCGCCACCAGGGCGAACTCGACCGCCGGCGTCATCGTTCGGCACCGCTGCGCGGCGTGAGGGCGCCGGCCAGACGCGCCGCCACCAGGATCAGCGCGGCCCAGACCCCGAACACGTAGAGCACGATCGCCGGCACCCCGCCGAGCGCGCCCCACCCCAGCGGGATGGCGATCAGCGGCGGCATGAGGGCAAAGGTGCCGAACACCGGGACCAGGATGGCCAGATCGCGCCAGCGCCGGCGCGGCGCATCCTCCGCCGCCGCCGGCACACCGGCGTCGTCCGCGTCCCTCACGGCGCCGCCAGGCCGCGCACCGCCCGCACCACGTCCTGGTTCGAGAACGGCTTGGCGATGAAGGCGTCGGCCCCCATCTGCTCGGCCATCTGGCGGTCGCGCGCCTGCCCCTTGGCGGTCAGCATCAGGACCGGCAGCCCGGACAGGGCCGGCTCCGCCCGTACGGCCTTGAGCACCTCGAAGCCGTTGCGGCGCGGCAGCATGATGTCGAGGATCAGGAGATCGGTCGCCGGCGCCGTCCGCAACTGCGACAGGGCATCGTCGCCGTCCCGCGCGGTGGCGATGTCGTAGCCCTCGCGGCCCAGGATGAAGACCAGCGATTCCAGGATGCTCGGCTCGTCCTCGGCGATCAATAGGCGCGTGGCCACGCGCGTCCTCCCTGTCCCTGTCGGCCTTATTATGGCGTTTGGTCCACCATCGTACTCGTGCCGGGTGTCGATGACAAAGCCGCAGGTGCGGCGCTCCCCGCCCGCCCCGGTGTCACGCCGGCACGATCGGGTCCGCGACCCGATGCGGGCACCGCTCGCGCGGGCACACGCGACACGACACGCCGACGGCATCGGCGCGCGCCCGGGGCGACAGGTCGAGACCGTCGCCGTAAACCACCCGGTCGGCGAACTGGACGTCGCAGACCAGGGCGATCGACAGGTGGCGCGGGGGGACCGCGAAGCTGTCCACGCCCTTGCCCACGGTCTGGGCGACGAACAGCACCCGGTCGCCTGACGGGGTCTCGGCGAGCTGGCGCACGATCGCCCCGGGGGTCTGGAACGCGCGGTAGACCGCCCACAGCGAACAGGCCGAGCCGTGGCGCGGCATGGGCAGTCGCGGCAACGGGAACGGCTTGCTGAGGTTGCCGGCCGGGTCGGCGCGCAGCATGCCGAACGGCACCCCCTCGGCACCGGGCCGGCGCAGGCTCACGTAGCGCTGGCAGATCTGTTCCACGCTAGCCAGGTACTTGCGCCGCATCAGGCCGATGTCGTAACGCAGCCGCTCCGCGTCCTCCCGGAACGGCTCGTACGGAAACAGCAGCGCGGCGGCGGCATAGGACGCGAGCACCCCCTCGGCCCGGGTCCGCGCGGCCGGCGAGGCCAGGCTCGGGGCGGCGTCAATGAGCGCCCGGATCGGCTCCGCCAGCTCGCGCGCAACCACCCGGCAGGCCAGGGCGAAGCGCCGGCTGGGGGCCGGCGCGCCCTCCTCCAGGGCGGGATCGGTCACATCCTCCGGCGCCGGCTGCGGTGCACCGCGCCCGCGCCGTTGCCGGGGCGCCGCCGCCACGTCGCCGCTCTCCAGCACGGTGGTCAGCTTGACCGCCCCGCCAGCCTGATCGGCCCCGATGCGGCGGCGCAGGCGATCCGCGCCCTCCTCCAGGGTCGGGAAGTGCGCGTTGCTGGCCAGGATGAAGTCGTCCACCTCCTCGGCCGGCGTGATCGCCTGCTTGGGCGCCTCGGCCCGGTCCAGGAAGTCCGCCAGCGCCTGGGCGGCGTCGGACAGGCGCGTGCTCTCCGAGACCAGCGTGGAGCGGAAGCGCCGCGAGTGGCCGGCGTCGAGGTCGTCCACGCTTTCCAGGATCTCGGCGGTGGAGCGGATGCCAGCGATGGTGGTCAGCATGCGGTGCACGATGTCGGACAGGAACGGATCCTGGCGCAGGCGGTCCGACAGGGCGGCGATCACCTCGCCGCGGTCGCGGCACTCCCGGTGCAGCAGCGCCAGGGCCTGCGCCCAGCCCGGATGACGGCCCACCAGGGCCGGCACGGTCGCCGCCTGCAACCCCAGGGCGGCCAGCAGCGGCTCGCCCGCCAGTTCGGTCACCTCGTTCATGAGGCGCCGGTCGGCGGCGTCGTCGAGCGTCGCGGGGTCCAGATCGAGGGCGCGGGCGATGCGAATCAGAAGCGCGCCGCCGATGCTCCGCTTCCCGCGTTCGATGAGATTGAAATAGGACGTGGAGATTCCGACCTGCTTCGCCAGCTCTGCTTGTGTCAGGCCCAGGGCTTTGCGCTTTTCGCGTATCTTGAGGCCGAACCCCGTTTCCATGCCAGCCTCCCGGAATGACAGGGCTTTTTGCGGCGCAAGGTGGAATAATTGACAACTCGACAGCCCATTCAAATCAAATTATTACAAAAAGCCCTTTTCAAATCAATATATTATTGTCCTTTTGACAACCTCCCCGTATCGCTGAAGGCAGAAGCTCGCCGGTCTCGCGCTCCCAGTGCGCCGATCGGGCTTCGATCGCGTGGCCGCCGGCAACACGGTAGCCAGGGCCGGACGTTCCTCTGGCCGCGCCACTTCGAACGATCGACAGGGAGAAACGTTATGGTTGAGTTTTTCACGCCGAGCCGTCGCGGCGTCCTGAAGGGCGGGGCCGCCCTGGGGGCCGGCCTGGCCGCGCCCACCATCTTCAGCTCCCGCGTGTGGGCGGCCGACTATCTGAACAAGCCGATGGGCGACACCGTCACCTTCGGCTTCAACGTGCCGCAGACCGGCGCCTACGCCGACGAGGGCGCCGACGAGTTGCGCGCCTACGAGCTCGCCGTGAAGCACCTCAACGGTGAGGGCGACGGCGGCATGCTGAACACCATGAAGCCGCTGGCGCTCACCGGCAACGGCGTGCTGGGCAAGAAGGTGGCCTTCGTCACCGGTGACACCCAGACCAAGTCCGACGCCGCTCGCGCCAGCGCCAAGCGCATGATCGAGAAGGACGGCGCCATCATGATCACCGGCGGCTCGTCCTCCGGTGTGGCCATCGCCGTGCAGTCGCTGTGCCAGGAGGCGGGCGTCATCTTCATGTCCGGCCTGACGCACTCCAACGACACCACCGGCAAGGACAAGCGCCGCAACGGCTTCCGTCACTTCTTCAACGCCTACATGTCGGGTGCGGCGCTGGCGCCGGTGCTGAAGAACGCCTACGGCACGGACCGCAAGGCCTACCACCTGACCGCCGACTACACCTGGGGCTGGAGCCAGGAGGAGTCGATCAAGAACGCCACCGAGGCGCTGGGCTGGGAGACCCTCGAGGCGGTGCGCACCCCGCTGGGCGCCGGCGACTTCTCGCAGTACATCACGCCGGTGCTGAACTCCGGCGCCGACGTGCTGATCCTGAACCACTACGGCAAGGACATGGTGAACAGCCTGACCCAGGCGGTGCAGTTCGGCCTGCGCGACAAGCAGGTCAACGGCAAGGACTTCACCATTGTGGTGCCCCTGTACTCGCGCCTGATGGCGCAGGGTGCGGGTGAGAACGTGAAGGGCATCTTCGGCTCCACCAACTGGCACTGGTCGCTTCAGGACGAGGGCTCGAAGGCGTTCGTGAAGTCCTTCGGCGAAGAGTACGGCTTCCCGCCGTCCCAGGCCGCCCACACCTGCTACGTCCAGGCGCTGCTGTACGCCGACGCCTGCGAGCGCGCCGGCACCTTCATGCCCTGCGCCGTGGTCGGCGCCCTGGAGGGCCACGAGTTCGACGGCATGGGCAACGGCCCGACCCTGTACCGCGCTGCGGACCACCAGTGCTTCAAGAAGGTCCTGGTGGTGAAGGGCAACGAGAACCCGACCTCGCAGTTCGACATCCTCGAAGTGGTGCAGGAAGTGCCGGTCGAGCAGGTCACCTACGATCCGGCGATCTTCGGCGGCGACCTCGGCGAGTGCAACAACGGGGCGTAAGCCGCCCTCTCCTGTGACCCGAAAGGATGGCGGTCGCCCCGGTCGGGCCGGGGCGGCCGCCCCCGTTCTATCCGGGGCATCGCCGCGCGCGCGGCCGGCCGGCTCCGGATGCAAGAATTTCCTGACGCTAGAAGGAGTCTGACGGGATGGACGCGATCCTTCTCCAGATCCTGAACGGGCTCGACAAGGGCGGCGCCTACGCCCTGATCGCGCTCGGATTGACGCTGGTGTTCGGCACCCTGGGCGTCGTCAACTTCGCCCATGGCGCCCTGTTCATGCTGGGGGCGTTCTGTGCCGTGACGGTCAACCAGTTGATCGGACTGGAGCAGGTCACCCAGGATCCCACCCAGCTGACCCCGTGGGGCACGCCGGTCGAGATCCGCGAGCCCTATATCGTTTCTTGGCTGGGCGACACCGGGCTGCTCATCCTGGAGTATTCGGTCCCGGTCTCCATTCTGGCGGCCATTCCCGTGATGATCGTCATCGGGCTGGTCATGGAGCGGGGCCTGATCCAGTTCTTCTACAAGCGGCCGCACGCCGAGCAGATCCTGGTCACCTTCGGCCTCGCCATCGTGCTGCAGGAGATCATCAAAACGCTGTTCGGCGCCAACCCGCTGCCGCAGACCCCGCCGGATGCCCTGCGCACCGCCGCCGACGTGGGCGTGATGTTCGGTTTCGAGCCCGGCCAGATCGTCTATCCCTGGTGGCGCCTGGTCTACTTCCTGTTCGCCGCGCTGGTCATCGGTAGTGTCTTCGCCTTCCTGCAGTTGACCACCTTCGGCATGGTCGTGCGTGCCGGCATGGCCGACCGCGAGACCGTGGGCCTGTTCGGCATCGACATTCAGAAGCGCTTCACCGTCGTCTTCGGCCTGGCGGCCGTGGTGGCCGGCCTCGCGGGTGTCATGTACACGCCCATCCTGCCGCCGGACTACCACATGGGCATGGACTTCCTGGTGCTGTCCTTCGTCGTCGTCGTCGTGGGGGGCATGGGCAGCCTGCCGGGCGCGGTGGCCGCAGGCTTCCTGCTCGGCATCCTGCAGTCGTTCGCGTCCATGACCGAGGTCAAGAGCATTTTCCCCGGCATCGACCAGATCATCATCTATCTGGTCGCGGTCGTGATCCTGCTGGTCCGGCCCCGCGGCCTGATGGGCCGCAAGGGTGTGATGGAGGGCTAACCGCGATGAAACCCGTCAAAGCCACCGCCCGCAACGACCACCTGCTGTTCGTCGTCTTCGCCGTGGTCGTGCTCGCCATGCCGATCTGGCTGGCGCCGCTGGGCGCCGGCTACCCGGACCTGATGCAGAAGTTCGCCATCTACGGCCTGTTCGCGATGGGCTTCAACATCCTGTTCGGGCTGACCGGCTACCTGTCCTTCGGCCACGCCGCGTTCCTCGGCGTGGGCTCCTACACCGCGGTGTGGTCGTTCAAGCTGCTGGGCATGAACCCGCTCCCGGCCATCGCCCTCGCCGTGGTGACGACCGGCGTGTTCGCCTGGGTCATCGGCTACATCAGCCTGCGCCGCACCGGGATCTACTTCTCCATCCTGACCCTGGCGTTCGCGCAGATGTCCTACAACCTCGCCTACTCGGTGCTGACGCCGATCACCAACGGTGAGACCGGCCTGCGCGTTCTGAACGACGATCCGCGCATCCTCGACCACATGGTCGGCCGCGGGGAGGCCGACGGCTCCCTGGTGGCGACGCTGTTCGGCGTCGAGATGAACGGCATGCCCGGATTCTACTTCTGTGCCGCCTTCCTGATCATCGGCATGTACATCTCGATCCGCATCTTCCGCTCACCCTTCGGCCTGATGCTGCGGGCCATCAAGACCAACCAGAACCGCCTCAATTACACCGGTGTCAGCACCCGGCCCTATGCGCTGACGGCCTTCGTCATCTCCGGCATGTACGCCGGGCTCGCCGGCGGTCTCCTGTGCGTCACCGACCCGCTGGCGGGCGCCGAGCGCATGCAGTGGACCGCCTCCGGTGAGGTGGTGCTGATGACGATCCTGGGCGGCGCCGGCACCCTGGTCGGCCCGATCATCGGGGCGGGCCTCATCAAGTACTCGGAGAACATCTTCTCGGCCTTCAACGAGCAGACCCTGCACGGCATCTTCGCCTTCCTCCCGGACGGCATCGAGGGCGCCGTGGTGTCCGTGGCCGGCCTGTTCGTCGGCGAGGGCTGGCACCTCACCCTCGGCCTGCTGTTCATGATCATCGTGATCTTCCTGCCGGGCGGCCTGATCGAAGGCGGCAAGCGGCTGGTCGACATGACCGGGCGCGGCCCGCGCGGGGGCGGCGGCGGCCGCGCCGGCGATGCCGCGCCCCAGGCAGCCGAGTAAGGGGGAGGACAGCCGCAATGGGCATCCTGCAAGTCCAGAACGTCAACAAGAGCTTCGGCGGCCTGAAGGCGCTCAACAACGTCAACCTCGACATCGAGGAAGGCGCCGTCCACGCCATCATCGGGCCCAACGGCGCCGGCAAGTCGACCCTGCTGAACTGCTTCGTCGGCCGCCTGCGCCCCGACACCGGGACCGTCAAGTTCCAGGGCCGCTCGCTGCTCGGCCTCAGCCCGCATCAGATCAACCAGGCCGGGGTTGCCCGGGTGTTCCAGACACCCGAGATCTTTACCGATCTGTCGCTGCTGGAGAACGTGACCATCCCCGCCCTGGCGGTGCGCGACGGCGCCTTCCGCATCAACGCCTGGAGTCGGGTCGACGCCCAGGCCGACGCCCGCGCGCAGGCCGAGGCGATGCTTGAGAGTGTCGGCCTCGCCGACAAGCGCAACCAGCACGCGGGCAACCTGTCGCGCGGCGACAAGCGGCGACTGGAGCTGGCGATGTGCCTGGTCCAGGACCCCAAACTGGTGCTGCTCGACGAGCCGACGGCCGGCATGTCGCGCGCCGACACCAACGCCACCATCGACCTGTTGGCCCGCATGACCGAGGAACACGGGGTCACGAAGATCATCATTGAACACGACATGCACGTCGTGTTCTCGCTGGCCCGGCGGGTCACGGTGATGGCCCAGGGCACCCCCATCGTGGAAGGCACGCCCGAGGAGATCCGCGGGGATTCGCGGGTCCAGGAGGCCTATCTGGGAGGAGCGCACGTATGAACCAGACCCTGACGAAAGCCCACCCCGGGGGCGCGCAGGCCCACGCCGTCGCCTCCAACCAGAGTTCCGACCGGGCCCCCGCCTACGTCTCGACCAAGGGGCTGCAAGCCTACTACGGCGAGAGCTACGTCGTGCAGGGGGTCGGGTTCGAGATGCGCGAGGGCGAGATCCTGGCGCTTCTGGGCCGCAACGGCGCCGGCAAGACGTCGACGCTGCGGACCATCGCCCGCCTCGACGCGCCGCATCTGGCAGCCGGCGAGGTGTGGCTGGACGGCCATCCGCTGCACACCATGAAGGCACATCAGGCGTCCCGCCTGGGTGTCGGCCTGGTGCCCGAGGACCGGCGCATCATCTCCGGCCTGACGGTGCAGCAGAACCTGCAATTGGCCCAGATCGCCCCCCCGCGCGGCTGGACCCTGGAGCAGGTCTACGAGCTGTTCCCGCGCCTGGGCGAGCGCAAGAACCAGGAGGGCACCACCCTGTCCGGGGGCGAACAGCAGATGCTGGCGATCGCGCGCGCGCTGTCGCGCGACGTCAAGCTGTTGCTGCTCGACGAGCCCTACGAGGGGCTGGCGCCGGTGATCGTGCGCGAGATCGAGAAGACCCTCGAACGCGTCCGCGACCTGGGCATGACCACGGTGATCGTGGAGCAGAACGCCATCGCCGCGCTCAACATGGCCGATCGGGCGGTGATCCTGGACATGGGCGAAGTGGTGTTCGACGGCAGCGCCCGCGAGGTGCTGGACAACGCCGAGCTGCGGCACGAGTACCTGGCGGTCTGATCCGCACCCCGCCTGAGCGCCGGCCGTGAGAGCGTGGGCGGGAGATCGCCTGAACCGCCCTGGTTTTTTCCGGAGGCTGCCCGGTGCGACTCCGACGCCGCCATCGCGGCCGTCCTGAAGGTCCCAGGATGGCGGCCTTCGACCGGGCTGTTGCTGTGGATCATGGGGGTATGGGGGCCGAGCGGTTCACTCAGACGGGCCGTCTGAGTCCATGCCAGGGACTCATGCCGGGGACTCATGCCGGGGACTGACGCGGCCGGCGAGCGCACCATGTGGACCGAGGTCACTCGTTCTCCGGGTCAGCGGACGGATCCGGATCGCGTGTCCCGCCGCCTGTGCGCTGCAAAAAGGCCGGTTCAGTTGCGTTTTTTTCGGCGCCATCGGTCTTGAGACAGCCGCCGTTTCCCTTATCTCAGTAGGCGCGTGAGACGACCGGCGTCCCGCCTGCGGTCAGGGCAGGCCCCGCGTCGGCGTGGGCACGCGTCCCCCCGGGCGCGGTCCGGTCGATCCGTGGGCCGCTCGCGTCCCTCATCCGATTTCGCGGCGTTCGCCCCGTGCCCCTCACCCGGGACACGGGCTTGTGTTGTCGACCCTCAACGCCTGGACCCACGCGTCCGGAGGACCCATGACCGACCCCTCTCCCGCCGCACACCAGGCGCGCTCCGCCCCGCCGGGCATTCCCGGCCTGCGTTTCCTCCCGGCCCTGGTGGCGGCGCTGGCCGCGGCGTGGTTCCTGGGGTTCGTGCCGGCGGTGGCACGCGGCGAGGTGCTGACCTGGGCGGTGCCGTGGGTGCCCGGTCTGGGCATCGAACTGGCGGTCCTGATCGACGGTCTGGCGCTGGCCTTCGCGCTCATGATCACCGGGATCGGCGCGGGCGTGTTCCTGTACACCGCCAGCTACTTCAAGGGCGATCCGCGGCTGACACGGCTTCAGGCGCTGCTCATGCTGTTCGCGGTCTCCATGCTGGGGCTGGTCCTGGCCGATGACGCGATCACGCTGTTCGTGTTCTGGGAAGGCACGACGGTCACCTCGTTCCTGTTGATCGGCTTCGACCATGCCAAGAAGGAGGCCCGGGACAAGGCGTTGCAGGCGCTGCTGGTGACCGGCCTGGGAGGATTGGCGCTGCTGGCCGGACTGTTGCTGCTGGGGCTGGAGACCGGCACCTTCCGCCTGTCCGAGATGGCCCTGATGGGCGATGTGCTGCGCGCCAGCGACCTCTACCTCGGCATTCTGGTTCTGGTCCTGCTGGGCGCCTTCACCAAGTCGGCCCAGTTCCCGTTCCACTTCTGGCTGCCCAACGCGATGGCGGCGCCGACGCCGGTCAGCGCCTACCTGCACTCGGCCACTATGGTGAAGGCCGGCGTCTACCTGCTGGCGCGGCTGTCGCCAGCCCTGGGCGGGACCGAGGTGTGGATCTGGACCCTGACCCTGGTCGGCGCCGTGACCATGCTGCTGGCTTCGGTCTGGGCGCTGCGCCAGACCGACCTCAAGCTGATGCTGGCCTACACCACCGTCATGGCCCTGGGTGCCCTGGTCATGTTCCTGGGCGGCGGCCATCCGGCGGCCGTGAAGGCGGCGGCCACGTTCCTGATCGTCCATGCCCTGTACAAGGCCAGCCTGTTCCTGCTGGTCGGGGTGCTGGACAAGAAGGCCGGCTCGCGCGAGGTGGACGCGCTGCGCGGACTCGCCGGCGCCATGCCGCTGACCGCCACGCTGACCGCCCTGGCGGCCCTGTCGATGGCCGGTTTCCCGCCGTTCCTGGGTTTTATCGGCAAGGAGTTGAAGTACGAGGGGGCCCTTGCCGTGGCCTCGGAACCGGTGTTCGTGGCCGGCGCCGCCGTGCTCGCCAACGCCCTGATGGTCGCCTGCGCCGGCCTGGTGGCGGTGCGCCCCTTCGTCGGCCGCACGCGCCGCGCCCCAAAGGATCGCCCCGCCGACCCGCCGGTGGGGATGTGGCTGCCGCCGGCCGTGCTGGCGGTGCTGGGGCTGGCCTTCGGCGTGTTCCCGGACCTGCTGCTGGGGCGCACCCTGATCGAGCCGATCGCCACCGCCATCCTGGGCGAGCCGTTCGCGCTCACCCTCAAGCTCTGGCATGGTATCAACCTGCCGCTGCTGCTGAGCCTGCTGACCTTCGCCCTGGGTCTCACGCTGTACCTGTTGGCGCCCCGTGTTCGACGGGCCCTGGCCGGCGCCGAAGCCGGTGGCTTGCCGGCGGCGGAGGGCGGCTATGACGCCGCCCTGTCGGCCACCAAGGGCGTCGCGGCCTGGCAGACCCGGGTGATTCAGGGTGGGCGCATCACGGTCTACCTGCGGGTGACCTTCGCGCTGTTGGCGCTGCTGATCTGGGGCGCGGTGCTGACCGGGACCGGGCCGTGGCCCGCGTTCGACATCGACGTGCCGCTGCTGCACTGGGCGATTGTCGGCCTGATCGCGGTGTCGGCCGTGGCCATCGTGCTCACCCGCTCGCGACTGGCGGCGATCTGCGCCCTGGGGGCGGTGGGCGCCGGGGTGGCGATCCTGTTCGTGCTGTACGGGGCCATCGACGTGGCCATGACCCAGTTGCTGATCGAGATCCTGGTGGTGGTGTTCATCGCCATCGCCCTGCTGCGTCTGCCGCGGATCCCGGCCGGCCTGCCGCGACGCTGGGGCGACGCTGCCCTCGCCGCAGCCCTGGGGCTGGGCGTCGCGGTGGCCCTGGTGGCGGTGCTGGGTGGCGACCTCGGCCGCGAGCTGACCGCCTACTTCGAGGCCAACAGCGCGCCCGAGGCCCTGGGCCGCAACATCGTCAACGTCATCCTGGTGGACTTCCGGGCGCTGGACACGCTGGGCGAAATCGCGGTGGTGGTGATCGCCGCGGTTGCCGCCATCGCCGCCCTGACGGCCCGCCGCACCAAGGGGAGGCGCCCGTGAACTCGCTGATCCTGACCACGGCGACGCGGGCGTTGGCGCCGCTGCTGCTGGTGTTTTCGGTCTACATCCTGCTGCGCGGCCACAACGAGCCGGGCGGCGGCTTCATCGGCGGTCTGGTCGCCGCCACCGCCTTCGCGCTGCTGGAGAAGGCCGAGGGTGTCGCGCGCGCCCGCCGCCTGCTGCGGCTGCGCCCGCTGACGGTGGCGGCGCTGGGCCTGGGCGCAGCCCTGCTCGCGGGCCTGTGGGGAGCGGTGGCAAAGGGGCACGTCCTGGCCGGGGTGTGGCCGCTGATCGAAAAGACCGCCGACGGCGGCAAGTCGGGCCTGCCGGTCGGTTCGGTGCTGCTGTTCGACGTCGGGGTCTATCTGGTGGTGGTGGGCGCCGTGTGCGGCGTGCTGTTCGCGCTGGAGGAAGCCGCCACCGCGCTCGAGTGCGAGCCCGACGAGGGCGGCGCGGGCCGCGGGGGCGGTGCCCCGAAGACGATCGACCAGACGATGGACCGGACGATCGACCGGACCGTGGACGGAGGAGACCGCTGACATGGAACTGATCCTCGCCGCGCTGGTGGGGCTTCTGGTCGCCGCCGGCGCGTACCTGATGATGTCCGGCTACCTGGTCCGGTTCCTGTTCGGGTTGGTGCTGCTGTCGAACGCGGCCAACCTGGCGATCTTCGCCGCCGGTCGCCTGACCTATGCCGCGCCGCCGCTGATCCCCGAGGGCGCCCTGGCCCCGGGCGGGCCGGTCGGCAACGCCCTGCCGCAGGCCCTGATCCTGACCGCCATCGTCATCGGGTTCGGGCTGTTCGCCTTCGCCCTGGCGCTGTCCTTCCGCGCCTATAACGCCCTGGGAACCGCCGAGATGAACGCCATGCGCCATGCCGAGCCGGTCCCGGCCCCCACGCCCACCGCCGCCGCCGAAACGGAGCGCCCGGCATGATGCTCGCCGCCGCGATCCTGATCCCGATGGCCACGGCGGTGCTGTGCCTGATGCTGCGGCGTCGGGCCGCCGTGGCCCGTCTGGTGTCGCTCGCCGGCGCGGTGGCCCTGCTGATCGCCAGCGTGCTGCTGCTGGTCACCGTGCTGCAGGGCGGGCCGGTCGCCGCCCAGATGGGCGGTTGGCCCGCCCCCTTCGGCATCACCCTGGTGGCCGACCTGCTGTCCGCCGCCATGGTGCTCATCACCGGCATCGTCGCCGTCGCGGTGGCGGTCTACGGGCTGGCCGACGTGACCCGCAACGAGGAGCGGCGCGGTCACCACACCCTGACCCAGGCCCTGCTGGCCGGTGTCTGCGGCGCCTTCCTGACCGGCGACATGTTCAATCTCTACGTCTGGTTCGAGGTGATGCTGATCGCCTCCTTCGGCCTGCTGGTGATCGGCGGCGGCAAGGCGCAGATCGACGGCGCGGTCAAGTATGTGGGCCTGAACCTGATCGCCACCCTGGCCTTCCTGACCGGCGTCGGCCTGCTGTACGGCGCCACCGGAACGCTGAACATGGCCGATCTCCACGGCATCGTGCCCGGCCGCCAGGACGAGGTGGCGATTCTGGGCGCGGCCGCGCTGCTGCTGTTCGCCTTCGGGGCCAAGGCGGCCATGTTCCCGGTGTTCTTCTGGCTGCCGGCGGCCTATCACACGCCGTCGGTGACCACCTCGGCGCTGTTCGCGGCGCTGCTGACCAAGGTCGGCGTCTACGCCCTGCTGCGGGTGTTCACGCTGGTGTTCGATGCCGGCCACCCCTCGATCCAGGCGGTGCTTCTGGTCGGGGCCTGCCTGACCATGGCCGTGGGGGTGCTGGGGGCGGCGGCGCAGAACGGCATCCGGCGCATCCTGTCATTCCATATCATCAGCCAGATCGGCTACATGGTGGTGGGCTTGGCGATCTACACGCCTCTGGCGATCGTGGGCGGTATTTTCTACCTGTTCCACCATATCGTCGTGAAGGCGAACCTGTTCCTGATCGGCGGCCTGATCGCGCGCCGCACCGGCTCCGAGGACCTGGACCGAATCGGCGGGCTGTGGGCGGCGCGGCCGTGGCTGGGGGTGCTGTTCCTCATCCCGGCGCTGTCGCTGGCCGGCATCCCGCCGCTGTCCGGGTTCTGGGCCAAGCTTCTGATCGTCCAGGCCAGCCTGGAGGCCGAACTCTACATCGTGGCTGCCGTCGCGCTGGTGGTCGGGTTGCTGACCATCTTCTCCATGTCCAAGATCTGGCTGGAGGCGTTCTGGAAGGAGGCCCCGGCGGGAACGCCGGCGGCGACCGGGACCGTGCCCGCGCTCGGTGCCGCGGCGACCGCGGCGCTGCTGACGCCGGCGTTGGCGCTGGCCGCCATCACGGTGGTCATCGGTCTGATGCCGGGACCGTTCTTCGACGCCGCCCAGGTGGCGGCCGACCACCTGGTGACCCCCGACGCCTATGTTCGGGCCGTGCTGGGAGGAGCCTCGCCATGATGCGCGTGCTGCGCCGGCTGCTGGCCGTGATCGGCCTGCTGGCCTATTTTCTGTACGATCTGGTGGTGTCCAGTGTGCGCGTGGCCTGGGACGTGGTCACACCCCGGCTCATGGCACGGCCCCGCCTGATGGAGATGCCCCTGGACGCCCGCACCGACGCGGAAATCCTGATGACCGCGAACCTGATCTCGCTGACACCGGGGACGTTGTCGATGGATGTCAGCGAGAACCGCAACACCCTTCTGGTGCACGCCATGTTCGCCGGCCAGGACGCCGACGCCACGCGCACTGCCCTCAAGACCGGCATGGAGCGCCGCGTGTTGGAGGCGCTGCGATGACGGTCCTGGAAACGCGTCTGGACGGCCCGCTGGACGTCGCCGTGGTGCTGGCCGGGGTCATGCTGCTGGCGGCCCTGTGCCTCACCGTGTTCCGGCTGCTGCGGGGGTGTACCCTGCCGGACCGGGTCGTCGCCCTGGACCTGATTTCGGCCCTGCTGGTGGCCTTCCTGGTCCTGTTCGCGCTGGCGGTCGGGGTCACCGCCTATATGGACGCCGCGATCGCCCTGGCCCTGATCGCCTTCCTCGGCACGGTGGCGTTCGCTCGCTTTGCCGAGCGCGACCGCCCCGATGGCGGCCGCCCCGTGGACGACAGCCGAAACGACACGGGAGACGGACCATGAGCGCCGCCCTGAGTGCCCCGCTGGGCGCCCCCCTGAGCGAATGGATCGCCGCCGCCCTCGTGCTGCTGGGCGGGGCCTTCTGTCTGGTGGCGGCGATCGGCGTGGTGCGCATGCCGGACGTCTACACCCGCATGCACGCCAGCACCAAGGCCGGCACCCTCGGCGTCGGCCTGCTCGCGGTGGCGCTGGCCGTGGGCAGCCCGGTGGGGACGGTGACCGTCAAGGCCATCGCCGTCGTCGTGTTCCTGATCGCCACCGCGCCGATCGGGGCGCATCTGATCGGACGCGCCGCCTACCGCTCGGGCGTGCCGTTCTGGCCGGGCACGGTGATCGAGCCCGCGGTCCACGAGACGTTCCCGCGCGATCCGACCCCTGGAAACCGGGGCGCTGTCGAGGACCTGCCGCCGTCGGCCCGCCCCGACGACCGTGTCGGCGGGTAGCGCCGATCGCCCCGGACCCGACACGAGCGTTGCGTCCCGTCAATGCACACCTCCGTTCGACCCGGCACCCTGGGGCCATCGTCGCGTGCGGGATGTGGCCGCCGCGACGGCCCCGTTTCGGGACCGCGGTCGTGCGCCGGTCCCGGTCCCCGCTTCCTCCCTGGAAGCCACCCTTGGCCCGGTCGCGGATCCGTCCTGAAAAGGCCCGGATCGGACCGGGTTCTTTTTTGGTTCATCACGGAATTCCGGGGAAGGCGGCGCGGATCTTGAGAAAGAAGTAGGCGTCATCCCGGAAACCGTAGGCCATCCGCTTGATGACCTTGATGCGGTTGTTGATGCCTTCGAGGACGCTGGTGTTGAGGCGCCAGACGGTTGCGGCCGCGATGCCTGC
>NZ_JACIGI010000005.1:0-24602 GCF_014197795.1 Roseospira goensis
AGGGGAGACGTGTGTCCGAATGGAGCGCAATATGAGAAACGGATAGCGAACATCGCGCCAAAGATGGCGTGAAACGCGCCCTACCCGGCGTTCAGACTTCCGCTAACGCCGCCAACCCGGCCGAACAGCCCGTTCTTCGAGGTGCCCATTATTGATTTTACAGCCGATTATCGCTGCAAACCGAAATCGTGCCGAGAGTCCGGTTTGTCGCGATCGGCTGTAGGCGGTCGGCTGTAAGCGGTCGGCAGGCCCAAGTACGCGCGCGCCGCGGCCTGTGGCCCGTCACCCGAACGTCACCACCCCATCCGGCCGGGCCAGGGCGGCGAGGCGCAGGCCGACCCGTCGCGCCGTCTCCAGCGCCAGCGTGGTCGGCGCCGAGACCGTCGCCAGCAGGGGCACGCCGACCCGTGCGGCCTTCTGCACCAGTTCCACGCTGCACCGGCTGGTCATGATACAGAACCCGCCGCGCGGGTCGAGCCCGGCGCGGGCCAGGGCGCCGATCAGCTTGTCGAGCGCCGAATGCCGGCCCACGTCCTCGCGCGCCATCATGATCCGCCCGGTGGGATCGCAGAACGCCGCGGCGTGCACCGACCGTGTGCGGGCGTTGAGCGGCTGGTGGTCGGGCAGGGCGGCGAAGGCGCGCGCGATGGTGGCCGGCGTCACGCCCTCCGGCGGCGGTCCGACGCGGGGCAGGGCGCGGCTCGCCTCGGCCAGGGTCGCGACCCCGCACAGGCCGCAGCCGCTGCGTCCCTCCAGGCCGCGCCGCTCCGCCAGCCGGTCGGCATCGGCGGCGTCCGGGTCGACGGCCAGGCACAGCTCCCAGCCGTCGGAGCGCCGGCGCACCTTGGCCAGCAGCAGCGCGTCCGGGGCCGGGATGATGCCTTCCGCCAGCGAGAAGCCGAGCGCGAAGTCCTCCAGGTCGGCCGGGGTCGCCATCATGACCGCGAACGGGTCTCCGTTGTAGACGAAGCCGATCGGGGCCTCCTCGGGCAGGGTCCAGTCCACGCGACCGGCGCCGCCATCGGGGCGGTGCAGCGCGCCGGCGACGGTGGCGGGGTCCGGCGGGGAGGTCAGATGACCCATGGTGGCGGCTCCGGCATGCCGCCCACGCGGGAGCGTGGGCGGAAGACAGGAAGGGGGTGCCCACGCGGAAGCGTGGGCGCGAGATCACCTCTCTCGGTCCCGCACGCCCCGCGCCTCATTCCGCCGCGACCGGCGGCGCGTCGTCGCCGGTCCGCAGGTTGGCGCGCGTCACCTGCACCGCCGTGACCTTGTACTCGGGGCAGTTGGTGGCCCAGTCCGAGTGCTCCGTGGTGACCACGTTGGCGGCGGTCTCCGGGTGGTGGAACGTGGTGTAGACCACCCCCTGCGGCACCCGGTCGGTGAGCCTCGCCGTCAGGCTGGTGGCCCCCATGCGGCTCGCCAGCGAGACCCGGTCGCCGTCGCGGATGCCGCGCTGTTCGGCGTCGTGGGGGTGGATCTCCAGCACGTCCTCGGCGTGCCAGGCCACGTTGGCGGTGCGCCGGGTCTGGGCGCCCACGTTGTACTGGGTCAGGATGCGCCCGGTGGTCAGAATCAGCGGGAAGGCGCGGCTGGTGCGCTCCTCCGTGGGCACGAACGCGGTGACCATGAACCGGCCCTCGCCCCGCACGAAGTGGTCCCGGTGCATGATCGGTGTCCCCGCTGGGGCGGCGTCGGTGCACGGCCATTGCACGCTGCCCAGCCGGTCCAGCTTTTCGAACGAGACGCCGGCGAAGGTCGGCGTGAGCGCGGCGATCTCGTCCATGATCCCGGACGGGTGGTCGTAATGCATAGGGTAGCCCAGCGCCGTCGCCAGGTCGCAGGCCACCTGCCACTCGTGCTTGCCGGTCTTCGGCCGCATCACCGGGCGCACCCGGTTGATGCGGCGTTCCGCGTTGGTGAAGGTGCCGTCCTTCTCCAGGAACGAGGTCCCGGGCAGGAACACGTGGGCGAAGGCGGCGGTCTCGTTCAGGAACAGGTCCTGGATCACCACGCAGTCCATGGCTTCCAGCGCCGCCCGGACGTGGCGGGTGTTGGGGTCGGACTGGGCGATATCCTCGCCCTGGATGAACATCCCCCTGAAGCGGCCGTCCACGGCCGCGTCCAGCATGTTGGGCAGGCGCAGGCCCGGCTCGGCCCCCACGGCCACACCCCAGACGGCCTGGAACTGCGCGCGCACGGCCTCGTCCGAAACGGGGCGGTAGCCGCTCAGCTCGTGCGGGAACGAGCCCATGTCGCACGATCCCTGGACATTGTTCTGGCCGCGCAAGGGGTTCACGCCCACACCCGGGCGGCCGATGTTGCCGGTCGCCATGGCCAGGTTGGCGAGCCCCATCACCGCGGTCGAGCCCTGGCTGTGCTCCGTGATGCCCAGGCCATAGTAGATCGCCCCATTGCCGCCGGTGGCGTACAGGCGGGCGGCGGCGCGCACATCGGCGGCGGGGACGCCGGTGATGGGCTCCAGCGCCTCCGGCGCGTGGCGCGGGTCTGTGATGAAAGCCGCCCACTCGGCGAAGGACGAGGGATCGCAGCGGTCGGCGATGAAGGCGCGGTCGGCCAGGCCCTCGGTCATCACCACATGCGCCAGCGCATTGATCAGCGCCACGTTGGTTCCGGGCCGCAGGGCCAGATGGTGGGTGGCCTCGACGTGCGGGCTGCGCACCAGGTCGATGCGGCGCGGGTCGGCCACGATCAGTTTGGCCCCGGCCCGCAGGCGCCGCTTCATGCGCGAGGCGAACACAGGGTGCCCGTCGGTCGGGTTGGCGCCGATCAGCAGGATCACGTCGGCGGCCTCGACGCTCCGGAAGTCCTGGGTGCCGGCCGAGGTGCCGAAGGTCTGCTTCAGGCCGTAGCCGGTGGGGGCGTGACAGACCCGGGCACAGGTGTCCACGTTGTTGGTGCCGAAGGCCGCGCGGATCATCTTCTGCACCACGAACACCTCTTCGTTGGTGCAGCGCGACGAGGTGATGCCGCCGATCGCGTCCGCGCCGTACTCCGCCCGGATGGCCTTGAAGCGGGCGGCGGCGAAGGCGATGGCCTCGTCCCACGACACCGGGCGCCAGGCGTCCGTGATGCGCGCGCGGATCATCGGCGTGGTGACGCGGTCGGGGTGGGTGGCGTAGCCCCAGGCGAAGCGGCCCTTGACACAGCTATGGCCTTCGTTGGCGCCGCCGTCCGTGTGCGGCACCATGCGCACCACCGTCTCGCCCTGCATCTCGGCCTTGAACGAGCAGCCCACACCGCAATAGGCGCAGGTGGTCAGCACCGCATGGGTGGGCTGGCCGTGGTCGATGACCGATTTCTCCATCAGCGTCGCGGTCGGGCAGGCCTGCACGCAGGCGCCGCAGGAGACGCACTCGCTGTCCAGGACGTCTTGCCCCTGACCGGCGGTGACGGCGGCGGCGAAGCCGCGCCCGTCTATGGTGAGCGCGAAGGTGCCCTGGGTCTCGGCGCAGGCCCGCACGCAGCGGGAACAGACGATGCACTTGGCCGGATCGAAGGTGAAATAGGGGTTGCTGGTGTCCTTCTCGGCCGACAGGTGATTGGCCCCCTCATAGCCGTAGCGGACTTCGCGCAGGCCCACGGCGCCGGCCATGTCCTGGAGTTCACAATCGCCGTTGGCGGCGCAGGTCAGGCAGTCGAGCGGGTGGTCGGAGATGTACAGCTCCATCACCCCGCGCCGCAGCGCGGCCAGCCGCGGCGTCTGGGTGGCGACCGTCATGCCGGCGGCGACCGGGGTGGTGCACGACGACGGGGTGCCCTTGCGGCCCTCGATCTCCACCAGGCAGAGCCGGCAGGAGCCGAACGCCTTGAGGCTTTCGGTGGCGCACAGCTTGGGAATGCTGATGCCGGCTTCCGAGGCCGCGCGCATCACCGAGGTGCCTTCCGGAACGGTGACCGTGCGGCCGTCGATGGTGAGCGAGACCGTCTGCTCGCTCGTTGCCTGCGGGGTGCCGTGATCGGTCTCGGGCAGCAGGGTCATGACGTGGCATCCATGGATGGGGGCCGGCCGCGGTGCCGCCGCGCGTCACTCCGCTGCGGCGCGGGCCGGGCGATCGAAATCCTCCGGGAAGTGGCGCAGGGCGCTTTTCACCGGGTTCGGGGTCAGGCCGCCCATGGCACAGAGCGAGCCCTCGGCCATCACCGTGCACAGGTCGTCGAGCAGGGCGAGGTTGGCGTCCCGGTCCACACCGGCCGCGATGCGGTCGAGGACCTCGACGCCGCGCTGGCTGCCGATGCGGCACGGCGTGCACTTGCCGCAGCTCTCCAGGGCGCAGAACTCCATGGCGAAGCGGGCCTGGGCGGCCATGTCCACGGTGTCGTCGAACACCACGATCCCGCCGTGTCCGAGCATGGCGCCGGCCGCCGCCAGGACCTCGTAGTCCGCCGCCAGGTCGAGCCCGTCGCCCGGCACGAAGGCCCCCAGCGGCCCGCCCACCTGCACCGCGCGCACCGGCCGGCCGCTGCGCGTGCCGCCGCCGAAGCGGTGGATCAGGTCGTGCAGGGTGACGCCGAAGCCGACCTCGACCAGCCCGCCCCGGCGGATGTTGCCGGCGAGCTGGAACGGCTGGGTGCCGCGCGACCGGCCGACCCCGAAGGTGCGGTACATCTCCGGCCCCTCGGCCAGGATGGAGGGCCCCGCCGCCAGGGAGAGCACGTTGTTGACCACGGTGGGGCAGCCGAACAGCCCTGCGTGGGCCGGCAACGGCGGGCGCGCGCGCACCTCGCCGCGCTTGCCCTCCAGGCTCTCCAGCATTGCCGTTTCCTCGCCGCAGACGTAGGAGCCGGCGCCCACCCGCAGGTGAAGGCGGAACGTGTGGGCGCTGCCGTGGATGCCGTCGCCGAGCCAGCCCTCGGCCTCGGCGATGCGGATCGCGGCGCGCATGGTGGCGATGGCGTGCGGATACTCCGAGCGCAGGTAGAGGAATCCCGCGGTGGCCCCGGTGGCGAGGCCGGCGATGGTCAGGCCCTCGATGAGCAGGAAGGGATCGCCTTCCATCAGTATCCGGTCGGCGAAGCTGCCGCCGTCGCCCTCGTCGGCGTTGCAGGCGATGTACTTCTGTGGACCCGGCGCCGCGCGCACCGTCTCCCACTTGACCCCGACCGGGAAGCCGGCGCCGCCGCGCCCGCGCAGGCCGCTGTCGGTGATGGCGGCGCAGATGTCTTCCGGGGTCATCTCCAGCGCCCGGGTGACGCCGGCCAGCCCGCCATGGGCGCGATAGTCGCCCGGCGACACCGGGTCGATCACGCCGCAACGGGCGAAGGTGACGCGCTGCTGCTCTTTGAGATAGGGGATCCCGGCGGTGGGACCGTGACCGAGCGGGTGGGGCGCGGCCTCAAGAAATCCGGCCTCGAACAGGTCGGGGATGTCCGCTGGCGTCACCGGGCCGTAGGCGTGGCGGGTGCCGTCCGGGCGCTCCACCTCCACCAGCGGCTCCAGCCACAGGAGCCCGCGCGAGCCGGTGCGGACCAGGGTGACGGCCTCGCCGCGCCGAGTGGCCTCGGCGGCAAGGGCCTCGGCCACGGCGTCGGCGCCCACCGACAGGGCGGCGGCGTCGCGGGGCACGAAGACGCGGGTTGGAGTCATGGCGCCCCCTCCCGCTGTTCCGCCGCGAGGGTGTCGAAGCGGGCCGGCGTCACGCGGCCGTGCAGCGTCTCGTCGATCATCACCGCCGGCCCCAGGGCGCAATTGCCCAGGCAGTACACCACCTGGAGGGTGAAGGCGTCGTCGGCGGTGGTGCCGCCGTCGTCCACCCGCAGGCTGCGCCGCACGTGATCCAGCAGAGACTCGGCGCCGACGGCCTGGCAGGCCTCCGCGCGGCAGACCTTGATGATGTGGCGGCCCGGCCGGGTGCGGCGGAAGTCGTGGTAGAAGCCGATCACGCCGTGCACCTCGGCGCGCGACAGGTTGAGGGTGTCGGCCAGCAGCGGCACCGCCGACTCGTCGATGCAGCCGAAGGTCTCCTGGAGGGCATGGAGCATGGGCAGGAGCGCCCCCGGCGTGCCCACGTGGGGTGCGAGCACGGCGCGTGCGGTGTCCTCCGCCCAGGGTGAGCGCCCCGCCATCGGTCCTCCCCGCCGGCCTGGGGCCGGTCCGTTCGCCCGCCAGCCTGGTGGGGCCGGCGGGTTTGATCATCTCGTTGGTGGGGTCCGGCGCGGCGCGTTACGCGCGACCATCCCGGATCCGACACGATCCAGGATCAAACAGGTCGGGCGCAGTTTCAAATTTTCATTTCGGATGCCGTGATAGATCGATCCTATCAACGGAGGCCGAAATCGCGACAGAAGGGAATGGCGGGCGGGCGGGCGGGCGAGGGGGAGCGCCACGGCCCCCGCTCAGATATCCAGGTTGACCACGTTGAGGGCGTTCTCCTGGATGAAGTCGCGGCGCGGCTCCACCAGGTCGCCCATCAGGCGCGAGAAGATGGCCTCGGCGTCGTCCACCTGGCTGACCTTGACCTGCAACAGCGAGCGCGCGTTGGGGTCCAGCGTGGTCTCCCAGAGCTGGTCCGGGTTCATCTCGCCCAGGCCCTTGTAACGCGACAGGCTGATGCCCTTGCGGCCCCGGGCCATGACCGCGTCGGCCAACCCCACCGGGCCGTGCACGGTGACCGCGCCGTCGGCGGTGTGCAGTGTCACCGGCTGGTCGAAGATCGCCGCCAGGTCCTGGGCGCGGCCGTGCAGATAGCGGGCCTCGGCGCTGTGCAGCATGGTGGCGTCGACGTGATGGCGCTCGGTCACCCCGCGCAGGGTGCGGGTGAACAGCAGCCCGCCGTCCGCCCCCAGCGCCTCGCCGCCCCAGCCGCGTTCGGCCTCGGCCTCCTGGCGGTCGAGCCGCCGCGCCACCGCCGCCGCCCGCTCCGTGGCGCGGGCGGGGTCCGCCAGCACCTCGGGGTCGAAGGCATCGGCGATCGCCATCTGCTCCAGCATCCAGGCCGGCACGCGCCGGCTCAACGCCTCCACGGAGTGCTTGAGCTGGCGGGCCTTCTCGGCCAGCGCGCGCAGGTCCTCGCCGGTCATCGAGGTGCCGTCGGCCAGGGTGAGCCGCAGCTCGGTCAGGCCGCTGTCGATGAGGTGGCGCTCCATGGCGCGCTCGTCCTTGAGGTAGACCTCGGACTGACCGCGCTTGGCCCGGTACAGCGGCGGCTGGGCGATGTAGAGATAGCCCTTCTCGATGATCTCCGGCATCTGGCGGAAGAAGAAGGTGAGCAGTAGGGTGCGGATGTGGCTGCCGTCCACGTCCGCGTCGGTCATGATGATGATCTTGTGGTAACGGGTCTTGGCGATGTCGAAGTCGTCGCGGCCGATTCCCGTCCCCAGGGCCGCGATCAGCGTCCCGATCTCCTGCGACGATAGCATCTTGTCGAAGCGCGCCCGCTCCACGTTCAGGATCTTGCCCTTCAGGGGCAGGATGGCCTGGAACGCGCGGTCCCGGCCCTGTTTGGCGGAGCCGCCGGCGGAATCGCCCTCGACAATGAACAGCTCCGACTGGGCCGGGTCGCGGTTCTGGCAGTCGGCCAGCTTGCCGGGCAGGCTGGAGATGTCGAGCGCGCCCTTGCGCCGGGTCAGCTCGCGGGCGCGGCGCGCCGCCTCGCGCGCCGCCGCCGCCTCGACGATCTTGCCGACGATCTTGCGGGCCTCCTGCGGGTGCTCCTCCAGCCACTGGCCGAGGCGGTCGGCGGTGATGCTCTCGACCACCGGGCGGACCTCGGAGGAGACCAGCTTGTCCTTGGTCTGGCTGGAGAACTTGGGATCCGGCACCTTCACCGACAGCACACAGGTCAGGCCCTCGCGCATGTCGTCGCCGGTGGGCGTGACCTTCTCCTTCTTCAGCAGCCCGGACTCCTGGGCATAGTGGTTCAGGGTGCGGGTCAGTGCCCCGCGGAAGCCGGCCAGGTGGGTGCCGCCGTCGCGTTGCGGGATGTTGTTCGTGAAGCACAGCATGGTCTCGTGGTAGCTGTCGGTCCATTCCATGGACAGCTCCACGATGATGCCGTCGCGCTCGCCCTGCACCGAGACCGGCGGCTTGTGCAGCGGCATCTTGGACTGGTCCAGATAATGCACGAAGGCCTCGATGCCGCCTTCGTAGTGGAGATCGACCGAGACCGGCTCGGCGCCGCGGCAGTCGGTCAGCCGCAGGTAGACCCCCGAGTTCAGGAACGCCAGCTCGCGCAGGCGATGCTCCAGGGTCTTGAAGTCGTAGGCGATGTTCGAGAACACGGCCGGCGAGGCCAGGAAGGTGATCTCGGTTCCGGTGCGGCCGTCGGATGCGCCCACCACCGCCAGCGGCGCCTCCGGCTTGCCGTCGCGGAAGCGCATGCGGTGCTCCTGGCCGTCGCGCCAGATGCGCAGGTCGAGCCATTCCGACAACGCGTTCACCACCGAGACGCCGACCCCGTGCAGGCCGCCCGAGACCTTGTAGCTGTCCTGGTTGAACTTCCCGCCGGCGTGGAGCTGGGTCATGATGACCTCGGCGGCGGAGACGCCCTCGCCCTTGTGCACGCCCACCGGGATCCCGCGGCCGTTGTCGCGCACGGTCACGGAGCCATCGCCGTTGAGGATTACCTCGGTGCGGTCGCAGTGCCCGGCCAGCGCCTCGTCGATGGCGTTGTCGACCACCTCATAGACCATGTGGTGCAGCCCGGACCCGTCGTCGGTGTCCCCGATGTACATCCCGGGCCGTTTGCGCACGGCCTCCAGTCCCTTGAGAACCTTGATCGATTCGGCGTCGTACGCGTGCTGCGCCATGCTCGGTCCCATTCGTGTCTCGGAAGGCCCGTCAGTCTACCAGATCGCCGTCCGCCAGGCGGACAAATTGCGCCTGCCCGGCGAAGGCGTCGAACAGCGCGGTGTCGGTGCCGGTCAGCCAGGCCTGGGCGCCCAGATCCGCCAGCACCGCCGCCAGGGCGGCGCGGCGCGCCTCGTCCAGATGCGCCACCACCTCGTCCAGCAGCAGCAGCGGCGCCCCGCCGCGCGCCGCCCGCACCACCCGGGCCTGGGCCAGCACCAGGGCGATCAGCACCGCCTTCTGCTCGCCGGTCGAACACAGCGCCGCCGGCCGGCCGTGCCCGGCATGGTGCACCACCAGGTCGCTGCGGTGCGGCCCCTGGGCGGTGCCGCCGGCCTCGGCGTCGGCCGCCCGCGCCGTCGCCATGGCGGCGCGCAGGTGGTCCTCCACCGCCAGCGCGGGGCGCTGGTCCAGTGCCTGCTCGGCCGCGCCCTCCAGGGCCAGGGTGGCGGAGGGGAACGGGCCGCCGGCGGCATCGGTCAGCGCCGCCGTCAGCCGCGCCACCAGGTCGCGCCGGGCGGCGGCGATGGCGACGCCGTGGCGCGCCAGGGTGTCCTCCAGCGCATCCAGCCAGGCCCCCGTGCGGCCATCTCCCCGGCCCTCGCGCAACAGCCGGCTGCGCTCGCGCAGCGCGTGGGCATGGGCGGCGCAGCGGCCGGCGTGGTCCGGGTCCAGGGCCTGCACCAGCCGGTCCAGGAAGCGCCGCCGCGCGCCGGCGCCGTCGCGGAACAGGCCGTCCATGGCCGGCACCAGCCACAGGGCGCTGAGGTGGGCGCCGAGGGCGCCCTGGCCGCGCGCGGTCTCGCCGTCGATGCGCACCACGCGGCGCTCCGGCCCCCCCGCCGTGCCGCTCCCGGTGCCGCTCGCGATCAGGCCGCTGCCCAGCGTGACGGTCCCGTCGGCGGTCTCCACCCGGGCCGCCACTGCCCAGGTCCCGGACGGCGCGCCGTGGCGGGCGATCTCCCCCAGACGGGCGGCGCGCAGGCCGCGGCCCGGGGTCAGCAGCGACAGCGCCTCCAGCACGTTGGTCTTGCCGGCGCCGTTGGGACCCGTCAGCACCACCGGGGCCGGCGCCACCGCCAGCCGCAGGTGGTCGAAACAGCGGAAGTCGGTCAGCGTCAGACGGGTCACCGCCGGGCGGATCGGGGGTCGGGCCGGCGCGGCGGCGGCCCGCGGCCCGGGCGGTCCCGCCGCGGCCATCACGCGGATCCCATCACACCCGCATCGGCATCAGGACGTAGATGGCCGAGCCGTCGGCGACGTCGCGGATCACGGTCGGCGCCGAGGCGTCGGCCATCACCAGGCGCACCGCGTCGCCCTCGATCTGGCCCAGGATGTCGAGCAGGTAACGGCTGTTGAAGCCGATCTCGATCGGGGCGGCGTCGTAGCTGGCCTCGACCTCCTCCACCGCGCTGCCGGCGTCGGGGCTGTTGGCCGACAGCGTGATCTGGCCCGTGTCCACGGCCATCTTCACGGCCCGCGACTTCTCGGTCGAGATGGCCGAGACGCGGTCGACGGCGCGCCCCAGGGTGGCGCAGTCCACCTCCAGGACCTTGTCATTGTCGGCCGGGATGACCCGCTCGTAGTCCGGGAAGGTGCCGTCGATCAGCTTGGAGATCATCACGCAGTCGTCGAAGGCGAACCGGATCTTGGTGTCCGACAGCGAGACGGTCACGTCCATGCCGGTTTCGTCGATCAGCTTGCGCAGTTCTGCCACGGTCTTGCGCGGCACGATGATGCCCGGCATGCCGGCCGCGCCCTCGGGCAGGGGCACCTCGACCCGGGCCAGGCGATGGCCGTCGGTGGCCACCGCGCGCAGCACCGGCACGCCGTCGCTGGTGGTGGCGTGCAGGTGGATGCCGTTGAGGTAGTAACGCGTCTCCTCGGTGGAGATGGCGAACCGCGTGTGGTCGATCATGCCGCGCAGGTCGGCCGCCGAGACGGTGAAGGCGTGGCTGTAGGTCCCGCTGCTCATGACCGGGAAGTCGTCGACCGGCAGGCAGGCCAGGTTGAAGCGCGACCGGCCCGAGCGCAGCACCAGGTGGTTGCCCTCGCCGTCCAGGGCCAGCTCGACCTGGGCGCCGTCCGGCAGCTTGCGCACGATGTCGTACAGGGTGTGGGCCGGTGCGGTGGAGGCGCCGGCCTGGGCCACGGCGCTGTCCACCGATTCCGCGATCTCCAGGTCCATGTCCGTGGCGTTGAGACCGAGCGCGCCGTCGCGGGCATCGAGCTTGACGTTGGCCAGGATGGGGATGGTGGTGCGGCGCTCGACAACGCTCTGAATATGCCCCAGGGATTTCAGCAAAGCGGAACGCTCGATGGTCAGCTGCATGGCCGAATCGTTGTTATGAGACAGGGGTGCGTCGGGGGAGCCCGGCGCCGGGCCGCCCAGTATAGCGGTGGGGTCCGGCCCCCAAAAGGATGAATTTCCGCTCTGCACACGGCCTTTTTTCGGCCCCGCACGCGGGCGGCGAGCGGCCCGGACTGGCGGCCGGACGCCAGTGGCCGGATGCCAGTAGCCGGATGCCAGTGGCCGGATGCCAATGGCCGGACGGGCCGGCCCGGCTCAGCTTTCCAGCATGCGGCGCAGCAGGTCCACGTCCTCGGCGAAGGCCGCGTCGGTGCGGCACAGCTCCTCGACCCGGCGCACGGCGTGCATGACGGTGGTGTGGTCGCGGCCGCCGAACTTGCGCCCGATCTCGGGCAGCGACTTCTGGGTGAGCTGCTTGGACAGGTACATCGCCACCTGGCGCGGCCGCGCCACCGTGCGGCTGCGCCGGGCCGACGACATGTCGGCGATCCGCACCTTGTAGTGCTCGGCGACCTTCTTCTGGATCTCGTCGATGGTCAGGCGCCGGTCGTGGGCGCGCAGCAGGTCGTGCAGCACCTCGCGCGCCGTCTCCAGGGTGATCGGCCGGCCCACGAGCTGGGCGTGCGCCACCAGTCGGGTCAGCGCGCCCTCCACCTCGCGGCCGTTGGAAACGATCTTGTGGGCGATGAACTCCAGCACCTTGGGCGGGATGTCGACGCCGAACTGTTCGGCCTTCGAGGCCAGGATGCCCAGGCGCAGCTCGTAGGTGGTCGGGTGCAGGTCGGCGACCAGCCCCATGGCCAGGCGCGAGCGCAGGCGGTTGCCGATCTCCTCCAGATCGTTGGGCGACTTGTCGGCGGACAGCACGATCTGGCGGCCCTGGTCGACCAGGGAGTTGAAGGTGTGGAAGAACTCCTCCTGGGTCGATTCCTTGCCGCTGATGAACTGCACGTCGTCGATCATCAGCACGTCGACGGAGCGGAACTGCTCCTTGAACGAGATGGTGTCCTGCATCCGCAGCGCCCGGATGAAGCTGTACATGAACTTCTCGGCAGACAGGTAGGCCACGCGGCGGTGCGGGCGGGCCTCGCGGATGTGGTGGGCGATGGCGTGCATCAGGTGGGTCTTGCCCAGGCCGACGCCGCCGTACAGGAACAGCGGGTTGAACGACACCTGTTCGGACTCGGCGACCCGCTTGGCCGCCGCGTAGGCGAACTCGTTCGGCTTGCCGGTCACGAAGGTTTCGAACGTGAAGCGCGGGTCGAGGGTGGCGGAGAACTCGTCGCCCGGACCGGGGGCCGGACCCGGCTCCGGGCCGCGCGCGACCGGGGCGGCGGGAACGGGGGCCGCGACCGCGGCGGCGGCGTGGGGGCCGTCCGCCCGACCGGTCGCCCGGCCCGCGGGCGTGGCCGCCGCGCCCCCGTCCGTTCCCGCCAGCATCGGCGTTTCGGGCGCGTTGACCGTGAAGCGCAGCGTCCGACCGCGCGGATCGGAGCCCGACCACAGATCGCGGATGCGGTCCGCGTAGTGGGTCATGACCCAATCGCGCATGAACGGCGTCGGCAGACCCAGCGAGACACTGCAATCCGCGTGGGGGTCCACTGTCATCGGCTTGACCCAGCTGTTGTAGGCCGCGGTCCCGAATTCTCGGCGCAGTTGCTGGCGCACCCGGGCCCACAATTGGCCGACGTCCTGGCCCCCGTCCTGGCCCCCGTCCTGGCCGACGTCCTGGCCGACGTCCTGGCCCCCGTCCCGACCCAGGTCTTGGCTCCCATCCTGGCCGACATCCATATCCGACACGGTCTTGTCCACCTTTTGTGTCTCCTGGGGTGGCGTGCCCCCTTCTCGTCGCCTCGCCGGTCCGCCACGGATCCGTCATGCTTCCAACCGACGGGGCGGGTGCGGCGACACGGCCCCCCGCACGCGCGCCGGCACGGCGCGCCTGATCCCTGTCGGTCATTCCCTCTTGTCTTGGATCGGGCTCCGCGACGTTGCCCCGGTGGCGGTTGCGCCATCAAGGACAAAGCCGCCGGACGGCGCTTTGGAATCAGCACCGCGCCACCGATCGGCCCCGGTCATACAGAACTGCAATAAAAGGAACTAAGGAAATAAATTTCAGACGAACACTGTAAAAAACGAAACAGTTATGAAACAAATTTATCTGGAACTAGCAACGTTCATCTCTAACCAACTAGTCTGGCGTCGAAAACCTGCTTTGTGTGTGTTTCCCTTTGATCTTCACTTCCGCGTGAGCCTCTGAAGCCTAGCGCCGTCGTCCGGTCGAGGCAACGTGATCGTATCGGGAACAGCGGGTGGGGTGGGCCGCGCCGGCGATGCAGATCATAGGGATTGTGGCCCGCCCCGAACTACAAACCATATGTCGCCGTCGACGCCGACGGTGAGCATCATCGTGGTCCCGGCGGCCGAGCGTGCGCACCCCGCAACGATCACTTGACACCGGAGTCCCTTTTTTCCAATCGCCGTGTCGCCGGCCCGGATACCCGGGGGGCAGAGGCCGGCCGAACACGCGCCGGGTCCCGGAACGCCCGGAGTCGCCGCCCGGTCGGTCATCCGAGCGTCACACTGGGGCGCCGCCGGTCCGCCTCCCGAGCCGCCTCCCGAGCCGCCTCCCGAGCCACCCGGCACGTGGCGCCGCGGTGGCGCCGCCCCCGGGGTCTCGGTCCCCCGGGCGGTGGCCCGTCGCGGCCGGCGAAAAAGCGGCGGCCGGGGCGTGGACGAACGCGGCGGCCGTCGCCATCTCCCCCTCATGACCGAGTCCGACGCCCCCTCCGGGCCGCGCCGTCGGCCCCGCACGGACCCCGCCCCGGCCGCCGGGACGGACCGCTCGGAGTCCGCCAGCCGCGCCGCAGCGGGGTCGGGCCGAGGCCCTGGCGTGGCCCTGATGGCGTCGCGCCTGGCGCTGGGCTGGGAACGCGCCTGGCAGGCGTTCTGGCCCGTGCTGGCGATGGCCGGTGGCGTCCTCGCCGTGCTGCTGTCCGGTGTGCTGCCACTGCTGCCGGGGTGGCTGCACCTGACGGTGCTTCTGGTCCTCGCGGCCGCGCTGCTGGCGGTGGCCCTGCGGGCGAGTCGGGCCTGGCGCTGGCCGAGCCGGGCCGAGGCGCTGGCCCGCCTGGAGGGCGGCGGGCCGGGCGCCCATCGACCCCTGACCGCCAGCGCCGACCGGCTCGCCCTGGGGGCGCAGGATCCCGTCTCGCGCGCCCTGTGGCGGCGCCATCAGGCGCTCATGGCGGCGCGCGCGCGCACCCTGCGGGTGCGGCCGCCGCGCCCGCGGCTGGCGGCGCGCGATCCCCGGGCGCTGCGCCTGGTGCCGCTGCTGCTGCTGTTCGCCGCCCTGGCGGCGGCCTGGCCCGATCCCGTCGGTCGGCTCGGGGCGGCGCTGTCGCCCCGACTCGGCGCGCCGGTGCCCCCCGCCGTGGCACAGGTCTGGATCACGCCGCCGGCCTACACGGGGCAGGCGCCCGTCTACCTGGAGGCCCACGCCGGGGAGTCGCCGGGCGCGGGGGCGCCGGCCCCGGCCGGCGGCGCCGGCGTGCCGACGATCGGACCGCCGGCCCTGACCGTGCCGGCCGGGGGGACCGTCCTGGCGCTGGTGCGGGGCGGCCGTGGCCCGGCGATGCTGGATTTGGGCGCGGCGGATGATCCCCGGCCCCTGGAGTCCGCGGGCAGCGGCGGGCAGCGCCTGGAGCGGGAGGTGGCCACCGGGAGCCGGCTGCGCCTGACCCAGGGGGGGGCGGTGCTGGTCGACCGGCCGCTGCGGGTGAGTCCGGACGCGCCGCCCAGCGTGGCCTGGACCGACGACCCGAGCGGCGATTCGCGCGGCCGCCTGACGCTGTCCTACCGCGCCGACGACGACCACGGCGTCATCGACCTCGCGGTGACGGTGCGGGCCGCCGGCGAGCAGGTCCTGGGCGCGCCCGTGGATCTGGCGCTGCCGCCCGGGGCCACGCCGGGGCGCACGGCGGTGCGCGACCTCAGCGCCCACCCCTGGGCCGGGACCCCGGTCACGCTGGCCCTGGAGGCCACCGACGCCCGCGGGCAGACCGGCCGCAGCGCCGCGGTGGCGCTGACCCTGCCGGAGCGGCGGTTCCAGCACCCGGTGGCTCAGGCGGTGGTGGACATGCGCCGCGCGCTGGTGATGCGGCCGGAACGCGCCGAGGCGGCCGCCGTGGGGCTCAGCGTCCTGGCGGAGGACCGGCCGGCCTACGGCGACTCGCTGGCGGTGTTCCTGTCGCTCAAGGCGGCGGCGGCGCGCCTGGTGCGGGCGCCGGACGGCCGGGCGCGCACGGAAGACCTGGCGCTGTTGTGGTCGATCGCGCTGGCGCTGGAGGACGGCACCCTGACGCTGGCCCGGCGCGAGCTGGAGCAGGCACGCCAGGCCCTGCGCGAGGCGGTCGAGGACGGCGCGGACCGCGCCGAACTGGCGCGCCGCCTGGAGGCGGTGCGCGAGGCCATGAACCGGCTGATGCGGGACCTGGCCGAGGCGCTGCCGCTGGTCAACCTCCCGGATCTGCGGCTGCCGATGCCCGAGGGCACCGAGATGTTCAGTCCCGAGGACGTCGAGCGCATGCTGGACCGCCTGGGCGACCTGGACAACCTGGGCGCCGAGGAGGCCGCGCGGGCCCTGCTGGACCAGCTCGACCGCATGCTTCAGCAGCTCGAATCGGCGCGGCCGCCGACCGCCGCCGAGATGCGGGCGATGGCCGAGGCCGCCGAGATGATGCAGCGCCTGCGTGACCTGGCGCAGCGCCAGCGCGGCCTCCTGGACGAGACCTTCCGCCAGGACCGGCGCGGCGCCGACCGGTTCGGTCAACCGCCCGCGCCGCCCCGGCCCCCAGGGGCCCCGCAGCCGCCGCAGGCGTTGCCCATGCCGGGAGCGCCGGGCGACTCGATGCAACAATGGTTTGACCGTCAGCCGCCCCTGAGCAACCAGACGCCGCCGGCGCCGTCGGAGCGTCTGCGCGATCTGGAAGAGCGCCAGCGCGCCCTGCGCGAGGCGCTGGAGGACCTGATGGCCGATCTCGGCGACCGCACCGGCCAGGTGCCGGATCAACTCGGGGCCGCCGACCTGGCCATGCGCGAGGCCGAGCAGGCGCTCGCCCAGGGCGAGGCCGGCGCCGCCGCCCGGGCGCAGGGGCGCGCGCTGGAGGCCCTCACCCAGGGCCAGCAGCAGGCCATGGGACAGATGATGGGGCCGGGCGGCCAGCCCGGGCCGGGGGGCTTCGGCCTTCTGCCCATGGCGCCGGGCCAGGGCCTGGGGCCGGGGGGGCGGCCGGGACTGCCCGGGATGATGCCGCGCCCGGGGCTGGGGCGCGATCCGTTCAACCGGCCGGCCGCCGGTGCCGCCGACGACGACTCGGTGGAGGTGCCCTCGGAGCCCGATACGCGGCGCGCCCACGACATCCTGCGCGAGTTGCGCCGGCGCGCCAACGAGGCCGACCGGCCGGCGCTAGAGCGCGACTACCTCGACCGCCTGATGGATCGCTTCTGAGCGCCTCCGACGGCGTCCGACCGTGGCGGCGGCGGGACAGGCTTGCACCGGCGGCCGCCGTGGCGCACGACTGGGGGCATGACCCGCCGTCCCGCCGCCACCCCATGTGATGCCCTGGGTGATGCCCCGGAAACCGTGCCATCGCGGCCCGTGCCCCGCCCGGGTCCCGCCGCCATCGTCTACGACGGCCACGCCGGGGCGGTGGAGGACCTGCTGATCGGCTTCGCCGCCGCGCTGCGGACGCGCGGGGTGCGCGTGGGCGGACTGGCCCAGCGCACCACCCGCACGGCCGCCGGGCGCAAGACCGGCATGGCGGTGATCGACGTCGGCTCCGGCGCCGCCCACGACATCATGCAGAAGCTGGGGCGCGACTCGCGGGCCTGCTCGCTCGACACCCAGGGCCTGACCGAGGCCAGCGCCGTGTTGCGGCGGGCGCTGGCCGGCGGCGTCGATCTGCTGGTGGTCTCCAAGTTCTCCCACCTGGAGGCGGAGGGGCGCGGGCTGGCGCAGGAGATGTTCGCGGCCATGGCGGAGGGCGTGCCGGTGCTGACCCTGGTGCCGCAGGCCCATGCCGTGGACTGGTTGCGCGCCACCGCGCCGGTGGGCAGCCTGCTGGCGCCGCGTCTGGAGGCCTGCTGGCGCTGGTGGGGGCCGCACGGCCTGTACGCTGCACTGGCGGCCGCGGTGCCGGCGGCGGCCGTGGCGCGGCGGGTGGTGATCGGCCTGAACTGGACCCTGGTGGAGGCGGCGGACGGCGGCGTCGGCCTGGCGCAGACGCCGGTCCGGGACGGCCCCGGGTGCCGGCCGCCGACGGGGGCCGGCGAGTTGGCCGGGCGGCCGCTGCGCGCGCTGGCGGCGGGCGCGGGGAACTGGGATCCGATGGCGGCCGCGCTCGGCGCCGCCGCCGTCAACGCCGCCCTGAACCGGCCCGACCTGGTGGGCGCGGCGGCCGCCGGGAACGGTCTCGACCTGTTCGCCGCGGCCGCCGCCGATGCCGCGGCGCCGGTGATGGTGGGCGCCTTTCCCGGCCTGCGCGAGCGCGTGCCGCATCTGCGCCTGATCGAGCGCACGGCCGGGCCGGATCGCGATCCCGAAGCGGCGGCGCCGGTCCTGCTGCCCGGTGCGGACGCCGTTCTGCTGACCGCCTCGACGGTCGCCAACGGCACCCTGCCGGGCCTGCTGGCCCTGACCCGACCGGGCGCCGCCGTGGTGTTGGTCGGGCCCGGCACGCCGCTGACGCCGATGCTGTTCGACCACGGCATCACGACGCTGGCCGGGCTGGTGGTCGAGGACCGCGACGGTCTCGCCCGCGCGGTCGCGGAGGGGGTCGGGGCGCGCGGCCTGCGCCGGTTTGGCCGGGACGTGGTGTGGCACCGGCCGCCGGAGCCGTGACCCCTGGGGTGATCGGGGGGGCGGGGGGCGCCGTCAGTCGTCCTCGTAGGAGCCGCGCTCGGCGTCGCGGTGGCAGGCCAGGCAGTTCGACGGCGTGACCACCTCCGGGCGGTCCCAGACCTCGGGCCGGAAGTCGTGCTCGCGGAGGAAGGCGGGATTCTCGGTGATGCGCAGGGGCACACCGTCGGGCCGCACCCAGCGCATGTAGTCCCGCGCCAGCTCCGAGCCGCGCACGTCGCCCGCGTTGGCGGTCAGGTAGGCGCGGATGTGGGCGGTGTCGGCCGGCGACAGCGTGGCGTCGTCACCGAAGTGGTCGGCCAGTCCGTCCATCATTGCGTCCCAGGACCGGGCGGGCAGGAACCCGGGCTGGAACGCCATGTGGCAGTCCCCGCATTCGGTCTGCGTGAGCGCGTCGGTCACCGGTGGAATCCAGTCGTCCTCGGCCAGCGCCGGCGCGGCCACGGCCATGCTGCCGGCCAGCAGCAGCGAGGCCGCGGTGGCTCGGATCATCGGGGTCATCATCACTGTCCCATCATGAAGGTGATGTAGTCGCCCTTCTCCTGGGCGGTGCAGTGGCGGCCGAGCACCGCCTCGCAGTCGCGGCGGAACTGCTTGGCGACCTCGTCCGGGTCGGTGAAGCGGTCCGGCTTAGCGGAGACGGCGACGGGTTCGATCGGCCGGCCGGTCTTGGCGTTGCGGCCCATGGCACGCGGGTTCTCAGTGTGGCAGGCGGTGCAGGCCGGCGTCCGGTCGTCGCCGCCGGCCCACTGGGTGCGGAACAGGGTCTCGCCCCGGTCGGCGGCGAAGCCGGCGAAGGCCGGGTCGGCGGCCCGGGCCTCGGCGGCGAGGCCGTCGAGGATGGCCTGGCGGTCGGCCGCGTCGCCGGCGTGGGCCGGGGCGATCGACGCGGCCAGGCCGGTCGCCAGCAGGGCGGCGAGGGTCAGGGAACGGGCAGGGGTCACGGCGCGGGTCTCCGTCGTCGGCGGGGGGGGCGTGGCGGGCTGGGATCAACGGGCTGGGGGCGGCGCCCGTCCTCAGGCGTCGCGCAGACGCAGGCGGGGGGCGATCCGTCCGGCCAAGCCGCGCAGGCGGCGCAGGCCGCCGAACAGGGCGACGATCACCAGCGCGTGGGCGGCGATGGTCCACAGCGCGCCGTCCGACAGCGCCCCGTGCAGGTCCTCGACCGACGGCAGCCAGTGCGCGGCCATGCCGCTGCCGGCGGCGGCGCCGACGGTGATCAGCAGGGCGACCGCCAGCCACGCGAACAACGGATTGCGGCCGCGCCCGTCGGCCAGCCAGCGGCGGGTCTTGGCCAGCGACGGCCGGGGCAGGCGCCACGGCGCCGAGCGGGCCATCAGGCCGATCAGGAGGCGCGCCACGACCGCGATCAGGACGGTGTAGCCCGCCACCTGGTGCATCATGTAGAGGTCGTCGGAGTCCCCGGTGAGCCAGGCCACCAGGAAGCCACCGGCGATCACGGCATGCCATGCCCGCATGGCGGGCAGGGCGATGCGGGGCGGCGCCCCGCGCCGGGCGGCGCGGGGGCGGGCCGGGGTCGTCGCGGTCTCAGTCGTCATGGCGGCGGTCTCCGTCGCGGTAGCCGAGGCCGGCCTGGCGGTCGTGGTCGTCATCGTCATCGTCATCGTCGTCCCAGGCTTCGTCCCAGTCGTGGTCCCCGTCATCATCCCAGTCGTCGCGGTCGTCGCGCTCGTACCGGTCGTCGTCGTCGCGATAGGCGTCGCGATCGGCGTCGCGATAGCCGGTCCAGGTCCGCTCCCCGGCGGTGCGGCCGGCCGGGGCGGTGCGATAGCCGGTGTCGTCGGGGCGGGCGCCGACCTGCGGGCCGGCGGCCTGCGCCGGCGCCGCTGCCGGGAGCGGGGCGGCTCCGGCGGTGATCGCGGTGTCCGTCGTGGCAACTGCCGGGGGGGCCGCCATGGGGGCCGCCAGGGGGGCCGCCGAGGGGCCGGCGGCGCCGTCGGTGGCGCGGGCGATCTCGGACCAGGCGAGGCCGGCGCCGGCAATGGCGGCGGCGGCGACCAGGCCGTGGACGATGGTGCGGGTGATCATGACTGGGCCTCCTTTGCTCTCGGCGTCATGCCAGCAGGGGTACCAAAGCCGGTCTGACGACCCGCTGACGGCCGCGCAGGCCCGCACACCGGCCTTCCCTCTGCCATCGCATCCCGCGGCGCTGCCCCCTGGTCGAACGGCGCCCGGGCCTCTATGTTCAGGGGACGCAACGACCGCGCGACCCGACCCCGAGACGAGGACGAGCCCGGCATGATCGACCCCTTCGGCCGCCGCGTGACCTACCTGCGTGTTTCCGTCACCGACCGCTGCGATCTGCGCTGCCAGTACTGTATGGCCGAGCGGATGACCTTCCTGCCCAAGCGCGAGCTGCTGACGCTGGAGGAGATGGAGCGGGTCTGCCGCGCCTTCGTCGCCAAGGGGGTCCGCAAACTGCGCATCACCGGCGGCGAGCCGCTGGTGCGCAAGGACGTGATGGTGCTGTTCCGGGGCCTGGGGCGGCTGCTGAATGGGGGCGGCCTGGATGAATTGACGCTGACCAGCAACGGCACCCAGCTCGCCCGGTACGCCGACGACCTGGCGGCCTGCGGGGTGCGGCGCATCAACGTCTCGCTCGACACCCTGGATCCCGACCGGTTCCGCGTCATCACCCGGCGCGGCGACTTCGACCGCGTCATGGCGGGCATCGCCGCCGCCCGCGCCGCCGGCCTGAAGGTCAAGATCAACACCGTGGCCATGCGGGGCTTCAACGACGACGAGATCGACCGCCTGGTGGCCTGGTGCGGCGAGCGCGGTCTGGATCTGTGCTTCATCGAGACCATGCCGATGGGCGAGATCGGCCCCGACCGGGTGGACCAGTACCTGCCGCTGTCGACGGTGCGCGAGCGCCTGGCGGAGACCTGGACCCTGACCGACACCGGGTTCCGCACCGGTGGGCCGGCCCGCTACGTCGACGTGGCCGAGACCGGCCAGCGCATCGGCTTCATCACACCGATGACCCACAATTTCTGCGAAAGCTGCAACCGGGTCCGGCTGACCTGCACCGGCACGCTCTACATGTGCCTGGGCCAGGAAGACGCCGCCGACCTGCGCACCCCGCTGCGGGCCTATCCGGACGACGACGGCCCGCTTCTGGACGCCATCGACGCCGCCATCGCGCGGAAGCCCAAGGGCCACGACTTCGTCATCGACCGCGAGGCCCGTCCCGCCGTCGGCCGCCACATGAGCGTCACCGGCGGGTAGGGCGCCCGCTCCGCGTTTGCGTCCGCACGCGGGACCCGTAACCCTGGGCCGTCTCCGTCATCCGCAGGGAGACTGCCCATGCCCTCCGAGCGTCGTGTGCGTCATGTGCCCCGGCCTTTGGCCGTGCGCGCCACCGAACCCTTCGACACCGCCGAGGCCGCCTGGTTCTGGGTGCAGCGCGCCCGCCTCAATCGAGCCGAAGGCGCGCGGCTGACCGCCGACCCGCTGGCCGCCGCCCGCCCCTGCGACCCGGATGACATCGTGCGCGCGGTGCAGCGGCTGGCGCGCGCGGCGGTCCTGACGCGTCGTCACCTGCGGGTGCTGGACCGCCACGGCCGCCGCCTGACCCCGCCGGATGCGCGCCTGCCCGAGGAGGAGGCCGACGCCGCGCTGTGGGCCGAGGCGCTGGACCGCCTCACCGGGCCGCTGCGCCGGAAGGGGATCGTGGCGTGATCCTGCCGGCGGACGCCGACGACCCGCCGCCGGCGGCGGCGCTGGTCGTGTTCACCGACGGCCGCGAGATCTGGTGGCTGCGCGCCCTGCGGCCCGGGTTCCGGCACGTCATGGTGGCCGTGGCGCGGCCCGGGCACTGGGTCGTGGTCAACCCGCTGGCCCACCGGACCACCGTGGACGTGGTGCCCGGCGCGGCCGGGGCGGACCTGGCGGCGTGGTTCCGCGCCCAGGGGCATACGGTGGTCGAGACCGTGGCCCGCCGTCCACCCCGGCGCCCGGCCCCATGGGCGCCGATGACCTGCGTGGAGCAGGTCAAGCGTCTGCTCGGCCTGTCCGCGCGCCGAATCTGCACGCCCTACGGTCTGTACCGGGCGCTGACGGCCGGGGGGTACCGGTCGAAAAAAGACCTTGGCGGCGCACCCTCCATGCGGCATTAGAACAAACATCGAACGGGGACACGTGTGACCACACCCCGCCGGCCACCGCGCCGGCGGGGTTTTTTGGTGGCTGCGCGCGGTCCCGAGCCGAAAGGAGGATCCGCGCCCATGGGAGGCCTGTTCTCGCCGCCGAAGATTCCGTCGCCGCCCCCGCCGCCGCCGCCGGCGCCCCCGCCTCCGCCGCCTCCACCGCCGCCGCCCCCGCCGCCGCTGGTCGACCCGGCGCCCGATCCGGTGCCCGATCCGGTGCCCGACCCGCCGCCGGCACGCCCCGAGGGTGACGCGGCCGCCGCCGATGCCGCCCGCGATGCCGCTCGCGAGGCCGTGCGCCAGCGTCACCGCGCCGAGGAGCGGGCGGCCCGGGGCTGGCGCGCCACCGTGAACACGACCTATCGCGGGGTGCTGGCCCCGGCCCTGGTCCAGGGCCGTCCCGGCCTGAAGACCCTGCTGGGAGACTGACGGCATGGCCCCCTCCGCTCCGCTGCCGACCGTCGGGACCGGGTTGGGCGACGACGACGGCGTCGCCCCCCTGCTGCGCCGCTACCGCGCGGCCCAGACCCGGCGCCAGCGCTGGGAAGGCACCTGGCGCGACTGCTATGCCTTCGCCCTGCCCAGCCGCGAGTCCGCCGTCGACGGCGCGGCGCCCGGCACCGTGCGCGGCGACCGCCTGTTCGACGGCACCGCGCCCGACGCCGTGGACCAGCTTGCCGCCAGCCTGCTGGCCCAGCTCACGCCGCCCTGGTCGCGCTGGTTCGACCTCACCGCCGGCGCCGACCTGACCGAGGACGAGCGGGCGCGCATGGCGCCCACGCTGAGCCATGCGGCCGAGCGGTTGCAGGCGCAGTTCGCGGCTTCCAACTTCGCCGTCGAGGTGCACCAGGCCTATCTCGACCTGGTCACCCTGGGCACCGCCTGCCTGGCGTTCGAGGAGGCGCCGCCGGGCGAGCCCAGCGCGTTCCGCTTCGCCGCCGTGCCGATGGGCGACGTGGCGCTGGACGAGGGGCCGGGCGGCCATCTGGACACCGTGTTCCGGCGCATCCGTCTGCCGCTGTCGCAGGTGCGGGCGCGCTGGCCGGACGCCATGCTGCCGTCCGACCTGGAGCGGCGGGCGGCGGACGAACCGGACCTGGACGTCGCGGTGCTGGAATGCGTGGTGCCGGACGGCCGCGGCTATG
The DNA here is from genome assembly GCF_014197795.1 of Roseospira goensis. Classification (GTDB taxonomy): domain Bacteria; phylum Pseudomonadota; class Alphaproteobacteria; order Rhodospirillales; family Rhodospirillaceae; genus Rhodospira; species Rhodospira goensis. Next base: position 23,354 of record NZ_JACIGI010000005.1, read on the forward strand.
CCCACACCGTGCTGCTGGCCGGCACGGGCGGCGCTGCCGCTCTGGCCGACGCCGGCGCGCCGCTGGGGACGCCGACCGTGCTGGCGGCGGGCCGGTTCGGGGTGTCGCCGTTCCTGTGCTTCCGCTGGACCAAGGCCCCGGGCGAGGCCTACGGCCGCTCGCCGGTGATGAAGGCCCTGCCCGACATCAAGACCGCCAACGCGGTGGTGGAACTGGTGCTCAAGAACGCCTCCATCGCCGTCACCGGCATCTGGCAGGCCGACGACGACGGCGTGCTGAACCCGGCCGCCGTGCGGCTGGTGCCGGGCTCGATCATCCCCAAGGCGGTGGGCTCGTCGGGGCTGACGCCGTTGCGGGCGGCGGCCGACTTCGACGTCTCGCACCTGGTGTTGGAGGACCTGCGCCGGCGCATCCGCACCGCCCTGCTGGTCGACAGGCTGGGGCCGCCCGACGGCCCCGCCATGACCGCCACAGAGGTGGTGCACCGCGCCGCCGACACCGCCCGGGTGCTGGGCGCGTCCTACGGGCGGTTGCAATCGGAGTTGCTGGCGCCGCTGGTGCGGCGTGGGCTGGCGATCCTGCGCCGGCGCGGTGAGGTGCCGCCGGTCCGGCTCGACGGCCGCCTGGTGGATCTGGTGCACGCCGGGCCGCTGGCCCAGCAGCAGCGTATGAGCGATGCCCAGACGACGCTCACCTGGATCAACGCGGTGCTCGGCCTGGGCGAGGCCGGGGCGCGGGTCGTCGACGCCGAGGGCGCCGCGCGCTGGCTGGCGCGCACCCTGGGCGTGCCGGACGCCGCGCTGCGCCCGGTGCCGCCCCAGGACCCCGCGGGAGGGCCGGCCGATGGACCGTGACATCGAGACCGGGACCGACTCCGACCGCGCCGGGCTGGCGCGCGCCTGCGCCCGTCTGTTCAGCGGCGGTGACGGGGCGCGCCTGCTCGACCACCTGCACGCCCTGACCCGGGACCGCCATCTCGGGCCGGCGGCGTCGGACGCCGCACTGCGCCACCTGGAGGGCCAGCGTGCCCTTGTCGCCCACCTGGACCGCCTGATTGCCACGGGCCGCGAGGGCGGCGGATAGCCTGTCGTTCGCGGTCCCACGCGGGCGCGTGGGACCGAGAGATGACCGCCGGCTCTCGTGCCCACGCGCCCGCGTGGGCACCCGCATTGCGCCCGCCTCGTTTTCCAGCCCGTTCCGAGGAGACCGTTCATGAGCCAAGCTTTTCCGCCCGGCGCCGCCGGGGCGG
>NZ_JACIGI010000005.1:24699-211418 GCF_014197795.1 Roseospira goensis
CGGCGCCTTTTGGCGTTTCCGCCGCCGGGGCGGCGCCTTTTGGCGTTTCCGCCGCCGGGGCGGCGCCTTTTGGCGTTTCCGCCGCCGGGGCGGCGCCTTTTGGCGTTTCCGCCGCCGGGGCGGCGCCCGCCCGCGCGCCCGCCGATCCGCTGGCCCCGTTCCTGGACCCCGAGACCGGCCGGGTCGACGTGGCCGGCCTGATCGCCGCGTATGAGGACCTGCTGCGGGCCGTGGCCGGCATGGTCGCGATCCCGGGGCCGGACGCCGACGACACCGCCCGCGCGCAGTTCCGCCGCGCCCTCGGCGTGCCCGACACGCCCGACGCCTACCGGATTGCGGTCAACCACCCGCGGCTCGCCGTCGATCCGGACGTCAACCGGCGCCTGCACGAGGCCGCCTTCACCCCGGCGCAGGCGCAACTCGTCTACGACCTCGCGGTCGAGCGGGTCATGCCGGTGATCGAGGCCCTGGGCGAGAGCCAGCGCGCCGAGGCCGACCTCGCGGCCCTGGTCGAGCACTTCGGCGGCGCGGACCGCTGGGCCGAGATCAGCCGCCAGCTCTCGGCCTGGGGCAAGGCGCATCTGCCCGAGGACGTGTACATCGCGCTGGCCTCGACGCGCGAGGGCGTGCTGGCGCTGTTCCGGATGATGGCCGAGGGCGAGCCGGATCTGGTCGGCGGTGGCGCCGGCGCGGCCGGCCCCGGCGGGTCGGGCGAAGAGGACCTGAAGGCGCTGATGCGCGATCCCCGCTACTGGAAACACCGCGACCCCGCGGTGGTGCGCCGCGTCGCTGACGGCTTCCGCCGGCTCTACCCCGGCGGGGCCTGATCGGCCCGGTCCGCCGTCGTTCGCCGCGTGCCGGTCCGTTCCGTCTCCGTCTCCCCCAAGCCTAGGGACACCCGCCGATGTCGATCAGTATTGATCAGTCGTTCATCAAGCATTTCCAGGCCGACGTCCACCTCGCCTATCAGCAGATGGGCTCCAAGCTGCGCAACACCGTGCGCGTCAAGGACAACATCCGCGGCGCCACCACCGTGTTCCAGAAGGTCGGCAAGGGCACCGCGGCCACCAAGGCCCGCCACGGCACGGTGCCGGTCATGAATCTGGACCACACCCCGGTCGAGTGCGACCTGCAGGACTTCTACGCCGGTGACTGGGTGGACCGCCTCGACGAACTCAAGGTCAACATCGACGAGCGCCAGATCCTCGTCAACGCGGGGGCCTACGCGCTCGGCCGCAAGACCGACGAACTCATCATCGCCGAGCTGGACACCTCGACCAACCATGCCCTGGACGGCACCACCGCGCTGACCCTGACCAAGATCATGACCGCCTTCGAGATGCTGGGCGGCGCCGACGTGCCCGACGACGGCGAGCGCTACGCGGTGGTGGGCTGGAAGCAGTGGTCGGAACTGATGCAGATCGACGAGTTCTCCAATGCCGACTACGTGGGCGCCGACGACCTGCCGTGGCGCGGTACCCAGGCCAAGCGGTGGCTGGGGACGCTTTGGTTCCCGCATTCCGGATTGTCGCTCAACGGCACCGTGCGACACTGCCACTGGTACCACAAGACCGCCGTGGGCCACGCCATCGGCGCCGACGTGCAGTCCGATATCACCTGGCACGGGGACCGGGCGGCGCACTTCGTGAACAACATGATGTCGCAGGGCGCGGTCCTGATCGATCAGGCCGGCGTGGTCTCGCTGCGCTGCCTGGAGAGCTGACGGACCGGTCCCCCACAGGAGTTCCCGCCATGGCCTTCGTGCCCCAGAACCTCTCGGTGCTCAGCTACGCCAACGGCTTCACGCTGTGGCATTACACCACGCCCGACGCCGCCGTCACCGGCGCCAGCTATTTCGACTCCGCCGCGCCCTATGTCCGCGTCGGCGACGTGCTGGTGTGCAACATCGACACCGACGGCACCCCGTCCGCCGGCTTCTACCGCGTCTCCGGCAACACCGGCGGGGTGGTCACGGTGGCGGCGGTGTAGGGCAGGGCCGTTTCAGCCGTCGGCGCCGGGGTGACGTCCAGGGGCGGAACGAATAGATTGGATCATGCGAACGGCCTGCCCCGTGCCGATGGACGGGAGGGAGACAACGGCGACATGACGGACCTGAGCCGGCGCGTCACGGCGCTCGAGGAAACCATGGGGCGGCTTGAGCCCCTGCTCATCCGGATCGACGAGCGGTTGAATCACGTCGCGACCAAAGCGGATCTGGACGCGGCGCGCGCAGATCTGGAACTCAAGATCGACAAGACCCGCGCGGACCTCGAGATCAAGATCGAGAAAAGCCGCGCGGACCTCGAGATCAAGATCGAGCAGAGCCGCGCCGATCTCGAGGTCAAGATCGAGCAGAGCCGCGCCGACCTCGAGATCAAGATCGAGCAGGTCCGCACGGACTTGATCGAGCGCATGGAGACCTCCCGTGCGGATCTTCTGGGCCGGATCGCCGAGAAACCCGGCCGGTTTTTCATGGTCGGCACCGTCATGACCGTGTTCGCCCTGTGCGCCGCCATCGTCGCCGCCACGGTGGCCGGGTTGCAGTATATCCAGACCCTTCCCTGACCCCCTGCTCTGGACGGCGCCGGCGGCTTCGGCCGCTCAACCGTCGCCCCGATCAAAGCCCCGTGCCCCGCGGCCGGGGCTTTTCTCATGCCCGGAGGCTCCCATGCCCGTCTCCGCCATCGCGCTGTGTGCGCGGGCGCTCATCAAGCTGGGCGCGCGCCCCCTGGTCAGCTTCGACGAAGGCACCGCCGAGGCCGAGGTGGCGCGCACGCTCTATGCCGACGTGCGCGATGCCCTGCTGTCCGCCCATCCCTGGACCTTCGCCACCGCCCAGGTGACGCTGGCCCGCCTGGCCGGCGTGCCGGTGGCCGACTACGCCCACGCCTACCAGCTTCCGGCCGACCACCTGCGCACCCTGTCGGCGGGCGGCGACGGGCGCGGCGCCGGCCTGGTCTATCGACAGGTCGAGGACCGCCTGCTGACCGACGCTGGCAGGGTGTCGCTGACCTACATCTTCCGGCCCGACGAGAGCGCCTTTCCGCCGGTGTTCGTCGAGGCCCTGTCGGCCCGCCTGGCGGCCGAGTTCTGCCTGCCCCTGACCGAGAGTACCAGCCGTGGCGAGCTGCTGCACCGCCTGGCCGACGAGGCCCTGCGCCAGGCGCGTCTGATCGACAGCCAGCAGGACACGCCGCACCGCCTGACCCATTTCCCGCTGCTGGAGGCACGCGGATGACCCGCGTCACCGTCACCCAGACCAATTTCACGGCCGGGGAGCTGTCGCCCGACCTGTACGGCCGCGCGGATCTGCGTGCCTACGTCAACGGCGCGGCGCGGCTGCGCAACGTCTTCCTGCACCCGACCGGCGGCGTATCGCGCCGCGACGGCCTGCGCCATGTCGACGGTCTGGCGGGGCGCGCGCGCCTGGTCACCTTCGAGTTCAACAGCGAGCAGAGCTACCTTCTGGTGTTCACGGCCTGGCGCATGGACGTCTACCTGGACGGCGTGCGGGTGTTCCAGACCGCCACCCCCTGGGACACCTGGCACCTGTCACAGATCAACTGGACCCAGATGGCGGACACGCTTCTGGTGGTGCATCCGGAGACGGCGCCGCGCCGCATCACCCGGTCCTCGCACACCGCCTGGACCCTGACCCCCTGGAGCCACCCCAACGACGGGCACCGCTACTACGAGCCCTACTACCGCTTCGCCCATCCGCTCATCAGCCTGACGCCGTCGGACGTCGAGGGCGCGGTGACCCTGACCGCCTCGTCGCCGGTGTTCACCGCGGCCCATGTCGGTACCCGCCTGCTGCTGCGGGGCCAGCCGGTCTCGATCACCGACTACACCTCCGAGACCGAGGTGGGCGCGACCATCCACACGGCGGTGAGCACCGCGGCGCCCACGCGGGACTGGGTGGAGCAGGCGCTGTCGCCGGCCCACGGCTTCGCCCGCAGTGTGACGTTCCACAAGAACCGGCTGGTCATCGGCGGCTCGCGCGACGTGCCGCACCACATCTGGATGTCGAAGGTCGGCGACCTGTTCAACTTCGACACCGGCGAGGGTCTGGACGACGAGGCCCTGTCCTTCGGTCTGGTCTCGGATCAGCTCAATGCCATCCGCTGGGTGTTCTCGGCCAGCGACCTCCAGGTGTTCACCTCCGGCGCGGAATGGACCGTCGGCGGCAGCCCGCTGACCCCGGCCACCGTCACCGCGACCCGGCAGACCCGCATCGGCACCGTGGGGCCGCACAGCGTGCCACCGCGCCGGGTGGACGGCGCCACGCTGTTCGTCGGCGCCACCGGCCAGGACGTGCGCGAGTACCTGTACACCGACCTGGAGCAGGCCTACCAGGCCGCCGACCTGGCGCTGCTGGCCCGTCACCTGATCCGCGACCCGGTGGACATGGACTACGACCCGGTGCGCCGCCTGCTGCATCTGGTGCTGGCGGACGGCCGGCTGGCGACCATGACCAACTACCGCGCCGAGAAGGTGACCGCCTGGACCGTGCAGGAGACCGACGGCGCCATCCATGCCGTGGCCGAGGTCGGCGGGACCGTCTACGTGGCGGTGGAGCGGGCGGGCGGTGTTGGGCTGGAGCGGTTCGATCCCGCCATGCCGCTGGACGCCGCCTTGCCAGGGCATGACGACACCCCGCGCGATACCTGGACCGGCCTGGACCACCTGGAGGGCCGCAGCGTGCGCGTCCTCGCCGACGGCGCCGATGCCGGCCCGGCGACGGTGAGCGGCGGCGCCGTGACCCTGCCCGCGCCGGCCACCGATGTGGTCGTCGGGCTGCCGTTCGCGCACGAGATCGCGCCCCTGCCGCCGGCGGTGTCGGGCGGGCGCGGCGGCGGGCCGGGCACGCTGGTGCGGCTGATCCGTGCCACCCTGCGGCTGCGTGACACGGCCGCGCTGTGGCTCGACACCGGCGCCGGGCCGTCGATCCAGCCGTTCCTGCGGTTCGGCGGCCACGCGGTGTTCGACACCCCGCCGACCCCGCTGTCGGGCGACCTGTCGATCCGCGCCCTGGGCTGGCAGCGCGACGCCCTGGTGCCGCTGTGGCGCGTGGTCCAGGACGCGCCGCTGCCGTGCACGGTGCTCAGCGTCACCACCGAGGTGAAGGTAACCGACTGACGCCGCCACCCGATCCGTCGAACAGTCTGAGACCGGCCGACGCGACCGCGCCGGCGCGGCGACGCCGCGTGGGGCCTTGATCCTGACGGGTCAGGATCAAGGCCGACCAGTATGAAAGGTTCCGGCCCATGGCCCAGTTCGCCTCCGTCTTCGTCCCCTTTGCGTTGCAGGCAGCCTCGACCGCCTGGCAGCAGTACCAGCAATACGACCTCTATCAGCGGGAGCAGCAGGAGCGGGCCGCCGCGGCCCAGGCCAGCGCCGAGGCGGCGCGCGCCCGTGCGCGCGGCGAGGCCCGCACCACCGCCCGCGCCGCCGACCGTCAGAACCGCCTGGACTGGGCCGCGTACGACCGCGAGGCCGAGGCCGTCGGGCGCCGCACCGACGCCGAGCTGGACGCCCTCAACCGCGACTTCGCCCGCACCGAGCTGGAGCGCGCCGAAGCCCTGCGCCGGGCCAGTGCCGGGGAGCGCGCCCGCTTCGCCGACGCCGGGCTCGATCCGGCGGCCGGGTCGGCCCGGGCGGTGCTGCTGGGCCTGGGTGCCGACGCGGCCCGCGACACCCGCCGCGGCCGCGACGCGCTGCGGGCCGAGGCGGGCGCCCGCCGGGAGGCGGCGGCGGCGGACATCGCCGACGGCTGGCGGGCCACGGCGGACCAGACCACCGCGCGCACCGAGCGGACCAACCTGGACCTCTGGAACCGTCAGGTGGCCCTGGACTCGCGCCTGCATGAACTCGGGGTGCAGCGGCGCGCGGCCGACCGCCGCGACCTGCTGGACCTGACCCTCAGCAACCAGCGCGCCGCCCTGGGGCTGGTCGATCCGGCCGGTCGCGCGATCGGGCGCGGTCTCGGGCTGTCGTAACCGGGCCGCCCCTCCGCTCCGGCGCGGGACCGCCGCGCCGCCCACCGACGGGGAGCCTTCCACCATGCCCGCGCACATCCAGATCGGGGACACCCGGCCCCGCGTCCAGTACGTCGCCTCCGGGGCGCAGACCGTCTTTCCCTATCCGTTTCCGATCTTCCAGGCCGTCGACCTGCACGTCTACCAGGACGACACCCGGGTCACGTCGGGGTTTTCGGTCACCGGCGCCGGGGCCTCGGACGGTGGCAGCGTCACCTTCACCGTGGCGCCCGCCGCCGGCACCCGGATCACGCTGGTGCGCCGGCTGGCGCTGACGCGCATCACCGACTTCCAGGCCGGCGGGCCGCTGCGGGCCGCGACGCTGAACGACGAACTGGACTACCTGACCGCGGTGGACCAGCAGCTCGACGACGCCCTGAGCCGCACCGTGCGCCTGGCCCCGGGTGCGGCCGAAAGCGCCGGACTCATCCTGCCGCCGCCCCAGCCCGGGGCGGTACTGGGCTGGAACGACAGCGCCTCGGCGCTGGTCAACGACCCGGTCGACTTCGCCGGGCTGGCGACCGAGATCCAGAGCGCGCGCGACGACCTCCAGGCCGCCCTGGGCACGGTCTCGGCCGCCATCGTGGCCAGCGCCACTGCGGTGACGGCGGCCGGGGAGGCGGAATCCTGGGCCCAGGACACCGCCCTGTCGGCGTGGCTGGTCGGGCTGAACGAGGACGGCGCCGGCGTCGCCCTGTCGACGGCCGTGGTTGCGGCCGCCGCGGCCGAACGCTGGGCCGAGGATGCGGCGCTGTCGGCCTGGTTGGCCAGCCTCTCCGGAAACGGCTCCGGAGAGGTGGAGACCCTCCTGGTTCGCAGTCCGATGCTGACGCTGAACCATGGCGAGGTCGGGGCGGGCGTCACGGCCGGTGTGGCCGGTATGGTGGTCGATCGCGGCACCGAGACTGTCTACCGGTTCGCCTTCCGCGAGAGCGACGACGCCTTTGTGGTCGGCCCCGACGGCACCGAGCAAGCGGTCGCCACACGCCAGGACGCCCCCGAGGCGAACGCCGTGCCGTACTGGAATGCGGCGGCCGTGCGCCTGGACTCCGTGCCCGGGTTTACGTGGGACGGCGCCGCGCTGACCCTGCCGGCGGCGCTGCGCTACGCCGCCGCCCAGTTCCGGGTATCCAGCGCCGCTGCTGGAACATCGGTGACCATCGACCTGTCACACGGCGAGGTCCAGGTCTTCACGCTCAGCGCCGATACGATCTTCACGCTCCCCGACCCGGCGGCCGGCTATGGCTATTCGGTGACGCTGAAGCTGATTCAGGATGCCACCGGCAACCGGGTTCCGGGTGTCGAGAAGGCGGGCGGGGTCGCCGCCGTGTGGCTCGGTGGCGCCCCCCCCGCGTGGCAGACGACGGACGGTGCCTTCGACCTGGTGGTACTGACCCATGACGGCAGCGACCTGATCGCCGCACACGCCGGGGGGGCGTCGTGATGCTGAGTCAGGCCGCCCTGCGCGGACTGGCGGCGTCATCAAGCGCGCCGTCGTCCCACTACCCGCCCGGCGTCAATTTCCTGCGAGTTCCCATGCTCTACACCGCCCGCCAAGGCCTGACCGAGGAAAGCCAGGTCGCTGCGGAGGAAATCGGGACCAACAGCACCTACGGCACCGATCCCGCGCGGTTCAATGACGGCGACACCAGCGCCACGATGTGGAACACGAGCGGGCAGACCATGTGGGTCTGGATCCGGACGCCAGCCGATACCGACCTGTCGGAAACCCGTATCGCCTACCAGAACACGGCGCAGCACGCGGCGGGGACCGTGACGGTGCATCGCTGGGACGGGATCGGCTGGGTCTTCGTGTCGGGGCTCACATATGCCGGCAGCGGCACGCTCAACGTCGACACTTTCGCCACCGTGCGCGCCAGCCTGTTCCGCTTGACCTTTTTGCCCGGCGGCTCGGGCTGGATCGGCGTCAACGAGATCGAACTCTACCCCTGACCGCCCGCGGCGCCGAGCGGCCGCTGGTCGTGCGCGGCCAGGCCAGCGCCTGGACCGCGCCCGCCGGGGTCTGGACCGCCATCCACGCGAGGAAGACGCCATGAGCCTGATCTATCCCACCATCACCCTGCTGGCGCGTCCGGATGTCCAGCCCTCGGCGCTGACGGTGGCGCGCCCCTCGGCGGCGACCCGCATCGACCCCCTGGGGCGGGTGGTTGCGGTGGCCGCCGACAGCCTGCGCCACGACTACGACCCCGACACCGGGCACTATCGCGGCTGGCTGATCGAGGAGGCGCGCACCAACCGCATCGTCTCGTCCGAGTCCATGGCGCCGTCCCCCTGGCAGACCACGGGCGCCAGCCTGACCAGCGACACCGTCACCGGGCCGGACGGCCTGACCGGCGCCGACACCCTGACCGAGGACAGCGCCAGCACGGTGCACACGCTGTACCAGGACGGCCTCGCCTACGCGGCCGGCCAGCCGCACACCCTGTCGGTGTTCGCCAAGAGCCACGGGCGCGAGCGCCTGCAACTGGTGCTGCCGTCGACGGCGTTCGGCACCGTCCATTCGGCGGTGTTCGACCTGACCACGGGCACGGTCGGCTTCACCGAGGGGACGGTCACCACCAGCCTGCGGGCGCTGCCCGACGGCTGGGTGCGCTGCGCCCTGACGGCGACTGCGGTCGCGGGCGGCACCAGCAACGCCCATTTCCGCCTGCGCGACAGCGGCGGGGTGTCGGACTACCCCGGCGACGGCGTCAGCGGCGTGCACCTGTGGGGGGCCCAGATGGAGGGGGGCGGTTTCCCCACCAGCTATATCCCCACCGCCGATGCCCCCGTCACCCGGGCCGCCGACGCCATCCACCTGACCCTGGCGGGGCGGCCGTTCAACCCGCGCGAGGGGGCGCTGCTGGTCAGCGGCGCGGCCGAGGCCGGCACCACCGCCACCCTGTGCGAGATCGGTGACGGCGGCCCCGGCCATCGGTTTGCCGTCACGCTCGACCCCGACGCCGGCACCGCCGCCTTCACCGTGGTGACCGGTGGCGCCACGGTCGCCAGCCTGAGCCACGGCGGGGTGACGGCGGGGACCCTGGTGCGCGCCGCCGCCGCCTACGCCGTCGACGACTTCGCCTTCGGTGTGGGCGGCGGCACCGTCGCCACCGACGGCGCCGGGGCGCTGCCGGCGTCGCCCACCACGCTGACGGTCGGCGGCACCGGCGCCGGGGTCGTGGGACCGCGCTGCTGGGTGCGCCAGATCGGGGTGTTCCCCCGCCGGCTGGCCGACGACGATCTCCAGACCCTCACCCTGTAACCCGCATTCCCCCGGGTCTGCCCGGCCCGGATCGCCCGACCCGCCCGACCTGCCCTCGACACCGGAGTCCGTCATGACCGCCGCCGATCTGTCCGCCGCCCGCGACCGCCTGCGCGGCACCCTGCCGGATACGCTGCACCGGGCGCTCGACGCCTATGACGCGGTGGCCGCCCGCCCGGTGCCGGAGGACGACAAGGCCTTCGCTGCCTGGCAGGGCGGCTGCAAGGCGGTGCTGGCCCATGTCGAGCTGCTGCTGAAGCTGGCCGCGCGGGTCGGGCTGGACCTGAGCGGACCCGCCCCGGGCGCGGTGGACGACGGGGCCGCGCTGTCCGCCCTGCTGGCACGCGCCCGGGCCGCGGTGGCGGACGGCCCGACCGGCCCGGACGGCGACCATGGGGGCGACCATGAGGGCAACGAGGGGGAGGACGACGCGGATGACTGACCCGGGCCTGTCCTTCCCGGAATTCGTCTGGATCTGGAACCATGTACAGGGCCGCACGACGCCGGACCATCACCTGCGCATGGCGCGGTGGCTGGAGCGTCAGTCCGCGGACCAGGTGCGCGGGGGCCTGCTGATGGCCTTCCGGGGCGCCGGCAAGTCCAGCGTCGTCGGGCTGTTCTGTGCCTGGCTGCTGGCGCGGGCGCCGCAGACCCGCGTGCTCGTGCTGGCCGCCGAGCACGCCCTGGCCACCCGCATGGTGCGCAACGTCAAGCGCATCCTGGAGCGTCACCCGGCGACCCGGGGCCTCAAGCCGCGCCAGCCGGAGCAGTGGGCCGCCGACCAGTTCACCGTGGAACGGCCGCTCGACTCCCGCGACCCGTCGATGGTGGCGCGCGGTCTCACCGGCAACATCACCGGTGCGCGCGCCGATGTCATCGTGTGCGACGACGTCGAGGTGCCCAACACCAGCGACACGGTGGTCAAGCGCGCCCACCTGCGCGCCCGGCTGGGCGAACTGGACTACGTGCTGACCCCGGACGGGATGCAGCTTTACGTCGGCACGCCGCACGCCTGGCACTCCATCTATGCCGCCGAGGCCCGCCCCGAGGCGGGCGAAGCCGTGCCGTTCCTGGACGGCTTCGCGCGCCTGGAAATCCCGCTGCTCGATGACGCCGGGCGCAGCGCCTGGCCGCAGCGCTTCACCCCGGCGCGCATCGCCGCCCTGCGCCGCCGTCAGGGGCCGAACGCCTTCGCCAGTCAGATGCAGTTGCAGCCGGTCAACATCGCCGACAGCCGGCTCGATCCCGACCGCCTGCGCCACTACGACGACGCCCTGGCCTATGGCGAGGCCGGCGGCCGGCCGCTGCTGCGGCTGGGCGAGCGGCGGCTGGTGTCGGCGGCGTGCTGGTGGGATCCGGCCCTGGGCGATCCGGCGCGCGGCGGCGATGCCAGCGTGCTGGCGGCCCTGTTCACGGCCGAGGACGGCACCTACTGGCTGCACCGGGTGGCGTACCTGCGCGCCGACGCCGGGGACGACGCCGCCTCCGCGCTGTGTCGTCAGGTGGCGGCGATCGTGGCCGACCTGCACCTGCCGGCGGTCACGGTGGAGACCAACGGGATCGGCCGCTTCCTGCCCGGGCTGCTGCGCAAGGCGCTGCGCGAGGCCGGGGTGGCGGCGGCGGTCATCGAGCATGTCGCCACCCGCGCCAAGGCGCGGCGCATCGTCGATGCCTTCGACCCGGTGCTGGCCGAGCGCGTGCTGTGGGTGCACCGCGCGGTGTGGGATACACCGTTCATCAGCGAGATGCGGGCGTGGCGCCCCGAGGGGGGCGGCCGGGACGACGGCCTGGACGCGGTCGCCGGCTGTCTGGCGAGTGAACCGGTGCGGCTGGGTCGCGGCCATGCCGGCGGCGCCGCGCGACCCGGCGACTGGCGCCCCGGCACCGGGTCCGTCATCGCCGACAGCGGCGGGTGGGCGGTGTGAGCGGGGGCCTGCGGGGGCGCGCGGATTCCCCCTCTCTCCCGCCCACGCTCCCGCGTGGGCGCGTTGGCCGGTCCCACGCGGGAGCGTGGGACCGAGAAAGCATCGCAGTCTCCCGCCCACGCTCCCGCGTGGGCGCGTTGGCCGGTCCCACGCGGGAGCGTGGGACCGAGAAAACATCGCAGTCTCGCGCCCGCGCTCCCGCGTGGGCGCGTTGGCCGGTCCCACGCGGGAGCGTGGGACCGAGAAAACATTGCAGTCTCGCGCCCGCGCTCCGGCGGGGGCGCTGTCCCCGGCCGTAACGTCTCTTCAACGGAGTTCCGCATGTTCGAAGACCAGACGGTCCTGCTCTGGGTCACCGCCGTGGAGCTGCCCGTGATGGGCGCCCTGTTCTGGCTCATCTGGCACACCCGGCGCGATTGCGAGACCCGCTTCGGGGAGGCCCGCCGCCACGCCGAGATCGGGCTGGCGCGCATGACCGAGGCGCTGGCCGCCCACAAGCTGGAGGTGGCCAAGACCTATGCCTCCATCGCCACCCTGAAGGATGTGGAAGGGCGCCTGACCGCGCACCTGCTGCGCATCGAGACCAAGCTGGACGAGACCCGCCCCTGCCCCCGCGAGCCGAAGGGGTGACGGGGCGACCGCCCGGTCTGCGGCCACGGGCGCGCTGCTTCAGAATGCGCGCGGGACCTGTTCGGGGCGGCGTCTCAGCCCTCCGGCTCCACCGCGGCGGCGCCGGCCGGCGCCAGGGCCACCGATGGCACGTAGCCGCTGACGCCGCGCGCCGACAGCACCCGGCTCCAGGCGCCGTCCGGCGAGACCTCGGTGACCATCAGCACCGTCCCGCCGCCGACCGCCGCCACCGCCGCGGCGTGCGGGCTGGCCGTGGCCCGCACCGTCAAGCGGGCCGGCCGGGCCGCGTACAACCGCCCCGGGACAACCGCGGCTGCCTCCGGGACCAGTCCGGCGAAAGGATCGGCCGCGCCCGGCGGCCGGGTGCGGCCGGTGAACGGCCCCTGGGGGCCGGGCAGGGCGTCGGCGCCCGCGTCTTCGGTCGCGCCACCGATCGGACCCTGCTCCGGCACCGGGGCCGGCCACAGCGCCAGCAGGCCGCCGATCACCCGTGCCGGTCCGGCCACGTAGAGCGCCAGCGCGGCGATCAGCAGCAGCGGGGCCAGTTGCGCCACCTGGGCCGAGCCGAACCAGGGCCGGCGCCCACCCCCACCCCCGCCACCGCCACCGCGCGGGCGGGGCTGGTCGGCCAGCGCCTCCAGGAGCTGGGCGACATGCTGGCGCTCGGCCGCGCTGTGGGCGAAGGGCCGCGCCTGCTCGGCCAGGGCGCGGGCGATCGGCAGGTTGCCGCGGGCCAAAAAGGCGCGGGCCTGGAAGGTCAGGAGCTGGTAGTTCTCCGCCGCCGGAAGCTGCCCACCCCACAGGTTGTGCCACAGCGCCGCCAGGGTGGCGACCGGCCCCCACGGCAGCGCCCACCACCCCATCGCCCAGCAATACAGGCTGGCCGCCACCGCCGTGCGGTCGCCGTGGACGCGGCAGAACACCCCGCTGATCGGCCGGCGCTCGACCCGGATCCCGCGGCCGCGCACCCGGTGCAGCACGCGGTGGCGCAGGTCGATGGTGGCGCGCCCGCAGACCCGGCAGGTGCGCGGGGTCAGCGCGGCGTCCGCGGCGGCGGCGCCCGAGCCCGTCCCCGACGCGGCGATCGGGCTGCGGCCGGTGTCGTAGGCCTGGCGTGCCGCCGGGTCGGCCAGCACGTGGTAGGCCTCGGTCAGGGCGTGGAACTCGCGCGAGGCCCGGGGCGACGGATTGCGGTCCGGATGCAGCAGCTTGGCGCGAGTGCGGTAGGCGCGCTTGACGGCGGCCGCGTCGGCGGCGGGGGTCACCCCCAGCATGGCGTAATAGCCCTTGGGGTCGCGCACCACCTGGCTCATGCCCGCTCAGTCCAGACCGCCGGGGGGCCAGACCGCCGGCGACCAGTGCGGCTGACGGTCCTCAAGAGTCACCGTCTGGCGCCGCGGCCGGCCGGTGTCGAGGCCCTCCAGCGGACCGGTGGCGCTGGCGCTGACCGTCACCCGCAACCATCGCGGCACCAGTTCGTTGTTGAGGTCGTCCAGGATCGCCAGGCCGAGGGCTTCGAGGCCGCTCCAGATCCAGCGGTCGAGCCCCGCCAGGTAGCGGGTCAGGCTGTCCGGGTCCAGAACGTGGCGGTCCGGCACGTAATCCACCGTCACCTGGAGGCCGCGCGCCGGCCCGCTGAAGATCGGCAGCGGCTGGGACAGCGTGACGGTGTAGTCCCGTCGTTCGCCCGGGTTGGCGCGCACGGCCAGCGCGGCCCGGCGGGGCTCCGGGTCGAGGCGGGGATCGGCACTGTCGAAGCGGACGGTCATCGGCGCAGGCGGCGGTCTCGGGCGCGACGGGGGCCGCGGCATCCGGGCGGGACGGCACGGCCCCGTTCCGCCGCAGTCTAGAACCGATCGTGCCAGACCGAAACCGGAAATGCGGTCCGGGCGCGGCCGTGGTTCGGCTCTATGGTCTTGATTCCAGGCTAGATTCGCGCCGTACAAGGGCGCCGCACGAGTCCTATCCGTGGCGCGTTGCCCGTGCGCAGAGGGTCCGGGGGCGCGATCCCGTCGTGCGTCCGATCGCGGCCGTCGATCCAGCCCGGGTCCTTGTCTTCGCAGCCGGTTCAGAGACGGACGCCCGCCGGTGCTACCGCTCCGGCGGCGGATCGTCGAGACCACGGCCGCCCAGGGCGGCGGCGACGTCTTCGGGGTCGGCGGGCTCGTGGCCGGGCACGACATAGCCGCCGCCGAGCCAGCGCGACAGGTCGACGTCGGCGCACCGGCGCGAACAGAACGGCCGGTAGCGGGCCGCCGTCGGCTTGCCGCACACCGGGCAGGCGGTCGCTGACAGCCGGGCGGTCACCGTCTTGCCGGCGTTCCCGTTGGCGTTCCCATTGGCCTCCTCCTCGGCGGTCCGGGGCGCGTCGCGGGAGTTGGGGGGGTGCGTCATGCGCCGTCTCCGATGGGTCCAACTGGGGTCAAGGTGGGGTGACCCGCGGCGGGGCGTCAACCGGTGTGGTCCCGGGGCGGACCACCAGGCGCAGCCCGCGGCGCCGTTCCAGGGTCGCCACGGTGGTCGCAAGCGGGCCGTCCAGCAGCGCCGCGGCGGCCGGCGAGACGTCCAGGGCGAGGGCGGTGGTGGCGGTGGCCCGGCTCTCGCGGTCGGCGGCCCGCAGGGCGGCGAGGGCCTGCGCGGCCGGTCCCGTCGCGACGCTCGCCAGCGCGGGGCCGCGCCGCTCGCGGCTGATCTCCAGCAGGCCCAGGCGCGACACCCCGGCCAGCCGGGCCGTCGCCGGGTCGGCGGCCAGGGCGGCCTCCAGCGCACGCCGGGCCGGCCCGGGCAGGCGCGGCCCGCCGCCCGGGATCAGGTCGACCAGGATCGCGCCCGCCAGCCCGCGCAGGCGCACCGTGCGCGGCAGGTCGGCCAAGGCTTCGGCGTTGGCGGTGCGGGCGTCGCCGGCGCCGGCGTCGACGTCGATGGCGACCAGGGCGGCGGTCGGCTCCACGATCAGGCGGCCGCCGCCGGGCAAGGGAACGACCGGGGCCAGGGCGGCGTCCAGCGCCTCGGCCGCGCCGGTGGCCTCGAACAGGTCCGCCGGGTCGTGGTGGAGCGCGACCGGCGGCACCGGATCGAGCCACGCTGCCAGATCCGCCGTCAGGCCGGGCACGGCCGCCGCGTCGTCCACCACGATCCGGGCCGGGGGCGGATCGGCCGGGCCGAGCAGCGCGTCCCAGTCCACCGGCGGTGGACGCAGCAGGGCCGGGGCGGGGCTCGCCTCGGCCCGGGCCGCCAGGTCGGCCCAGGCCGCACGCAGGGAGGCCAGGTCCGCCGCCAGCGCCCCCGGGTCGGCGCCGGCCGCCCGGGTGCGGGCCACCAGCGACTCCCCCTTGGCCACCATCCCTTTCAGCAGGTCCAGCAGGCGGGCGCGCTCGCCGGCGTCGGTGATGCGCTCCGACACCGCCGCGCCCGGGCGCCGCCCGCCCAGCGCCAGCCGTGGCGTCGTCACCGCCACCGCGCGCGTCAGGCGCGCCGCCTTGACGCCGCCATGGGGCTCGGTGCGGGCCGCCTGACGCACCTGGACCATCACGGCGGCGCCGTCCGGCGGGCGCTCACCCTTCATCTCGCGGGCGTCGAGCACGCCGGTGCCCAGCGGTCCCAGGTCCACCACCGCGCCGCCGTCGGGCAGGCGCGCGCCCAGGCGGCCCAGCAGCACGGCGCCGGGGTCGGCGGCCCACGGGCGATGGTGGCTGACGGCGGTCAGGCGGCCGTGGTCGAGGCGGGCGAGGCGGGTCTCGCCCGGCGCCGCCGCCACCACCAGGGCGGCCGGCGCCGCGATGGCCTCCGCGGCCGGGTCGCCGGTCACGGCGCCGGGTAGCCGAGGCCGCGCAGCAGCGCCCGGGTCTCGAACAGCGGCAGTCCGACGACGTTGGAGTAGGACCCGACGAGCTGGCGCACGAACCCGGCGGCGCGGCCCTGGATGGCGTAGCCGCCGGCCTTGCCGTGCCATTCGCCGCTGTCCAGGTAGCCGGCGCGCTCGCCGGCGTCGAGGGGCTTGAAGGCGACCCGGGTGTCCACCAGCCGCTCGGCCGTGCGGCCGCCGGGGGCGATCAGCACCACCCCGCCGTAGACGTGGTGGGCGGCGCCCGACAGCAGGTCGAGGCAGCGCCCGGCGGTGGCGGCGTCCGCCGGCTTGGGCAGGATGCGGCGGCCGCGCGCCACCACGGTGTCGGCGGCCAGGACATAGGCCCCCGGATGGCGCGCGGCGACCGCCGCGGCCTTGGCCCGCGCCAGCCGGCGGGCGTGATCGCGCGGCAGCTCGCGGGGCAGCGGGGTTTCGTCGAGGTCGGCCGGGTCGATCCGGTCCGGTGTCACGCCGATCTGGGCCAGCAGGTCGCGACGGCGCGGCGAGGCGGACGCCAGGATCAGGGGCCGCGACGCGGCACGGTCCGCGGCGTCGGGCGAGGCGCCCACGGTGCCCCTACTTGTAGCGGAAGGTGATGCGACCCTTGGTGAGGTCGTAGGGCGTCATCTCGACGTTGACGCGGTCACCCGCCAACACGCGGATGCGGTTCTTGCGCATCTTGCCGCTGGTGTGGGCCAGCACCTCGTGGTCGTTGTCGAGCTTGACGCGGAACATCGCGTTGGGCAGCAGCTCCGTGACCGTGCCGTTGAATTCGATGGCATCTTCCTTGGCCATGAGGGATCCTTGTTTGTGACGCGAAGCGGCCATGACATGAACCCGATTCGGCCCTGGGTCAAGTCCCGGCGGGCGCCGACTCGGGCGGCGTCGTGCTGCCCGCGGGCCAGACCCGCGGTGCGGACATGGCGGCGCCATGGCTGGCCCGCCCGCGATCCGCCCGTGCCTGACCGGTGACCCTGGCCCCCTCTCCCGCTCCCGCTCCTGCGGGGCGCTTGGCTGGCGCGCGGCGGTCCCACGCGGGAGCGTGGGACCGAGAAAGCAGAGGACTCTCCCGCTCCCGCTCCTGCGGGGGCGCTCGGCTGGCGTGCGCCGGTCCCACGCGGGAGCGTGGGACCGAGAGAGAGGCGGGAGCGTGGGACCGAGAAAGCAGAGGAAACTCCCGCCCCCGCTCCAGCGGGGGCGCCCGGCTGGCGCGCGGCGGTCCCACGCGGGAGCGTGGGACCGAGAGAGAGGCGGGAGCGTGGGACCGAGAAAGCAGAGGACTCTCCCGCCCCCGCTCCTGCGGGGGCGCCCGGCCGGCGTGCGGCGGTCCCACGCGGGAGCGTGGGACCGAGAGAGAGGCGGTAGCGTGGGACCGAGAAAGCAGAGGACTCTCCCGCCCCCGCTCCTGCGGGGGCGCTCGGCCGGCGCGCGGCGGTCCCACGCGGGAGCATGGGACCGAGAAAGCAGAGGACTCTCCCGCCCCCGCTCCTGCGGGGGCGCTTGGCCGGCGCGCGGCGGTCCCACGCGGGAGCGTGGGACCGGAGAGCTTGTGAGGGGCGGCTACAGCCGCCCCATCGTCGGCACCGGGAAGCGCGCCAGGATGCGGTGTTCGAGCTGGTCGCGCACCTCCCGGTAGGCGGCCAGCCGGGTCTCGCGGTTGCCCTTGATCAGCGACGGGTCGAAGGTGTTCCAGAACTCGACCTCGCAGTGCATGGTCCGCGTCATGTCCACGGCCTTGTGCTGGGCCTCCGGCGACAGCGAGACGATGACGTCGAAGTTCTCGTCCTCCAGTTCCTCGAAGCTGCGCGGATGGTGGCCGCTCAGGTCCACGCCGATCTCGTCCATGACCGCGATCATGAAGCCGTCGGTCTGGTGCGGGCGCACGCCCACCGAATCGACGAAAATGCGGGTGCCGTGGTAGCGGCGCAGGATGCCGGCCGCCATCGGCGAGCGCAAAGCGTTGTGGGTGCAGGCGAACAGCACCGCGCCGGGCAGGGTTCCGGGGGCGGCCGCGGGCGCCCCGGGGCCCGGTACCGGGGCCGCCGGCCGCAGCGTGGTCGTGCGGGTCGCCACCGCCGTTAGCCCCGAATGTGCAGGACGCAGATCAGGGTGAACAGGCGCCGGGCGGTGTCGTGGTCGATCTCGATCTTGCCGGCCAGGCGCTCGACCAGCAGGTCGCCGCCCTCGTTGTGGAGCCCGCGCCGGCCCATGTCGATGGATTCGATGCGCGACGGCGAGGCCCCGGACTTGATGGCGCCGTAGTAGCTCTCGCACACCATGAAGTAGTCCTTGATGATGCGCCGGAAGGGCTTGGTCGAGAGCAGGAAGCGATGCAGCGGGCGGCCGTCCTCGCTGCGCACGTCCAGCACCAGGCGGGCGTCCTCCAGGCTCAGGTGCAGGACGTAGGGCCCGCGGGCGCCGTTGAGGCGAAAGCGGTTCTCCTCCAGCAGGTCGAAGATGGCGACCGCGCGTTCGTGCTCCACCTCGGGCCGGCGGCGCACCAGGGTCACCTCGTCCAGTCGGACGTCCACCAGCCGGTGGTCCGGTTTGAACGTGGTGCCCCGGCCGCCGGGCGCCATGGATCAGGCCCGCCCGGCCGCGGTCGACCGCGGCGTGGTCGGTTGCGCCGCGTCTGGACGCGGCGTGGTCGGTTGTGCCGCGTCTGGACGCGGCGTGGTCGGTTGTGCCGCGTCTGGACGCGGCGTGGTCGGTTGTGCCGCGTCTGGACGCGGCATGTTGAGGCGGATGGCCACCGACAGGCCGTGTGCGCCCAGGCCCTCGGCCTCGGCCAGCCGCACCGCCGCCGGCCCGATGGTGGCCAGGGCGGCGGCGTCGCAGCCCAGCAGGGTGGTGCGCTTCATGAAGTCGAGCACCCCCAGGCCGGACGAGAACCGCGCCCCGCGCGAGGTCGGCAGCACGTGGTTGGGGCCGCCGACGTAGTCGCCCACCGCCTCCGGGGTGTGGCGGCCGAGGAAGATGGCGCCGGCGTGGCGCACCCGCGCGGCCAGCGCATCCGGGTCGGCGACGGCCAGCTCCAGGTGTTCCGGGGCGATGCGGTCGACCAGGGCCGGTGCCTGGTCCAGCAGGTCCTCGACCACGATTAGGGCGCCGTGGTGCTCCCAGCTCGTGCGCGCGATGGCGGTGCGGTGCAGGGTGGCCAGGTGGCCCTCGACGGCCTTGGCCACGGCGGCGGCGAAGCCGGGGTCGTCGGTGATCAGGATGGCCTGGGCGGCCTCGTCGTGCTCGGCCTGGCTAAGCAGGTCGGCGGCGATCCAGGCCGGATCGTTGTCGGCGTCGGCGACCACCAGGATTTCCGACGGGCCGGCGATCATGTCGATGCCCACCGTGCCGTAGACCTGCTTCTTGGCCGAGGCCACATACGCGTTGCCCGGTCCCACGATCTTGTCGACCGCGGCGATGGTGTCGGTGCCGTAGGCCAGGGCGGCGACGGCCTGGGCGCCGCCGATGCGGAAGATCTCGTCCACCCCCGCCAGCCGGGCGGCGGCCATGACCAGCGGGTTGATGACCCCGTCCGGCGTCGGCACCACCATGGTCAGACGCCCGACTCCGGCGACCTTGGCCGGAATGGCGTTCATCAGCACCGAGGACGGATAGGCCGCCGTGCCGCCCGGCACGTATAGCCCGACCGCGTCCACCGGGGTGTGGCGCTGGCCCAGCCGTACGCCGGTGGGGTCGGTGAAGGCGATGTCCTGGGGTTTCTGGTGCTCGTGGAAGCGGGTGATGCGCTCGGCGGCGGTGTTGAGGGCCGCCAGGGTCTCCGGGTCGACCCGGCCGGCGGCGGTGTCGATGGTCTCGTCGTCCAGGCGCATCGTGTCGGTGGTCAGGTGCACGCGGTCGAAGCGCTGGGTGTACTCCAGCACGGCGGCGTCGCCGCGGTCGCGCACGTCGGCCAGGATGTCGGCGACGACCGGGTCGACGCTGGTATCGAAGGCGGCGCGGGCGGCCAGCAGGCCGGCGAAGGCCGCCGCGAAGCCGGGGTCGGTGGTGGTCAGCTCAGCGGTCATCGGTCACGGCCTCGCTCAGGGCGTCGATCCAGTGGTTCAGTTCGGCGGCCCGGATCTTGAGCGCCGGGCGGTTGACGATCAGGCGCGAGGTGATGTCGGCGATGTGCTCGATCTCCACCAGCCCGTTGGCGCGCAGGGTGCTGCCGGTCGAGACCAGGTCCACGATGCGCCGGCACAGCCCCAGGGCGGGGGCCAGTTCCATGGCGCCGTTCAGCTTGATGCATTCGGCCTGCACGCCGCGCGCCGCGAAGTGGCGCCGGGTCACCGCAGGATACTTGGTGGCGACGCGCACGTGCGACCAGCGTCCGGGGTCGTCCTGGCCGCTCAAGGCCGCCGGCTCGGCCACCGCCAGGCGGCAGGCGCCGATGCCCAGGTCGAGCGGAGCGTACAACTCTGGATAGTTGAACTCCATGAGCACGTCCTGTCCGCAGATGCCGAGTTGGGCGGCGCCGAAGGCGACGAACGTGGCGACGTCGAACGAGCGGACCCGGATCAGGTCGATATGGGGATGGTTGGTGCGGAAGCGCAGGGCGCGGGACTTGGGGTCGTCGAAATCGGGTTCCGGTTCGATGCCGACGGCACGCAGCAGCGGCATGGCCTCCGAGAGGATGCGCCCCTTCGGCAGGGCGATGACCAAGGGATCCGGGTTCATGAAACGGCTCGGCAGGTGGCGGGACGGGGTCTGTGTAGCACGGGGTCGGGTCCGGATGCCAAGACCCCGCGCGGCCGGCGGGGCGTGGCGTGTCGAGTCGGGGGCCGGGGCGGACCGGGCGCCGGTCGCGGCGCGCGCAGGTCGACGGGGTGCCGAAGCCCGTCGGCGGCGGCCCTGCGCGTCGCCGGTGGTGACCCAGAACGGGGCGGCATGCGGGGCGTCGGACAGGGGGGACGCGCGCGGTCCGGTCGGGATCCTCTGAATGATCCTGAGACACATGTGCACGTTGCGGTGCAAAAACGATTTTTCTTATGTGGCCGATTGAGATCTGTCATTGTGTTGGGGTCTGCGGGTCTTTCCGCGGATCTGCAACCAATAAAAACAACATCGCACGGGCCGGGGGGATCGGGGGGAGCTGGACACCAGGTCGGGCATTCTAGACTCCCAGTAAGAGAGTGCAGGGTCTGCATGACGTGACGGTCGATCGGGGCGCCGTCCGGTCCCTCCTGCGCGTGACCACACTTCACGCGACCAGGGAGGTCACTACCATGATACGTGTTTCTGTTCCGGCCGGCCCGTCATTCCGGCCGCGACCGCCCGTGCGGACGCTGGCCCTGTCGGTGGCCCTTTCCGCGCTGCTGTCGGCGCCCACGCTGAGCGTTGCGGCCGCGGACGAGGCGGCGGGAGCGGCGGTTCGCGCGGCCGTCGAGTCGGTCGACGGCGTCGAGGCGGCGGTCTCGGCGCTGTCCGGCACCGGCGCGCCCGCCGCGCCGACGACCGAGGGCGCCGCCGACGACGCGGCGGTCATGGCCGACTCCGGATCCGACACCGGCTACGAGACCGACGCCATGGGAGCGGCGGATGAAGCCGACCATGATGACGACGACGATGACGATGACGATGACGACGACGACGACCACGACGAGATCGGGTCGGAGTCCGACGGGCTGGCCGAGTTCTACGCCCGCTACGACGAGGAATACGGCGGCATGAACGGCCATGAACTGGCCGTCATGAAGCTGGTGCGCAACCGCAACATCGCCATTCCCTACGAGTACGTCTCCATGTTGATGCGCACGCCGAACGCCTTCGGCGAGGGGGCGGCCTGCGTGCTGTGCCATTCCTCGAACGATCCGGAGCACAGCTACCGGGGACTCGACCTGACCACCTGCGACGGCATCAAGCGCGGGTCCATGCAGGAGCCGCAGCGGTTGATCTTCGAGGCCGGCAACTCCGAGGAGAGCCTGTTGCGGCGCTACCTGCGCAACAACCGCATGCCCTACGGCGTGCCGTTCGACGCGCCCCGCGACACCGCCAATATCCGCGCCATCAAGACCTGGATCGACAGCGGCGCCGAGGACGACGACTTCTTCCGCCAGGAGGTGCTGCCGCTGTTCCGCGACCGCACCGCCTTTGGCGGTTTCCAGGCCTGCGCCGAATGCCACATGTCCAACCAGGAACCGCCCAGCTTCCACGAACTCGACCTGACCAGCTACGAGGGCGTCATGCTGGGGGCCGATTCGGTGGCCAAGGCCGCCGAGGGGCTGCCGCCGGTGCCGATCGTCATCCCCGGCGACGCCGAAGCCTCGCCGCTGTACCAGCGGATGGTGGAGAACCGCATGCCGGCGGGGATCGAGCCGAGCGAGGACCGCGACCATCCCAACATGCAGATCCTGATGCAGTGGATCGACCAGGGGGCCCCGTGCGACTGATCGGTACGCCCGGGGTGGGGGAGGGCGGCGCGCGCCGCCCCTCCCGACTCGGCCGGCGGGCCGTCGCGCGCGGCGCGGCGATCCTGGGGGTCCTCGCCGCCACCGCCATCGCCGGGATCGCTGGCTTCGGTCCGGTGGCGGCAGCGTCTGCACCCGAGGTGGTGTGGCGGGTCATCTCCGACAACGCGACCCTGGTTCCCGCGACCCTCGCGCGCGATCACGTGTACACCGCCGGCGAGACGGCGGCCGAGGCCTGGACACGCGACGGGGCCCTGGCGTGGCGCACGCCGCTGGCGGCGCCGGCGCATTTCCGGCCGCGCGTCGCGGACGGGCGTCTGGTCGCGGTCGGCCGGGACGGCCTGGCGGTGCTGGACGCATCGGACGGCGCGGTGCTGTGGGCGGCGACGCCGCGCGCGGCCTTCGGGGCGCCGTTCGTGCACGACGGCCGGCTGGTCCTGGGCGACGGCTCCGACGTCGTCGCGTTCGCGCTGGCCGACGGCCGCCCGCTGTGGCGCTACACCGTGAGCGGCGCCGCCAAGGTGCACTACGCCCCGACGGCGATCGGCGACACCGTGTACCTGGGGGCCGGCGACGGCCTTCTGACGGCCCTGGACGCCGCGACCGGCGCCGTGCGCTGGACGGTCGACCGGGGCGACCTGTGGCAGTACCTGCGCCAGCTCGCCCCCACCGCCGACGGCCGGGTGCTGGTCGCCGGCGGCTACAAGGATGAGCTGTTCGGCCTCGACCCCGCCGATGGCCGCATCCTCTGGCGCCACCGCGCCGGCAACTTCATCAACAGCCAACTCGTGCACGACGGCCGGGTGTTCTTCTGGTCGCCGACCGGCTGGATGGTGGCGCTGGACGCCCGCAGCGGCCGCCGCCTGTGGCGCACCCGCACCCACCGCTTCGGCCATGACGGCGCCGCCGACTGGTCCATGGTGCTGGCCGCGCCGCGCGCCGGTCCGGCCCGGCTGTGGGTGCTCGACATGGCCGCCGTGCTGCACGGGCTGGACCTGGAGGATGGCGCCGAGGTGGCGACGGTCGTCCTGCCCTTTCCGGCGCGGCCCTTCGTGACGCCGCTGGCCGACCGTGCCGGCGACGTGATCGTTGGCAGCCTGGGCGGCGAACTGGCGCGCCTCCGCGTGCCGGATCTGGCGCCGGCGGCGTCCGCGGCGCGGTAGGGTGAGCCCGGGATGGTCCCGCGGGCCGCGCGGCGGCGATTCGCTAGAGTACGCCGAACCGCTCCACCAGAATGACGCCGAGGAAGCCGACGGCCAGGCTGGCGGCGCCGAGCAGCGCGCCGATCAGGATGCGCTGGAGACGGCCGGTCCCGGGGCGCGGGGCCGGCCTGGTCTTCAAGGCGCTCTCCAGGGTGGCCATGCGCCGGTCGAGTCGATGGGCGGCGGTGGTGCGATCGGCGGGCAGCGCCGCGCGCATCTTGCGCAGGCGGGCCAGTTCCGTCTCGTTCTGGTCTCGGGTCCGGCCGCGCGCGGGCGGCGGGGTTTGCCGGGCCATGGCGGATTCTCCGGTGGCGGGGGCAGGGGCCGCGGGCGTGGTGATCGCACCAGCGTCCGAACCGGCCCCCCGGAGTGTAAAGGGCCGGCCCCCGCCGTTCAAACACGCGCTCGGACGGCGCCGCCGCGGCCGCCGCCTGCGGGCCTACCCGGTCACGCGGTCGATGGTCGCTCCGCAGGCGGCGAGCTTGGCCTCCACCGTCTCGTAGCCGCGGTCCAGGTGGTAGACCCGGTTGACCAGGGTCTCGCCCTGCGCCGCCAGCCCGGCCAGCACCAGGCACACCGAGGCGCGCAGGTCGGTCGCCATCACCTGCGCTCCGGACAGGTGGCGGCGCCCGCGCACGATGGCCGAGGCGCCGTGGATGTTGATGTCCGCCCCCATGCGCGCCAGTTCCGGCACGTGCATGAAGCGGTTCTCGAAGATGCTTTCGGTGATCATGGCGGCGCCGTCGGCGGTCGCCATCAGCGCCATCCACTGCGCCTGCATGTCGGTGGGGAAGCCGGGGAAGGGCTTGGTCATCACGTCCACCCCGCGCAGGACGCGGTCGCGGGCGTCGACCTCGAAGCCGTCGGCGGTCGTGGCCACGGTCGCGCCCGCCTCCTCCAGGTGCTCGATCACGGCCTGCAGCATGTCCGCCCGGGTGTGGCGCAGCCGGATGCGGCCCCGGGTGATGGCCGCGGCCACGGCGTAGGTGCCGGTCTCGATGCGGTCGGGCAGGATGGCATGGGTCGCCGGGCCGAGGGCCGCCACGCCCTGGACGCGCAGGGTGTTGGTGCCGACGCCGTCGATGCGGGCGCCCATGGCGATCAGGCAGGCGGCGAGGTCGGCGATCTCGGGCTCGCGCGCGGCGTTCTCGATCACCGTTTCGCCCCGGGCCAGGGTGGCGGCCATGAGCGCGTTCTCGGTGCCGCCCACGGTCACCCCGGGGAACACGATGGTGCCGCCGTGCAGGCCGCCGGCGGGGGCGCGCGCCTCGATGTAGCCGCCCTCCAGCGTGATCTCCGCACCCAGCGCCTCCAGCGCCTTCAGGTGCAGGTCGACCGGGCGGGTGCCGATGGCGCAGCCGCCGGGCAGCGAGACCCGGGCGTGGCCGTGGCGCGCCAGCAGCGGCCCCAGCACCAGCACCGAGGCGCGCATCTTGCGCACGATGTCGTAGGGCGCGGTGGCGCTCTCGATGGTGCGCGCGCGCAGCACCAGGCGACGGCCGGCGCAGCCGCCGGCCCCCCCGGTCCCGTCGAAGGCGGCGTCGACGGCGACGCCGTGCTGGCCCAGCAGGGTCACCATGGACTCGATGTCCATCAGCCGGGGCACGTTGGTCAGGGTCAGCGGCGCGTCGGTCAGCAGGCACGCCGGCATCAGCGCCAGTGCTGCGTTCTTGGCGCCCCCGATGGTGACGGTGCCGTCGAGCCGGCGCCCGCCCTGGATGCGGATCCGATCCATGACGCCGCCCTTTCCCTTCCCGGCCGGGGCCCCCGGCACCGTGGCGCCATCGGCGTCGGCCTCGATCAGAAGCGCCTCAGAGACGGGGGAGTGTGACACCTTTCTGTCCTTGATACTTGCCCTTGCGGTCCCGGTAGGACACGGCGCAGGTCTCCGCGCCCTGAAGGAAGATGAACTGGCACGCCCCCTCGTTGGCGTAGACGCGCGCCGGCAGCGGGGTGGTGTTGGAGAACTCCAGCGTCACGTGACCCTCCCACTCCGGCTCCAGGGGGGTGACGTTGACGATGATGCCGCAGCGGGCATAGGTCGACTTGCCGAGGCAGATCACCAGGGTGTCGCGCGGGATGCGGAAGTACTCGACCGTGCGCGCCAGGGCAAAGCTGTTGGGCGGGATGATGACGTGGTCGTCGACCCGGCGGTCGACGAAGCTCTTGTCGGAGAAGTCCTTGGGGTCCACCACGGCGGAATCGACGTTGGTGAACACCTTGAACTCGCCCGAGACGCGGGCGTCGTAGCCGTACGAGGACAGACCATAGGAGATCACGCCGGCGCGCTCCAGGCGGTCCACGAACGGTTCGATCATGCCGTCGCGGGCGGCGCGCGCACGGATCCAGGAATCGGGCATCACGGCCATCAGGCGTCGTCTCTCCGGGTCGGCCCGTTGGGGTCCGGCGTGTCCGCGTCGCCGGCGCGGTCCGCCCCGGCCGCGCGCGCCCGCGCCTGGGCCTTGCGGCGGGCCAAGTTGGCGCGCAGGGCGGCGGCGCTGCGGTCGAGTCGGTCGGGGCGCGGTCGCGGAGCGGGCGCGGCGGACGCATCGTCGCGGTCGGACGGCGCCGCCCCGGCCTCCGGCGGACGGGGGGTGCGAGTCATGGCCGGCACTCTGACCCGCGCGGCCCGGGCCGTCAACGCCCGCCGCGCCGGTGCGCCGCCGGTCGCGCACTGGACGGCCGCGGCGCTTCGCGGCATGGTCGGCCGTCGCGCGGCGCCTGGCTCGTCGTATCCGCCCCGCTGTCCGCCTCACCATCCGCGCAGGCTCACCGGAGACCGTCCCGTGACCGACCGTCCGTCCCTGCCACCTGCGGCCCTGGAGGCCCTGGCCGACGCTGCCCTCGAAGCGGCCCCACAGGCCCTCGTCATCGCCGATACCGAGGGGCGGCCGTGGCGTCTGAACCGGCGGGCGCGGCGTCTGCTGGAGCTGAGCGACGCCGACGCGGCCGCCTGGTCCGGCCGGCTGCCCGGGTCGGGCGCCGAGCGCGGCGGCGGCTGGCGCGACCTGCCTTTGGGCGGCGGCGGGACGGCCCCGTTCTGGGTGTGGTCGCGGCCCTTGCCGCTGCCGCCGGCGGCGGGGGGGGAGGTCGGCGCGGGTGGTGCCGTGCTGCATGCCCTGTGGCCGTGCCGGGTCACCGAGGATCAGGCGCACGCCTCCGGCGGCGACGAGGGCGGCTTTGACGAGATGATGGCGGTGCTGGCGCGCCACGCCCTGCTGGGGGAGATGGGCGGCGCCCTGGCCCACCAGATGAGTCAGCCGCTGAACATCATCCGCCTGACCGCCGAGCGCGCCGCCCTGGAAGCGGAGGTGGGCGACGTCGGCGCTGGTGTGGCGCCCACCGCCGACCGCTTCGCGCGCCTGGCCGATCAGGCCGAGGCCCTGTTCGGGACCGTCGCGCTGGTCCAGGGGGCGCCGGCGGTGGCGGGGCCGGCCGATCTGGAGCCGGTGGACCTGGGGGCGATCATGAGCCAGGCCGCCAACCTGGCGCGCGGCCCGCTGCGCGCCGCCGGCCTGCGCCCCGAGGTGGTGACGCCGGCCGAGCTGCCGCGGGCCTGGGGCGAACCGGTGCTGTTGCTCCAGATCGGGTTCGCCGTGCTGACGGTGTTGGCCGAGGCGGTCGGTGGCGAGGCGGCGGAGCGGGCGCAGGCGCGCGGCGCGGCGGTGCGGCGCGGTGGTCCGGCGGCGGGGCCGGTCGGGGCCGTGGTGGTGCGGGTCGACCCCGAGGCCGGCGCGGCCGCCGGGGACAGCCGGCTGATCGTCGACATGGTGCGCGACGAGACCCTGACCCGCGGCACCCCGCTGGTCCCGGTGGCGCCCGACCTGACCCTGTCGCGGCGCGTGGTCCTAGCGGCCCTGGCGCTGGCCGGTCTGGGGGGGCACCTGATGATGCTGGTGGACGACCAGGGGGCGCTGCGGGGCGTGCGTCTGGATCTGGCCCGCGTCACCGGCCGACGCGCCGCGGACGCCGGGGCGTCTCCGGGTGGCGGGACCGACGCGGCCGGCGAGGCGGTCGACGACGACCGTCCGGTGCGGGTCCTGCTGGCCGAGGACGAGGTGGAGGCCGCCACCGAGATCGCCGAGTTCCTGCGCGACCAGGAGTGCGAGGTCACGGTGGCCGGCGATGTGCCCACGGCCGTGGCGGCGCTCGATGCGGCCCAGCACGACGTCCTCATCACCGACGTCTCGATGCCGGGCGGCGGGGCGCGGGTGCTGCTGCGCGCCGCCGAGGCCGCGCACCCCGACATGGCGGTGATCCTGGCCAGCGGCTTCGCCATCGAGGGGGACGCCAGCCTCGCCGATCTGGCCGACATGGCCGACGCCATCCTGCGCAAGCCGTTCGGTCTGAGCGAGTTGCGCGCCGCGTTGGACCGGGTGCTGGAGGCCGACGGCGCGGGCTGACCGGCGCGCCCGGCCTCCGCGCCCCCGCCCCCGCTTCCGCCCGTGTGCCCTCTTGTCGAGACGTCGCGTCCCGCGTCATGATGCCGGACGCCCGCGCACGTTGCGCGCGTGGCGCTTGCACCGCCCCCGGACCATGCGGGGCGGACCGACACAGGGAGGACACCGATGCCCCACCATCTGTCGCGCGCCGCCGCCGGTGCCGCGATGCTGGGCGCCGTGCTGACGGCGCCGGCCCTGACCCCCGCCCTGGCCTACGAGCCACTGGTGGAGAAGCAGAGCTTCACGATCCCCACGTTCACCACCCAGGGCGGCGAGACCATCCGGGACATGACGCTCGGCTGGGAGGCCTACGGCACCCTGAACGAGGCCAAGGACAACGTCATCCTCATCACGCACTACTTCTCGGGCAACTCCCATGCCGCCGGCCGCTACAGCGCCGACGACGCCGCGCCCGGCTACTGGGACGCCATCATCGGGTCCGGCAAGGCGATCGACACCGACGCCTACTACGTTATCGCCGTCGACACGCCGGTCAACCTGGGCGTTCACAACCCGAAGGTCATCACGACCGGCCCCGCCACCCTCAACCCGGAGACGGGCGAGCCCTGGGGCATGGACTTTCCGATCCTGACGATCCGGGATTTCGTCGAGACCCAGAAGGCGTTGCTCGATCAACTCGGCATCGACACCCTGCATGCCGTCATGGGGGCGTCGATGGGCTCCCTGCAGGCCTACGAGTGGGCCGCCAGCTATCCGGAGAGGGTCGAGCGGGTGATCCCGGTGATCGGCTCCGGCTGGGCCGACGGCGACCTGATCGCATGGATGAACATCTGGAGCGCGCCGATCCGCCTGGATCCGAACTGGAACGGCGGGGCCTACTACGACGGCGATCCGCCCACCCGCGGTCTCGCCGAGGCGCTCAAGGTGGTGACCCTGCACGCCCAGCACCCGGAGTGGTCCAACGGCGTGTTCGGCCGTGCCTGGGCCGGAGAGGACGCCGACCCGGCCGACAGCTTCGACAACCTGTTCAAGATCGAGGCCACGCTGGATGCCGCCGGCGCCGCCCGCGCCGCCACCTCGGACGCCAACCACTTCCTTTACCTGGCGAAGGCGTGCCAGCTCTTCTACGCCGGCCATGGCGAGACCCTGTACGCCGGCCTCTTGGCGATCGACTCGCCGGTCCTGATGATCCACACCAACGAGGACCTGATCTTCCCCGGCGATGCCGTGCGCGAGACCGCCGCGATCATCAAGAGCGACGGCACCCCGGTGCAGATCGTCGAGCTTCAGGGGACGCGTGGCCACCTGGACGGTGTGCTGTCCATGGCTCAGGCCGCTCCCGCCCTGGACGCGTTCCTGGACCAGTAGGGAACGGCGGTTCCGGCCGCTGGGCGGAACCGCCCCTCCGCCGGGCGGCGCCGGTGCGGTCGCATCGGCCCCTCGCCCCATGACGTCACGTCATGGGGCGAGGGGTATCACGGCCTTGGTCGCTCACGACGCGTGGTCGGGCACGCCGTCGCGGAGCAGGCGTTCCAGGTCGACAGGCGGCAGCGGCCGCGCGATCAGGAAGCCCTGGACCTGATCGCAGACCTGCTCGCGCAGGAAGGCGAGCTGGTCAGTCGTCTCGACGCCCTCGGCGCAGACCTTGAGGTTGAGCGCGTGGGCCATGGCGATGATGGCGGCGCAGATGGCGGCGTCGTTGGCGTCGGTGGTGACGTCGCGGACGAACGAGCGGTCGATCTTCAGCTTGCGCAGTGCGAACCGCTTCAGCACCGACAGCGACGAGTAGCCGGTGCCGAAGTCGTCGATCGAACAGCCGATGCCCCGGTCGGTGAACAGCCGCATGACCTTGCTGGCGTTCTCGGGGTCGCTCATGGCGGTGCTTTCGGTCAGCTCCAGTTCCAGCAGGTGCGCCGGCAGCCCGAGCAGGTCGAGCGCGTTGCCGACGATGTCCATGAGCTGGCGCGGATTGTGGAACTGCCGGCCGGAGATGTTCACCGCCACCGAGATCGGGCCGAAGCCCATCGCGTTCCAGCGCGCGGTCCAGCGGCAGGCATCCTGGAGCACCTGAATGCAGATCTCGTCGATCAGGCCGTAGTCCTCGGCGATCGGGATGAACTCGCCGGGCGGGACCATGGTGCCGTCCGGGTCGATCCAGCGCGCCAGCGCCTCGGTGCCGACGACGCGGTTGGTCTGAAGGTCGAGCTGGGGCTGGAAGTGCGCCTTGAACTGCTTCTCTTCCAGCGCGCGCCGCATGCGGTGGCGCATGGTCAGGATCAGGTTGGCCTGTGCGACGATCTCCGGGGTGAACACCCGACAGGTGTCTCCGCCGTCCAGCTTGGCCTCGTGCAGGGCGGCATCCGCGTGCATGGTCAGGGTCTCGGCGTCCCGGGCGTGGTCCGGGCACAGGCTGACCCCCATGCTGATGGACAGATCGAACTGGTGGCCGCTGGCCTCGATCGGGCGCTGGAACACGGCGGACAGACGGCCCAGGGCGGCCTTCAGGGCGGTCTCGTCCGCGCAGTCGGTGATCATGGCCATGAAGCGGTCGCCGCCGCTCCGGCACAGCAGGCCGTCGGGGCCGAGGGCGTCGCGCAGCCGCTGCGCCACCGCGACCAGCACCCGGTCCCCCATGGTGTGGCCGAGCGTGGCGTTGATGATGCTGAAGCGGTCCAGGCCGATGGCGACCAGCGCGAGACGGCCGGCGCCGGTGGTCTCGACGCAGACCTGCGCCGCGACGGCCGTGAAGCGGTCCAGGAACAGGGACCGGTTGCCGAGGCCGGTCAGCGGGTCGTGATAGGCCAGGAACATCAGCCGGCTTTCCGCGTGCTTGCGGTCGGTGACGTCCAGCGCCACCCCTTCCCACACCACGTCGCCGTTGGGCGAGCGGTGCGGGCGCGACCAGCCGCGCAACCACCGCTCGGTGCCGTCGGGGCCGATGATCTTGTAGTCGTCCTCCATCGGTTGCAGCGTCCGGGCCGAGCGGCGCAGGTCGGCGAGGAACCGGTGCCGGTCCTCCGGGTCCATGGCGTCCAGCATCAGGTCGCCGTTCTCGATCACCGCATCCGGTGTGTGGCCCAGGATCTCCAGGGCGCTGCCACTAATGTACAGGAAGCGCAGCCGCCCATCCCCGCCGAGCAGGCGTTGGAACACCAGGCCCTGGAGGTTATCAGCGATATTGGTGAGCCGCCGCTGGGTCTCCAGCAGCGCGGTCTCGGCCGCCTTGCGTTGGCTGACGTCGCGGATGACGGCAATGAAAAGGCGCCGGTCGCCGGTCAGCACCTCGGACAGCGCCATCTCGATCGGGAACAGGGAGTTGTCGCGGTGCCGGCCGAGCAGCTCGCGCGCCCCGGCGCCCACCATCGTCTCCTCGCCGGTGACCAGATAACGGCCCAGCGCCTCCTTGAGGTCGCCCTGGTCCAGTTGCGGCATGAGCACCGACGCGGGACGGCCGATCAGCGCATCGGGGTCGTGGCCGAACACCGTGGCCGAGGCGGCGTTCGAGGACTCGATGCAGCCGTTTTCGTCCAGGGTCACGATCACGTCGGCGGCGTGATCCAGGATGGTGCCGAGCCACTGTTCGGCCCGCTTGCGCTCCGTGACGTCGATCAGGGTGCCGTCCCAGACCACGGCGCCGTCGTCGTCGTGGTGCGGCACGCTGGCGCCGGCCAGCCAGCGGATCTCGCCGCTGCGGGCGATGGCGCGGAACGCCTCCTCGCAGCGTTCCCCGGTGCGCGCAGAGCGGCGCAGGCGATCGAGATAGGCGTCCCGGTCGGCCCAATGGATGATGTCCAGGCAGCCGTCGTCGGTCACCTGCATCTCGTTCGGCGCGAAGCCGAGATAGGTCGCGGCGGAGGCCGACACATACGGGTAGGCGATCGTGCCGTCGGCGTGCAGCACACGCCGGAAGACGATTCCGGGCACGGTCTCGGCCAAGGCGCAGAAGGACCCGGCATCCAGCGCCAGGCGCGGATCGTCGTGCCGGATCCGGAGCCCCGTGGCACGAAGGCGCGGATCGTTCGCAATGGCATCCTTGGATCGCACCGTCATGATCTGGACTCGCCGCTTCCCCCCAGGTTGCCGCCTTCTGCGGAACGGCCACTCGCCCCGCGCATGCCCTCGCATGGACCGAACAACAGCCTTTCGATGTAATCCTTTCAGACCAGGTCAGCTCTGACCACCGTTATTTTCAGTCCCACCGGACCCGGTTCGCCCGATCGGTGCCGGATGCCCCGCGCATCCCCTCCTTTCCGTTACGCGCAGGTCCCCCCACCGGTTGCCTCTCCGCTGCAAAAAAGGGTGTAGAGACCGCCCTTCGCCAACAGGTCGCCGTGGCGCCCTTGCTCCACGATTCGGCCTGCCTCCAGGACACAGATGCGGTCGGCGTCCCGGATCGTCGACAAACGATGCGCCACCACCAGCGTGGTGCGGCCGCGGCTGAGAGCGGCGAGGGCGCGCTGGACCCGCCGCTCGGCCTCGGTGTCGAGCGCGGATGTCGGTTCATCCAGCAGCAGGATATCGGCCTCCTTGAGGATCGCCCGGGCGATGGCGAGGCGCTGGCGCTCGCCCCCGGACAGGCGCCCCCCGAGGTCGCCGATGCGGGTGTCGAGCCCCGCCGGCAGGCGGGCGATGAAGTCCCAGGCGTCGGCGTCGCGGGCGGCGGCCTCGATCTCGGCCGCGCTCGCGTCCGGACGGCCATAGGCGATGTTGGCGCGGATGGTGTCGTCGAACAGGAAGGTCTCCTGCGTGACCAGCGCGATGCGGGCGCGCAGCGACGCCAGGGTGACGTCGCGCACGTCGTGGCCGTCGATCCGCACCGCGCCGGCGGAGACGTCCAGGAAGCGCGGGATCAGGTTGAGCAGAGTGGACTTGCCGGCCCCGGAGGCGCCCACCAGCGCCACCACCTCGCCGGGGGCGACGCTCAGGTCGATGCCGTGCAGCACCGGGGCGTCCGGGCCGTAGCCGAAGTGCACGCCCGCAAGCTCGAGGCGCCCCGGCCCGGGCGGCAGCGCGACCGCCCCGGGACGCTCGGTGATGTCGGGGGGCGTGTCCAGCACCGCGAACAGGCGTTCCACCGCCGCCAGCCCCTCCTGCACGATGGAATACAGGTTGGCCAGCCGCTTGGCCGGCTGGTAGGCCATCAGCAGCGCCGCCAGCATGGAGGTCAGCGAGCCCGGGTCGTTGGCGCCGCTGAGGATGCGCTGGCCGCCGACGAACAGCGCCAGGCCGAGCGCGATCCCGGTCGCCAGTTCCATGATCGGCGTGATCAGGGTGCGCGCGCGCTCGCCGCTGACCTGGCGGCGGAAAATGCGCTCGATCAGGGTGTCGACGCGCGCCCGCATGTCGTCGGCGCGGCCGTCGATCCACACCACCCGGATGCCGCGCAGGGTCTGGGTCATGAGCGCGTGCAGGCGCCCGGTCTCCTCCTGGGTGTGGCGCGCGCGCTTGCGCACCTTGCGGCCCAGTCGGCGCACCGGCACCACCGTGAGCGGCGCCGCCAGGAAGGCCAGCAGGCCCAGGACCCAGTCCTGCCACAGCACCAGGGCGACCAGCGCCACCAAGGTCACCAGGTCGCGCCCGAGGCCGGTCAGGGCATTGGCGGTGGCGAAGCGCATGCGGTTGATGTCGAACGTGAAGCGGGTCACCAGGTCGCCGGTGCTGTGGCCCTGGAAGAACCGCAGCTCCATCGCCGAGACCTTGGCGTGCAGGCGGTCGCGGGCCTCGGCCAGGATCAGGAAGCCGACCCGCGTGACCAGCACCGACTGGCCGTAGTTGCCGATCGCGCGCAGCACGAACGCGGCCAGGATGCCGCCGCCGACCCACCACAGCGCGGCGGCGTTGCGGCCCAGGAACACCTCGTTGATCGCCGGCTCCAGCAGCCACGCCGTGGCCGCGGTGGCCAGCGCCATGACCACCATGCAGGCCACCGCCAGACCCATGCGCCCCCAGTACGGCCGCAGGAAGGTGCGGATCAGGCGCCGCGCCAGGGCCAGCGTGCCGGCGCGGCCGGCGGGGGCGGAGGCCCGGGCGGAGGTCGGGGCGGCCGGCGGGGCGGCCGGCGGGTCGGTCGGGGGTACGGTAGGGGAGACGGACATTGCTCTCGGATCGCTGCCCGGAACGCGCCGCCCGGGATCGCGGCCGCCGGCGGCACGCGGCCGCCGGGCGGCGCGATCATAGAGCCGATTGTTCGAAATCGGAACCGCAGATGCGGTCCGGTCGCCGACGCCGGGCGGCTCTACAGGACTGATTCTGATGCGGATTCAAGTGTCCCGGTGGCCCGCCGGCGTATTCGCCGGAGTCCGTGTCGCGGCGCCTCCGGCAGCGCCAACAGATGGGCCGGGCAGGTGCGGCAGTCGCTGCTGCCGAAGCCGGGCACCGGCACCGTGGCGCCGGCCTCCGCCAGCAGGCGGGCGACCAGCGCGCATTCGTCGCCGCCGGGGACCGCCTGAACCCAGATCCGCGCGCCGGGCGCCGTGGTCGGCCAGTCGACGTGCCAGCGCCGGCGCTTGTCGGGGCGCAGGTGGCGGGCCAGCCGGGCGCGCAGCCCGCCGGGACCGCGCGCGCTGCCGGCGTACACCACCCAGCCCGGCGCCAGCGCGGGCCGGGCGGCCGTCACGAGACGCGGCGGCAGCGCGACCGGGGCCGGCAGCCACACCGCCAGCAGGTAGGCCCCCGCCACCGCCGGCACCGCCCCGTCGGCCCGGGCGGTCGCGCGCTCCTGCCACAGACCGCCGAGCGGTCGCAAAGCCTCAGGCACGGACTCGGGCTTGCCCTGGGCGGCACGAGCCGTCATGGTGCGCCCGGCCCGGGCGTCCGCCCTTTCCGGCCACATCCCCCAAAACGCGAAAGCCTTGCCATGCAGTATCGTCCGCTCGGCCGGTCCGGCCTGTCCGTCAGTGCGCTGTGCCTGGGCACCATGACCTGGGGCCAGCAGAACACCGAGGCCGAGGCCCACGCCCAGATGGACTACGCCCTGGACCACGGCGTCAACTGGTTCGACACGGCCGAGCTGTATCCGGTGCCGCCGAAGCCCGAGACCCAGGGGCGCACCGAAGCCTACATCGGCTCCTGGTTCGCCAGCCGCGGCAGCCGCGACAAGGTGGTGCTGGCCAGCAAGATCGTCGGGCCCGGGCCGATGCCGCAGTTTCGCGGCGGCGCGGCGCGCCTGGACCGGGCCAACATCCGGGCGGCGGTCGAGGGCTCGCTGCGCCGTCTGCGCACCGATTACATCGACGTCTATTACCTGCACTGGCCGGAGCGGGCGACCAACTTCTTCGGCCGCCTGGGCTATGTCCCCGATCCGGTGCGCGACGCCGAGGCCATCGCCATCGAGGACACGCTGGAGGCCCTGCACGAGCAGGTGCAGGCTGGCACCATCCGGCACGTCGCGCTCTCCAACGAAACCGCCTGGGGCCTGATGCGCACCGTGCGGCTGGCCGAGGACCGGGGCTGGCCGCGGCCGGCCTGCATCCAGAACCCCTACAACCTGCTGAACCGCTCGTTCGAGGTCGGGCTGGCCGAGCCGGCGATCCGCGAGGCGGTGCCGCTGTGTGCCTACTCGCCGCTGGGCATGGGCACGCTGTCGGGCAAGTACCTGGACGGCCGCCGGCCCGAGGGTGCGCGCCTGACGCTGTTCAACGCCACCTACCCGCGCTACCAGAAACCGCGCGGTGTGGCGGCGACCGAGCGCTACGTGGCGCTGGCGCGCGAGCACGGGCTGGACCCGGCCCGGATGGCCCTGGCCTATGTGACCAGCCGGCCGTTCGTCGCGAGCACCATCATCGGGGCCACCAGCCTGGAGCAGCTCGCCAGCAACCTCGCCAGCGCGGACCTGACCCTGCCCGACAGCGTGCTGGAGGGCATCGAGGCGATCCACGCCGAGTTCACGTATCCCTGCCCGTGACGCCCCGCTCCGAGATGTCCCGCTCCGTGATCTCCGTTCCCGTGATCTCCGTTCCCGTGACCGGCCCTACCCGTCCAGGCCGTAGGGCGCCGGGGCGGCGTTGACCAGGCGGTGGAACAGCGCCCGGGTCTCGGCCCGGGCCGAGTCGCTGAACAGGGGGTCGGTGTTGTCGGCGAACGCGGCGTCGATCTCGGCCCAGTCCTCGGCGGTCAGGCTGCGCCGGGCCATCGGCAGAACGATGCCGTCTTCCTTCTGGAGGTGCTTGGTCTGGAAGCGCAGGTAGGTGCGCACCGCCTCCAGGAACGCGGCCTCCGCCCCCGGCTGGCCGGCGCGGTAGGCCTCCAGGGCGCGCCGCAGGTCGATCAGACCCACCGGACAGCGGCGGTGCTCGTCCTCCAGTTCGTCCAGGATGGCGCCGGCCTGGGGGTCGCGGTCGCGCAGGCGGGCGAACAGGTAGCGGTCCTCTTTCGGATGGTGGAACCGGTCCATGAAGGTGTCCAGGTAGTCCACGATCTGGGTCATGACGTCGAAATCGGGCGCCTGGCCGGCCGCCTGGTCGCGCGCCAGCGAGCCCAGAAGGTGCACGACGCGGTACAGATTGCGATGCTCGTTCCGGATGATCTGAAGGGAATCCATCATGGCCCGTATCCTGGGGCCGGTGGCCCCGGGGGCCGTGCCGGCGTGTCCTGTCGCCTGGTCGCCGGGCGCGAGCGCGCGCCCGTTTGACGGCGGACAGTCTACCGCAGCGGCGAAACCGTTTCAATTCGGAAGAGTGGACGCGGGAAAGTGTATCACGATCATCCGGTGTCGGCGCGGGCCAGGCGGAAGGCCGCGTCCAGGTCCTCGCCCCGCGACCGGGTGCAGCCCATGTCCCGCAGGCGGCCGTCTTCCAGGGCATAGATCCAGCCGTGCACCTGGAGCGGCTGGCCCCGCGCCCAGGCGTCCTGGACGATGGAGGTGGCGGCGACGTTGCGGCTCTGGGCGATGACGTTGAGTTCGCACAGCCGGTCGAGCCGCGCGGTCTCGTCGAGCCGGTCGAGTTCAGCGCCGTGGGTCAGCATGAGCTGTTTGATCGGTTGCAGCCAATTGTCGATCAGCCCCAGTTCGATCTGGCGCAGCGCCGCCTTGACACCGCCGCAGCCGTAATGGCCGCACACCATCACGTGGCGCACGCGCAGGATCTCCACCGCGTACTGGAGCACCGACAGCAGGTTCAGGTCCGACGGCACCAC
Organism: Roseospira goensis; assembly: GCF_014197795.1. Classification (GTDB taxonomy): domain Bacteria; phylum Pseudomonadota; class Alphaproteobacteria; order Rhodospirillales; family Rhodospirillaceae; genus Rhodospira; species Rhodospira goensis. The sequence goes on from NZ_JACIGI010000005.1 coordinate 61,552, forward strand.
CAGGTTGGCGACGTTGCGGTGCACGAACAGCTCGCCCGGCGCGAGCCCGACGATGTCGTTGGCCGGCACCCGGCTGTCGGAGCAGCCGATCCACAGGAACTCTGGCGCCTGCTGGTTGATGAGGCGGTGAAAGAAGTCCGGGTCGCCCGCGGTCTTTCGGGCCACCCAGGCGGCATTGTTCTCGAACAGGCGATCCACGCCCATGACTCGGTCCTCCCCCTGACCGTGGTGCGCCCGGACCTCAGTCGGCGCGGCGCTTGACCACCGCCCGCTTGGCCCGCCGCACGCCGTACCACACCAGGCCGGCCACGACGGGCACCGCGAGGCCGGTTGCGAGACCGACGTTCAGCGGCACCCCGCCGCTCTCCATCGCCTTGAACAGGTATCCGACCAGGCCCACCGCATAGTAGCTGATGGCCACCACCGACAGGCCCTCGACGGTCTCCTGCAGCTTTACCTGGACGCGCGCGCGTTCGTTCATGCTGTTGAGCAGGTCGCGGTTCTGTTCCTCCAGGCCGACCTCGACGCGCGCCCGCAGCAGGCTGCCGATGCGGGCCGCGCGCTGCGCCAGGGACTCCTGACGCTCGTTGGCGGACTCGCAGGTCGCCATCGCCGGCCCCATGCGCCGGTCCATGAAGCCGTCGATGGTCAACAGACCCTCGGCGCGCGCCGTCCGAAGGTCGCGCAGGCGCTGTTGCACCAGCCGGTAATAGGCTTGCGAGGCGGCGAAGCGGTAGCTGGTCCGGGCCGCCAGGCTCTCGATTTGCGCCGACAGGTCGGACAGGCGCGCCAGCAACTCGCCGTCGGTGCTCTGGTCGGAGGCATCGGCCATGCGCGTGCTGACGTCGGCCAGGCTCTCGTCGATGGTGCGCAGGCGGGGCAACACCTCCTGCGCCAAGGGGAACGCCAGCAGGGCCAAGGCACGGTAGGTGTTCAACTCGATCAGGCGCTGCACCGTGCGGCCGGCGTGGCGCGCGTCGAGACCGCGGTCCTGGATCAGGATGCGCGAGAAGCCGTCGGCGTGGAGGCGGAAGTCGGCCCACACCATGGCCTTGCCGCCGGCCACGGTGTTGCCGGTCAGGGCGTTGCCGTTGAAGTAGCGCAGCGAGACCTCGTCGTTCTCCGGCAGGGCGACGTCCTCCGGGAGTAGCGCCATGTGCAGGGCGGAGAGCACCTCGCCCGGCATTTCCGCCAGCCAGTCCTCCGGCAGCTCGTCCATCACCGTGTCCTCGAACGGCGCGGTGAAGTGGGTGCGCCGCCAGAACAGGTAGGAACAGAACTCGGTGTGGCGTTCCCACTTGACGGTCAGGCCGCCCAGGTCGGTGACGTGATGCTTGGCGCCGGCCGCCGGCGCCGTGCCACCCTTGCGCGCGCACAGCAGGCCCAGGTGGGCGCGGTCGCTCTCGGCGCCGTGCTCGCCCGACAGGACGGAAAACTGGGACAGCTTGAGCGGCGGCCGCATCGGGTCGGAGGGGCGCGCGTGCAACTCGCGCACCAGCTCCTCACGCTGCGGATGCTGACGGAACGGTGGTGCGTTCATGCCCGGTCCCCCTCTGTCCGGTCGGCCTCGGCCGCGCGCACGGCGGCGCAGAAGCGTGCGATCAGGGCCGGGTCCTTCACCCCCTTGGCGCGCTCGACCCCCGACGACACGTCCACCGCCGGCGCCCCGGTGGCGCGCAGGGCGGCCGCCACCGTCTCCGGCGTCAGGCCGCCGGCCAGCATCCACGGCAGCGGCGCCGTCCAGCCGGCCAGGATCGACCAGTCGAAGGCGCGCGCGTGCCCGCCGGGGCGGTCGGCCCCGGGCGGCGGGCGGGCATCCAGCAGCAGGCGGTCGGCATGGTCGGCATAGGCCTGCGCCGCCGCCAGATCGGCGCGCGTCGCCACCCCCAGGGCCTTCATGACCGGACGGCCGTATTCCAGCCGGATGGCGTCCACCCGGGCCGGCGATTCCTGGCCGTGGAGCTGGATCAGGTCCAGCCGGACACGGGTCAGCACCTGGTCGAGCAGAGCGTCGTCCGGGTCCACGAACAGGCCCACGGTGCCCACATCGTCGGGCAGCCCGTCGAACAGGTCGGCCGCCTGTTCCGCCGTCACGGCGCGCGGCGAGGGCGCGAAGAACACGGCCCCCAGCCAGTCGGCGCCGGCCTCGACCGCCGCGTCGACGGCGTCGGGGTCGGTGAGGCCGCAAATCTTGATCTCGATCGGGGGGCGCCGCGCCATGGCCGGGCCTCCGTCACGTCGCCAGGTCGGCCACGACGCGCCGCGCCGCCGCCGCCGGGTCGTCGGCCTGGGTGATGGGGCGGCCGACGACCAGGTGGCTGGCGCCGGCGGCGAGCGCCTCGGCCGGGGTCGTCACCCGCTTCTGGTCGCCCGTCGCGGCCCAGGCCGGCCGCACCCCGGGGGTCACCAGCAGCGCGTCCGGGCCCAGGTCGGCGCGCAGCACCGCGGCCTCGTGGGGCGAGCACACCACGCCGTCCAGCCCGGCCGCGACGGCCAGGGCGGCCAGCCGGCGCACCTGATCCGCGACCGCGCCGGGGACCCCGGTCGTCGTCAGGTCGGCGGCGTCGAGGCTGGTCAGCACGGTCACCGCGATCAGTTTCGGCGGCGTCACGCCGAGCCGGTCCGCCGCCTCCGTTGCCGCGTCCCGGGCCGCGGCCATCATGGCGCGCCCGCCGGCCGCGTGCACGTTGACGATTGCCGGGGCGAGCGGGGCCACCGCCCGCACGGCGCCGGCAACGGTGTTGGGGATGTCATGGAACTTCAGGTCGAGGAACAGCGGCGGGCCGCCCTCCGCGCCCGCGACCGCCCGCACCCCCGTGGCGCCATGGGCGGCGAAGAACTCCAGGCCCAGCTTGACGCCGCCCACCACCGGCGCGAGGGCGCGCGCCCAGGCCCGGGCCTGCTCCAGGTCGGCGGTATCGAGGGCCACGAAGACCGGATTGGGAAAGACGGGAGGGGTCGGCATGCCGGCGCACCGCAAGAGGGACGGACCTGGGCGACGAGGCGACGAGTCGCGATTGCGCCGGCGTGTTTACACCATGGTCGCCGCCACCGCCAGGGGTGACCCCATCCCGGGTGGCGGTTTCGCGCCGGCCGCCGCCGGCCGCGCTCAGGCGGTGACGCCGCGGTCTCGCTTGCTGACCCGGGCCGCCGCCAGCGCCAGACAGGCGACCACCCAGGCCACCACCACCGCCAACGCGATCAGGTAGTCGGTGCGGCCGAACAGCGTCACCGGATCGCTGTAGAACGGCGCCCGCAGCAGCGTCATGGCATGGGTGACCGGGTTGATGAGCATGATCCCGTGCAGCCATCCCGGCACGCCGGCGGCGGGGAAGAAGGCGCCCGACAGCACCCACATGGGCATCATGATGACCATCATGATGGCGTGGAAGCCGGCCGTCGACTTCATGCCCCAGGCGAACAGGAAGCCCAGCCCGGTGAACCCCAGGGAGATCAGGACCAGGGTCGCGGCCAGCAGCGCCGCCGCGCCCGGCCCGACGCCCAGGCCGATGAAGGGGGCGGCCAACAGGAGGATCGCGGTTTGGAACAGGGCCACCAGCGAGGCGCCCCCAACCTTGCCCATGACGATGCCGAGGCGCGGCACCGGCGCCACCAGCACGCCTTGCAGGAAGCCCTGATCGCGGTCCTCGATGATGGTGATGGAGGCGAACACGGACGCGAACAGAATCAGCATCATGAGCACGCCGGGGTAGAAGTACTCCAGGTACGTCATGCCGCCCAGGCCGGGCGCGTCGAAGCTTGGCGTCAGGCCGGCGCCCAGCAGCAGCCAGAAGATCAGCGGCTGTCCGACCGAGCCGATGACGCGGTGCGGTTGGCGGATGAAGCGGGTGAACTCGCGCCGGGCCAGGGCGGTGCTGACGGCCCACAGCGACGCCCCCGACGTCCCGTCGGCGTCGGCATCGGCGTTGGTGTCGGCGCGCGACAAGGGCGCGTCGTCGTCCGCGCCGGGGGACGAAACCTGCGACGGGGCCTGGCCGGCAAGGGTCATGCGGCGCTCTCCTGATGCTCCGATGTCGCCGCCCCGCGGCCGTCGCCCGCGTCGTCGCGGGCCTCGGCGGTGACATGGATGAAGACGTCTTCCAGCGCGGGTTGCTTGACGGTGATGCCGCGCACCAGGGGACGATAGGCGGCCAGAACGCGTTCCAGCAGCCCCACGGCGTCCTGGTTGGGCGGATCGTCGACGCGCAGTTCGTCCCCGTTGCGCAGGGCCGTGAGCCCCAGGTCCTCGCGCAGGCGTGCGGCCAGCGCGTCGGGGGCGGCACTGTCGATCACCAGAACGTCGCCGCTGAGGCGCGCGCGCAGGGCCTGCGGGGTATCGTAGGCCAGCAGCCGGCCGTTGGCCATGATGGCGACGCTGTCGACGTCCTCGGCCTCGCTGAAGATGTGGCTGGTCATCAGCACCGTCATGCCGCGCTCGCGCCGCAACCGCGTCAGGGCGGTCAGGAAACTGCGCCGGCTGGCCGGGTCCAGGCCGGTGGTGGGCTCGTCCAGCAGCAGCAGCCGGGGCCGCGTCAGCAGGCACTTGGCCAGTTCCACCTGGCGCGCCAGGCCGCCCGAGAGCGTATCCACGCGGTCGCCCAGGCGGCCCTCCAGGTCGGTCCAGGCCAGCGCCTCCGCCATCCGGTCCCGGAAGGCGGCGCCGGCGAGCCCGTACAGGGCCGCGTGGATCGCCAGGTTCTCCTGGACACTCAGATGCTTGTCGACCGCCGGGCTCTGGAACACGACCCCCATCAGGGCACGCGCCGCCGCCGGATCGGCCAGCAGGTCGCGGCCGCCGATCAAAACGCGCCCGCGGCTCGGCCGCGCCAGGCCGCACAGGATGCGGAACAGGGTGCTCTTGCCGCTGCCGTTGGGCCCCGAGAGGATGGCGAACCGACCCTCCGGGACATGCAGCGAGAGGTCCGACACCGCGGTGCGCGGCGGCTGGCGGCGCCCGCCCGGGTAGACGTGGGTGAGGTCCTCAATCCGGATCATGATGCCCGCACCCGACCCGCACGCCGGGCACGCTCCTTGTTCATCCGCGCCGGGGCCCGAAGGGCGCCGGGGCTGCGTCCGGGGGCTGTCCCCGCGGGTCCCCGTTGTACGGCACCGACGCGGCGGAGGTAAACCCTGGGAGAGGTAGGGTGTTATCGTCAGGGGACCCGGCGGTCAGACGCGGGCGTGCCGGTCCACGAAGGCCCGCAGGGCATCGCTTTCCGCCTCGCCGATCTCCAGGCGGATGTGGGTGGCGATGTCGGTGGCGGTGACGACGGCGCCCGAGAGCGTGCCGACGCCCGGCAGCGCCACCCGGAAGCTGCGGTCGCCGTCGATCCGCAGGACGCGATCGAGCGTGCCGACGCCGCCGAGCGACAGCGCATGCAGCGTGCAGGACTCGGTCCGGCCGTCGTCGAAGCTCAGGGTCACCCGGGTGTCGACGACGCGCGCTCCGCTGGTCGCGTCGTCAGCGTCGCTGCCGGACCGGATGATGCGGGCCAGCGACGTCTGCATGCCCTCGATGCGCGTGCGCACCTCGTCGACGGACGCGCGCACCGAGCGGGCATGGGTGCCGGTCGTCTCGCTGCTGCTGGAGACCGTGGTGATGTTCTGCGAGGCGTTCTCCGTGCTGGACGCGGCGCGCTGGGCGTTGGCGCTGATCTCGCCGGTGGCGGCGGTCTGCTCCTCGACGGCGGCGGAGATCGCGGTCGCGATCTCGTTGAGCTGGCCGATGACGCCCGTGATGCCGGCGATGGCCTCCACGGCCGCCTCGGTTGCCGCCTGCATGCCGCCGATCTGGTCGGCGATGTTCTCGGTCGCCTTGGCCGTCTGGTTGGCGAGCGTCTTGACCTCGTTGGCGACCACCGCGAAGCCCTTGCCGGCCTCGCCGGCGCGGGCCGCCTCGATCGTGGCGTTCAGCGCCAGCAGGTTGGTCTGCTTGGCGATATCGCTGATGAGGTCGACCACCTCCCCGATCTGCCGGGCCGCCTGGGCCAGGCCGGCGATGCGCTCGTTGGTGGTTTCGGCTTCCTCGACGGCGCGGCGTGCCACGTCCACGGCGTTGCTGACCTGGGTGCCGATCTCGGCGATGGAGTGCGACAGCTCCTCCGACGCCGCGGCCACGGCGTCCACGTTGTCGGCCGCCTCGCGCGACGCGGCGGCCGCCGCGTCCGCCCCGCGCTCGGTGTCCGAGACCGCCTCGGCCATATCCCCGGTGGCCGTCTGCATGGAGTCGGCGCCGTGCAGAACCTCGGCGATGGCGCTGCGCACCTCCTCGTCCAGGGCATTGGTCAGGGCCAGCATCTCGGCCTTGACGCGACGTGCGTTGCGGGCCTGCTCGCTGGCCTGCGCGGCCTGGAGCCGCTGGACCTCCTGGGCATTGTCCTTGAAGACCTGGATGGCGCCGGCCATCTCGCCGATCTCGTCGCGACGCGCGGTGTCCGGCACCTCCGTCTCCAGGTTGCCGCCGGCCAGCGTGGTCATGGTGGTGGTCAGGCCGCGCAGAGGCTGAACGATGCCGCGGATCACGACGAAGCCGGTGCCGACCGCCACCAGCAGGACCAGGCCGGCCGCGAGCGACAGATCGAGCGCCTGGTCGAGGGCCGCCGCGTCGACGTCGCTGACATAGACACCGGTGCCGATGCCCCAGCGCCAGGGATCGAATCCCGACGCCCACGAGATCTTCGGCTCCGCCGTCTCGGAGCCGGGGCGCGGGAAGCGGTAGTCCACCGCGCCGCCGCCCGTCTGGGCGGCCCGGGTCAACGCGACCACGATCGGCTTGCCGTCGACATCCTTTAAGCCCTGGAGGTCGGTGCCCTCCCAGTCGGGACGCACCGGCATCACGACGGCAATGCCGCTGTAATCGTTGACGAAGACGTATTCGCTGCCGCCCTCGCCGTAGCGCATGGCGCGGATGGCCGTGGCGGCCAGGTCCTGTGCGGTCTCGGTGTCGAGGCGACCGGCCTCGGCCTCCTGGTGGTAGAAGGCGGCGATACTGCGGGCGGCATCGGTGACCGCGCGCACCTGGGCTGTCCGTTCGGCCAGGATGTCCTGGCGCGTCATGACGGCGGCGATGGCCACCAAGACCATGAACCCGATAGCCGCGATCAGAGTCGGGAACCAGATCTTGGTGCCGATCCTGATGTTCCTGAGCGTCATGAACCTGCCCCCTGTGACCGATGCGCCTGTCCGATATCTGATGGCATTTTAATTGCTTAGACTATAAATAATATGTTAAACGAGGCGTCGATGCTTAGTATTCGATGTGCCCTATATCTCTTCTCGACTCTTGGCGTAGTTCTTGTGAGCCGTGCTGCTCTTTTAAAGAGATGGCGGTGCCCCCGTTCTGGCGATGCGGGTTGCTTGTATCGGTCTGAAGGGCCGGCTTATCCCCCTGTGGTCGGCGACCGCACGATGTTGGGGGCGCATGGGGACGATCTGTTCTCGATCATGAACTGACCGGAAACAGGGGGGCAGGCTCGACTTATAGAGCGATCTTGTCCGCTCAAACATCCATATGTAGAAAACCTGAACCGCTTCAGGACTCGCCCGGGACACGTGATGCGGTCGGCTGGGGGGGGAGGGGGCGGCGCGGCGCCCGGGCGTGACTTGGCAGGAGAACCGGCGTGGACCACTGGTTCGGGACAGCCGATGGGCACGCAACCCTGCAGAGGCATTCCGTGAGTATAAGAGGAAAAATGGCATCCCCCGTGTCAATAGTCTTGATGGCATTGGCCGATGCGGAGCGCCGCAAATGGCGCCTCAAGCCGTGCTAAGACTGGACTCTCTGTGGGTGAGCCTCGTTCGGGGGCGGTCCGCGCTTTTTTTGCCCGGTTTACGGCGATACAGGCACGGGGGTTCTGGTATTGTTGTTCGTATCGGATCCGATGTCGGGCGCCCGATCGGACCTCGCTTGCGTTTCCCCGGATCGTTCTTAAGATACTTCTCCTCGGACAAGCAGGCTCCTCCAAGGGATGGCCACGTGCCGGACAGACTGGACGATACTCAGCCGGATCGGCTGGGGTCCGCGGGAGGCGGCGCGGATGGGCCGACCGCCGCCATCGTCCCCGCTGCGCCCGGACGGGCCGGCGCCGGGGCAGGGGCGGGGCCCGACGCCCAGCCCGACGGTTCCCCGTCGGAGGCCGGGTCGTTGGGCCGCGGGCGGCTCGACGGGAAGGACTCGCCGATGACGGTCTCGTCCCTTGCGCTTCAGCAGACGGTTCGCGTGGTCGCCGTCAGCGTCCTGGCCGCCGCCCTGTTCCTGGTCGGTCAGGGGGCGTGGCAGATTCGCGAGGCGGACCGGGACTTCGCGGAGCAGCGGGCGCTCACCGCCGCCTCGCTGCGCGCCGGCCTGTCGGAGGCGTTGTGGCATTTCGACGCCAACACCGCCCGCTCCATCCTGTCGGGCACCCTGGCCTCGCGCCCGCTGATCCGGATTGATGTGCGCGACCCGGACGGCACTCTGTTCGCCCAGGCGGAGGTCCAGGGCACGGAGACGCAGGCAAGGTCCACCGGGCCGTTGCACCGGTTTCTCGCCGGTCTTCTGGCCCTGGAGCGGGTGCAGGTGCTGCATCTGGACGAGACCGACCTGGGCTCCCCGGTGCGCTGGTCCGGCCCGCTGGGGCAGGTGCGCCTGGTCTATGACCATGGCGCCGTGGTCGCCGGAATTGCCGACCGCCTGACCAACCAGTCGTTGGGGCTGCTGTTCATCGTTCTGGTGGTGGCCGCCGCCACCAGTCTGGTGATGCACGGCTTTATCTCGCGCCACGTGGTGGCGACGGCGCAGCGCGTCGATGCCATCGACCCCGATTGCCCGGGGGCGCAGCCGCTGCCGATTCCGGCCGTCCACCGCCGCAACGAGCTGGGGCGCCTGCTGCGGCGGCTGAACGGGCTGCTGACGCGGCTCGCCGCCGCGCAGCGGGCGCTGGAGGCCAACGAGCACAAGTACCGTACCATCGTCGAGAAGACGCCGGTGGCGATGGTGGTCAACGAGCCCACCAGCGGTGCCCTCACCGAAGTGAACGAGGCCGCCTGTGCCCTGTTCGGCTACGACCGCGCCAGCCTGCTGACCATGAGCATGAACGACATCTGGGGCGCCACGCCCCAGGTGCTCACCGAGGCCCGGCAATTGGTCCTGGAACGGCGCGCGCGCCGGTTCATCATGCCCTTCCGGGCCCGCTCCGGCGCCTTGCGGGACGCCGAGGTCTTCGCGTCCGCCTTCCCGCTCAACGGCCAGGACTACCTGTTCAGCGTCATCATCGACGTCACCGAGCGCCGCCGCACCGAGCGCGACCGCGACCAGGCGCTTCAGATGGCCCTGAGTTCGAAGAAGGCGCAGGCGGACTTCCTGGCCTCCATGAGCCACGAGTTGCGCACGCCGCTGAACGCGATCCTGGGGTTCGCGGAGGTCATCAAGGACGAGATGCTCGGCCCGGCCGGCGTCCCCCAGTACGGCGACTATGCCACCGACATCCACAGCAGTGGCAGCCACCTGCTCAGCCTGATCAACGATATCCTCGACCTGTCTCGGGTCGAGACCGGCCATGCCCCGCTGGAGCCGGTGCACCTCGACCTGCGCGAGGAGATCGGCAAGGCCGTCAACATGATTAAGCAACGGTTGCGCGATAAGACCCTGCGCCTAACCGTGGATGTGCGCACGGATGCCGGCGACCTGATCGCCGACCAGCGCGCCGTCCGTCAGATGCTGATCAATCTGCTCTCCAACGCCGCCAAGTTCACGCCGCCCGGGGGCGCGGTGACCATCACGGGCTGGCGCGAATCCGACGGCACCGTCAAGGTCGCGGTGGCCGATACCGGCGTCGGCATCGCGCCGGCCGATCACAGGCGCATCTTCCAGGCCTTCCGCCAGGCGATCAACAACCAGACCCGCGAGATCGAGGGATCCGGACTCGGCCTGGCCCTGGTCCACTCCCTCATCGAACGCCACGGCGGGCGTATCGAGCTGGACAGCGACCTGGGCCGGGGGGCCACCTTCACACTCGTGTTTCCGCCTGTTTTACGGGCGGGGGAAGACCACCGGGACCCCGACTCGGCCGCCTTCGTCGACGGCGGCCACGCCCAGCGGGTGGCGTGACGGGAGTCCCGGCGGCCTCCGGGACCAGGGTCCCGAGACCGGCTGGCCCGTCCCCGGGACTCAGTTGCCCGAGGAGGCGGCGTCGTCGGCCGACTCCTCGACCTGGTCCGTGACGGCCTCGACGTCCTCGCCGATCTGCTCGGCGGCGCCCTGTGCCGCCTCGTTCACGGCATCGCCGGCGTCCTCGATGGCATCGCCGGCGTCCTCGACCGCCTCACTCGCCTGCTCGGCGACCGGCTCCGAGGCCTGCTGCGCCGACTCCTGTGCCGGGTCCTGCGTCAGGCTCATGCCGGCGTAGACCGCGAGCGCGACCGCGACCAGCACGGCCAGTCCGATGAGCACGTTCTTCATGGTGGGTCTCCTGTGTTCGCAGAGGGGGCATGGCACCGGAACGCCCCGATGAGACCGGCGTTCCACGGGCTCGCACGGCCGTCCCTCGTCGGCGGCGGCCCGATGGTGGCGTTCGATCCGGTTCCGGGTCGATCCGGACGGAACCCTGAGCCAGCCGTGGCGTTATTGTCGCAAGCGGCGAGAACCCGCGAAGCCCCGCAACGGACAGTCGGGGCGGGGCAGGGCAAAGTGGTCTCGCCACCCATCAGCAAACCATACCCACACGCGAACTTCATCCCGTAACCGTCATCCCATGACATCTCACCCTGATTCGGAGGACTCCATGACCGAGACCCCCCAGACCCCCCAGACCACTCCCGAGACGTCGGATGAGGCCGCGACCCCGCAGGCCGGGACCGGCTCGCTCAAGGACCAGTACGACGAGAAGACGCGCCAGGCCCAGGACGCGGCCGATGCGGCAACACAGAAGGTGAACAGCGGCGTGCAGTCGCTGTGGGGCTCGATCCAGAAGGTCTTCGACGCCTCGCGGCGTTAGCGCGGCGCGCCTCGGTCCGCGGTCTCCCGACGGCGCGGGCCGGGGCGCCCTTGGCTCTGGCGCGGCGGCCGGCGTGACCCGACGGACAGGCCAGCGCCTCTCAATCCCAGACCCTCTGGATTCAGGAGGATTGCAACCATGGCTCTATCCATGACTGCCACCGACTCCGAGTCGCGCAATGCCGGCGCGGATGAACCCCAGCCCTGGGGCGTCGACCCCGGCGACCTGTCCCGCGTCGGGGTGATGTTCCTGATCGCGGGGGCCGTGGCGCTGATCGTGCCCGGCTTCGTCACCCTCGCCCTGGAGTGGCTGCTGGGCGCGGCCCTGGTCGCCGCCGGCGGCTTCGCCACCCTGCACGCGCTCCCGCTCCGGCGCGGCCGCGGTGCGGGCTGGTACCTCGTCCTGGGGCTGGTGTCCCTGGTGGCCGGCGTCCTGTTCATCGTCTCGCCGCTCACCGGCGCGATGACCCTGACCTTCCTGGTGGGGGCGCTGTTCGCCGCCTCCGGGCTGGTGAAAATTGTCTTCGGCCTGGCCATGCGGCGCCTGAACGGATGGGACTGGACCCTGGGCAGCGGCGCGCTGGCGCTGGTGGTCGGGCTGCTGATCCTGTTCCTGGTGCCGGTGGTGTCGCCGTGGCTGCTGGGCGTGCTGGTCGCCGTGGAACTGCTGCTCAACGGGGCCTGGATGCTGCGCCTGGGACGCGGCGACGCGCGCGCCGAATCCTGAGACCCCCGTCCCGCGACCTCCCGCTACCTCCCGCTCCACCGCCCGCGCCCGCCGATCGGCGGGGCGGGCGGTTTGCGCGTGCGCCTGAGAGACGGCTCCGGGACCGGTTCGGGGGACACCGTGATCCGGCCCCGGAGCGCCGTCCCGCGGTCGCGTCAGAGCGTTTCGACGACGCTCTTGAGGCGGTCTCGCACCTCCTCCGCGATGGGACGCAGGGCGTCGTTGTCCACCGCCTGCATCGAGGCCACCGGGTCGATGGCGGCGACCTCGGCGCCATCGTCGCGGGCCTGCACGATCACGTTGCAGGGCAGCATGGCGCCGATCCGGTCCTCGGCCTGGAGGGCGCGGTGGGCCAGCGGCGGGTTGCAGGCACCCAGGATGCGGTAGTCGCGGAACTCGGCATCCAGCTTCTGCTTCAGCGTCGCCCGCACGTCGATCTCGGTGAGGATGCCGAACCCCTGCTCCTGCAAGGCCGCGGTGACCGCCGTGACGGCCTCGTCGACCGTGCGGCCGGGCAAGGTCTTGTGGAAGGTGTAGGTCATGGGTCCTCCGTCTCCGGTGAGGGTCGGGTTCGCGTCCGGGTCGCGGATCTGTTCGCCCGCGCCTGGGCGGGCGGAGCGCAGTCCCGACGGGTTCACCCCGATGTGGATTGCTGTCGCGCCACCTTCAACCCTGGCTATCGCGGCACAGGGTCCGGACACGAAAACCCCCGGCGCGGGGGGCGCCGGGGGCGTCGAGCGGAGGTTCGGACCCGGCCGGTGGGCGGGCCGGGCCGGTCAGGTCAGGTCAGCTCAGCTCAGGCCGACTTGCAGGTCTTGATGCCGAACGGCAGGTAGGCCGGGCACCAGCCGACCAGGCCGGTGACCAGCGGCACCACGCCGATCCAGCCCCACGGGTTCATCACCGGCCAGATGAAGACACTGGCGATCAAGGCCAGGCCGATCACGATCCGGACAATGCGGTCGATGCCGCCGACGTTCTTGGTCATTGGGTCAGTCTCCGTTGGCAGGGGAGGGGACAGCGGGACCGGTCCCGCCGCTGACCCTCACCGCTACACCGCAGGCCGCCCGGGGTCCGTAACTTAGTCACACAGAACCTGGGTCACACAGAACCTGGGTCACACAGAACCTGGGTCACACAAACTGGCGGACCCCCGGGACTTCGGACCTGGAACCCCACCCGTCCTCGCGCCGCGCCGGCCCGCGCCGGGCGCCCGAGGACGGGCGGACGCTCACGGACCGGGTGTCAGCCGAGCTTGCAGGTGTTCACCCCCATCATCTTGTAGGCCGGGCATTTGCCGGTCAGGCCGGTGATCAGCGGCACCAGGCCGATGATGCCGATGATCCACATGGTGGGGCCGCCGAACACGCCGACGGCGATAAAGAAGACCCCGACGACGATGCGTGCCATCTGATCGTAGAAACCGACGTTGTTCTCGGTCGGGAACATCTTGCCCTCCTCGCTCCTGGGGCGGGGCGCATCCCGTGGGCCGGGCCGTCCCTCCCCGCGCAGTTCGTTCTCCGTCTCACCGGAGACCGACCGGTCGCACCGGCACGCCGACGGCCACCGCGCCGTCGGGTCAATCGCGACCGCGGATCCGCTCCAGGGCCCCGGCGTCGGTCACCCGGACCTGACCGCGCGCGGCACCGACCCAGCCCCGGCGTTCGAAATCCTTGAGCTGGCGGCTGATGACCTCGCGCGCCGTGCCCAGCTCGATCGCCAGATCCTGGTGAGTCGCCCTTACGATCCCGCCGTTGTCGGCACGGGTCAAGAGCAGGTGCGCCAGGCGGGCGTCGATGCGGCCGAAGGCCACGTCGTCGATCAGCAGCAGCAGGTCGCTGAGGCGGGTCGCGTAGGCCGAGAAGACGAAGCGGCGGAACGCCGCCGACTGCCCCAGCAGGGCGTGGAAGGCGTCGGCGGGCAGGACGGCGGCCAGCACCGGGGTTTCGGCCACGCCTTCGGCGCCGTAGGGCAGCGCGGCCAGCAGGGCGTTGGTGGTCAGAACGCAGGTCTGGCCGGCCTCGACCCGGTACAGCACGATCTGGCGGCCGCTTTCGGAGACCTTCTGCACCCGCACGCGCCCGTCCAGCACCAGGGCGTAGCTCTCGCAGGTGTCGCCGTCGCGGAACATCACAGCGCCGTCCGGCACGCGCACGGGGCGTACGGCGTCGGCCAGCAGGCGACGCGCCTCGGGCTCCAGCGTCGCCAGCGGCGAGAAGCCGGACACCAGGCGGTCGATCAGGGCATGCGGGGGTGGTGGCGTCATGGTGGCGCCACTGTGCCCGCCGCCGGGGCCGGTGCCAAGCGGGTGCAGGCGCGATCGTGCGGTGCATCATCTGGTGTGCGGCGCGGCACGCGCCTATGATACTCTTGTCTCCGTTCCGTCATGATCCCGTCTCGTCGCCTGTCTCGCCCCTCGTCCCGATGTGGACTCCGGATCCCGCTGCCGCCATGCCGCTCGCGCCCCGCCCCCTGACGCCGACCGATCTCCCGGCCGCCCTGGCCCTCAACAACGCCGCCGCGCCCCATGTCAACGTCCTCGACGCCGACGGCCTGGCCCGCCTGTGGGCGTGGGCGGCGGTGGCCCTCGGCGCCCGGGGCGACGACGGCGGCCTGCTCGGCTTCCTGCTGGCGCTACCGCCGGACCTGCCCTACGACAGCGCCAACTACCGATGGGTGGTGGGGCGGCGGCCGCAGTTCCTCTACGTCGACCGGGTGGTGGTCACACCGGGGGCGCGCGGGCGCGGGGTGGGGCGCGCCCTGTATCGGGCGGCGCTCGATGCGGCCCGGTGCGAGGGGTATGCCAGCGTGGTCTGCGAGGTCAACGAGCGGCCGCCGAATCCGGGCTCGCTCGCCTTCCATGCCGCCCTCGGCTTCGGGGTGATCGGGCGCTGCGACCACGGCCCGCACGACAAGGCGGTGGTGTTCCTGGAGCGTGCCGGCGCCGCCTGAGGCGGCGCGGGCCGCTACCCGGTTCGGGTGGCGGTGGTCAGCAGGCCGCCGATGCCGATGAACGTGGATCCCGTGACGCGGTTGAACCAGCGGCCGCCGCGCGCCAGCCACGGCGCGAGCCGGTGGGCGGTCCCGGCCAGCAGCACCTCGTAGGCGAACTCGACGGCGGCGAACGTCCCGCCCAGGACGGCGAACTGGAGCCAAAAGCCGGCCCCGGGGGTCATGAACTGGGGCAGGAAGGCGGCGAAGAAGATCAGCACCTTGGGGTTCGAGACCGCGACCGTGAAGCCTTGGGCGAACAGGCGCAGCGGGCGGGCGTCGGCGTGGTCCGCGGCGTCGAGGGTGACGCGGGGCGGTGGCGCCCGCCACAGCCGCAGGCCGAGCCAGACGAGGTAACCGGCGCCGATCCACTTGGCGATCGTGAAGGCCTGCTCCGAGGCGGCCATCAGGGCGCCCAGGCCGGCCAGGGAGGCCGCGATCAGCAGCAGGAAGCCGCAGATCGCTCCGAACGCCGTGACGGCGGTGCGGCGGACGCCGAATCGGGCACCGTGGGTGAGCGACAGCAGGCCGTTGGGGCCCGGGGTCAGGCTCAGCCCGATGGCCGCGACCAGATAGAGCAACCACAGGTCCAGGCTCATGACGGGTCTCCGAGAGAGGGCGCGCGCAGGAGGATACGCCGCCCCGGCGCCGCTGCAAAGGCCGGTGCCGCGGCATGCGAATCGAGCTTGATAAACATATAAAGATATCTTTATATTCCGCACGTCATTGCGTCGCGGCGCCCCGGCCGGGGCCGTGCCGTCGCCTGGGCGACCGGCGGCCACCGGCGGCGACCAAATGGCGCGCCGGCGTCGCGCGCCCCCACGCCCGATCCCTTCTCGACCGGAGACAGCGTTCATGAGTTTTACCGACTACAAGGTCAAAGACCTCGATCTGGCCGCCTGGGGCCGCAAGGAGATCGCCATCGCCGAGACCGAGATGCCCGGCCTGATGGCGGTGCGGGAGGAGTATGGGCCGAGCCAGCCGCTCAAGGGCGCGCGCATCGCCGGCTGCCTGCACATGACCATCCAGACCGCGGTGTTGATCGAGACCCTGACGGCCCTGGGGGCCGAGGTGCGCTGGTCGTCCTGCAACATCTTCTCGACCCAGGACCACGCCGCCGCCGCCGTGGCTGCCGCCGGCGTGCCGGTGTTCGCCTGGAAGGGCATGAGCGAGGAGGAGTTCTGGTGGGCCATCGACCAGACCATCTTCGGCCCCGACGACTGGCGCCCCAACATGATCCTGGATGACGGCGGCGACCTGACGCTGGTCATGCACCAGAAGCATCCGGAGCTGATGAAGGACGTGCGCGGCCTGTCGGAGGAGACCACCACCGGCGTGCACCGGCTGTACGAGATGGCCAAGTCGGGCACGCTGCTGTGCCCGGCCATCAACGTCAACGACAGCGTCACCAAGTCCAAGTTCGACAACAAGTACGGCTGCCGCGAGAGCCTGGTGGACGGCGTGCGCCGCGCCACCGATGTGATGATGGCCGGCAAGATCGCCGTGGTCGCGGGCTTCGGTGACGTCGGCAAGGGCTCGGCCGAATCGCTGCGCCAGGCCGGCTGCCGCGTGCTGGTCACCGAGGCCGACCCGATCTGCGCCCTGCAGGCGGCGATGGAGGGCTACGAGGTGGTCACGATGAACCACGCCGCGCCGCGCGGCGACATCTTCGTGACCGCGACCGGCAACATCGACGTCATCACGCTGGACCACATGCGGGCGATGAAGGACCGTGCCATCGTGTGCAACATCGGCCACTTCGACAGCGAGATCCAGATCGGCGCCCTGCGCAACTGCAAGTGGGACAACATCAAGCCGCAGGTGGACGAGGTCGAGTTCCCCGACGGCAAGCGCATCATCGTGCTGGCCGAGGGCCGGCTGGTGAACCTGGGCTGCGCCACCGGCCACCCCAGCTTCGTCATGAGCGCGTCGTTCACCAACCAGGTGCTGGCCCAGATCGAGCTGTGGAACCACGCCGACAAGTACGAGCGGCAGGTCTACGTGTTGCCGAAGCATCTCGACGAGAAGGTGGCGGCGCTGCACCTGGGCAAGCTGGGCGTGGAGCTGGAGACGCTCTCGGCCGAGCAGGCGGCCTACATCGGCGTCGAGCCGACGGGGCCGTTCAAGCCCGACACCTACCGCTACTAGGTCGCCCGTTACTCGGCCGCGCGCACGGTCCCACGCGGGCGCGTGGGACCAAGACAGGATGGGCTCTCGCGCCCCCGCTCCTGCGGGGGCGTACGTTCGTCACGCGGTCCCACGCGGGCGCGTGGGACCAAGACAGGATGGGCTCTCGCGCCCCCGCTCCGGCGGGGGCGTACGCGCGCTCCATGGGTCCCACGCGGGAGCGTGAGACCAAGACAGGATAGGCTCTCGCGCCCCCGCTCCGGCGCGGGCGTACGTGCGTCACGCGGTCCCACGCGGGAGTGTGGGACCAAGACAGGATGGGTTCTCGCGCCCCCGCTCCGGCGGGGGCGTACGCGCGTCACGCGCTCCCACGCGGGAGCGTGGGACTAAGACAGGATGGGCTCTCGCGCCCCCGCTCCGGCGGGGGCGTACGTGCGTCCCGCGGTCCCACGCGGGCGCGTGGGACCAAGACAGGATGGGCTCTCGCGCCCCCGCTCCGGCGGGGGCGTGCGTTCGCCCCCCTACTCGGTCCCGGCGGCGGGCGCGGCGTCGTCGGTCTCGTCCATGCCACCCGGGGCGGAGATCATGGCGTCGGCCAGCAGGCCCTCGTTGGCGCGGATGGCGTTCTCGATCTCCTCCGCGATGGTCGGGTTGTCGCGCAGGAACTGCTTGGCGTTCTCGCGGCCCTGGCCGATGCGCTGGGAATTGTATGAAAACCAGGCGCCGGATTTTTCCACGATACTGCCGCGCACACCCAGGTCGAGGATCTCGCCCATCTTGGAGATGCCCTCGCCGTACATGATATCGAACTCGACGGTCTTGAACGGTGGCGCCACCTTGTTCTTGACCACCTTGACCCGGGTCTGGTTGCCGACTGTCTCCTCCTTGTTCTTGACCGCGCCGGTCCGCCGGATTTCCAGGCGCACCGACGCGTAGAACTTGAGGGCGTTGCCGCCGGTCGTGGTTTCCGGGTTGCCGAACATCACGCCGATCTTCATCCGGATCTGGTTGATGAAGATGATGAGCGTGTTCGAACGCGCCACCGAGGCGGTCAGCTTGCGCAGCGCCTGGCTCATCAGGCGCGCCTGCAGGCCGACGTGGGCGTCGCCCATCTCGCCCTCCAGCTCGGCCTTGGGCACCAGGGCGGCCACCGAGTCGACCACCAGCACGTCGACGGCGCCCGACCGCACCAGGGTATCGGCGATCTCCAGCGCCTGCTCGCCGGCGTCCGGCTGCGACATCAGCAGGGTGTCGAGGTCGACGCCGAGTTTGCGGGCATAGCTGGGATCGAAGGCGTGTTCGGCGTCGATGAAGGCACAGGTGCCGCCGCGCTTCTGGGCCTCGGCCACGACGTGCTGCGCCAGCGTGGTCTTGCCCGAGCTTTCCGGGCCATAGATCTCCACGATCCGGCCGCGTGGCAGGCCGCCGATGCCGAGCGCGATGTCCAGCCCGAGCGAGCCGGTGGAGACGGCTTCGATCTCCACCACCCGGTCGCGCTGGCCCAAACGCATGATCGAGCCCTTGCCGAAGGCCCGTTCGATCTGGCTGACGGCGGCGTCGAGCGCCTTCTGTTTGTCCATGGTGTCCCGATCCACGAGGCGGAGCGCGCTTTGCGACATGAGGGTGCCCCCTTATTCCACATGGGTCCGGCGCGGTGCAAGGCGGGATGGTCCGCGCTGGGCGGGACCGTCGCCGCGGTGGACCGGGCCGCGCGGACCTCGGTCTCGGTCCCGACCGTACACGTTTTGTTCCGACGTGCAAGCGAAAAGAACGATCAAAGAACACGGACGTCTCCCGGCGGCCCGGTGCCTTGCCAGCCGGCGGGCGGCATGCCTACATGCGAGGCAACCCGCCCCCCTCACCCGTGCCCGGAGGACTCCGCATGGCCCTGGCCCGACCGATCCCGACCACCGTCGTCACCGGTTTCCTGGGCGCCGGCAAGACCACCCTGATCCGCCACCTGATGGCCAACGCCGGCGGTCGGCGCATCGCCCTGGTCATCAACGAGTTCGGCGACATCGGCATGGACCGCGAGATCCTGTCGGCCTGCGGCATCCAGGGCTGCGGCGACGACGACATCGTGGAGCTGGCGAACGGCTGCCTGTGCTGCACCGTGGCCGACGAGTTCCTGCCCACGATGGAGGCGCTGATCCACCGTGCCGCGCCGCCCGACCACATCGTGATCGAGACCTCGGGCCTGGCGCTGCCGAAGCCGCTGGTGCGGGCCTTCACCTGGCCGGAGATCCGCTCGCGGGTGACCGTCGACGGCGTGGTGGCGGTGGTCGACGGCCCGGCGGTGGCCGCCGGCCTGTTCGCCGCCGATCCGGCGGCGGTGCAGGCCCTGCGCGCCGCCGACGCCGCCCTCGACCACGACAACCCGCTGGAGGAGGTGTTCACCGACCAGCTCCTGTGCGCGGACATGGTGCTGGTCAACAAGGCCGACCTGATCGCCGCCGCGGCGCTGCCCGCGGTGCTGGAGCAGGTGCGGGCGGGCGCCCGGGCCGGCGTGCCGGTGGTGCCGACCCGTCACGGCGAGGTCGATCCGGCGGTCATGCTGGGCCTGGGCATGGCGGCCCAGGACGACCTCGACGGCCGCCCGACCCATCACGACGGCCCCGACGACCACGACCACGACGATTTCGAGAGCGTGGCCGTGCCCATCCCGGCGGTGGGCGCGGACCATGCCGGACCCGAGGCGGTGGCGGCGGCGCTGGCGCCGGTGGTCACCGCGCACCGGGCGCTGCGCATCAAGGGGGCGCTGGACGTGCCGGGCAAGCCCATGCGGCTGCTGGTCCAGGGGGTGGGGCCGCGCGTGCAGGCGCGCTATGACCGGCCCTGGCGCGCCGATGAGGACCGCGCCGGCCGGCTGGTGGTGATCGGCCTCAAAGGCCTGGACACCGCGGGTCTGGCCCGCGACCTGGCGGCGGCGGTGACGGACAGGGCGGCGGACGCGGTCACGGCGGCGGAATGATCGGCGGCGGGCGGCGGCAGGCGGCGGGGGACGGCGCCCCCTCTCAGGCCACCCGCTTCTGGAACGGCCGCACCTCGCGGGCGATATCGTCGGCCATCACGGTGCCGGTGACGTGCAGGTCGAAGCGGCTTTGCAGGTTCATCCAGTACAGCGGCGCGGTGCCGAAGTACCGCCCCAGACGCAGCGCCAGGTCGGCGGTGATCGACCGCTGCCCGGCCAGCACGTCCTCCAGCCGGTTGGCCGGCACGCCGAGGTCGGCGGCCAGGCGGTCGCTGTCGAGCCCGTAGGGGACCATGAACCGCTTGCGCAGCACGGTACCGGGATGCTGGGAACTGTCGGAGTGGGACATGGCATGGTTCCGGGATCTGGGTCCGCCCGCCCGACGCGCACACCGCGTCGCCGTCCCGACGCCGGTCGGGGCCGCGCCGGGCTGTTCGGGGCCGTCTCGCCGGCGTTCCTGCCCGCGGGTCCTCACGCTAGGGTGGGGGCGACGCCGAGTCAATTTGCGTGCCCGCCGCCACGTGGTTGCCCGGCGGGGCGGGCGCGGATATGGTGGAGCATGACGACCAACACACCAGATATCGCCAAGCGACGGCACGCGTGGGGCCGGCTGTGGACGGGTCGGCCGGGTCCGAGTCCCGGTCGGCGGGGCCGGCGTGTCCCCCCGCCCCGGCCCCCCAAGGTCCCGCCCGCCACCCGTCCCGCCACCTGTTCAGGGGGAGCGCCATGACCGATCCCTTCGCGCTGACCGATGCGCCCGACGACGAGCCGGCGGCCGCGCCCCCCACGGCCGGGGCGCCGGCGCCGCCGTGGCTGACCGACCTGAACCCGGAGCAGCGCCGGGCGGTGGAAACCACCGACGGCCCGGTGCTGGTGCTGTCGGGCGCCGGCACCGGCAAGACCCGGGTGCTGACCACGCGTATCGCGCACATTCTCGAGCAGCGGCTGACCCAGCCGTGGCGCGTTCTGGCGGTGACCTTCACCAACCGGGCGGCGCGGGAGATGCGCGAGCGACTCGGCGCCATGATCGGTCCGGTGGCAGAAAGCGTGTGGCTGGGCACCTTCCATGCCCTCAGCCTCAAGATCCTGCGCCGCCACGCCGATCTGGTGGGCCTGCGCGACGGCTTCACCATCCTGGACGCCGACGACCAGCTCCGCCTGCTCAAGCAGCTCATGGCCGACGCCAACATCGACACCAAGCGCGAGCCGCCCAAGGTGTTGATGGGCATCCTCCAGCGCTGGAAGGATCGCGGCCTGACGCCGGACCGGGTGCCCGCCGACGACGTCAAGACCGCCGCCGGCCGCCGGGCGCGCGACCTCTACGGCCGCTACCAGGCCCGCCTTCTGGAGCTGAACGCCTGCGACTTCGGCGATCTGCTGCTGCACACCCTGGGCATCCTGCAGGGCCACCCGGACATCGCCGGGCAGTACCAGCGCCGCTTCGACTACATCCTGGTGGACGAGTATCAGGACACCAATGTGGCCCAGTACCTGTGGCTGCGCCTGCTGGCCGCCGGGCACCGCAACCTGTGCTGCGTCGGCGACGACGACCAGTCCATCTATTCCTGGCGCGGCGCCGAGGTCGGCAACATCCTGCGCTTCGAGACCGACTATCCCGGCGCCGCCGTCATCCGCCTGGAGCGCAACTACCGCTCCACGTCGATGATTCTGGACGCCGCCTCCGGCCTGATCCGGCACAACAGCGACCGCCTGGGCAAGGACCTGAAGGCCGCCGGGGCCGCCGCCGCCGACCCCGACGCCGCCCCGGTCAAGGTGCGCGGGCTGTGGGACGGCGAGGCCGAGGCGCGCTGGGTGGTCGAGGAGATCGAGGCCCTGGGGCAGGGCGCCAACGGCCCGAACGGCGGCGCCGGCGATGGCGGCGCGATCGCCATCCTGGTGCGCGCCAGCTTCCAGATGCGCGCCTTCGAGGAACGCTTGATGGCCTGCGGCGTGCCCTACCAGGTGGTCGGCGGGCCGCGCTTCTACGAACGCCTGGAGGTGCGCGACGCCCTGGCGTACCTGCGCCTGATCGCCCAGCCGGACGACGACCTGGCGTTCGAGCGCATCGTCAACACGCCCAAGCGCGGCCTGGGCGAGGCCAGCCTGCAGACCCTGCAACGCTGCGCCCGTGATCGCGGGGTGTCGCTGCTGGTCGCCGCCGCCGACCTGGCCGACGGCGACGACCTGAAGCCGCGCGCCCGCAAGGCCCTGGCCGGCTTCGTCGCCGATCTGGCGCGCTGGCGCGAACGGGTCCCCACGCTGCCGCCGTCGGAACTGTGCGCGACGGTGCTGGAGGAGAGCGGCTACGCCGCCATGTGGAAGGCCGACAAGAGCCCCGACGCCCCCGGCCGGGTCGAGAACCTGGAGGAACTGGTGGGCGCGGTGGCCGAGTTCGAGACCCTGGACGCGTTCCTCGAACACGTCGCGCTGGTGATGGAGAACGAGGGTAAGGGGGCGACCGCCCGGGTCACCCTGATGACCCTGCACGCCGCCAAGGGGCTGGAGTTCGACACCGTGTTCCTGCCCGGCTGGGAGGAGGACGTGTTCCCCCACCGCCGCGCGCTGGAAGAGGGCGGACAGGCCTCGCTGGAGGAGGAGCGCCGCCTCGCCTACGTCGGCCTGACGCGGGCGCGCCGGCGCGCCTTCATCTCGTTCGCCGCCAACCGGCGCATCTTCAACAACTGGCAGGCGTCGCTGCCGAGCCGCTTCGTCGACGAACTGCCCGACGCCTGCGTCGAGAAGGCCAGCGATACCGGCCTGTATGGCGCGGTCACCGCCGGCTTCGCCGAGGAACCCGGCGGCTGGGGCACGCGCCATCCGCGCCGCACGCTGACCGGCGCGGGCGCCGGGGCCGGCAACGGGGCCGGCAACGGGAGCGGCCGGCTGGCGCCGGGCACCGGGTCGTGGAAGGCCCGCGACCGCACCGGCGAGGGCAGCGACCTCGCCGTCGGCCAGCGCGTGTTCCACCAGAAGTTCGGCTACGGCCGGGTGCTGTCCAACGACGGCGGCAAGCTGGCCGTGGACTTCGAGAAGGCGGGTCGCAAGACCGTGGTGGCGGGGTTCGTCGAGGCGGCGTGACGCCGGCGGCGGCGGTTCGCCGCGGCGCCGTGCGCTCGCCTGCTCAGTCGACCGTCGGCGCCGCCACCCGCGCCCGCACCGCGCGCTTCAGCACCTTGCCCACCGGACTGCGCGGCAGGTCGGGCAGGATATGGACCTCCTTGGGGGCCTTGACCGACCCCAGCCGGTCCTTGGCCCAGGCGATCACCGCCGCCTCGGACGGGGCGGCGCCGGGGCGCGGGCAGACCGCGGCCACCACGCGTTCGCCCCATCGGTCGTCCGGGAGTCCGAAGACGCAGGCCTCCGCGATGTCCGGGTGGCGGTTCAGCGCGTCCTCGACGTCGAGCGGGTAGACGTTGAAGCCGCCGGTGATGATGACGTCGCGCAGCCGGTCCTTGATGACCAGATAGTCGCGCTCGTCCAGCAGGCCGATGTCGCCGGTGTGCAGCCAGCCATCCACGATCGTGCGCGCGGTCTCGTCCGGCATGTCGAGGTAGCCGGTCATCACCAGGCCGCCCTGGACCACGATTTCGCCGGTCTCGCCCGGCGGCAGCAGGCGCCCGTCCGGATCCATGATGCCGACCCGCGTCAGCAGGGTGGGACGGCCGGCCGCCGCCACGTTGGCGGGGTCGGCCATCTCCGGCCCGGTGTTGATGGCAATCATCTGCGGGGCCTCGGTCTGGCCGTAGCTGGTCGCGATCACCGGACCGAACAGGGCCTGGGCCTCGCGGATGCGCGCCGGCGGCATGGGGGCGCCCCCGTAGATCAGGTGGCGCAGCGCCGGGAAGCGGGCGCCGCCGGGACCGACCGCCGCCATCATGGCGTAGAGCAGGGTCGGCGGCACGAAGGTCAGGGTGGCCGATCCCGCCGCCAGGGCGGCGACGATGGTCTCGGCCGTCGGTTGCTCCTCCAGGAACACCAGCGCGCCGCCCGCCGCCAGCAGCGGACACACGTAGGTGCTGGCGGCGTGGGTGATCGGGGTGGCCATCAGATAGCGGTCCGCCGCCGTCAGGCCCAGGGTGTGTACCGCCGATGCCGCCCCGGTCAGCCACGCCCGCATCGGCTGCATCACGCCCTTGGGGCGGCCGCTGGTGCCGCCGGTGAACTTGATGGCCTGGGTGTCGGCCAGGCTGTAGGGATGTTCGACCGGGCGGGCGCCGCGGTGGCGCGCGATCAGGCCCGCCACCGTGTCGGCGCCGGCGCCGGCGCTGGTGGTACCTGGAGCGGTGCCCGGTGGCGGTTCGCCCACGATCAGCGGGGTGCCCACGGGCACGGTGAAGCGGTCCAGACAGGGCGCGTCCGCGATCAGCAGCCCGGGCCGGGTGGCGGCGATCTTGGCGTCCAGGTCGGGGCGGCTGTCGCGCGGGTTCAGCGGCACCCAGACCTTGCCGGCCGCCATCACCGCCAGCAGGGCCAGCATGTGCTCGACCGTCACCCGGGCGCACACGCCGACGCGGCCGCCCGGCGTCGGGTCGAGGGCCTGGAGCCCCGCCGCCAGGGCATCCACGCGGGCCGCCAGGGCGCGGGTGGACAGGGTCTCCGACGGCGTGATGACCGCCGGTGCCTCGGGGTGGCGCCGGGCGCCGCGGTAGAGATAGTCGATGGGCCGCATGCGGTCGGGGGTCTCCCTGCGGGTGCGGATGGAGGGGGCGGGCGCCGGACGGCGCGTCAGGCCGCCGGCCGGCGGTGGCGCCGGTGCACCATCAGGCGCTCCCCGTAGACCATCAGCAGCGCGAGCAGCCCGATGGCGTCGGTGCGGTGCTCCGGCATCATCAGCGCCAGTCCGCCCGCCAGCAGCACCACCGCGTGCCAGGCCCGCAGCGTCCCGGCGAAGTACAGGTAGCGTTCAAAGGCCGACGACAGCATCCATACCGCCACCGCTGCGGTCGCGACCGACACCGCCACGTCCACGGTCGTGCCGTTCAGGATCAGCGCCGGGTTGTAGACGAACAGAAACGGCAGGATGAACAGCACCAGCCCCAGCCGCATGGCCTTCATGCCGGTGGCCATCGCCGGCGCGTTGGCGATGCCGGCCGCCGCCACCGCGGCCAGGGCCACCGGCGGCGTGATGTAGGACAGCATGCCCCAGTACAGAATGAACATGTGGCTCGCCATGCGGTCCAGGCCGGACTGGATCAGGGCGGGAGCGAGCACGATGGCCAGGAAGATGTAGCAGGCGCTGACCGTCATCCCCATGCCGAGGATGAAGCTGGTGAGCGCCCCCAGCACCAGCATCAGGAACACGTTGTCGCCGGCGTACTGCACCAGCTCACGAGAGAAGGCGTTGCCCACCCCGGTGATCGACAGCGCGCCCACGATCAGGCCGATGCCGGCCAGGATGCCGATCAGGTGGGAGATATTCTTGCCCACCTCGACCATCATGTTGGCGACCACCTTGATCCGTCCCGTGCCCCGTTGCAGCAGCATGGCGGTTACCACCAGCAGGGCGGAGGCGTAGAACGGCGCCTTGCTCTCGATGCTGAAGCCGATCAGCAGGGTGACCAGCAGGCCCAGGCTGAACAGGTAGATCCAGCCGGCGCGCAGGGTCGCGACCAGCGAGGGGATCTGGTCGCGCGGCAGCCCGGTCAGCCCGGTGCGGGCGGCAAAGGCATCGGCCTGCAACAGCAGGATCAGGTAGAACAGGATCGCCGGCACCGCGGCCGCCACCATGATGTCGACGTAGGGCACGTTCAGGAAGCTGGCCATGATGAAGGCCACGGCGCCCATCACCGGCGGCATCAGCGCCCCCCCGGTGGACGCGCAGGCCTCCACCGCGCCCGCGTACGAGGCCGGATAGCCGCAGCGCTTCATGGTCGGAATGGTCATCGCGCCGGTCGAGATCACGTTGGAGATCACGCTGCCCGACAGGCTGCCGAAAAAGCCGCTGGACAGGATCGCGACCTTGGCCGGCCCGCCCCGGGTGCCGCCCAACAGCGCCGTCGCCAGGCGCATGAAGAACTCGCCGCCGCCGGACGCGACCAGCGCCACCCCGAACAGGATGAACCCGATCAGCAGGTCGGAGACCACGCGCATGGGAATGCCGATGATGCTTTCGACCCCCATGGCATGGGCGCGCGCCGTCTCCGCCAGGGTGTACTGGCTGCCCCACAGCACCCCGGGCATCGACCCGGCGAACAGGGGATAGACCGCGAACACGGCACAGATGATGAGCAACGGCAGGCCGCCGCAACGGCGCACGCCCTCCAGCGCCAGCAGCACCAGCGCGCCGGCCACCGCGGTCGGCAGATCGGGGGCCAGCAGGTCCCAGCCGCGGCTGATGATGTTGGTCGCGTTCCAGGCCAGGTAGCCGCCGACGGCCAGCGTGAGCCCGGCCAGCAGCCAGTCGTACCAGCGCACGTGGTGGGCGTCGCGGCGGGCGCCGGGGAACGACAGGAAGGCCACCGCCAGGAACAGGGCGATCAGCAGGTAGTAGTATCCGGTGCTGATGGGACGGAATCCGAATGCGCCAAGGTTGAAGATCTGGTTGACGACCACCAGGAATCCGGCCGTGGACAGAACCAGGGCGGCGAACCATGCGGCCCCGGACAGGCGTCCGTCCCCGCGCCAGCCCCACTCCAGGGTCGGCGCCGTCGTGTCTTGCGTGCTCATGGGATCGCCCTCTCGTCCCTGCGGCCGGCGTCCGCCCCGGGGGCGCCGACCGGGAACATCGCTGCGGGAGCGCCGGTCGCCGTCCCCCCGGCGGCCCAGCCGCGGCGGTCGGCGGCCCCGGTGCCATGGGAGCGCCCGGGACCCGGCGATCGGGACGGCCCGGCGCCATGCCGCGGTGCCGGGCCGCCAGGCCAGGCGACGGCCGGGCACGGCGGCGGGGCCGGTCCGCCCCGGCCCGCTCCGCCCGGGTCCGTCGGTGCCTCAGTTCAGGTGCTGCTGGCGATAGCTCTCCCAGAACGCGGGCCACTCCTTGGCCGGAATGGTCTGGTCCAGGGCCTGCTCCTGGGCGGCATCCCAGGCCGCGCGGACCTGCTCCATGCGGGCCAGGCGCTGCGCGTTCCAGGCCGCATCGGCGTCGGTCCACACCCCGATCTCCGTCAGGTAGCGGATGGCGCCGGGATGGAACGGGGCGTCGGCCGGCGTGGTGCCGGCGGACTCCACCGTCCACCGCGGCATCACCGGGTTGGCGTTCTTGTAGAGGTCGAAGGTCTCGTCCATGGCCTTGACGAAGTTGTAGGCGTCCTCCTCGGACGTGTCGGCGTAGGTGGTGATCATCGGATAGCGGTAGGCGATGAGCTGGGCCGGGGTCTCTTCCGACAGGCCGGCGCCGACGGTCTCGGCGGTCGGCGCGAAGAACGGCGCGACCGCGCGCAGGCGCTCCCAGGCCTCGGTGTTGTCGGCGGGCATGTCGGGCCAGGTGATGCCGCGGCTGGACGCCTCCAGTTCGCGGAAGGTGCCGGCCGTCGGCACGCCGCCGGCGCAATCGTTGGTGCCCTCGACCACGCCGCGCAGGGCGGCGCCGTAGGAGGGCATCTCGACCACCTCGACGTCGTCCCAGGTCAGGCCGGCGAAGGCCAGGATGGCCGCGACCTTGATGTTGACCGACGGGTTGGCCTCGATGCGCGAGACCCGCTTGCCGGCGACGTCCGCGATGGACTCGATGCCGGCGTCGGCGGCGCAGCCGAGCCCGAAGCCGGCCGGTCGGCCCATCAGCACCCGCAGGTCCTGCGGACCCCATTCGTTGCTGGCGAAGTCGAAGACGGCTTCCGTGGCGAAGTAGACCTCGTTGGCCAGCCAACCGTACTGCACCCGCCCCGTCTTCAGGGGCAGCAGGCGGCCGATGGAGGTCCCGGAGGGCATGATGCGAATGCGGGTGCCGTAGGTCTTGATCATGGCGTCGGCGACCGCGGAGGCCTCGGTGTAGCCGCTGGAGCCGACGTCGTAGGCGCTCCACATCATGGTGTCGGGGACAGTGGCCTCCTGGGCGCGCGCGGCACCCCCCACCGCCAGCCCCACGGCCAACGCCGCGGCCACCAGCGCCCCGCCGGCCAGGGCCGGCCCGTTCCGAACGATCATGTCGCTTTTCCTCCCGAGAGATGCTGGGTCGTGACCCGAACGGCCCGGCCGGTCCCGCCGTCGCGGGCGGGGCGGATCGCCCTCCGTCGCGCCGGGGACCACCCCCGCGCGGCGTGCTGGCGCGACGCCCGTCCCGGTCCCGGTCGCGGTGAGGGCCCGACCCGGCCTTGGTCTTCCCGTCATTCGAAACCTGTTGTTCCGCAGGATGAAACGCTGAACCCGCGTTTTGAAATTTGGTTTCGATGGTGGTAGAGTGACTCGCGAGTATCCCGGATGCAAGTATCGTTTTAGGGGGAGTCGCGGGCCGGTGCACGGCGTTCCGATCGGCTCCGGCGCGGCGGCCGCCGGTGTGGTGCGCCCCGGCTGCTGGAAGGCCAAGCCCGGCGGCCCCGCGGACCCAGCGACCGCAAGACGACCACCCCGGGAACCCGGGAACAGGGAGGAGGCCATGACCGTGTGCCGCGACGTCGGCGATCTCGTCGCCCGCATCCCGGACGGCGCCAAGCTGGCGGTGCCGCCCGACTATGGCGGGGTGGCGGTGACCGCCACCCTGGCGCTTGTCGAGGCCGGCCGGCGCGGCCTGCATCTGGTCTGCCTGCCCAGCAGCGGGCTTCAGGCCGACATGCTGATCGCCGCCGGTTGCGTGGACACCATCGAGACGGCGGCGGTGACGCTGGGCGAGGCGGGGTTGCCGCCGGCCTTCGGGCGCGCCGCCAAGGCGGGCACGCTGCGCATCCTCGATGCCACCTGCCCGGCGCTGCACGCCGGGTTCCGCGCCGCCGAGGCCGGCGTGCCGTTCCAGGCGGTGCGCGGCATCATCGGCTCCGACCTCCTGCGTCACCGGCCGGACTGGCGCATCGTCGACAATCCCTTCCCGGAAGCGCCGGAGGACCGGCGCATCGTCGTGGTGCCGGCGATTCGGCCCGACGTGGCGCTGTTCCACGCCCCGCGCGCCGATCGCGACGGCAACGTCTGGGTCGGGCGGCGGCGCGAACTGGTCACCCTGGCGCATGCCGCCCGCGCCACCCTGGTGACGGTCGAGGAGATCGTGGACACCGACCTGCTGGCGGAGGAGGCGACCGCGGCCGGGGTGCTGCCGGCGCTATACGTCACGGCGGTGGCGCGGGCACCGGGCGGCGCACGCCCGTTGGGACTCCAGGACCTGTACGACCCCGAACCGGCGGTGGTGGCCGACTGGGCGCGGGCCGTGGCCGTGGGTGATCTGCCGGCCGGGCTGGCCGCCGTGCGCGGGAGACAAGCGGCATGAGCGCGGACCCCCGTCCCATCGACACCGTCCCGACGCCCCCGCATCCGCGCGAGGTCCTGATCCACGCCCTGTCCGACCTGCTCCAGGGCTGCCGCAACGTGGCCGTCGGGGCCGTCTCGCCCCTGCCCGGCAGCGCCGCGCTGCTGGCGCGGGCGCGGTCCGATGGGGCCTGCCGGGTGACCCTGCTGGGCAGCCGGCGCCACACCTATTTCACCGACGGCGGCCGCGAGCTGTTCGACTGCGCCGGGCAGGGCCGCATCGACGCCTTCTTCCTCAGCGGCGTGCAGATCGACGGCGCGGCCAACATCAACCTGACCTGCCTGGGCGACCCGCAGCGCCCCAAGGCCCGCTTCTCCGGGGCCTTCGGGTCGGCCTACCTGTACTTCGTGGTGCCGCGGGTGATCCTGTTCCGCGAGGAGCACGACCGCCGCATCTTCGTGCCGAAGGTGGACTACATCTCGGCGCCCGGCGCCACCGCGCCCGGGGTCTGGCGCCCGGGCGGGCCGCATGCCCTGGTCACGGGGCTGTGCGTGATGGCCTTCGACCGCGCGCGCGGCCGCTTCCGTCTGCGCTCGGTCCACCCCGGCCACACGGTCGAGGAGGTCCTGGACAACACCGGGTTCGATGTCGACCTGCCCGACAGCGTTCCCGAGACCCCGGTCCCGACCGCTTCCACGCTGGCGCTGCTGCGCGGCCCCGTGGCTGCCGAGGTGGCCGAGACCTATCCCCGCTTCGCCGCCGACCTGTTCGGCGCCACCCCTTCGCACTGACCGTCTGACCGCAGGGTGTTCGACGCCATGACCGAGACCGCTTCGCCGTTCGGCGCCCTCGCCGGCACCACCGTGATCGACCTGACGCGCGTGCTGGGCGGCCCGTACTGCACCCAGATCCTGGCCGACCACGGCGCCGAGGTGATCAAGATCGAGCCGCCAGCCGGCGACGAAACCCGCGCCTGGGGACCGCCCTTCCGCGACGGCCTGTCGGCCTATTTCTCCGGCGCCAACCGCAATAAGCGGTTTGTCTCCCTGGATCTGGCGCGGGAGGAGGGCCGCGCCGTGCTGCTCCGGCTGCTCGACGGCGCCGACGTGCTGATTCACAACTTTAAGTCCGGCACGCTGGAGAAGTGGGGCCTCGGCTGGGACGACGGGCTGTCGGCGCGGTTCCCGGGGCTGGTCTACTGCCACATCACCGGCTTCGGCGACGACGGCCCCCTGGGCGGCCTGCCCGGCTACGACGCGGTGGTGCAGGCGCTGTCCGGCACCATGAGCGTCAACGGCAACGCGGACACCGGCCCGCTGCGCATGGGCACGCCGATCGTCGACCTGGGCACCGGCATGACCGCCGCCATCGCCATCCTGATGGCCCTGCTGGAGCGCACGCGCAGCGGCCGGGGCCAGAAGCTGGACGTCGCCCTCTACGACAGCTCCATCGCGCTGCTGCATCCGCAGGCGGCCAACACCCTGATGACCGGCCGGCCGGTCCGGCGCACCGGCAACGCCCATCCCAACATCGCGCCGTACGATCAGTTTCCCACCCGCACCCGGCCGATCTTCCTGGCGGTGGGCAACAACCGGCAGTTCGCCGCCCTGTGCCGGTTTCTCGGCCGCCCGGAGCTGGCCGAGGAGGCGCGCTTCCGCACCAACGCCGAT
The DNA here is from genome assembly GCF_014197795.1 of Roseospira goensis. Lineage (GTDB taxonomy): Bacteria > Pseudomonadota > Alphaproteobacteria > Rhodospirillales > Rhodospirillaceae > Rhodospira > Rhodospira goensis. The sequence goes on from NZ_JACIGI010000005.1 coordinate 92,338, forward strand.
CGGGTCGAGAACCGTGACGCCCTGCGCGCCGCTCTCGTGGCGCTGCTGGCGCCGCACGACGCCGACGCGCTGTGCGCCGACCTGCTGCGCCTGGGGGTGCCGGCCGGCACGGTGCGCGACCTGACCGAGGTGCTGGACGACCCCCACACCCAGCATCGCCGCATGGTGGAGGAGGTCGGTGCCTACCGGGGCACCGGCGTGCCGATCAAGATGGACCGCACCCCGGGCGCGGTGCGCCGCCCGCCCGCCGCGCTGGGGCAGGACAGCCGCGCCGTGCTGGCCGAGCGCGGCTGGTCGGCCGCCGACATCGCCGCGCTGGAGGCCGCCGGGGTGCTGCGCAGCGCCGACGCGCGCGCCACCGCGGAGGACCCCGCATGACCGCCCCCACGATCGCCGCCGCCGCCCCCGCGTCCGGTGCCCCGGCCGACGCCGCCGACCCGGATATCCTGCCCGACACCCGCGGCCTGGATCTGTATGCGCGCGACGGCGCGCTGCGGGACCTGTTGCCGCTCTATCTGCCGGCCGACCTGCTGGCCCACCTGGAGCCGCACCTGGCCCGGCTCGGCGCCATGATCACCACCCGGCTGGATGACCTGGCGCATGCCGCCGACCGGCATCCGCCGGTGCTGCACCCGCGCGACCGTCAGGGCCGCGACCGCCCGTGGGTCGAGAAGCACCCGGCCTACGTGGCGCTGGAACGGATCGCCTTCGGCGAGTTCGGCCTCGCCGCCCTGTCGCATCGCGGCGGTGTTCTCGGCTGGCCGGCGCCGATGCCGCCGGCCGCCAAGTACGCCTTGACCTATCTGTTCGTGCAGGCGGAGTTCGGCCTGTGCTGCCCGCTCAGCATGACCGACGCGCTCACCCGCACCCTGGTCCGGTTCGGCGATCCCGCCCTGATCGCCCGCGCCTTCGACGGCCTGGTCGCCACCGACCTGGACAGCCTGGCGCAGGGCGCCATGTTCATCACCGAACAGGGCGCCGGCTCGGACGTCGGCGCCGCCACCGTGGTGGCCGAGCGCGACGGCGCCGGGGGCTGGCGGCTGTCCGGCGACAAGTGGTTCTGCTCCAACCCGGACGCGGCCTGGACCATGGTGCTGGCGCGGCCCGTGGGCGCGCCGCCCGGGACGCGCGGCCTGGGCCTGTTCCTGATGCCGCGCACCGTGCCCGCCGACGCGGCCGGTCCGGAGCGCATCAACGCCTACCGGATCGTGCGCCTGAAGGACAAGCTGGGCACCCGCTCCATGGCCTCCGGCGAGATCCGGATGGACGGTGCCGTCGCCTATCTGGTCGGGGACCTCGGCCAGGGCTTCAAGCAGATGGCCGAGATGATCAACGCCTCGCGGCTGTCCAACGGCGTGCGCGCCGCCGGCCTGATGCGCCGGGCCTGGCACGAGGCGTTGTACGTGGCCGAGCAGCGCGTCGCCTTCGGCCGCCGGCTGGCCGACATGCCGCTGATGCGGCGCCAGCTTCTCAAGCTGCTGCTGCCGACCGAACAGGCACTGTCGCTGAGCCTGTTCACCGCCGCCGTCATGGCCCGCGCCGACGCCGGCGACGGCGAGGCCGGGCGCCTGCTGCGGGCGCTCACCCCGCTGCTGAAGTTCCGCGCCTGTCGCGACGCCCGCACCGTGACCGCCGATTCCCTGGAGGTGCGCGGCGGCGCCGGCTACATCGAGGAGTGGGTCAACCCGCGCCTGGTGCGCGACGCCCTGCTGGGCTCGGTGTGGGAGGGCACCAGCAACATCGTCGCGCTGGACGTGCTGCGGGCGGCGCGCACGGTGGAGGCCCATCGCGCCCTGTCCGGCGGTCTCAAGCAGAGGCTGGCGGCCGAGGCGGTGCCGGCGCCGCTGCTGGCGCGCCTGACCGACGGCCTCGACCGCGCCGTGGCGCTGGTCGAGGAGGCGCGGGACGGCGGTCCGGCCGGGGAGCGGCTGGCGCGGCAGGCGGCCAGCGGCCTGTACCATGCCGCCGCGGCGGCGGTGCTGGCCCTGGAGGGGGCGGCGCTGCACGCCCGCACGGGCGATGCCCGCCGGCTGCTGCTGGCGCGGCTGGTGCTCGATCACCGGCTGACGGCCCCCGATCCGCTGGCGCCGGCCGATGACGCGGCCGAGGCGGCGGCGGCCGCCGTGCTGCTGGACGGCGCGCCGTGCGACCTGGCGACCGCCGCCGGCGCCTGAGCGCGCGCCGCCCGGCGGCGCCGGGTCTACGGCCACGCCAGATGCAGGCCGGCCAGGGCGAGCGAGACGGCGGTCAGGCTGACCAGGGTGTGACCGCCGTTCCAGCCCCGCCCGACGGCGGCGGCGCTGCGGTCGGTCATGCGCCCGATCATCATGGTCGCCGCGGTGGCCGGCGACGAGCCCACCGTCAGCCCCCAGCCCATCACCAGCCCGAGCCCCAGCACGGTTGGGCTGACCCCCAGGGCCGCAGGATCGCCGATCAGCGCCACCAGCACGGTGACGGTGAGCAGCGGGTTGGCGCCGGCCTGGCCCGCCGCCACCACCAGCCAGGGCACGACGGCCGGCACCAGCACCGTCGGCATGCCGAGGCCGGTCAGGCCGGCGAACGGATCGTGCAGCCCGACGGCCGGCAACACGCCGGCGATCGCCGCCCCCATGAAGGCGGCGTTGCCGAGCACGGCGATTTCGGCCCGCTGGTTGGGAACCGCCGTCGCCAGGTAACGGCCCAGCCGCCGCGCCGCTCCCGCCGGTCCCCGGGCCAGGGTCAGCCACGCCGTGGCCAGCACCGGCACCACCAGGATGACACCATGGATCAGGCGGCCGGCGGTGAGCTGTTCGACCGCGACGGCGGGTCCGAACACCAGCAGCAGGAGGCCCAGCAGCGGCCCCAACCGGCGCCACCGAAACGGCGCCCGCGGGCCGACGGCGCGGGGGCGCGGCATGGTCAGGCGGTCGAGGGTCCAGCCGATCGCCATGACGATCACCGCCATGCCCAGACCCAGGGTCATCAGGCCGGTCCAATGGGCGCCGGCCAGGGTCTCGCCGACAATGGCGTAGGCCACCGTCAGCGGGCACCAGAACATGAGCACCGAGAAACCGCGCAGCAGCGCCAGCATCATGCGCCGCTCGCGGATGGCGCGGATGCGGGCCTCGCCGCGCGCGGCCTGGACCGTGTTGGCGTCCTGGATCATGCCGCCCAGCAGCCCGATGGCGCCGAAGTTGAGGATCGCCCCGAACAGCGTGCCCCCCGCCGTGATCGCCACGTAGCGCCGGCCCGGCGGCTGCTGGGTCAGCATGCGGCCGGTCTCGTGCACCATCGGCGAGGCGCGCGCCGCCTCGCGCAGGGTCCCCAGGGCCGCGAACAGGGCGGCCAGGAAGGCGGCGCGGCCCAGGCCGGTGACCAGGGTCGGGCCGGGATCGTCGAGAAGAACGACCGTCGTCAGCGCCACGGCCGCGCCGACCGACAGGTGCGCCCAGGCGGTGCGGCTCAGGCAGCCGGCCTGGGTCAGCAGATAGGCGGCCAGCGCGACCAGCGTCACGGCCACCGGTCCGGGTGCGGAGGTGCCGGCCAGGGCCTGCACCAGCACACCGGCCCAGACCACGACGATCAGGCCGCCGGCCAGCCGGTCCCGTCCGCGGTGCCCGCGCTCACCGGCCGCGACGGTCATGCGTCCGTGTCCTTCCTCCCCTCCCGCAGGAGCCTGTCATGTCCGGTCCCCCATCCTCCATTCCGTCCCCGCTCCCGTCCCCGTCCGCCACGCCCGCCGGCGAGGCGCCCGACCTCGCCCGCCAGGCCCTGGTGACCGGCGGGTCCGCCGGTATCGGCCGGGCCATCGTCGACCGCCTGGCGGCCGACGGCTACCGGGTGCTGAACCTGGACCGCGACCCGGTGCCGGATCCGCCGCCGGGCGTCGAGACCGTGGCGGTCGATTTCGCCGACCCGGCGGCGGCCGAGGCGGTGCTGGCCGAGGTGACGGCCACGCGGTCCTTCGGCCTCCTGGTCGCCAACGTCGGCCAGTGCATCAACGCCAGCCTGGACGAGACCGCCTGGACGGACCTGCGCCGGCTGGCCGACGTCAACCTCAACTCGGCCATCCTCGCGGCGCGCGCCACCGTGCCGGCGATGCGGCAGGCCGGCTCCGGGCGCATCGTCGGCATCGCCAGCCGCGCCGCCCTGGGCAAGCCGAACCGCACCGCCTACGCCGCCACCAAGGCCGGCATGATCGGCCTGGTGCGCACCTGGGCGCAGGAACTGGCCCCGCACGGCATCACCTGCAACGCCGTCGCCCCGGGCCCCATCGCCACCGCGCTGTTCCGCGCCAGCAATCCGCCGGACGCGCCGCAGACCCGCCGCCTGATGGAGGCGATCCCGCTCGGCCGCCTGGGCGAGCCGGCCGAGGTGGCGCGCGCGGTGGCCTTTTTCGCCGCCCCCGAGGCCGGCTTCATCACCGGGCAGACGCTGTACGTCTGCGGCGGCGCGTCACTGGGGGCGATGGCCTGACGGACGGCGGCGGGGCCGGGTGCGGCCCCGCCATCCCCCCTACGAGGGCGCCGGCGAGGGCGCCGGTGTTTGGTTGAAGGCCGGCTTGCGCTTCTCGATGAAGGCGGCCATGCCCTCCTTCTGGTCGGCGGTGTCGAACAGCAGGTGCAGGGCCTGACGCTCCAGGACCAGGGCGGCGTCCAGCGGCAGATCGGCGCCGGCCCGCACCACCTCCTTGATCTTGCAGACCGCCAGGGCCGGCAGCGCGGCGATGGCGGCGGCCAGGTCCAGCGCCCGCCCCAGCGTCTCGGCGTCGGGCACCACCTCGGAGACCAGGCCCATGGCCTCGGCCTCGGCGGCGTCCACCGGCTCGCCGGTGAGCAACAGCTTCATGGCCTTGTACCGGCCGACCGCGCGCACCAGCCGCTGGGTGCCGCCGGCGCCCGGCATGATGCCGACCTTGATCTCCGGTTGGCCGAACCGGGCGCTGGCCCCGGCAATGATGATGTCGGCGTGCATCGCCAGTTCGCACCCGCCGCCCAGCGCCCAGCCGTTGACGGCGGCGATCAGGGGCTTGGGAAAGTCCTTGATCGGCGCCCACAGGCGCTCGACCCCGCGGCGCATCATCTCGGCCGGGCCGGCGGTGGCCATCGCCTTGATGTCGGCGCCGGCGGCGAACACGTCGGGGCCGCCGGTCAGCACCACGGCCCGCACGCCGTCGTCGCCGGCCAGATCCGTCAGGTGCCGCGCCAGCGCCTCGCGCACGGGCATCGACAGCGCGTTGCGGGCCTCCGGCCGGTTCAGCCGCAGCACGGCGACGCCCGCGCGGGGCCGCTCCAGCACCACCACCTCGGTCATGGCGGGTCTCTCCTTTGGGAATGGGTGGGGGGGAGGTGTGGTCAGCCCGGCGTCGCCGGGCACAGGTCGGCCAGCGCCCTGTCGAAGGCGGCCGCCAGGTCCTCGGCCTCGATGCCGGCGAACTCGACGTCGTCGCGGGCCAGGAACGCGGCCACGCGGGCGCGGAGGGCCTCGGTGGTCGCCGGGCAGCCGGCCAGCGCCTGTTCCAGCCAGGCCACGCTGTCGGTCGGGCGCGGGTGCCAGTCGCCGTTGACGAGGGCGGCGGCGACGGTGCCGTCGCGGACCTTGAGGGCGGTCCAGATCAGGCCGCCGACGGCCTTGACCCGGCCGCGTCCCACGGCGGCCCCGGTCAGGTCGCCGAAGCGCCGCGCCTCGGTCTTGCCGTACAACCAGGCATCGGCGGTCAGGCGGGCGCGCAGGTCGGCGGCGTCGGCGCGCTCGGCGTCGGACAGCGGCTGACGTCGCAGGTCCGCGACCCCGAAGGCGTCCTCGGTGACCTCGCGGGTGAGGCGCTCCAGCTCGGCCTCGGTGAACGTCCGGCCCGCCTCGCGCTCCAGGCAGGTGGTGCGGCTCGCCATGTCCTTGTGCACCTTGTCCCGGGTCTTCTCCGGCGGCAGCGGGATGGCGCGGGCCGCCACCGCGGTGTCGACCGGTGTGACGTTGATGAGCACACGCAGGGTCATGACGCCGTCCTCGATCTTCAGCGAGGTCGGCATCAGCTTGCGGCCCTCGACCTCGACGTCGTTGAGGGGGCGGTAGCGCGCCGGCACGCCATAGCGCCGCCGCAGGGTCTCGGCCACCGCGCCCAGCACCTGGGGGAAGGCCGCCCGGGCGGTGTCCGGCACCCCGGGCAGGGCGGTGGGCAGATAGAAGCAGACGAAGATGGAGCCGGCGCCGGCGTAGATGGCGCCGCCGCCGTTGACCCGGCGGCGCACCTCGATGCCATGGGCGTCGCAGAACGCCAGGTCGAGCACCTGGGTGGGGTCCTCGTTGACGCCGATGGTGAGGCTGTCGCGGTCGAAGATGTTGAGATAGACGGTGGGCGGAACGCTGCCGCGCGCCACCGCCCGTTCGACGGCGGGCGAGACCGACACCGAGAAGTCGGTATAGGCGTTGCGATCCACCACCAGACGCCAGGGCAGGGGTGCGGTCATGACGGGGGCTCCTCCCGAAGGGCGAAGGGGCCGGGCGGGGTGCGGAGTCCCGGCGCGTGGGGGGTAGTCGGCGCTCAGCGCGCGTCCGCGATCGCCGGGCCGTCCGGCAGCGTGTCCACGGTCTCCAGGGCGTCCAGCGAGACCAGGGTTTGGCTCTTGAAGGCCCGCCGCACGGCCTCGGCGGTGGCGTCGTCCAGGGTGCCGGCCACGCTCAGGGTCAGGTGGTCGCGTCCGTCCACCGTGCGCACCGTCAGCCGATGACCACCGGTCACGCCGGGCACGCCGAGCAGCACGCTGCGCAGCTCCGACGGGTACAGCTTCACGCCCCTGGCCTTGACCATGCTGTCGGTGCGTCCGAACACCACCCGGGGCAGGTTCACCGTGCGGCCATGCAGCGGCGCGGTGTGGGTGAGCACCGTCAGGTCGCCGGTGCGGTAGCGCACCAGCGGCTGGGCCTCCTTGACCAGATGGGTCAGCACCAGTTCGCCGCGCGTGCCCGGCGGCAACGGGGTTGCGCTGTCGGGGTCGATCACCTCGGCATAGACCAACTCGTCGAACACATGGACGCCGGTGCCGCCGGGGACGGTGCGGGCCACCGGCAGCACCTCCGACAGCGAGAACGAGTCGATCAGCAGGGTGTCCGGCATCGCCGCGCGCACCGCCGCGTACAGGGGGCGGTTGCCGGTGAACGGCTCGCCGCCGGCGAAGAACACCCGCGGTGGCGGCATCCCGGCCTCGCGCAGGGTGAGCGCGAAGCTGGGGTTGCCGGCCAGCACCGTCACCCCGGCCTCGGCGCACAGGCCGGCGGTGCGCGCCGCCTCGCCGGGGCCGAGCGGCAGGCAGGTCACCCCGCAGGTCTCCATCTGGGTCTGGTAGAACAGGCCGGCGACGAACAGGTGGTAGCCGAAGGTGACGGCGCAGACGTCGCCGGGCCCGATCCCGCAGGCGTCCAGGTGGGTGCGGCAGGCCGCCGTCAGCGCCGCCAGATCGCCCGCGGTGTGCAGGATCGGCGCCAGCCCACCGCCCATGGGCGAGAAGTTCATGCGCACCGCGTGCGGGCAGGCGAAGGCGCCGAGTCCGGGCTTGCGCAGTTCCGCCAGCAGGTCCTCGCGGCGCATCAGCGGCACCGTGGCGGCGAAATCGGCGGCGTCGGTGACCCGCGCCGGCAGGCGCGGGCCATGGAACGGGTGCCCGCGCAGCCGCTCCAGCATGGCGTTGATGGCGTCGCGGGGAAAGGGGACGGCACCGGTCATTGGGGGGAGCCCTTTGAACGGGAGAACGGGACGGGGTGGTCAGGCGTCGGCGGCGGGCACGAACTTGGTCCCATAGCGCACCACGCCCTCCTGGTCGAACAGGCGACGCACCACGGCGCGCAGGGGCATGCCGATTTCCAGCGTCTCCGGGTCGGCGTCGGCGATCTGGGCGATCACGTGCGGCCCCTCGGTCAGCGCCACCACGCCGACGGTGAGGGGGCCGGTCATGGTCTGCTGGTCGTCGAACTCGGCGGGTGCCCCGCCGCCGGCGATGACCGTGTAGGTGTACAGGGTCCCGGTGCCCGATAGCGGCGCGGTATCGAAGGCGTCATCGCCGCAGCCCGGGCACTGGGGCCGCTGGGGGTAGACGAGCGCCGCGCAGGACCGGCAGCGCCCGGCCTCCAGGCGCAGGCGCTGTCCGGTGCCGGCCCCGAACATGGGCAGCGAGATGTAGGCGCTCATGCGGTGCCTCCCAGACGACTGGACAGCATGCGGCGGTGGCGCAGGTAGGCGACGTAGCCGATCTCTTCGCCGCCGTCGGCCAGGACGGCCACGGAGTCCGTGTCGGCGCGCCCGCTGGCCAGGCCCGGCCCCGCCGTCAGGTCCAGGGCCAGGGCGCCGGCCCCGAAGGCGACGGCCATCACCCGCTCGCCCGGCGCCGCCCGGTCGAGCGCGTCACACAGCGCCAGCGGGGCCAGGGCGGCGCCACAGTCCCCGATCCGCGCCCAGGGGGCGGACAGCGCCGGCGCGGAGAGACCGAACACACCCCCGGCGCGCCGCGCCGCCGCGGCGTCGCCGCCGACGGCCAGCCGATCCGGCGGCCCCCAGTCCGCGACCGCCGCGCGCAGGTCCGCCAGGGCCGGCGCCACGGTGTCGGTGCGCAGTTCCAGGTCGCGCAGGGTGGCCTCGCCGCGCCGGCGCAGCCGGGCGCCGAAGGTCTCCAGGGTCACCGCGGCGCAATGGCACAGGGTGGCGGCCGCGGTGTCCGGCCCCACCAGGAAGGCCGCCGCGCCGGCGCCGAGGGCATGCTCGTGCGGCACGTCGGCCGGCGCCGCCGGGGCATCGGCCGCGACCGCCAGGGCGGAGCGCCCCGGATGGGCGGCGCAGTACTCCCACGCCACCAGCAGGGCCTGGAGGCCGGCCTGGGGGCTGCCGCCGATCTCCACCACGCGCACGTCGCGCCGGGCGGTCAGCGCCGACAGCACGGTGGCGGCGGAGGGCTTCTCGTCGTAGGGCAGGCTGGTGGCGCCCAGAATCAGGGCGTCGAAAGGGGCGGGCGCGGCGCTGTGGGTCAGGGCGGCGCGGGCCGCCGCCACCGCCAGGGTGACGGCGTCCTCGTCGTAGGCGCAGACGGCCTTGCGCTCCAGGCCGCGCGCGGCGCAGGTGCCCCAGGCATCGCGATAGGCCGCGGCCGGCAGGCGCAGGCGCGGCAGGCGGGCCGCATAGGCGGACAGGCCGACGGGTGCTGCGGTCATGGTGCGTCCCCTCAGTCGGCGGCTTTCAGGATGTGCACGGCGACGCTGCCGCCGGAGCCGCCCACGTTGTGCGCCAGGCCGTAGCGCGGCGCGGCGATCTGACGGCTCGGCTCCCGGGCCGTGCCGCGCAACTGGTGCACCAGCTCGTAGATCTGGCCGGTGCCGGTGGCCCCGATGGGATGACCCTTGCCGATCAGGCCGCCGGAGACGTTGACCGGCCGGGGGCCGTCGCGGGCCGTCACGCCGTCCGCGACCAGCCGGCCGGCCTCGGCCTCGTCGCAGAACCCCAGGTCGGCGTAGGCCAGGATCTCGCCGATGGTGAAGCAGTCGTGCACCTCCGCCAGGTCGATGTCCGCCGGGCCGAGGCCGGCCTGGGCGTAGGCCTGACAGGCCGCCTTGCGCGCCGCCGGCAGGCGGGTGAGGGAGGGGCGGTCGTGGATGGCGACGAAATCGGTGCCGGCGCCGCTGCCGACCACCTCGACGGGGGTGTCGGTGAAGGCGCGGGCGGTCTCCCAGTCGCACAGCAGCACCATCGAGGCCCCGTCGGTGATGCCGCAGGCGTCCGCCAGGCAGAACGGGTCCGCCAGCATCGGCATGGCCAGGGCCTGATCGAGGGTGATGGCCTTGCGCACCTGCGCCGTCGGATTGGCAACCGCGTTGGCGCGGTTCTTGACCCCGACGGCGGTGATCTGGGCCTTGGTGGTGCCGTGCTCGTGCATGTGGCGGCGGGCCATCATGGCGTAGATGCCGGGGAAGTTGGTGCCGGCCAGGCGCTCCCACTCGACGTCGCCGGAGACGCCGAGCCAGGACCGGGTCCGCTCCCGCGGCAGGTCGGACATCTTCTCGATGCCGCCGGCGGCGGCGATGCGGGCCGCCCCCGAGGCCACGGCGAGGTAGGCATCGCGGAAGGCGAAGCCGGACGAGGCGCAGGCGCTCTCGACGTGGCGGCCGGACACGCCGGTCATGCCCGCCGACTCCAGCATCAGCGGGGCGAAGTTGCCGAGCTGGGAGCCGCCGGTGGACAGGCTGCCGATATAGGCCTCGTCGACCGCCCCGGGATCGAGTCCGCCCGGGACGTCGGCGAAGGCGGCGCGGGCGGCCTCCGCGAACAGGGATTTCAGGGTGCGTTCGGGGCTCAGGCCGTAGCTGGTCTGGCCGACACCGATGACCGCGACACGCCGCATGCAGAACCCCATTTCACTAAGCAGAACGAGGAGCCTCAGAATGGAATCACAATGCCCGAAATGCGCGCTCCGTGGCAAGCCCTGTGCGCAACGGACATCGGCGGGTGCCCCTCCGCGTGGTCGCGGTCGGGATGGACGGGCGTAGCCCCCGCGCCGGAAACGGTTCGATCGACGTTTGAATTCCGTCTGGCAAAATGCAATTCTGCAAAAGGCGGCGGCGACGCCTCGATCGCGGGCGCCCGACCGCGTCCCTCCCCCCCTGGCGTCCGACCGGAGGACCGCATACCCATGGACACCGCCCTCGTCCGGTCCCTGACCGAGACCGTCCATCGCGTCGTGACCGAACGGCTCATGCCCGCCGAACAGACGGTGGTCGAGACCGACCGCATCCCCGACGACATCCGCGCGCTGCTGCAGGAGATGGGCCTGTTCGGCATGTCGGTGCCGGAGGCCTACGGCGGACTCGGCCTGCCCCTGGAGGCGGAGGCCGAAATCCTGTTCGCGTTATGCCGGGCCTCGGTGGCGTTCCGCTCCATGCTGGGGACCAACAACGGGATCGGCTCGCAGGGCATCGTCATCGACGGCACCGAGTCGCAGAAGCGGGCCTACCTGCCCGCCATCGCCGCCGGTGACCTGATCGCCGCCTTCTGCCTGACCGAACCCGACGTCGGCTCGGATGCGGCGGCGCTGCGCACCGTGGCGCGCCGGGACGGTGGCGACTACCTGCTGCGCGGCACCAAGCGTTACATCACCAACGCGCCCGAAGCCGGGCTGCTGACCGTGATGGCGCGCAGCGAGCCCGACCGGCCGGGGGCCGACGGCATCTCGGCGTTCCTGGTCGAGGCCGGCCGGCCCGGCCTCAGCATCGGGCCGTGCGATCGCAAGATGGGCCAGCGCGGCGCCCATACGGCCGACGTCATCCTGGACGACGTGCGGGTGCCGGCCGAGGCCATCATCGGCGGCCCGGAGAAGGCCGGCCAGGGCTTCCGGACCGCCATGAAGGTGCTGGACCGCGGCCGCATCCACCTCGCGGCGGTGTGCGTCGGCGCCGCCCGGCGGCTGCTGGACGAGGCTCTGGGCTATGCCATGGAGCGGCGTCAGTTCGGCCAGCCGGTGGCCGCGTTCCAGCTCGTCCAGGCCATGCTGGCGGACAGCCAGGCGGAGCTGTACGCCGCGCGCTGCATGACCCTGGACGCCGCGCGCCGCCACGACGCCGGCGCGCGCGTCTCCAAGGAGGCCGCCTGCGCCAAGATGTTCGCCAGCGAGATGGTCGGCCGCGTCGCCGACCGGGCGGTGCAGATCCACGGCGGCGCCGGCTACATGGCCGACACCCCGGTCGAGCGCCTGTACCGCGATGCCCGCCTGTTCCGCATCTACGAGGGCACCACCCAGATCCAGCAGCTTGTCATCGCCCGCGCCATGATCCGCGAGGCCGAGCAGGGGCTGGGCCTCTGAGCGGCCGGCGCGACAGACTCGGCACGACCGGCGGGCGGGCGACCTGGCGGCGGGTGTCGCGTCCTCAGGGTCCGCTGACGCGGCCGGCATACGGTGCCCGGGCGGGGGCGGCCCCGGGGGTGGTGTCGAACGGGTCGGTGGCGGCGGCGCGCCCGGCCTCGGCGTACTCGGCCGCCAGGCGGTCGACCAGCGCGGCCACGGTGGGGACATCGGTGATGCTCCCGACACCCTGGCCGGCGCCCCAGATCTCCGTCCACTGCTTGGGCCGCTTGCCGTGGTCGCCCACCGCCAGCGCGCCCGGCGGCGGCAGCGCGTCGGGATCGAGCCCGGCATTGGCGATCGAGCCGCGCAGATAGTTGCCGGCCACGCCGGTGAAGGCCGGGGTGTAGACCACATCGGCGGCGGCGGAGTCGACGATCATGCGCTTGTAGGCGTCGCCCGCCGCCGACTCCTGCGTGGCGATGAAGCGTGTCCCCATATAGGCCAGATCGGCACCCAGCATCCGGGCGGCGCGGATGGCGGCGCCGTCGCCGATGGCCCCGGCCAGGATCAGGGTGCCGTCGAACAGGGCGCGCACCTCGGGCAGCAGCGCGAACGGGCTCAGCGTGCCGGCATGGCCGCCGGCCCCCGCGGCGACCAGAATCAAGCCGTCGACCCCGGCGCGGATGGCGCGCCGGGCGTGGCGCAGCGTGGTGACATCGTGGAACACCAGCCCGCCGTAGCCGTGGATGGCGTCGACGATGGCGTCCGGCGCCCCGATCGAGGTGATGACGAAGGGCACGCGGTGGCGCACCACGGTCGCCAGGTCGGTCTCCAGGCGTGGATTGGTGCGGTGGACGATCAGGTTGACCCCAAACGGCGCCGCCCCGGGGGTGGCGTCGAGGGCGGTCCGGATCTCGGTCAGCCAGGGGTCCAGGGTTTCCGCCGGACGGGCGTTGAGGGCCGGGAACGCCCCGGCGATGCCGGCCCGGCACTGCGCGATCACCAGCGCCGGCCGCGAGACCAGGAACATCGGGGCGCCGACGACCGGCAGGCGCAGGCTGTGGCGGAACGACTCCGGAAGCGCCATGGGACCTCCTGGGGACGGGGGCACGGGCGGGACGGTTCGTGTTATGACATAGCCCGCATGCGACCACAACGGTGACTGTTTCGCTAAGCGGATTGTATTTCCGCAAAGCGCATGGCAGGCTCCGCCCGCCGTCTCCACCGCTGCCTTCAGGGAGAGCCCGCGCCATGACCGCGTCCCTCGCCGATCCCGCCCGCCCCGTCGCCATCGTCGGCGCCGGCACGATGGGGCGCGGCATCGCCCAGATCGCCGCCGCCGCCGGCACGCCGGTGCTGTTGTACGATGTGGCCCCGGAGGTGGTGTCGGCGGCGCGGGCCTTCGTGGCCGCGCGCTTCGCCAGCGCCGCGACCAAGGGCCGCATGACGCCGGCGGACGCCGAGGCCGCGACCGATCGACTCCACGCCGCCCCCAGCCTGGAGGCACTGGCGCCGGCGGCGGTGGTGATCGAGGCGGCCGCCGAGCGCCTGGAGGTGAAGACAGCGCTGTTCACGGACCTAGAGGGCATCCTGGCGGATGACGCCATCCTGGCCACCAACACCTCGTCGCTGTCGGTGACGGCCATTGCCGCGGGGTGTCGGCGGCCGGAGCGGGTGGCGGGCCTGCACTTCTTCAACCCGGTGCCACTGATGACGGTGGTCGAGGTGATCCGGGGCAGCCGCACCGCGCCGGCGGTCACCGACGCCCTGGCGCGGCTGGCCGAAGCTTGGGGTCACACGGCGGTGCATGTCCTCGACACCCCCGGCTTCCTGGTCAACCACGCCGGGCGCGGGCTGTACACCGAGGGGCTGCGGGTGGTGCAGGAGGGTGTCGCCGACCCGGTCACCGTGGATCGCATCCTGCGCGACTGCGCCGGGTTCCGCATGGGACCGTTCGAACTGCTCGACCTGACCGGGATCGACGTGTCGTTTCCCGTGATGGAGCAGATCTACCGCCAGTTCTTCGACGAACCGCGCTTTCGGCCGACGCCGCTCGCCGCACAGCAGGTCGCGGCCGGCCTGTACGGCCGCAAGACCGGCCAGGGTTTCTATCGCTATCACGACGGCACCCGCGAGACCCCGGCCGAGCCGTCGGCCCCGCCATTGCGTCAGGTGCCGCTGTGGGTGAGCCCGGCCGTGCCCCGGTTCGCGGCTCCGCTGCGGGCAACCCTGGCCGGGGCCGATGTTCCGCTCGACGACGGCGACGTGCCCGGCCCGGACAGCGTCTGCCTGGTCACACCGGTGGGGACCGATGCCACCGCCGAGGCGGTGCGCCAGGGGGTGCCGGCGGCGCGCACGGTCGCGGTCGATATGGCCTTCGCCACCCCGGCCCGCCTCACCATGATGACCACGCCGGCGACCACCGCGGCCGCCCGCGACGCCGCGCACGCCGCCCTCGCGGCCAGCGGCGCGGCGGTGTCGGTGATCGCCGACAGCCCCGGCTTCGTGGCCCAGCGGGTGGTGGCGACCATCGTCAACATCGCCTGCGACATCGCGCAGCAGGGCATCGCCGCCCCGGGCGATATCGACCGGGCGGTGCGCCTGGGACTCGGGTATCCCCGGGGTCCGTTGGAGATGGGCGACGACCTGGGACCGGCGACCGTACTGGCCATCCTCGAGGCGATCCGCGCTCTGACCGGGGATCCGCGCTACCGCCCCAGCCCGTGGCTGCGTCGCCGCGCCGCGCTCGGACTGGCGCTGACAGCCCCGGCCGTGGCCGACTGATACGGACCACAACGCGGCCCCTACGCCCGCCGCGGCGCCGGCTCGGGCGCCCCGGGCGCCGCGGGCGGTATGCCAGGCCGCTTCCGTCGTCCCGCGGAACGCCATGGCGAAGGGGGGACGGGGCCGCTACCCTGGACCACCGGTCGTCGGGACCGGCCGCCGGAGCCGCATGCAGCCGGGCGGGTGAGGACGGCGCCTCCTCCCGCGCCATCGTTTGACCGGGCGGGCTCGGCCGCAGGGACCGCAGACGCGCATCACCAGGGATCGGTATGGACGAACACGAGAGACGGAAAGCCAAGACCGCCCCCCGCGCCCGCAAGACGGGCGCCAAGTCCCGCTCCCCTGAGACCCCGACACCCGCGGCCGCCCCGGACGGGGACGGCGCCGCCGGGGCTGCGTCGCGCTCCACCGTGCCCTTGCTCTACGAGGACGGTGACCTGGGGGCGCGGCACGCCAGCGACCGCAAGTTCGTCTGGGCGCTGGCGCGCGGCCTGGAGATCCTGCGGGCGTTCCGGCCCGGCCAGGGACCGCTGGGCAACAGCGAACTGGCCGAGATCACCGGGCTGCCCAAGGCCACGGTCTCGCGGCTGACCTACACCCTGACCGAGCTGGGCTATCTCACCTTCATCAAGCGGCTGGGCAAATACGAGCCGGCGCCGTCCATCCTGGCGCTGGGCTATCCCGTGCTGTCCAACATGCGGGTGCGCCAGATCGCGCACGACTACATGCAGCAACTCGCCAATCACGCCAACGCGTCGGTGGCGCTGGCCAGCCGCGACCGCCTCAGCATGATCTACGTGGACGAGTGCAGTTCGAGCGCCCTGACCACGCTGCGGCTCGACATCGGCAGCCGGGTTCCCATCGCCACCACGGCGCTGGGGCGGGCGTTTCTGGCCGGCCTCAACGAGGCCGAACGCGACGTGATCCTGTTCCATCTCCAGCGCGTGCACGGCGCCGACTGGCCCGAGCTGGACGGGCGTATCAAGGACGCCATCGCCGAGGTGGAAGACCGCGGCTTCTGCTACGTCGATCACGAGTGGAAGCGCGACGTACGCGGGGTCGGCGTGCCCCTGCTGTCGGCGGACGGCAGCACGGTGATGGCGATGAACTGCGCCGGCCCGGCCTTCGCGCTGGAGCCGGCGCGGCTGCAACAGGACCTGGGGCCGCGCCTGGTGCACCTGTGCCGCAGCATCGGCCCGATGATCGGGCGCTGAACCGGCTCCCGCCACGCCCGCGTCACGGGGCCGCCCCGAGCGGGTCGGCGGCCACCCGGTGACCGGGGCCGACGTCCATGAAGTACTGCGGCGGCGGGGCGTAGTCCAGCGGCCGCACCGGGCTGGGGATCTCGCCGTCCAGCTTGCGGAAATGGTCGCGCCGGTTGCGCGGGTCGGGCAGCGGCACCGCCTGCAACAGCTTCTGCGTATAGGCATGGCGCGGGGTGTCGAAGACATCGCGGCGACGGCCGATCTCGACGATGCGGCCCATGTACATGACGGCGACGCGGTGGCTGATCTGCTCCACCACCGCCATGTCGTGGGAGATGAACAGGTAGGACAGACCCAACTCGTCCTGAAGCTCCTGCATCAGGTCGAGGACCTGGGCCTGCACCGAGACGTCGAGCGCGGAGACCGACTCGTCGGCCACGATCACCCGGGGCGACAGGCCCAGCGCGCGGGCGATGCACACCCGCTGGCGCTGACCGCCGGAGAACTCGTGGGGGTAGCGGTGGCGCTGCTCCGGTTCCAGCCGGACGCGGCGGAACAGCTCGGCCACCCGGTCGTCCAACTCGCGGCCCGAGGCCAGGCCATGGATCACCAGCGGCTCGGCCACCAGCTCGCCCACCGTCATGCGCGGGTCGAGCGAGGCGTAGGGGTCCTGGAACACCATCTGGATATGCCGCCGCACCGGGCGCATGGCGCGCCGGCTCAGGCCGTGGGTGGCGGTGCCGTCGATGACGATTTCGCCCTGCCACGGGATCAGGTTCATCAGCGCCTTGCCGGTGGTGGACTTGCCGCAGCCGCTCTCGCCCACGATCGCCAGGGTCTCGCCCGGGGTCAGGTCGAAGGACACGCCCTCGACCGCGTGCACGCGGTTGACCACCCGTTGCAGCAGGCCGCCGGTGATGTCGAAGCGCACCGTGAGGTCGCGCACCCGCACGACCGGGGCGGGCTCGGCGGGTGGGGCGGCCGGGGCGGCCTCCGCCGGCCGGCCCGGCTGGCCGCGCGCCGGGCCGTCGCGGCCGGCGTTGGCGCCCAGGCGCGGCACCGCGGCCAGCAGGTCGCGGGTGTAGGCGGCCTGCGGGCGCTCGAAGATGTCCAGCACCGGGCCGCTCTCCACCACCCGGCCCTGGTTCATGACGATGACGCGGTCGGCCATCTCCGCCACGACGCCCATGTCGTGGGTGATGAGGATGATGGCGGTGTTCGAGTCGCGCCGCAGGTCGCGCATCAACTCCAGGATCTGGGCCTGGATGGTGACGTCGAGTGCCGTCGTGGGCTCGTCGGCGATCAGCACCTTGGGGCCGCAGGCCATCGCCATGGCGATCATCACGCGCTGGCGCATGCCGCCGGACAGCTCGTGGGGGTACTGCGTCAGGCGCCGGGCCGCCTCGGGGATGCGTACCGCTTCCAGCGCCTGGATGGCGCGGGTGCGGGCCTCCGCCCGGCCCAAGGGGCGATGGGCCTCGATCGCCTCGGTGATCTGGCGGCCGATGGTCAGCACCGGGTTCAGCGAGGTCATCGGTTCCTGGAAGATCATCGAGATCTCGGCGCCGCGCAGGGCGCGCATCTGACGCTCGCCCAGGCCGACCAGCTCGCGCCCGTCCAGCGTGACCGAGCCGCCGACCACCCGCGCCATCGGCTGGGGCAGCAGGCCCATGATGGACAGCGAGGTCATCGACTTGCCGCTGCCGCTCTCGCCGGCGATGCACAGCACCTCGCCGGGGTGCAGGTCGAGGTCCAGGCCGTCGACCACGATCTTCGGGCCGCGCGGTGTGGCCACCTGCGTGCGCAGGCCCCGCACCGTCAGCACCGGCGCCGCCGCCGTGTCGTTGTCCTGTTGCCGCTCGCTGGTCATGGCCCCGTCCGACGGTTGCAGGAGAAGAGAACGAGAATGCGGAAGAGAAAAAGGGCCGGCGGCGGAGGTCCGCGCCCCCGCCGCCGGATGCGCGTTCAGGACAGCACGACGCGCGGGAAGTAGAACGACACCACCCAGTTCGGCTGGTCGACGATCTCGCTGATGCGCAGGTCGCCGCAGACCGAGCACAGCATGTAGGCGTCGAGGGGATCCATGCCCTGGGTCCTGGCCAGCCAGTCCACCATCTGCGACAGGGCGGCGCGCGCGCCCTCCAACAGATCCGGGCCGACGCCGGTGGTCACCTCGTAGCCGGCGGCGTCCAGGTGCCGGGTGACCGGCCCCGGGGTGCTGAAGCGCGGCATCTTGGGCGCCGCGCCCTTTTCCACCTCCAGCGTGACGACCACGTTCATCGGACTTTCGATGGCCGTGCCGCAGACCTCGCCGTCGCCCTGGGCGGCGTGGGTGTCCCCGATGGAGAACAGCGCCCCCGCCACCTCCACCGGCAGCCACAGGGTGGTGCCGGCGGCCAGATCGCGGATGTCCATGTTGCCGCCGACGTTGCGCGGCGGCACCACGGAATGCGGCCCGGGCGCCGCCGGCGCCAGCCCGATGGTGCCCGCGAACGGCTTCAGCGGCACCTTCGCCACCTTGGAGAACAGCGCCGGGGCCAGGCTGTCGGCCTCGTAGGACCACAGGTGCAGGCCCGGCGTCTCGAACTGGTCCGCCAGCAGCCCGAAGCCGGGGATGTTGGCGGTCCAGCCGAAGCCGGAGGGCCGGAAGCTCTCGATCGTCACCTTGAGCGCATCGCCCGGCTCGGCCCCGTCGACGTAGACGGGGCCGGTGACCGGATTGATGCGGCCGAAGTCCAGGTTGGGCACATCCGCGACGGTGCTCGTCCGGGTGAGCTGACCACCCGAGGCGTCCAGGCACTCGAACTCCAGCGTGGTGCCGGGCGAGACGGTCCGCACCGGGGCGAGGGCGCGGTCCCAGCCACAGTGATGATGAACGCCGTGGATGGTGTAGGCGGGCGCGTTATTGCACATCGGTTCGATACACATAGTCGTAGTGGACGGGAACGTGGACGGGATCGACGAACAGGGCGTCGTCGCCGCCCAGGACGGGAGAGCGCAGGGTGTAGCGCTGCTCGTTGAACACCGGCACCCAGGGGGCGTCTTCCATGACGCTCAGGTAGATGTCGCGCCACATCTGGATGCGGGCATCGGCCTGGGCCGGATCGGCCATGGCGTCGGCCTCGGCGGCCTTGGCGTCCAGATCGGCGTTGCAGTACCAGGCCCAGTTCCAGCCGCCCGGCACGGCGCCGCCGCAGCCCAGGATGGGACCATAGAAGTTGGACGGATCCGGGTAGTCCGCGATCCAGGCCATGCCGCCGGACCAGATCATCGGCGCCTGATCCTCCTCGCCGCCGGCGGCGATGACGTTGGACTGGGCCAGCGACTTGATCGAGGCGCGGATGCCGATCTCGGCCAGATCCTGCTGGATGGCCTGGGCGATGCGCGGCTGCGGGTCGGTGTTGGCGACGAACAGCTCGGTCGGGAACCCGTCGGCCAGGCCGGCCTCGGCCAGCAGCGCCCGGGCCGCCTCGGGATCGTAGGGATAGCCCTCGTAGTCCTCCGCGTAGCCCGGCATCAGGGGCGGCAGCGGCTGGTTCGCCGGGGTGGCGCGGCCGTTGATGATGCGGACGATGCGGTCCTTGTTGATGGCCATGTTGACGGCCTTGCGCACCGCCGGATCGTCGAACGGCTCCATGCGGGTGTTCATCGTCACATAGCCGGTGTGGAGCTGGTTGCCCTTGACGATGAAGTCGGCGTACTGCGGGTCCTGGGTGACCTCCAGGAACTTGGCCGGCGGGATGCCGTCACCGGCGATGTCCACCTCGCCGCGCTGCAGGCGCAGGGTGGCCACGATCGGCTCCTGGCCGACCTCGAACACGATGCGGTCGAGGCGCGGGATGCCCTCATGATAGTAGTCCGGGTTGCGTTCGAACACGACCCGCTGGCCCAGGGTCCATTCCGCCAGCTTGAACGCGCCGGTGCCGACGGGATGCTTGCCGAAGTCGGCGCCCCATTCCTCGACCGCTTCCTTGGGCACCACGTGGGCGAAGTTGAGCGCCAGCTTGTGCAGGAACGGCGCGTCCGGGCGGGACAGGGTGAAGCGGACGGTGTAGTCGTCGACCACCTCGACGCCGGACAGGCCGTCGGCCTCGCCCGCGCTGGCGGCCGCGAAGCCCTCGATGCTGTCGTAGAAGCCGGCACCCGGGCTCTGCGTCTCGGGGTTCACCACCCGGTCGAGGGAATACTTGACGTCGGCCGCGGTCATCTCGCGGCCGTTGTGGAACATCACCCCTTCGCGCAGCTTGAAGGTGTAGGTCCGGCCGTCCTCGGAGACGGTGTAGCTCTCCGCCAGGTCGGTCGTCAGGTCGGTGGTGCCGGGGTCGTAGTCCATCAGGCCGTCGAACAGGCTCTTGATCATGGACCAGTTCTGCCAGTCGTAGCCGATGGCCGGGTCGAGCGTGGAGACGTCGTCCTTGTAGGTGACGGTCATGGTGCCGCCCTGCTTGATCTCCTCGGCCAGCGCGGCCGTGGGGGTCAGGCTCAGGGTGCCGGCCCCGACGCCGGTCAGGCCGGCCGCGACCAGGGCGGTGGCGCCCATCAGGTGTGTCCATCCAAACGTCATGGTGACCTCGTCTGTTCCGCTAGGGTTGCTAGTTCGGAGGAAAATTCCCTCCAGGTGGTCCCGTGAGGCGGGACAGGGGTCCCCGCCGGCCGGCCGCTCCCGCGCGGGGAGTCAGCGCAGCTTGATGCGGGGGTCGATGAACGGCGCGATCAGGTCGGCCAGCAGGTTGCCCAGCACGATGGCCACCGCCGAGACCAGGGTCACACCCATGATGATGGGGATGTCGACGCGCTGGATCGCTTGCCAGGCCAATTGGCCGATGCCGGGCCAGCCGAACACGGACTCGACGACCACGATGCCGCTCATGAACAGGCCGATGTCGATGCCGATCATGGCGATCACCGGCAGGATGGCGTTGGGCAGGGCGTGGCGCACCACGACGCGCGCGCGGTCCAGCCCCTTGGCGCGGGCGGTGCGGATGTAGTCCTGACGCAGCACGTCGAGCATCGACGAGCGCATCATGCGCGAGTACCAGCCGGCGCCCAGGATGCCCAGGGTGATGGCCGGCAGCACCAGGTGGGCCAGCGTGCCGTAGCCGCCGATGGGGAACCAGCCGAGTTGTACCGCGAACACGTACAGCAGCAGGATGCCGACCACGAACTGCGGCGCCGAGACGCCGATGAACGACCCCACCATCAGCGCGTTGTCGATCGCCGTGCCGCGCTTCAGGGCGGCGAGGATTCCGGTGGTCAGCCCCAGCAGCAGTTCGAAGAAGAGGGCGCCGGCCATCAGTTGCAGGGTCGCCGGCAGGCGCGCCGCGATCAGCGCCGCCACCTCGGTCTTCTGCAGGTAGGAGCGGCCCAGGTCGCCCTGGATCATGTTCATGAAGTAGCGGCCGTACTGGACGTAGAACGGCTGGTCCAGGCCCAGTTGCGCGCGGATGTTGGCGACGGTCTCGGCGGTGGCGCTGCGCCCGGCGATCTGCCGTGCCGGGTCGGCCGGCACCAGGTAGAGCAGCACGAACGTCACGAAGCTGACGCCGATCAGGATCAGGACGGCCTGGAGCAGCCGCCGGGCGATGTAGGCGGCCATGTCAGTGGCGTCCCTTCTGCGTCGGGTCGAGAATGTCGCGCAGGGCGTCGCCGACCAGGTTGAAGGACAGCGCCAGCAGGATGATGGCGATGCCGGGGAAGAACACCAGCCAGGGCGCGCTGGTGAAATAGGTCTGGTTCTCGAAGATGATGTTGCCCCAGCTCGGCGTCGGCGGCTGCACGCCGACCCCCAGGTAGGACAGCGTGGCCTCCAGCAGCACCGTGGTGGCGATGCCCAGGGTCCCCCACACCACCATGATGGAGACCAGGTGCGGGATCATGTGCCGGACCAGGATGCGCCCCCGGCCGGCGCCGATGCCCCATTCGGCCTCGATGAAGTCGCGTTCCGACAGCGAGCGGGTCTCGGTGTAGATCACCCGCGCCACCTGGACCCAATTCACCATGGCGATGACCAGGGCGACGATCCACAGCGACGGCGTGAACAGCGCGGCCAGCACGATCGCCAGCAGCAGCGCCGGGAAGGCCATCATCAGGTCGGTGGCGCGCATCAGGATGGTGCCGATCCAGCCGCCGAAGAAGCCGGCGGTCACCCCCACCAGGGTGCCGATGAACACGGCCGCGCCGTTGGCGACCACGCCGATGACCAGCGAGGTCCGCGCCCCTTCGATCAGGCGCGACAGCAGGTCGCGGCCGAGCAGGTCGGTGCCCAGCCAGAACTGGGCGCTGGGCGGCAGCGGCGCGCCTTCCAGGGTGAGACCGTCGAACATCTGCTGGTCGGGCGGATAGGGCGTGATCCACGGGGACAGCAGGGCCGCGCCGACCACCACCGTGATGACGACCAGACCGAACAGCGCCAGCTTGCGCCGCACCAGCTCGCCCAGAACGCTCATCGGCCTCCCTCCGCTTGGCTGCCATGGGCGGGCTCCCACGCGCCGCCGTCCCCCACCAGCAGCGCCGCACAATAGTCCTCGATGCTGCGCCGCTGCTGCATGGCGGCGGCGCGCAGCGCCCGGTAGGCGGCGTCCTGGTCCAGTCCCTCCTCGGCCATCAGCCGCATCAGCGCGCGCGCCACCTGGGGCCGGCGGCGCAGGCGGTCGCGCAGGTCTGCGGCCTCGTCGGCCAGCGCGCGCCGTTGGGCGAAGGCGTGGCTGGCCAGCACCAGGGCGCTGAACACGCCGCCGGTCCCGACCGGCTTCGGCAGGTGGGCGCAGATCCCCTGCGCCAGCATCCATTCCAGGCGGCCCGGCGCCTCCGACGCGGCCAGGGCGATCAGCGGCACCGGCGGATCGCCGGCGGGCCACGGGAACTGGCCGTCGCAGCACATGTCGCCGTCGAAGAACACCACATCGGCCGCCGCCACCTGGTCGGCGCCCAGGTCCGGCCACACCGTCGTGACCTCCAGGCCGATGCGGGCGAGCTGGCGGGTCAGCGGCTCGACCTGCGGCGAGCGCCGGTGCAGCACCACGGCGCGGGCGCCGTGGAAGTTCGGCAGCGGGACGCGCCGGCCGCTCATGGGGTCACCACGCGCAGGGGCGGCCGCGCCGCCTCGCCGAACGGGCGCAGCGCCGGTGGCAACCCGCCGGGCTGGGTGAGCCGGGCGGCGTTCAGGGTCGTCAGGTAGGGGTCGGGCTCCACCGGGGCGGCGGCGCGGGCGAGCACCTCGAAGCGGCCGCCGTCGGCGATGCGGCCGAGGTGGGGCACCTGCGGGGTATGCTGGGTGCGGGCGTCCACGGCCAGCGGCCCCAGGGCGGTGTCCACGCTGTGGCTGCACACCCAGTCGCGCACCGCCGCCGGGGCGGCGTCGCCGCCATCGCGGATGGCGTGGGCCAGCAGCCGCACCGCCGCGTGGGCATTCACCAGGTTGGCCGAACAGCGCCGATCCGGCCCGAAGCGCGCCCGCGCCCGAGGGCCGAAGGCCTGTGCCGCCGGGCTGGCGCCGTCGTCGAACCAGATGGCGGTGGACAGGTGGCCCAGGCCGGCCGGCCCGACCAGGCCCAGCTCGCATTCCGTGAGGTTGCAGCTCACGATCGGGCGCCGGTCCGGGCGGAACGCCGGGTCCGCCGCCGCCAGCGCCGCGTAGGCGCGGAAGAAGGCGTAGCTGGACGGCCCGATCAGGTTGTTGAGCACGAAGTCGGGGCGCTTGTCGCGGATTTCGGCGATCAGGCGGTCAACGTCCTCGGAGCCCATCGGCAGGTAGCGTTCCGCCACCACCTCGCCGCCGCTGGCCATGATCAGCTCGCGGGCGATGCGGTTGGTTTCCCAGCCCCAGATGTAGTTCGAGCCGGTCAGGTAGCCGCGCAGCCCGTAGCGCGGCAGCACATGCGCGAACAGCGGCACGATGTGCTGGTTGGGGCTGGCACCGAGATAGATGATGCTCTCGCTGCACTCGAACCCCTCATAGGGGCACATGTACCACAACAGGGCGTCATGCTTCTCGATGATCGGCAGCACCTCCTTGCGGCTCAGCGAGGTGATGGTGCCGATGACGTGGCGGCAGCCCGAGTCGCGCAGCATGGCCGCGCAGTCGCGGTGATAGGTCTCGGTCACGCCGCCGGGGTCGGCGGCCACCGGAGCCAGGGTGAAGGGAAAGGCGGGGTCGGCGTTGATCTCGTCCACGGCCATCAGGGCGCCGTCAAGGGCGTCGCGCGCGATGGCGGCGTAGGTGCCGGTGGTCGAGTACAGCAGGCCGACCGGGTATGTCCGCGTGTCCCCTGTCACCGTGGCCCGTCTCCTGGTCCGGCGCGGCCCCCCGCTCGGGTCGGGCGCGCGCCCTGGGTTGATGGTCCGCCCGGTCGGGCACCGGTGCCCGCGACCGACAGACGCGCAAACAAAAAACGCCCCGAGCCCGCAGTATCGAACCGCGGGCCGCGAGGCGCATGATGCCGGTCCGGCCAACAGTGCCGGTATTTTGATCGTCGAACCTTCAGCGCCCACAATGTGGGCAGGCCGTCATCCTGCGAAGTGGCGGGCGGGCTGTCAATGGGATTGTTGACACTGTGTCGCCGTCCATCAGGGACGACCCGTCTTCGGGCCGGCCGCGCGGTCCCGGAGGACGCCGGCCGAGACCGCGGCATGCGGCCTGGGGGGCGACGGGAGGAGGGGGCGCACGGCCTTGAGTCCAGCGGTCACCGTGCGCCGTCAGAACGCCCGCGCCAGCGTTTCCAGCGCGCGCGTGTCGAGGCCGTAGACGTCGCGCCGGAACTGCGCCGTGCCGTCGGCATCCACCCAGGCGGTCAGGTAGATCATCGCCAGCGGCACCGACTGCGGCGGCCGCACGGTCCGGGTGCCGCCGGCGGCAATGCGGGCCTTCAACGTCTCCGGCGTCCAGGTCTCGGGTGCGTCGAGCAGGAAGGTCGCCAGATCGAGCGGGTCGCGCACCCGCACGCAGCCCGAACTGAAGGTGCGGGTCGAACGCGCGAACAGCCCCCGGCTCGGCGTGCTGTGCAGATAGACGCCGTGGCGGTTGGGGAACATGAACTTGATCTCGCCCAACGCGTTGCCGGGGCCGGGCGCCTGGCGCAGCCGCAGGGTGCGGATGTTCACGTCGTCCGCGGTCCAGTCGATGGTGGCCGGGTCCAGCTCGGCGGCGTCGCGGCTCCAGCCGTCGAAGACCCGGAAATTGTTGCGGGCCAGATACGCGGGGTCCCGGCGCAGCTTGGGCAGGATGTCCTTGCGCGCGATGCTGGTCGGCACCGTCCAGGTGGGATTCAGCACCAGCCGGTCGATGGCGCTGTGCAGCTCCGGCGTGGGGCGGTCACGCATGCCGACGATCACGTCGGTGCGGAAGGTGGTGACGCCGTCCTCGCGGCCCTCCAGGACCGCGCCGGCGATGTTGACCTCGATCGAGCGCCCGCCCGGGTCCGGCGGCAGCGCGCGCAGCCGGCGCAGGTTGAGCGCCATCTGGCGCACCCGGGTCTCCGCCGGGACGGCGAGGGCGGCGCGGGTGCGCGGCCCGACCCGGCCGTCCACGGCCAGCCCGTGGCGGGCCTGGAAGTGCTTGACCGCCGCGACCAGGGCCGGGTCCAGCACCGGCGCGTCCGGGGTCCCGGCATCGGACGGCCCGGCACCGTCCGGCGTGGCCGTGGCCATGGCCGTCGCCGTGGCCGTGGCCGTCACCGTGCCGATGGCCAGGTCGCCGGTCGCCGCCAGGCGGGCGCGCAGGGTGATTACCTCGGCATGCGGCTCGCCCGGCTCCAGCGTGGGACTATCCGCCGCCACCGTCGGCCAGCCGCCGGCCGCCGCCAGGGCGGCGTAGCGCAACAGTCCGTGCCGCAGCCGGGCCTGGCGGTCGTCCTCTCCGAGCAGGCGGAACAGGCGGCCGGGCCGGTCGGCCGCGGGGTCATCGGCGGCAATGGCTTCCAGGGCGCCCAGGACGCCGTTGGCGACCTTGGGCGCCCAGGCCGGCCGCTGCGCGAGCGCGGCGTGGGCGTAGTCCGCCAGCGCCGCCGTCAGCGCCGCATCGTGGCGGGCGAGGGCGGCCGGCGCCAGGCGCCCGTCCGTCGGGGGCGCGGCCGGCGCGGCGATGTCGGCGAGGCCGTCCGCCCACGCCGTGGCCAGCACGGCGTGCACCTGACGGCCGCGCGGCGTCCAGCCGGTGGTGTCGGTCCAGGCCGGGCGGAAGTCCCTGCGGTCGTAGAAGGCCCGGGCGAAGGCGGTCTGCGGCGCCAGAACGGCGGCGTTGCTCTCGACCAGCCGCGCCAGTGCGGCGGCGGGCGCCTCGCTGGGGGTGTCGGCCGTCGTGCCGGCGGCGGTTTCGGCGGCGGTTTCGGCGGTGGTGCCGGCGGCGGTGTTGGTGCCGACCTCGAACGCGGCCGCCAGCCGTGGCGTGGTGACCAGGGCGCTCAGGCCGCCGGGCGTGCCGGCGTTCGGTCCGCCGTCCGGCGCGGTGACGCACCCGGCCAGCAGGCCGGCCGCGATCAGGCCGGCGAACCCCCTTCGCAGGCCACGGCCCCACGGCGCCGCCACCGCCCATGCCCCCGTGCCCGCGCGCCCGCGGGGCTCCGTGCCCGCCCCCGACCCGTCGTTGCCCATGCTGCCCTCGACCATGTTGCCGCGAAAGCACGCCGTCGGACCCGGGACGTTCCGCCGCCGTCCCGGCCGGCCCGCGGCTGGTCGACTCAAGATAAGGGCAGCCCGGGTCCTTAGCGAGCCGGCACAAGGGCGGCGCACGCCGGCGGAACGGACTGCGGCGGTCGTGCAACAGGGGCGGCCGCCGGGACCGCCTGTCGCGCCTGTTCGGCCAGGCGGGCGGCGATCCGTTCATACCACCAGGCGAACCCGGCCGGCTCGCAGCCCGCGCCGGGCGGGGGCGGGTCCTGCGGGACGCACGCCGGACTGTCGGTCGGGCAGTGCAGCCGAAGATGCACGTGCGAATCGTGGCCGTACCAGGGCCGCACTTTGCGCAGCCAGCGGGCGTTGCCGGCCCGGTCCGGCGGGAAGGCGTCGCACAGCGTGGCCTTGATCGCCGGATTGACGAACAGGCGCGCGACCCGGGGGTCCCGGGCGGCGGCGCGGATCAGCGCGCCGTGGGTGGGCGACCAGCGGTCGCGGTCGGCGGCGGTCGCCCCCGCGCGCACCATCGAGACGGGGGTGGGATCGCGCCGCTCGGCCGGGCTCAGGCGCTGACCCGGCGGCAGCAGACGCAGCCAGATATCGGCGTCCAGCCCGGCCTCGTGGCTGGCGTGGCCGTAGCTCATGGGGCCGCCGCGCGGCTGCGACAGGTCGCCCACCAGCAGGGTGCCCCAGCCCTCGGCGTCGGCCCGGGCGCCCAGGTCCCGGATCACCGCGATCAGGCTCGGATGGCCGAAATAGCGCAGCCGCTGCGGCCGCAGCACGGTATAGCCGGGGCCGTCCAGCGGCAGCGCCACGGCACCGGCGATGCAGCCTTCGGTGTAGCCGCCGATGACCCGCGCCGCACCGGGCGCCGGTGTGGTCTGGCGCGACCAGGCGGTCTCTGCGGCCGGGGCCGGGTCCGCCATGGCGACCCCGACCAGCAGCATCAGGCCCGCGATGGCGAGCCCCCTCGGGACCGCGTGCCGCATCATATGGCTCTCCCCCTTCGGTGTGGCCGGCCTCACTCCAGCCAGACCGCGGCGCTGGCGGCGCGGCCGGTGCTGTCCACCACCGTGACCCGGGCGGCACCGCGCCCGTCCGGCTGCCACTGGGCGCCGCGGTGCCACGGGGCCGTCTCCAGCGGCCGGCCGTTGACCAGCCAGGCGTAGGGCCGCTGTCCCCCCGCCGCCTCCAGCACCAGGCCCCGCGCGGCCTGATCCCAGTCGAGGGTCGCGCCGTCGGGCGGGAAACGCAAGCGCAACGGATCGACCCCCGCCCCGTCCGCCGATCCCGCGGTGCGGCCGCCCCCGTCCGGCGGGGCCAGGCGGCGCAGCGGCGGCGGCAGGTCCGCCGTGCGCAGCGCCCCCAGCAGGCCGGCCGGCGCGGGACCGGGCACCGGGTGGCGCGGCGGGGGCAGCAGATCGAACAGCGCCCGCATCAGCGGCGCGGCGGTATCGCGCCCCAGGTGGCCGGGCACCGGGGTGCCGTCGGCGCGGCCCACCCACACACCGATCACGTGGTCGCCGTCCAGGCCCACCGCCCAGGCGTCGCGGAACCCGTACGAGGTGCCGGTCTTGAACGCGACCGTGCGCCCGCCGCGGGTGGCGTCGTCGGGGGCGAAGCCGGCGGCCGGCGGGGCCTGGGCCAGGATCGCCCGCACCTGCCAGGCCGCCCCCGGGGACAGCACGCGGGCGGTCGCGGCCGGCGGCGGCGTGTCGGCGCGCGCCCAGACGGTCCGCCGGGTGCCGTCGGTGGCGAGCGCGGCGTACAACCCGGTCAGTTCCTCCAGCGTGACCCCCAGCCCGCCCAGCGCCAGCGGCAGGCCGGGCCGCCCCAGCCCGCCCCGCCGGCGCGGCGTGACCCCGGCCGTGGTCAAGCGGGCGGCGAAGCGCAGCGGCCCGACCCGGTCCAGCACCGCCACCGCCGGCACGTTGAGCGAGCGGCGCAGCGCCTCCGCCGCCGTCACCCGGCCGTGGTGGGCGAAGCCGAAGTTGGCCGGGGTGTAGCCCTGGCCGAAGGCCATCGGACGGTCGTCGATCTCGGTCAGGGGGTGCAGCAGGCCGTCCTCGAAGGCCATGCCGTAGATCAGCGGCTTCAGCGCCGAGCCGGGCGAGCGCGGCGCCCGGGTCATGTCGACGGCGCCGCGCCGGGCGGTGTCCAGCAGGCCGGGCGAACCCACCCAGGCCCGCGCCGCGCCGGTGTCCGCCTCCACCACCAGGGCGGCCACGGACACCCGGTCGCCCAGGGCCATGGCGTGGGCGCGCACCAGGGCCTCGACCCGCCCTTGCAGCGGCGCGTCCAGGGTGGTCCGGATCACCGCGGAGTCGCCGGGCGCCCGGTCATCGGCCAGCCGCCGGGCCAGATGCGCGGCCAGGAAGGGCATCGGCTGGCGCACCGCCGGCAGCGGCTCGGCCTCGGCCTCGCGCGCCTGCGCCGCCGTTAGCACCCCGGCGCCGACCATGCGGCGCAGCACCTTGGCCCGCGCCGCCCGCGCCGCCTCCGGGTGGCGGTCCGGGCGCAGCGCGGCGGGGGTCTGCGGCAGCGCCACCAGCAACGCCGCCTGCCCCGGGGTGAGCCGGCGCGGCGCCTTGCCCCACCACGCCAGGCTGGCGGCGCGCACGCCCTCCAGGTTGCCGCCGAACGGCGCCAGGGTGAGGTAGGCCGACAGCACGCCGTCGCGTCCCAGATGGGCGGTCAGTTGCAGGGCGCGCGCCATCTCGATCAGCTTCGACGGCAGCGTGCGCGGCCGCGGCTCCAGCAGGCGGGCGGCCTGCATGGACAGGGTGGACGCGCCGGAGACCACCGCGCCATGCCACAGCATCTGCCCCGTCGCCCGCACCACCGCCAGCGGATCCACGCCGGGATGCCAGCGGAAGCGGCTGTCCTCGAACGCCATCAGCATGGCGAGGTAGAGCGGATCGACGTCGGCCGGGGTGGTGGGCAGGCGCCAGGTTTCGTCCGGGCTGAGGAACCCGCGCAGCACCCGGCCGTCGCGGTCGGTGACCGTGACCGTCGGCGCCAGCCGGTGCAGGTCGGGGGGATACAAGGCATTCAGCGCCAGGGCGACAACGGTCACGAGGACGACGGCGAGCACGCTCCCCGTCGCCATGGGCTTTGCGACCCGGCGCGCGCGCGCTACAAGAGGGGCAGCCCCCCCGTTCACGAGAGGACCCTCATGGAGCGCTTCACCACCCTGACCGGCGTCGCCGCGCCGCTGCCGATCGTCAACGTCGATACCGACATGATCATCCCGAAGCAGTTCCTGAAGACCATCAAGCGCACGGGTCTTGGCAAAAGTGTGTTCTACGAGATGCGGTATGATGACTCGGGTGCCGAGAACCCCGACTTCGTGCTGAACCAGCCGGCCTGGCGTGGCGCGTCCATCCTTGTCGCGGGCGACAACTTCGGCTGCGGCTCGTCGCGCGAGCATGCGCCGTGGGCGCTGCTGGACTTCGGCATCCGCTGCATCATCGCCCCCAGCTTCGCCGACATCTTCTACAACAACTGCTTCAAGAACGGCATCCTGCCCATCCGGCTGCCGCAGGCGGACGTCGACCGGCTGATGGACGACGCCAAGCGCGGCGCCAACGCCACCGTCACGGTGGATCTGGAGGCGCAGGAGATCCGCGGGCCGGACGGCGGCGTCATCCGCTTCGACATCGACCCGTTCCGCAAGCACTGCCTGCTCAACGGCCTCGACGACATCGGCCTGACGCTGGAGAAGGCGGATGCGATTACGGCGTTCGAGCAGCAGCGCGCGCAGCAGTTCCCCTGGCTGGCGGCGTAGCCCCGGCGCTCAGAGTCAGATCAGGCCCAGGTCACGCAACTCGCGCCGCATTGCCTCGGGCATGGCGGCGACATCGTCGTCCGCCGCCGCGCCGGCGGACGGCCGGTCGGGTGGCGCCTTGTCGGGCGCCAGGTAGCGCCAGCCCTGGAACGGCCGCCACGGCCAGGCCTCGGTGTCGATGATCTCCGGGTCGAAATGGATGCGGCAGGCCGAGCGGCCGGTCTCCGGATCGGTCACCGGCTCCAGCCTGCGGATCGGCCGGCGGCAGCGGATCGCGCCCTTCATCACCCAGTACAGCGAGCCGCCGGGCACGATCTCGTCGGCGCGCCGCGGGATCATGCGAGTGGTGTGGACCAGCGCGCCCTCGACCGCGAGCCGCCGGCCGTGCTGAAACGCGCGGAGCTGGTCGGGGCTCTCGATGCCGACACACAGCTTGATGAGATGCAGGGTCATGGGGCGGGGGATGGCACGCCCGGCGGCCTGACGCAAGGGCCGCCGCCGGGGTGCGGGGTCACACCGGCACGCTGTCGATCAGGCGGGTCTGACCCAGGACGGCGGCGCCCAGCACCCGGGCGGGGCCGTCGGGCGTGCCGGTGATCGGGGCGAGGCCGTCGGCCGCGCGGACCTCGACATAGTCGACGCGGGCGAAGCCGGCGGCGTGCAGCGCCGCCACCGCCTCGGTGCAGGCCGCGGCCGCCGGTGTGCCCTCGGCCAGCGCCGCGGCCACCCCGCACAACTCGGCGTGCAGGCGCGGCGCCACCGCGCGTTCGTCCGGCGCCAGGTAGCGGTTGCGCGACGACAGCGCCAGCCCGTCGGCCTCACGCACCGTCGGGCCGCCGACGATCTCCACCGGGACGTCGAGGTCGCGCACCAGCCGCCGGATGACCTGGAGCTGCTGATAGTCCTTCTCGCCGAACACGGCGATATCGGGCAGCGCCTGCAGCAGCAGCTTGCTGACCACCGTCGCCACGCCCTGGAAGTGGCCGGGGCGGGTCGCGCCGCACAACCCCTCGGAGACGCCGCCGACGGTGACGGTGGTCGCCATGCCGGCGGGGTACATCTCCTCGACCGGCGGGGCATAGACCGCGTGGCCACCGGCGCTGGCGACGGCCGCGCAATCGGCCGCGAACGGGCGCGGGTAGCGGGCGAAGTCCTCGGTGGGGCCGAACTGGGTCGGGTTGACGAAGATCGACACCACCACCCGGTCGCAGCGCGCGGCCGCCAGCCGCACCAGCGACAGGTGGCCGTCGTGCAGCGCGCCCATGGTGGGCACGAGGGCCACCGACCGGCCCGCGCGGCGCCAGCCGGCGACCTGGTCGCGCAGGCTGGCGACGGTCGCCAGCACCGGGCGCGACACGGCTGCGGGCGCGGCGTCAGTCATCGCCGGCATCGCGGCTCGGGGCGGTCGCCGGCCCCTTGAAACAGTGTTCCGGCCCGGGGAAGCGGCGCGCGGTCACCTCGGCGGCGTAGGCGGCGGCGGCCTCCGAGACCTGGGCGCCCAGCTCGGCGTAGCGCTTGACGAAGCGCGGTGTGAAGGCACCGAACAGGCCGAGCAGGTCGTCACTCACCAGCACCTGGCCGTCGCAGGCGGGCGAGGCACCGATGCCGATCACGGGGCAGGGCACGGCCGCCGTGACCGTGCGCGCCAGCGGCTCCACCGTGCCCTCCAGCACCAGGGCGAAGGCCCCGGCGGCGGCGACGGCGCGGGCGTCCTCGACGATGGCTTCGGCCTCGGCGGGATCGCGGCCGTGGGCGCGGAAGCCGCCCGCGGCGTTGACCGATTGCGGCTTCAGGCCGACGTGGCCCAGCACCGGGATGCCGCGCCCCACCAGAAAGGCCACGGTCTCGGCCATCTCGCGCCCGCCCTCCAGCTTGACGCCGGCACAGCCGGTCTCGGCCATCACCCGGGCGGCGGTGCGGAACGCCTGCTGGGGGCTCTCCTGGTAGCTGCCGAACGGCAGGTCGACGATGACGCAGGCCCGCTGCGAGCCGCGCATCACCGCCTGGCCGTGGGCGATCATCATGTCGACGGTGACGCCGAGGGTGGTCGGCAGCCCGTAGACAACCATCCCCAGGGAGTCCCCCACCAACAGCAGGTCCACGTGGGGATCCAGGAGTCCGGCCATGGGGGCGGTGTAGGCGGTCAGGCAGACCACCGGGTCACCGCCCTTGCGGGCAGCGATAGTGCGCACGGTGGCGCGACGGACGTCGGACGGGGTGCTCAAACGCGCTCTCCTTACCCGGGGGCACGAACCGGCGCCCTGTCTAGCGTGTTGCGCTGCACGGGGAAAGGGGGTCGGGCGCCCGACCCCGGACGTGGGGTGCGCGCGGCTGGCGCGGCGCCGCGGGCCCTTGCGCGCCCCTCTTGCGCCGATGGGCTGGCGCGCGCTATCGCTCTGGCGCAAGGCCCGGACACAGCGAAGCGGGCGCACGACGGAGGAGCGACAGGTGAGCGAAGAGGGCCGCAAGGAGGCCGAAGGGTTCCGCAAGGGGCAGGTGGTGCAGCTTCGCTCGGGCGGGCCGCGCATGACCGTGGTGGGCTCGGAGCGCAGCGGGCGCGGCGAACTGATGGCCCGTGTCGTCTATTTCCATGAGCGGGAGGAGAAGTTCGTCTACGAGTCCTTCATCCCGGAGGCACTCGCGCTGGAGTCCTGAGGCTTCCCGCTCCCCGACCGGACCCGTCCCGCTCCTCAAGGCCCGCGCGGCGTCGCGGTCGCGTCAGCCCTGGCCCAGGGCCTTGCGCAGCGCCTCGCCCAGGGACGTGCGGCTGTCGGTGCCTCGGGCGGCGGAGCCCGGCGCGCCCGGGGCCGCCGACCGGTCGTCGGGGCGCGCGCCGGCGTCCACAGGGTCGGCGCCTTTGACCGGATCGGTCCCCGGCGCCGGCCCCTTGGCCGACGGGGCAGGCTTGGGCGGGCGGGTGGCTTGGGCCACCTTGCTCATGAAGTCGGAGTCACGGCCCTCGGCCAGCAGCGCGGCGTGATCCGCCACGGCGTCCAGCAGCGGCGCCAGCCAGGCGCGATCGGCCTTGGCAAAGTCCGACAGCACCCAGCCGTGCACCCGGGCCTTGTCGCCGGGGTGGCCGATGCCCAGCCGCACCCGGCGGTAGCCGTTGCCCAAATGGGAATCGAGCGAACGCAGGCCGTTGTGTCCGGCCGCGCCGCCGCCGGTCTTGACCTTCACCTTGCCGGGCGCGAGGTCCAGTTCGTCGTGGAATACGACCACCTGGGCCGGTTCCAGCTTGTGGAAGCGCGCCGCCTGGCCGGCGGCCTGGCCGGACAGGTTCATGTAGGTCTGCGGCTTGAGCAGCAGCACCTTTTCGCCGCCCAGGCGGCCGTCCGCGAGCTGGCCCTGGAACTTGGACCGGAACGGCGAAAAGCCATGGCGGGCGGCGATGGCGTCGACGGCCATGAAGCCGATGTTGTGGCGGTGGCGGGCGTAGTCGGCGCCCGGGTTGCCCAGGCCGACGAACAGCAGCATGACACGCGCACCCCTCGGCAGCGCGGGCGGCCGCGGTGGGCCGCCCGCCCGGCGATCAGGACTCCTCGCTCTCCTCGGCCGCGCCGGCCTCGGCCTTCATGCCGGAGGGCGCGGTGACGGTGGCGATGGTGAAGTCGCGGTCGGCGATCACCGGGGTGACCCCCTCGGGCAGCTTGACCGCGCTGATGTGGATGGAGTCGCCGACGTCGAAGCCGATGAGGTCGACCTCCAGGTGGTCGGGCAGCACGTCCGGCGTGCCCACCAGCTCGACGTCGTGGCGCACCACGTTGAGCACGCCGCCGCGCTTCAGGCCCGGGCAGCGCTCCTCGTTGAGGAACCGCACCGGCACCTCGGCGGTCACCCGCGAGGTGGCGCTGATGCGCAGGAAGTCGACGTGCAGGATGGCATCGGAGACCGGATGGAACTGAACGTCCTGGGCCATGACGCGGTGGGACTGGCCGTCGAGGTCGAGCTGGTACTGGCGGGCATAGAAGCCGCCCCGGTACAGCTCGGCCCACAGCGGGCGCGGATCCATCTGGATCAGGACCGGTTCCTGCTTGTCGCCATAAATGACGCCGGGCACCAGGCCGGCGCGGCGCACCGCGCGGGCAGCGCCCTTACCGGCCCGCTCGCGCCCCTGCACCGGCAGCGTGCTGATATCGGACATGGGGGTTCTCCTGAGTGACTGTCGTAAGGCGCGTCGCGGGCCTCCAGGGGTGCCCAACGACGAGCGCGCGCCGACCGGGCGGGCGGCGCGGGAGCCGGGGTTATACGGCGGCGACCGGCGCGGCGCAAGGGGGGTGCGCCGCATGCTTCCCGGTCCCACCCTGTTGCCCGCCTTCCCGCCACGGCGTAGGGTCCAAAGGGTCTTTTTCCTGATCCCGATCCGAAGGAGTACGGTCGCCGTGCGTTACGTGAGCACCCGGGGCAATGCCCCGATCCTCGGCTTCGACGAGGTGGTCCTGACCGGTCTGGCGGCCGACGGCGGCCTCTATGTGCCCGAGGCCTGGCCCTCGCTCGACGAGGACGAATGGCGTGACCTGCGCGGGCGCTCGCACGCCGAGGTGGCCCACCGCATCATCCGCCGGTTCGTCGGCGCCGCCCTGACCGAGGACGAGCTGGCCGACCTGCTGGAGGCGGCCTATGCGCGCTTCGACCATCCCGCCGTCGCCCCGCTGCACCAGATCGGGCCGCATGACTGGCTGATGGAGCTGTTCCACGGCCCGACGCTGGCGTTCAAGGATCACGCCATGCAGGTCCTGGGGCCGCTGTTCGAACTGCTGCTGACCCGGGCCGGCCGGCGCGTGACCATCGTCGCCGCGACCTCGGGTGACACCGGGTCGGCGGCCATCGAGGCGTGCCGCGACCGCGACGCCATCGACGTCTTCGTGCTGCACCCCAAGGGCCGCGTGTCGGAGGTGCAGCGCCGCCAGATGACCACGGTGGACGCCCCCAACGTCCACAACATCGCGGTCAACGGCACCTTCGACGACTGCCAGACGCTGGTGAAGTCGCTGTTCGCCGACGCTGACTTCCGCGACGACGTGGGCCTGTCGGCGGTCAACTCCATCAACTGGGCACGCATCGTGGCCCAGGTGGTGTACTACGCCTGGGCCGGCGTCGCCCTGGGCGCGCCCGATCGCTCGCTTGGCTTCAGTGTCCCGACGGGCAACTTCGGCAACGTGTTCGCGGGCTACGTGGCGCGCCAGATGGGGCTGCCGGTGGACCGGCTGGTGATCGGCTCCAACCGCAACGACATCCTGACCCGGTTCCTGGAGACCGGAACCATGAGTCAGGAGACGGTGGTGCCCACGCTCAGCCCGAGCATGGACATCCAGATCTCCAGCAACTTCGAACGTCTGCTGTACGACATCCACGGCCGCGATGCCGCCGAGGTGCGCGCCGCCATGCAGCAGTTCCGCCAGAGCGGGGCCTACGACATTCCCGATGACCTGCACCAGGAGCTTCTGGGGCTGTTCCGGGGCCACCGCCTGACCGACGAGGAGACCACCGAGGCCATTCGGGTCATCCACCAGACCACCGGCGAACTGGTCGACCCGCACACCGCGATCGGCATCGTCGCCGGCCAGGTGGCCGGGCGCCGCGACGAGGGCGGCGTGACGGTGTCGCTGGCGACCGCCCACCCGGCCAAGTTCCCGGACGCGGTCGAGCGCGCCACCGGCATCCGCCCGCCGCTGCCGGCGCGGCTGGCGGACCTGTACGACCGGTCCGAGCGCATGGTGGAGGCCCCGAACGACACCCGCGCCCTTCAGGCCATCGTGCGCGAGGGGCTGCGGCGCTGACGGGGCCTCGGACGCGCCCCGCAGGCGCGGGGCGCGAGAGCCCTTCGTTTCTCGGTCCCACGCTCCGGCGTGGGACCGCGCGCCCACGAGGCGCCCCCGCAGGAGCGGGGGCGCAAGACTCCTATGCTGTCTCGGTCCCACGCTCCCGCGTGGGACCGCACGCACCCCAGACGCCCACGTGGGAGCGGGGGCGCGAGAGCCCTTCGTTTCTCGGTCCCACGCTCCGGCGTGGGACCGCGCACCCACGAGGCGCCCACGCGGGAGCGTGGGCGCAAGACTCCTATGCTGTCTCGGTCCCACGCTCCGGCGTGGGACCGCGCGCCCACGAGGCGCCCACGCGGGAGCGGGGGCGCAAGACTCCTAAGCTGTCTCGGTCCCACGCTCCGGCGTGGGACCGCGCGCCCACGAGGCGCCCACGCGGGAGCGTGGGCGCAAGACTCCTATGCTGTCTCGGTCCCACGCTGCGGCGTGGGACAGCACGCCCACGAGGCGCCCACGCGGGAGCGTGGGCGCAAGACTCCTAAGCTGTCTCGGTCCCACCCTCCGGCGTGGGACCGCCGCAGGCTACCCCCCGACGGGCCGCCCGGCGGCCGGCCGGCGCGGGTCCACCTTGCGCCACAGCCGCGGCAAGCCGTGGATATCCTCGCCCGGAAACAGGTAGGGCCGGAACTCCAGCACGAAGCCGAGTTGGCTCAGGGTGCGGTCCAGATCCTGGTCGAAGCCGGCGTCGGCGTCGTCGCGGATGTACAGTCCGCCGCCGGTCGCCAGGCAGCGGTGGAACAGCGGCAGCATGTGCCGCACCAGGCGCGGCGCCAGGTGCGGCAGCACGTCCACGCAGATGATGACGTCGAAGAACCCCGGCGGCAGCAGGTCGAAGCGCCAGGTCGGCAGATGGTAGACCCCGGCCGTTTCGCGGACGGCGAAGGCGCGCGGCTCGGCCACGTAATCGTTCACCGGGAGCACGTTGGCGCGGCGAAAGTAGTCGGCCTGCGCGACATAGGCCGCCTCGTCCGACTCCAGAGCGCAGTACACCAGCCCCGGCACCTCCTGGCACCAGATGTTGAGTTGTCGCCCGCACCCGGGATGGAAGTCCAGGATGCGGCGGGTCTGCCAGCGGGGCGGCCGGGGGTAGAGATCCTGGAACCGGTAGTCCTCGGCGTTGCGGATATCCATCGGCAGGGGGCCGTCGGGAAGGGCGGCGATCTGGCCGTCGCGCAGCAGGCTCTCCAGCGCCAGGCGGGTGACGCCATGACTCTGTGCCGCCCGCGCCGTGTCGGCGCTGGCGTACAGCGGGGCCGGCGTGCGCGTCGGATCCATCAGCCACGGCAGCAGTTCGGCCCCGGCCGGTTCGTCGTCGGGCATCTCTCCCGACGGGGCGATCCAGGGCGCGATGCCGGGGGGCAGGGCGCGCAGATCGGTCTTGCGGCGCTGGCGGAACAACTCGGGGGTCATGCACGGGGCCTCGCCGGCGACGGCACGGCAACGAGCGGGGAGGGCCGGCGGGCCGTCGCGCGCACCGGCCCCCTCCGACTATCCCAAACGGCCAGGGTTGGCAAACGGCAGCCGCAGACCGGCGCGGTCGCGCGCTCACCAGGTCGGGCACTTGGCGCGTTCGGCGGCGTAGTTCTCGGGCGTGTCCAGCAGCGCGTTGCGGCGCTTGCGCTCGGCTTCCATCTCGGCCAGGAGCGGGGCGATGCCGGCGTTGATCTCGGCGGCATGCACGGTGCGCGCGTCCGCCGGGCTGCGCACGATGCGCGGGTTGACGTTGCGCACCAACCGGGCCAGGGCGGCGCGGATGCGGGGGGCATAGTCCTTCTGGGTGAAGTAGTAGATGCCGACGTGCTTCTTCTCGTGCTGGTACGTTACGTTGTAGTTGCACGACCCTTTCGGGAACTCCCGCGAGACATAGACCATCGTGTCCACCTGGTTCAACTCGGCTTCGACCGCGCGCAGGTAGACGCAGTAGCGCCCGTCGCTGCGCCGGTAGTACTGGGTCCGCGTGTTGAAGCGGAATTCGGACCGGGTGGTCGTCAGCCCCACCGCGCTGCCGTGGGTCGGGATCGTGGCCTCGCCCTCCAGGGTCTTCTGGTGCAGGCGGTTGATGGTGTCGCGGCCGCGGGTATGGTCGAGGCGGGCGGTGTCGAAGCGGGTGTCGAGGCGCACCTGCACAGGGCGGTCCTCGCCGGGGCAGCGCGCCGCCGCGGCCGGTGTCGCCGGGACGAGGGCCGGTGGCAGCAGCGCCAGCCCCAGCAGGAGCGCGCCCAGAGGCGCCGCGCGCCGGGGCCGGGCGGCGGTGCGGTGGTCATGGACTCGGGTCAAGGCATCCATCGCGCGGTCCCCTTGCGCCGGACGATCTGCTCCCCGATGATACCGCGCCGCGGCGTCGGGCACCGTGACGACGGTCGCAAACCGGTCCGCCCGGCCGCCTGTTCCCGGCAATCCTCTCGTACATGGGCGCCCATGCCAACCATCGCGACCTGGAACGTCAACTCCATCAAGGCGCGCCTGCCCGCCGTCCTGCGCTGGCTGGAGCGGGCGCGGCCCGACGTCGCCCTGTTGCAGGAGATCAAGACGGTGGACGCGGGGTTCCCCGCGTCGGAGATCGAGGATCTCGGCTATGCCTGCGCCGTCCATGGCCAGAAAACCTATAACGGGGTCGCCATCCTGTCGCGAATCGGGCTGGAGGACGTCTCCCGGGGGCTGCCCGACCGCCCCGACGACGGCGAGGACGAGCAGGCGCGCTACATCGAGGCGGTGGTGGGCGGTCGCGCGCCCCTGCGGGTGGCGTCGCTCTATCTGCCCAACGGCAATCCGAGCGACTCGCCCAAGTTCGCCTACAAGCTGGCCTGGATGGAGCGCCTGCGCGCCCATGCGGCCGCGCTGCGCGATCACGACGAGGCGGTGGTGCTCGGCGGCGACTACAACGTCTGTCCGACCGACGGCGACGTCTACGACCCCGAGGGCTGGCGCGACGACGCCCTGTGCCGTCCGGAAAGCCGGGAGCGATTCCGCGCCCTGCTGCACCTGGGCTACACCGACGCGATCGCGGTGAGGCATCCGCGACCGGGTGTTTACACCTTCTGGGACTACCAGGGCGGCGCCTGGCAGAAGGACAACGGCCTGCGCATCGACCACCTGCTGCTGTCGCCGCTGGCCGCCGACCGGCTGGAGGACGCCGGCGTCGATCGCGTCCCGCGCGGCGAGGCGAAGGCGTCCGACCATACCCCGGCCTGGGTCACCCTGCGCGATCCCGCCTGAGCGATCCGCCGCCGCCGCCTTACAGTGCGCCGGTCAACAGCGGCTTCAGGGGCACCGCCAGGGTCTCGCGCTCGGCCGCGCGCGCGGTGTCCAGGCGCCGCCCGATCGCCTCCGCCCAGCCGGCGCCGACGGTGCCGATGCCGCCCGCCTCGGGCAGGCGCAGGTGCAGCAGGCCGAGCAGGTCGTCCAGCGTCACCGCGTCCAGATCGCGCGCCAGCAACCAGCGCCCGCCCTCGGCCCGCGCCACCAGACCGGCCCGGGTCAGGTCGCCCAGGATCCGGCGCAGCCGTTCCTCGGGCAGGCCGGTCACGGCCAGCAGCCGGCGCCGGCCGACACCCACGCCGGTGCGCTCGCCGCCCGCCGGCCCGGCGCCCGGACCGTGGGTGGCCGCATCCTGCAACACCGCCAGCACCCGCAACGCCGCGATCAGGTCGCGCCGGCCCGGCGCCTCGCCCTCCGCCCGCCGCATGCGCCACGACGGCAGCACGGCGGCGATGACGGCGCCGGCCAGCACCGCCAGCCACGACAGGTACATCCAGACCAGGAACACCGGGATCACGGCCAGCGCGCCGTACAAGGTCTGGTAGGCGCCGGTGTTGGTGACATAGATCAGGAAGCCGGCCCGCAGCCCCGCCACCAGGGCCGCCGCCACGATCCCGCCGGCCAGCGCGTCCAGCGGCCGCACCGGCCGGTTCGGGACCACCAGATAGAGCAGGCTGAACGCCGCCGCCGCCAGCACCCACGGCACCGCCTGCGCCAGCAGGCCGCCCAGGCCGGTCAGCAGCGCCGGGCCGTCGGTCGCCAGTTCGCGCAGGCCGTGCAGGTAGCCGGACAGCGACGCGCTGGCCCCCAGCAGCAGCGGCCCCAGCGTCACGACGGCCCAGTACACCAGCAGCCGGCCCGGCACCGCCCGCGTCGTGCGCACCCCGAAGATGCCGTTCAAGGCGGCCTCGATGGTCACCAGCAGCAGCACGGCGGTGACCGCGATGCCGACCACGCCCAGCGCCGTCAGGCCGCCGGCCGCCTGCACAAACTGCTCCACCTTGGCGCGCACGGTGTCGTCGGCGTAGGGCAACAGCACCTCGAACAGGGTGTCGAGCAGGGTGCCGCGCACCTCCTCGAACACCGGGAACGCCGTCAGCATCGCCAGCGCGATGGCCAGCAGCGGTACCAGCGCCAGCAGCGAGGTGTAGCTGAGCGAGGCCGCGACCCGCATCACGTCGTCCTGGCCGGTGCGGTCCAGCACCATCCGGCCCAGCAGCGCGCCCGCCGCGCGCAGGCGAACCAGCCGGTCTCGCGGGCCTCCGGGGTCGGGCGGGGCGGGCGCGGATGGAGTCATGGGATCCCGTCCTCTGCTGCCGCCGGCTCGCGCGGGCCGGCTGGTACGAAGCGATTCCCTCCGTGCAGGATTTGCACTAGGGTGTGGAGCCTCGGGCGCCGCCACAAAACCTGTGGCCGTCGCGCCCGACCCTGTGTCACCCGGACCTGTCGGTCGACGGTGCCGCGGCGCCGCCGCTGACCGACGCTGGCCGCCGCAGCCGCAACCCGCAACCGTAGCGCGGTGCGGGCGCCGTGGCCGTCGCTGGTCCCGGGCTGGTCCCGGGCTGGTTCCGGCCCGCCGATTTCACCGCAGCGAGAGCAGAAGAACAAGAGGATGAGCATGACGGCTTCCCCTCCCATCCTGGCCGGCAAGCGCGGCCTCGTCATGGGTGTCGCCAACGACCGCTCCATCGCCTGGGGCATCGCCAAGGCCTGCGCGGCCCACGGCGCCGAGTTGGCCTTCACCTATCAGGGCGATCCGTTGCTCAAGCGCGTCAAGCCGTTGGCCGACCAGATCGGCGTGTCGACGCTGCTGGACTGCGACGTCACCGACGCGGCGAGCATGGACGCGGCGTTCGACCGCCTGCGCACGGAGTGGGGCTCGCTCGATTTCGTGATTCACGCCATCGCCTACTCGGACAAGGATGAACTCAAGGGCCTGTACCTGGACACCTCGGCCGAGAACTTCGCCCAGACGATGCACATCTCCTGTTACTCGTTCACGGAGGTGTGCCGGCGCGCCCGGCCGCTGATGGCGGCCGGCGGCAGCCTGCTGACCATGAGCTACTACGGCGCCGAACAGGTGATGCCGCACTACAATGTCATGGGCGTGGCCAAGGCCGCGCTGGAGGCCAGCGTTCGCTACCTGGCCAACGACCTGGGGCCGGAGGGCATCCGGGTCAACGCGATCTCGGCCGGCCCCATCCGCACCCTGGCGGCCTCGGGCATCGGCGACTTCCGCTTCATCCTCAAGTGGAACGAGTACAACGCCCCATTGCGGCGCAACATCACCACAGACGAGGTCGGCAACGCCGCCGTCTACCTGCTGTCCGATCTGGCCTCCGGGGTGACCGGCGAGATTCACCACGTCGACAGCGGCTACCACACGGTCGGCATGGTGGCGCCCGACTCCGCGCCGCAGATCATCGACCTGCTGGGCGGGTTCAAGCCGAAGGACACGGCGGGAGCCTGAGCCCATGTCGCACAACGGGTTCGGCCTGCTGTTCCGGGTCACGACCTTCGGCGAGAGCCACGGCCCGGCCATCGGCTGCGTGGTGGACGGCACGCCGCCGCGGCTGCCGCTCGACGAGGCCGACCTGCAACGCGACCTGGACCGGCGCCGGCCGGGCCAGTCCCGCCACACCACCCAGCGGCGCGAGGCGGACGCGGCGCGGATCCTCTCGGGCGTGTTCGACGGCCTGACGACGGGCACGCCCATCGCCGTGCTGATCGAGAACACCGACCAGCGCAGCAAGGACTATTCCGACATCGCCGCCAAGTTCCGGCCCGGTCATGCCGACTATGCCTATGAGGCCAAGTACGGCATCCGGGACTATCGGGGCGGCGGCCGCTCTTCGGCGCGCGAGACCGCGTGTCGGGTGGCGGCTGGTGCCATCGCCCGCAAGGTGCTGGGGGCGGGCGTCGTCGTGCGGGCCGCCCTGGTCCAGGTGGGGGACGACCGCCTGACGGTGCCGCGCCCGGACTGGGACTGGGCGGAGGTCGACCGCAACCCCTTCTTCTGCCCCGACGCCGCCACCGCCGCGCGCTGGGCCGAGCGTCTCGACGCGGTGCGCAAGGCCGGCAGCTCGGTGGGCGCGGTGGTGCAGGTGGAGGCCGAGGGCGTCCCGCCGGGGTGGGGTGCGCCCCTGTACGGCAAGCTGGACCAGGATTTGTGTGCGGCCCTGATGAGCATCAATGCGGTCAAGGGGGTGGAGATCGGCGCCGGGTTCGGGGCCGCCGCCCTGACAGGGGTCGAGAACGCGGACGAGATGGACCCCGGCCCGGACGGCCGGCCGCGCTTCACCAGCAACCATGCGGGTGGTATCCTGGGCGGGATTTCCACCGGTCAGACGGTGGTCGCGCGCTTCGCGGTCAAGCCGACCAGCTCGATCCTGACGCCGCGCCGCACCGTGGACCTGGAGGGCGCGGCCACGGAGATCGTGACCAAGGGCCGCCATGATCCCTGCGTGGGCATCCGCGCGGTGCCGGTGGCCGAGGCCATGGTGGCCTGCGTGCTGGCGGACCACGCGCTGCGGCACCGCGGCCAATGTGGGGGACCCCTGTTCGGAGGCGGGTGACCATGACCGAGCCCGGCACGCCGGCGATCGACCCC
This sequence comes from Roseospira goensis, assembly GCF_014197795.1. GTDB lineage: Bacteria > Pseudomonadota > Alphaproteobacteria > Rhodospirillales > Rhodospirillaceae > Rhodospira > Rhodospira goensis. Next base: position 135,207 of record NZ_JACIGI010000005.1, read on the forward strand.
GCGTTGGAGGCGGCCTACAACTGCCGCGCCGCCGTGCCGGACCATCCCGCCATCTTCGCCCGCTGGGCCGAGCACAGCGCCGCGGTGCGCACCGAGGCCGGCGAGAGCCTGCGCCGCGATCTGCGCTACGGGGACGGGTCACGCCGGACCCTGGACCTGTTCGGCGGCGCCCTGGGCATGCTGCCGCGGCCGCTGCTGATCTTCCTGCACGGCGGCTACTGGCAGTCCATGGACAAGAGTTCGTTCAGCTTCCTCGCCCCGCGGCTGATCGAGGCCGGGGCGGCGGTGGCGGTCGTCAACTACCCGTTGTGTCCCGAGGCGTCGTTGCCGGTCATCGTCGCGGCCGTGCGCGAGGCCGTGCAGATGCTCTGGCACGAGGCGACGCCGCTGGGCCTGGACCGGCGCCGCTTCATCGTCGCGGGCCATTCGGCCGGCGGCCACCTGGTGGCCGAGTTGATGTGCACGCGCTGGCCGGACGTGGATGCGGCCATGCCCGTCGATGCCGTCAAGGGCGGGGTTGCCCTCAGCGGTCTGTTCGACCTGCGCCCCCTGGTGCGCACCAGCATCAACGAGAAGCTCGGCCTGGACGGCCCGGCCGCCGAGCGCAACAGCCCGCTGTTCCGCGACCCGGTACCCGGGGGCTCGCTGACCCTGGCGGTGGGCGAGCTGGAGCACGAGGCGTTCCACGGCCAGGCGGCGCGACTGGCGCAACGCTGGGCCGCGCTGGGTGTCAACGAGACCTGGCTGACACTGCCCGGCCGCCATCACTTCTCGGTCGTCGACGCGCTGGCCGATCCGTACGCCGAGCTGTTCCACGACACGCTAGGCCGGCTCGGCCTGGGCCAGCGGCGGACGACGCGGGACTTGACGGACTCCCGGGCCGCGCCCAAGGTCTGACCGGTCCGGCCGGTGCCGCCCGCGCGGCCGGGTCCGGCTCCGTCTTGTCGGCGGGCCGCCCCTTTTCAGACAGCGAGACAGGGCCAGAGGCGATGCAGAAGATCTTCGTGTTCCTCAAATGCGACCTGGGCCACGCCTATGACGTGGCCGCCGCCCTGGTGGACGGTCTGGAGGAGGTCTCGGAGGTGGACAGCATTTCCGGGCAGTACGACCTGCTGGCCAAGTTCTACCTGCCCAAGGACTACGACGTCGGTCGCTTCGTGACCGAGCACGTCCAGACCATCAAGGGGGTCAAGGACACCTTCACCCTGGTGGCCTTCAACGCCTTCACCTGAAGGCGCACCTGGGCGAGACCGCTGGCCGGCGGCCGGCCGGCCGCCTCAGAGCCGATTGTTCGGAATCGCAACCGCAGATGCGGTCCGATTTCGAACGTGAATCGGCTCTAAATTATTGATTCTAGAGCAGAGTCATGCGCCGAAATGGGACCGCGGCGCGAGTCCGTTTTTGGCGCGATCTGCTCTAGCCGCCCATCACGCCCCGGAAGAACACCAGCGCGACCAGCGCCAGCGCGTAGACCACCCCGACCACGGCGGCCAAAAACAGCACGTTGCCCAGGGTCAGAAGGGGGTGGTGGTCGCGCTCGCGCGCCCGCCGCCCCGGGGCGCGCAACTCCCGACCCGCCAGCACCACCAGATAGAAGCGCCGCCGGAACAGTGGGATCGACAGGCGGGCGTCGATGGCGTGCCGGCGGACCTCCTCGTGCACCAGCGTGCCGGCATCGTTGGCGGCGCCAGGGGAGGCGGTCCCTGCGCCGCCGGCCTCGGTGCCGGCTTGGGTGTCCGACGCGTCCGTTGGGCGGGGTGTGGGCTGCGGCGACAGGGTCATGGCGGGCGGCCCTCCTGGAACCCATCGGGCGTCGACGTTCGGACCCCAGTGTAGGGCGGCATCGGCCGCAGCGCCATGCCCTTGCAGCGCGACGACCCGTCGCGGCGGCGCCATGCGGTTGCCCTAATCCTGCCCAGAGATCCTGCCCACAGTGTGGGAGATCGTGTGTGGGGGATCATGTCTGGGGGATCGTGTTTGGGGGACCGTGGGGCGCGTTCTGAATCGCCCGGTCCGCCCCGTTCCCGATCGCCGGACACGTGCGCGCATCCGTGAGGCCCTGGCCATGGAAATGCATCAGGTGCGGTACTTCCTCGCGCTGGCCGAGTCGCTCAATTTCACCCGGGCGGCCGAGGTGTGCCACGTCTCGCAACCCTCCTTGACCAAGGCGATCAAGAAGCTGGAGGAGGAATTGGGCGGCCAGCTCTTCCGGCGCGAGCGCAACCTGACCCACCTGACCGACCTGGGCCACCTGATGAAGCCGCACCTGGAGGCGGTGATGGCGGCCAGCGCGGCGGCGCGCGTCGAGGCCCAGTGTTTCCGGACCCTGGAGAAGGCGCCGCTCAACATCGGCGTCATGTGCACCATCGGTCCGCGCCGCCTGATCCGCTTCTTCCAGCGCCTGGAGGCCGAGGTGCCGACCCTGGAGGTGAGCCTGCGCGAGGGGCCGGCGGACTGGGTCATGGATCTGATGATGCAGGGCGAGCTGGACCTGGCGCTGCTGTCGCTGCCCGCCTTCCCCGAGCGCCTGGACGCCCGCACCCTGTTCACCGAACGCTATGTCATCGCCTTCCCCGCCGGCCACCGCTTCGATGCCATGACGACCGTGCCGCTCGATGCACTCGACGGCGAGGACTACCTGAACCGCTCCAACTGCGAGTTCGGCGATTACATGCGGGCGCTGCATCCGGACCGGCCGGAACCGGGCGTGCGGGTGCGGTACGAGACCGAGCGCGAGGACTGGATCCAGGCCATGATCCTGGCCGGCATGGGCTGTGCCGTGATGCCCGAGTTCCTGCCCATCATGCCGGGCATCGTCACCCGCGAGCTGGTCCGCCCCGCCGTCAGCCGCGAGATCAGCCTGGTCACCGTCGCCGGTCGGCGCTTCTCGCCCGCCGTGCGGGCCGTCATCGCCCTGGCGGAGCGGTTTGACTGGACGGGCTGCGAGCCGTGACGCAGGGTCGGTCCTACCGAAACCGACAATGGCCCTGCCGATGCGCGTTGACCTGTTCGACTTCGACCTGCCGCCCGATCGCATCGCCGACCGTCCGGCCCAGCCGCGCGACGCCGCCCGCCTGCTGCGGGTGACGGCCGACGGCGCCCTGGAGGACCGCGGCGTCCGTGACCTGCCCGCCCTGCTCGATCCCGGCGACGTGCTGGTGCTCAACGACACCCGGGTGATCCCGGCGCGGCTGTTCGGGCGCGTCGGACGCGCGCGCGTGCAGGTGATGCTGCACCGGCGGGTGGCGGACGACACCTGGTGCGCCTTCGCGCGGCCGGCCCGCAAGCTGGCGCCCGGCACGGCGATCGCGTTGACCGAGACCTTCACCGGCACCTGCGTGGCCAAGGGCGAGGGCGGCGAGGTGACGGTGCGCTTCGACCGCGGTGGCGCCGACCTGATGGCCGCGTTGCAGGCCCATGGACACGTGCCGCTGCCGCCCTACATCCGCCGGCCCGACGACGCCCGCGACCGGGCGGATTATCAGACCGTTCACGCCCGGTCCGACGGCGCCGTGGCCGCGCCCACGGCCGGGCTGCACATGACCGAGCGCCTGTTCGCCGCCCTCGACGCGCGGGGGGTGCACCGGGTCACGGTGACCCTGCACGTGGGCGCCGGCACCTTCCTGCCGGTCAAGGTGGCCGACACCGCCGCCCACCGCATGCATGTCGAGGACGGCGTGATCACCGCCGAGGCCGCCACCGCCCTCAACCGGGCGCGCGCCGCCGGCGGGCGGGTGGTGGCCGTCGGCACCACCGCGCTGCGCATCCTGGAGACCGCCGCGGCCGACGACGGCACGCTGGCGCCGTTCGCCGGCGGCACCGACCTGTTCATCACCCCGGGCTACCGTTTCAAGGTCGTGGACCGGCTGATGACCAACTTTCACCTGCCGCGCAGCACGCTGTTCATGCTGGTGTCGGCGTTCTCCGGCCTGGAGACCATGCGGGCCGCCTATGCCCATGCCGTGGCGGGCGGCTACCGCTTCTACAGCTATGGAGACGCCTGCCTGCTGGAGCGGGCCGCACCGATTGACGCGTCCCGGCCCTCTGACTAAATCGACAGTCACGGGGCGCGGTCCGGCCGATCGAGTCAGGCGACCCGGAGCCGCCGTCTCCCGAGCGACCGCCCGGAGTTGAGTGCATGATCCGAATCCCCCGGCGCCACCTGGCCGCGATCGAAGCGGTGCTGGACGTCGCGTATCACGGCGGTTCGGTGCCGGTCCGCGGGGCGGAGATCGCGGAGCGTCTGGGCCTGCCGCGGCGCTACCTGGAACAGAGCCTGCAAGCGTTGGCCAGGGCCGGGATCCTGCTGGCCCAGCGCGGCCCGCGGGGCGGCTACCGACTGGCGCGGGAGCGCCGCCGCATTTCCGTGGGGGAGATCGTCCGGGCGCTGGAGTCCGACGACGGCGGCGAGACGCCGGCCAACGGCGAGCCGGCGGCGGCGGCGTCGGCCTCGGCCCTGGGACAGGCGGTGATCGCGCCGATGGCGGAGGCGGCGGAGCGCGCGCTCCAGACCCACCTGGAGACCCTGACGATCGAGGACCTGTGCCGCGAAGGGCGGGCGCAGGGGGTGCGCGGCGCCCGCGACGAGGCCATCGACTTTACGATCTAGCGCCGATCCACGCTGCGGGATCAGGAGGCGCGGCGGTGCGCGCTCAGGCGGTCCATGGCGCCGGTCCAGGAGGCGCTGTCCAGGATCATCAGGCAGGCATCCAGGCGGGCGCCCAGGTGGTGGCGGGCGACGTCGTCGGCCGGGTCGACGCGCCCGGCGTGCATGGGCTCCATGTGCTCCAGCAGCCGCCGATAGGCCGCCACCAGCCGGAACACCCGCACCCGGTCCCGCGCGACGGGGGCTTCGGTGCCGAAATAGGCGTCCAGCAGCGCCCCGACCTGATCGGCATTCAGGTTGGCGCGGTCGGCCAGCCGCGCCAGATCGTGGTGCGGGTCGCCCATGGCCGAGGCCCGCCAGTCCAGGAACACCACCCGCGTCCCGGTGTCGAAGCAGGCTTCGGGGGCCAGCGCGTTGACGCAGGGCACCGGGGCCGTCGGCACGCTGGCGAGGACGTCACGGCACTGCCCGATGATGTCGTGCACCATGTTGAGCTTGCGCAGGGGCAGGTCCAGGGCGCTGTCGCGCTGCCATGGGCGCGCCGGGTCCATGCCCGCGAAGGGATCGTCGGCGCCCTCGAACGCCAGACCGCTGGCGTGCAGCAGGCGCGCCGATCGCCCGACGCGCGCCAGCAGCGCCGGGTCGATCACCGTGATGGCGGTGGCGGGCGCGCCCGCCCACAGGGGGTAGACCCACAGGCCGTCGCGGCGGTCGAACTGGATCGTCGCCGGCGTCACCCCCAGCGGACCGGCCAGCGCCAGGTTGCGGCCCTCGGCGGCGGGGCGCCAGGGACCGGAAGGCGGCTGGGTCTCGTCGTCGCGGCTGTCGTCGTCGATCGGCAGGCGCACCACCAGGGCCTCGTCGGTGCCCTCCCACTCGACGATGCAGTACACCGGGCCGCCGGCCTCGTCGTGCAGCGGGGTGACGAGCACGTCCTCGGGGTCGAGCCCGCGCAGGGCGCCCACCCGCTCGCACAGATACACGGTCAGGGCGTCGGGGGTCGTCGTCACGGTGTGCCTCCGGCCGCCCGGGCGGCGTCGCGATAGTGCGTCACGGCGGCGGCGGCCCGGGCCACCGGGCGCGACCAGTCCCGCGGCACGGTCTGGCGCGCCAGGCGCAGGCTCGGATACCAGGGTGTCCGCGTGCCGGACAGACCCCAGCGCCAGTCGGCCGCGAACGGCAGCAGCAGCAGGCCGGGCACCGCCAGGCTGCCGGTCAGGTGCGCCACCAGCGCGTCGGCGCTGACCACCATGTCGCAGGCCGTGATCTGCGCCGCCAGCCCGTCGAGGTCGGTGGCGGCGTCGATCTCGGGGTCGATCACCGCGTCGAGGGTCCGTTCGGCGCGCAGGCGCTCCAGCTTGGCGCGGGCGGAGCCGGGCTGGAGGGCGACGAAGCGCACCCCCTCGAGGGCGAACAGCGGGTCCAGCGCCGACAGCGGCACCCGCCGCTCGCGCCGTCGGCGGGACCCCAGCGGCGACCAGCACAGCCCGACCAGCAGCGCCTCGCCGTCCGCCAGGTAGCGCTCGCGCAGCGCTGCCGCGCGCCCCTCGTCGGCGGCGATGGTGGGGCGCCCGGTCACGCCGGCGGCGGGTTCCGGGGCCACCAGCCGGGGCAGGCTGCCGAACGGCACCTGGGCCACCACGTCCGGGGCGTGCACGGCCTCCGCCGGCGGGTCGGCGACCGGCACCACCGTGACGTCGGGCATGCCGCGCGCCAGCAGCGGCACCAGGCGCGGGTCGGCCTCGATCACCAGCGGTCCGTTGGCGAGGCGTGCCGCGGCCGGGGCCAGCCGCAGGAACATCAGCTCCTCGACCACCCCCTGCATCTCGTGCCAGATGAGCAGGCGGCGGCCGTCCAGCGGCTCGCCCTCCCAGGGGCGTTGACCGAACGAGTCGGGCGGCCGGTCGGTCTTCAGCACCCGCCACTCGTACTCCTCCCAGCCGTCGGTCCAGTCGCCGCGCTTCAGCAGGGCCAGCGCCAGGGCCAGGTGGGCGTCGGGGCTGTCCGGGTCGCTGTCGAGCACGCGACCATGATGCTCGATGGCGGGATCAAGCTGGTTGCGGCTCTCCAGCACGCGCGCGATCAGCGACCGGCACCAGGTCTGCGCCGGGTCGCGCAACAGGGCGGCATGGCAGGCGGCCATCGCCTCGTCGGGACGCTGGGCCTGCTCCAGAATCTGTGCCAGGTCACGGTAGGGTGCCGCCGCCGCCGGGTCCGCGGCGACCGCCCGGGCGCATACGCCGGCGGCCTCGTCCAGGCGTCCGAGTTGGTGCAGCAGTCCCGCATGGACCAGCAGCAGCGGCACATGGCGGGTGCGGCCCAGGCTCGCCTCGGTCCGCTCCACCAGCGCCAACGCGGCCTCCGCGTCGCCGCCGGCCTGCAGCGACAGCGCTCGTTCGCGGGTGACCTCGGGATCGTCCGGGCGGTGTTCGGCCAGCCGCTCCAGCAGGCCGGTGGCGGTGCCCGGATCGCCAAGGCGGCGCAGGGCGTCGGCCGCCCCCAGCGCCAGCGCGGCCAGATCGTCGTCCAGCGGACTGGGGGCCGCCACCGCCAGCGCCCCGGCGCGCTGGTAGAGCTGGCGCGCGGCCTCGCGGTGTCCGGCCTCGCTGGCCTCGTGGGCCTGATCCATGAGCGCGCGCGGGCCGTCCGGGCCGGCCTCGACCAGCAGCCCGTGTTCCGCATCGGCGGTGTGATCCGGTCCGGTTTCGGCGCCGGTCTGCGGCACCTGGGCGCGGACCTCTAGGATGTCGGCATCGGCCGGAAACAGGGCGGCGAGGCGGGTCAGCAGGCGGTCGGCTCCGGCCTCGTCGCCGGCCTCGTGCAACGCCGCGGCCATCTCCGTGACCGGGCCGCGCGCGACCCCGGACGGCAGCCCCAGCATCCATGGGTCCGCCGTCGATGGCGTCAGGGTGACCAGCGCGGCGACGGCGTGGCGCCAGGCGACCAGGGCGCCGGCGCGGTCGTTCAGCCCCTCCAGCGCGCAGGCCAGCCCGACGCAGGCCCCGACGGCGTTCGGGACGCGCGCCAGCGCATAGCGAAAGTGGGCCTCGGCGGTGCCCGGTGAACCGTCGGCGAGGCAGGCGCCGCCCAGGGCCACGCTGAGGGCGACATCGTCGTCGCCGAGATCGTCGCGGGCCGCCTCCAGCCAGTCGCGACCGTCGGCGGCGTCGCCCTGGCGCAGCGCGGCCAGACCGATCATGCGCATGAGGTTGCCCCGGTTGCGGGGCAGGGGTTCCGTTTCGAGGGCGTCGGCGAGGGCGCGCACGCCGCTATCGTCACCCGCGGCGAACAGGCGGCGCGCCTGGGTCACCGCGTGCACGGTCTGGGTGCCCGCCGGGTCGGTGGGCGGTTCGGCCGTGCCGGCGTCGGGGTAGGGATCGGGATGGGGATCGGGATCGCGGGCGGGCGGTCCGGCGGCCACCGGGCGGTCGTCGGCGAGGACCGCGCCCTCCGCCGCGCCGTCGTCCGTGGGGTTCACTGACCGCCTGTCCGCCATCGACACCGTTCCTTGTTCCTTCTTGCTGTCCCCGGCCTGCCTTGCCGGGGGCGGCGGTCCGCGTCCGCTACTCCGCCGGCACGACGCGGAAGGTGTCGTGACAGGCGCGGCACATGCCGGTGACCCCCTGAACCGCCTCGATCACCGTGGCATAGTCGGCCGGTCCCGGATCGGCGGGCACGGCGCGGGCGACGACGGCGAGCTCGGCGCCCGCTTGGTGGAACAGGCGCCCCATGGACCGGAAGTCCTCCGGCATGTAGCGGCCGAACCCACGGCCGCCACCCTGTCCCATCCCGGGTCCTAGGCCCTGGGCCTGGCCGGGACCGACGCCGGCCTCGCGCATGGCCCGCTTCATGTCCACGATGGCCTGGTCGCTCAGGCCCTGATCGGCCAGGGACTCCCACATGACATGGCCGAAATCGAGCCGCAGGTCGGCGATCGTCGCCGCCGCCTCGAAGTCGCCGTCGGCCAGCGCCATCATGATGTCGTCGAGGGTGCGCATGTGACCGCGCATTTCGGCCAGGAAGGCGACCGCGACCGTCGGCGGCAGGGTGACCACGCGGCGCGGGTCGCTGGTGTCACTCGTTTCGCTGGTGTCGGCGGTGCCGGTGGTTTGCGCGGCGCCGGCGGTCGGCGGCGCTCCGGCCGCGGCCGCCAGGCTCAGCGCGGCGGCGACCGCCAGCGGCCGGACGCGCCGCGCCACCGTCCGCATGTGTGCGCGGGGGGCCCCGCTGAGTCCGTTCTTATGGTTCATGACTCCATCCAACGACCGATGACGACAGCACCCTATTTCCCTGCAAATCAGGGAAGCATCTGCATGGCCCTGTCAAGAGTTCAGACCGAATTGCCGACAAAACGACGTGCTGTTGCAAGGGCTATTGTTCACGCGACGGTCTGACCGTACCCTCGTCACAGGCTCCGCCGCGGCCCGCACCGTCGGAGCGTCGCTGCCGGCCGCCCCGGGAACGGTTGCATGCCCACGATCGCGCATTACGAGGTCTATACGCTTGAAGACAGCGGCTGGGTCCTGCACACGCGGTACGTCAGCACCGAGAAGGCCAAGGCGCTGGACGAGGCCAAGGCCCTCGACGTCTACCTGAACCGGCCCGCCAAGGTCCTGCGCGAGACCTACGACACCGACACCAACCGCTACGCCGGCCAGACCGTGTTCCTGAGCCAGAAGGCCGCGGCCCTGCGGCGCCAGGGCCGGGAGCGGTGGCCCGCGTCCCATCGGCGCCCCGGTGGGGCGGCGGCCGGGGGAGCACCGGCCGGCGGGCTGCGACCGCACGCCCGCATGCCGCCGGGGCTCGACGCCTTCGGCGAGGACCTGGAGGACGAGGACGACGGCGGTGGCCGGGGCTTTCTGGCGCCGACGCACGCCAAATCCACCAGCGATCTGCTGGCCCGCGTGATCTTCGTGATCGTGGCCGGCCTGGTCATCGCCACCTCCGGCACCGCGTTGATACCGGTCGTCATCAACCTGCTGCGCGGCTTCGGGCTGGAGGTCTCCGGGGCGGCCCTGTCCGAGACCCTGTTCGCGGTCTTCATGGTGCTGTTCCTGGCCAGCGGGTTCCTGCTCACCCTGCGTCTGGTGCCGCTGCACGGGGTGCGCGACGACCGGCGCCGCCGCAAGCGCCCGCGGCCGCGCCCGCAGGGGAGCGCGCGCCGGGAGGAGGCCGCGTCCGCCGCCGGCTCGGCGCAGGTTGCGCCGGAGGACGCCGCCGCGCCGGGGGGCGGGCCGGCCCAGGCGGCGGAGGCGGCGGCGCGCGCGGCCGAGGCCGAACGCGAGGCGGAGCGGATACGGCAGGACAAAGAAAAGGAAAAGGAGCGCGAGCGCGAGCGCGAGCGCGAGAAAGAAAAGAAGGCGAAGGAAAAGGAGCGCAAGAAGAAAAAAGGCGAGGAGGCGGACGCGGACGCCGAGGGCGATCCGGACGCCGCGGGCGAGGCGGCGTCCGAGTCGGAGGACGGGCCGGCCGACGTGCCCGAAGAGGTCCTGAGCCCCGGCTTCGTCTCCGGCCGCGCCATCGTGATGACCTTTCTCGGCGGCTACGTCAGCGCGCTGAAGGCCATCCGCCCCCGCCTCGACACCTACAACCGGTTCGGCATCAACCTCTACCTAGCCGGCGTGTGCCAGGTCCTGGCGCAGGAGGTCGGGCTGACCCGGGCGGAGTTCGAGCGGCTGTTGCGCGAGACCGTCGAGATCATGGGCACCCGCCCGGCCCAGGCGGCCTCGTTCGTCGAGCGCCTCGGCAACTACCTGGGCGAGGACCGCTACAACCAAATGGTGCAGTCGGGCCGGGAGGCGATGACCCTGGATCGCCGCGGTGCCGGTGAGCCGTTCGCCAACCTCGGCATGGTGATCGAGGACTGGAACACCCCGAAGACCCAGACGGTCAGCGGCAGCACCATCGCCATCGTGTTCACCGACATGGTGGGCTCGACCGACCTGACCAGCGAGCACGGCGACGTGAAGGCCCAGCAGATCCTCCGCGCCCACAATTCGGCCGTGCGCTCGGCGCTGGCGCGGTTCGGCGGGCGCGAGATCAAGCACACCGGCGACGGGATCATGGCGACCTTCGATCACGTTCCGGATGCCGTCTGGGGCATGATCGACGTGCTCAAGGCCGTGCGCGCCCACAACCAGACCCAGCCCGAGATCCCGCTGCGCATCCGCATCGGCATCAATGCCGGCGAGCCGATCAGCGCGGAGAACGACTACTACGGCCTCGCCGTCACCATCGCGGCGCGGATCTGTGCCAAGGCCGACATGAACCAGATCTACGTCTCGCAGGTGGTGCGCGACCTGTGCGAGGGCACCGAGCTGCGCTTCGCCGACCGTGGGGCCGAACCGCTGAAGGGCATCAAGCAGGCCCAGCACCTCCACGAGGCGCTGTGGGACGGCGCGCCGTCCCTAAAGGAGGACACGGGGCAGGAGGACACGGGCGACGGCGCGACCACCCCCGACGCGGGCGCGGCGGCGGAAGAGGGGGGGACTGCCGCCCCGGAGGGCGGCACCGGGGAGCCGGACCGGGCGGCGACCGGCGACCCGGACGGGTCCGGCGGGTCCTGGGACGGGCCGGCGCCGGTGGACCCCGAAGCCGAGGGCTGGGTGGAGGCCGCGCCGGCGCGCCCGCCGTCCGGCGCTGCGGCGCCCGACGGCCTCCCGGACCTGTCCGCGGGCTGGGGGCGGCCTGCGGTGCGGGAAAACCGCCGCTGATCCAAGCAGTCCGACGGGCGCGATCGCCTCTTGCGCGCCGCCGTCGCCGCGCCCATATCGGCGTCGTCCGGTTGCCCGACTGGGGACCGGACCTTGCTCCCGAGGGATCGCGCGGCCTGGCCGGCGGTGCCCGAGGACGGAGCCGGAAGGGAACATACCGATGGATACCGGGCGTGATCCCGTTGATGCGCCCGGCTGAGACCAAGTCGCTTCCGAAGGAGGACTGTCGCCATGCGTACCTTTGACCTGACCCCCCTGCATCGCTTCGCCATCGGCTTCGACAACGTCAGCCGCCTGCTCGACACCGCCAGCCGCCTCGATGATCAGGCCACTGCCTATCCGCCGTACAACATCGAGAAGGTGTCCGACGACGACTACCGCATCACCATGGCGGTCGCCGGCTTCACGCCCGAGGAGCTCGATGTCACCGTGCATGACAGCACGCTGGTGATCTCCGGCCGTCAGGCGCGCGACGAGGAGCAGGCCCGCTTCCTGCATCGCGGCATCGCCACCCGGGCGTTCGAGCGCAAGTTTGAGCTGGCCGATCACATCAAGGTGCGCGGCGCCGCCATCGAGAACGGCCTGCTGCACGTGAATCTCGAACGCGAGGTGCCGGAAGAGAAGAAGCCGCGCAAGATCGCGATCACCGGTGCCAACGGCGGCGGGACCGCCACGCTGGAGCACCGCGACACCCGTGAGGAGGCCGCCGCGTAGGCGTCCGGCCGAACACGACGATCGCCACGATCCCAGACCCCGAAGGCCCCGCGCCCGGTTCACGCCGGGCGCGGGGTCGCGCGTGTCGGGGGGCCGGATGGCGCCGTGCCGGGATGGTCACTCCGGCACCGCCACCGCCAGCCCCCGCTTGTCCAGGAAGGCCCGGATCACCGGGGTCGGCACCATCACGCCGCGCGGATGCGGGCCGCCCGCCGCGAACCCGATGGAGATGCCGGCGACGCGCGGGGCGCCGCCCTCTTCGGCGCCGACCAGGATCGGGCCGCCCGACGAGCCCTTGGGGCCGTCGCAGTCGTGGCGCCACAGTGCGTCGGTGCGCAGTCCCAGCATGAAGCAGGCGTCGTCGATGGCCAGCAGGTGCGGCCGGTCCTGGCTGTAGCCGGCCAGCAGCACGCGGGCGTGCACGGCGATCGGTGTCGGGTCCGCCGGTGGCGCCGTGAGCGGAAGGGGGCGGATGTCCAGCGCCTCGGTCAGCCGCAGCAGCGCGAAGTCGCCGCGCGGACCGTCCGCGACCGGGCGGTGGATGGCGGCGATGCGGCCGTGGGCGTCGTAGTCGCCGAACCGGTAGGCGGCGACGAAGTGCAGGCTCTCCGGCGGAAGCTGGCCGACGCGTCCGCTCTCCAGGCAGTGCCCGGCGGTCAGCACCAGATCGGGCGCGATGAGCGTGCCGGTGCAGAAGCCGCCGGTGTTGCGGTTGACCCGGCCGATGGCGCGCCACGGCCAGGGATAATCCGCGCCGGCCTGGGGGCCGCCGGCGATGACCGGGCGGCGGTCGTCCGGTCCCTGGATGCCGGGCAGCTCGGCGGCCCGCGCCGGGGCGGCCCCGCTCCAGACCCAGGCCCAGACCCAGACCGTGAGTGCCGCCAGCAGCGCGGCGACCGCCCGGGCCCAAGCCCTAGACCGACAGGTCGGCATCGGTCCAGGCTCCGCGGGCCACGAAATGCGGGTTGAGGAAGCCCGGCCTGCGGCCGTCGTAGGTCAGCGGGGCGCCCTCGGCCGTCTCCACGTGCCCGCCGGCGGCCAGCAGCACGGCGTGGGCGGCCGCGGTGTCCCAGGCGCAGGTGGGGGCGAGGCGCGGGTACAGGTCGGCCGCGCCCTCGGCCACGCGGCAGAACTTCAGCGAACTGCCGGCGCTGGTGCGCGCGGCCACGGGGTAGCGGGCCAGGAAGGCGTCCATGGCGCCGCCGTCCCCGTGCGACCGGCTGGCCAGCACGACCAGACCGGCCGGATCCGGCCGGCGGCAGTGGATCGGCCGTGCCGCATCGGCCGTCAGCAGGCGGGCGGTGCCGGGGCCGTGGCCGACGTAGAGCCGGTCCAGGGCCGGGGCCAGCACGAGGCCGAGCACCGGCGCATGGTCCTCCACCAGGCCGATGTTCACCGTGAACTCGCCGTTGCGTTTGATGAACTCCTTGGTGCCGTCGAGCGGATCGACGAGCCAGAACGGCCCGTCATCGACCGCCGGGACATGGCCGGCGGCGACCCGTTCCTCGGCCACCACCGGCACGTCGGGCGTCAGGCGGTCGAGGGCGTCCAGGATGACGGCCTCGGCGCGGCCGTCGGCCTCGGTCACCGGCGAGTCGTCGTCCTTGGTCCGCACCGAGAAATCGCTGTCGTAGACCGTCATGACCGCGGCGCCGGCGGCGCGGATCACCGGGACCAGGGCCTCGGCCAGGCGGGCGCGGGCCTCCGGGGTGTCGAAGCGGTGGGTCACGCCGCGGCCTCCCCGCGTGCGGTGCGGATCGCCTGCCACACCCGCAGCGGCGTGGCCGGCATGTCCAGGTGGTCGATGCCCAGCGGCGCCAGCGCGTCCACCACCGCGTTGATGACCGCCGGGGTGGCGCCGATGGTGCCGGCCTCGCCCGCCCCCTTCACGCCCAGCGGGTTGGTGCGGCAGGGGGTGTCCTCGACCGCCTCGAAGGCGATGTCCGGGATGTCGCGGGCGCGCGGCAGTTGATAGTCCTGCAGGGTGCCGGTGACGAGCTGACCGCTGTCGGGGTCGTAGACCACCTGCTCCGTCAGCGCCTGGGCGATGCCCTGCACGGCGCCGCCGATGATCTGGCCTTCCAGCAGGAGCGGGTTCAGCACCACGCCCACGTCGTCGACGATGCAGTAGCGGTCCACCCGCACCGTGCCGGTGTCCGGGTCGATCTCCACTTCGCAGACGTGGCAGCCGTTGGGATAGGTGGCCTCCGGTGGCGCCCAGGCGTGGCGAGCGCGCAGGCCCGGCCGGTCCATGGCGGCGGGCAGGCTGGCCGGATCGTGCGCGGCCCGCGCCACCTCGTCCCAGTGCAGCACCCGGTTGGTGCCAGGGCGGCGGAACAGGCCGGTGTCGGGGTCGTGCTCGATGGACTCGGGATCGTCGGCCTCCAGCACATGGGCGGCCACGGCCTTGGCGAGCGCGATCAGGTCGTCGCTGGCGGCGGCCAGCGAGGCCCCGCCCACGGGCAGCGAGCGCGAGCCGCCGGTGCCCTTGCCGGTGGGGATCACATCGGTGTCGCCCTGGCGCACCCGGATGGTCTCCAGCGGCACGCCGAGGGCGTCGGCGACCATCTGGCCGTAGGCGGTCTCGTGGCCCTGGCCGGTGGACTGGGTGCCGATCAGCACGGTCACGGTGCCGTCGTCGGCGACCTCCAGGGCGGCGGTCTCGTCGCCCCCGCCGCCGCAGGCCTCGACGTAGTAGCTCAGCCCGATGCCGCGCAGCAGTCCGCGCGCGGCGGCAGCGGCGCGGCGGTCCTCGAACCCGGCCCAGTCGGCGCGCTTCAGGGCACGGTCGAGGATGGCGCTGAAATGGCCCGAGTCGTAGGTGCGCCCCAGCGCCGTCTTGTAGGGCAGGGTGTCGGGCGGGATCATGTTGCGCCGCCGGATGTCGTCGCGCGCCAGGCCGGTTTCGCGCGCCGCCACGTCGATCAGGCGGTCGAGCATGTAGGCCGCCTCCGGCCGGCCGGCGCCGCGGTAGGCGTCGACGGGGGTGCTGGTGGTCATCACGCCGCGCGTGCGCATGGTGGCGGCGCCGATCGTATAGACACCCACGATCATGGCGGCGCCGGCCTGGGTGGGGATGAAGGCCCCCATCTGGGAGCAGTAGGCGCCCAGGTTGGCGCGCACGTCGACCCGGAGGGCGAGGAAGCGGCCCTCGGCGTCCAGCGCCAGCGCGGCGTGGGTAAGGTGGTCGCGGCCGTGCAGGTCACTGGCGAAGCCCTCGGTGCGGTCGGCGATCCACTTCACCGGGCGGCCGAGCGCGTGGGCGGCGAACAACACCAGGGCATGTTCGTTCATCAGGAACAGGCGCATGCCGAAGCCGCCGCCCACGTCCGGGCTGACGACGTGGAACCGCTCCTCGGGCAGCTTGAAGACGTGCTTCGCCAGCCAGCCGCGCAGGGTGTGCGAGCCCTGGCTGCCGGTGACCAGCTCATAGCGCTCGGTGGCGGTGTCGTAGTGACCGAGGGCGCCGCGCGGCTCCATCGGGGTGGGGGCGACACGGCTGTTGACCAGATCCAGGCGCACCACGCGGGCGGCGCGGGCGAAGGCCGCGGCCGTCGCCTCGGCATCGCCGGTCTCCCAGTCGAACAGGACGTTGCCGGGGGCCTCGTCGGGGTGCAGCGCGGGGGCGCCTTCGGCCAGGGCGGTGGCGATGTCGGGGGCGGCGGGCAACGGGTCGATGTCGACCATCACCGCCTCGGCGGCGTCGCGGGCCTGGTCCAGGGTCTCGGCGACGACGAAGGCCACCGGCTCGCCGACGAAGCGGACCCGGTCGCGCGCCAGGATGGGGCGGTCGGGTGCCGTCATGCGGGTGCCGTCGCGGCTCTTGACCGCCATGGCGACGGGCAGGCCGCCCAGGCCGGCGGCGTCCAGGTCGGCGGCGGTGAAGACCCCCAGCACGCCCGGCATCTCCCGGGCGGCGTCGGTGTCCAGCGCGGCGATCGTGCCGTGGGCATGCGGCGAGCGCACGACCGCGCCCCAGGCCATGCCGGGCAGGGCGATGTCGTCGGTATAGCGGCCGGTGCCGGTGAGGAAGCGCCGGTCCTCGACGCGCCGGATGCCCTGTCCCTTGCCGAAGCGTCCCATGGGGGTCTCCCGATCGGTGTGCGCGTCTGGTCCGCGCGACCGGGGTCAGCGAAGCGCGGCGCGGTCGTCGGGTCAAGGGGGCAGTGCGCCGGTGTCCGGGCTGGTGCGGCCCGGGGGAGAGCCGCACCAAGAAAAAGGGGGCCGTCCGCGCGATGCGAACGGCCCCCATCGACCAGCGTCGGTCGATCAGGCGATCAAGAGGTTGCCGGAGGGATCAGTGCGCGTCCTTCCAGATCTCCCGCTTGTAGGCGTACAGCAGGGCCGTGAAGACGACCAGGAACACCAGGACATACCGGCCCAGGGTCTTGCGGTCTTCCAGCTCCGGCTCGGCGGCCCACTGGAGGAACGCCGAGACGTCCTTGGCCATCTGCTGCGGCGTCGCCGGTGTGCCGTCGGAGTACTCCAGGATGCCCTCGAAGAGCTGCTGCGGCATCGAGATGGCATAGCCCGGGAAGTAGCTGTTGAACGACTTGCCCGGCGCCAGTTCGAAGTTGGGATCCGCCTCCAGGACCCACTCCGGCACCGAGTCCTCGTAGCCCAGCAGCAGGCTGTAGACGTAGTCGGCGCCGCCGTCGCGGGCCCGCGTCATGACCGACAGGTTCGGCGGCACCACACCACCGTTGGCCAGCATGGCGATGGCGTCGTTCTCGTAGGGCTCAATGATCGGGTCGAGCGGCTCGGCGGGACGCATGAACATCTCGCCCCACTCGTCCGGGCCGTCCTCGGTCTCGAAGCTGGCCGCGATCTCCTTGACCTCGTCCTCGGAGTACCCGATCTGCTCGAGGTTCCGGTAGTACATGTAGTCAAGCGCGTGGCAGGACTTGCAGACGTTGGTGTAGACCTCCCAGCCGCGCTGGAGCTGGGCTTCGTCGTAGGTCCCGAACACGCCCTCGAAGGTCCAGTTCTGCGTCTTCAGCGGCGGATGCTCACCGCCAGCGGCCTGGGCGGTCGGCGCCGCCAGCGCCAGGCCGGCGGCAAAGGCGGCCGCGGTCGCGACTCCGGTCAGGGTCTTCATGCTGCGGCCTCCTTCTCGTGACCGGCGGTGACGGCGGCGCTGATGCTCTCGGGGACCGGCAGCGGTTTCTCGAACCAGCCCAGCAGAGGCAGGATCACCAGGAAGTGGACGAAATAGTATCCGGTGGCCCACTGACCCATGGTGACGTAGATGCCCTCCGCCGGCATGGCGCCGAGGTAGGTCAGGAAGATGAAGTCAGCCACGAGGATCCAGAAGAACCACTTGAAGACCGGACGGAAGCGCCCACTTCGCACCTTGGAGGTATCCAGCAGCGGCAGGATGAACCAGATCGCGATCGAGGCGAACATCAGCACCACGCCGCCGAGCTTGTCGGGGATGGCGCGCAGGATGGCGTAGAACGGCAGGAAGTACCACTCGGGCACGATGTGCGCGGGCGTAACCATCGGGTCGGCCTGCACGTAGTTGATCGCATGGTTGAAGTAGTTCGGGTAGAAGAACACGAAGAAGGCCAGGACGAGCAGGGCGACGCCCAGACCGAAGGCATCCTTCATCGTGTAGTACGGATGGAACGGCAGCGTGTCGGCCGGCTTCTTCACTTCCACGCCCAGCGGGTTGTTCGACTTGGTCGTGTGCAGTGCCCACAGGTGCAGGAACACCAGCGCGAAGATGACGAACGGCAGCAGGTAGTGCAGCGAGAAGAAGCGCTTCAGCGTCGCGTTGTCGACCGAGAAGCCACCCCACAGCCAGATCGCCAGGTCCTCGCCGACCCACGGCACCGCCGTCACCAGGCTGGTGATCACCGTCGCGGCCCAGAACGACATCTGGCCCCACGGCAGCACGTAGCCGAGGAACGCGGTGGCCACCATGACCAGATAGATCAGGACGCCGATGCCCCAGAGCAACTCGCGTGGTGCCTTGTACGAGCCGTAGTACATGCCACGAAAGATGTGGATGTAGACGACCAGGAAGAACAGGGAGACCGTGTTCATGTGAATGAACCGGACCAGCCAACCGTAGTTGACCTCGCGCATGATGCGTTCGATGGACGCGAACGCCATGTCCTCATGCGGCGTGTAGTACATGGCCAAAAAAATGCCGCTGAGAATCAGGATCACCAGCGTGATGCCCGCGAGCGAGCCGAAGTTCCACCAGTAATTCAGATTGCGCGGCGTGGGGTAGACGATCAATTCCCTGTGCATCATGGAGAAGATCGGCAGCCGGCGATCCACCCACTTGATGGTCCGATTGCTCCAGACAGGGTTCGGTGTGCTGCTCATGAACCAATCACTCCTCACCGATCCGGATGGTGGTGTCATCCAGGAAGGCGTACTGCGGGACGGGCAGGTTCAGCGGCGCCGGACCCTTGCGGATGCGGCCCGCGGTGTCGTAGTGCGAGCCGTGGCAGACGCAGAACCAACCGTCGTAGTCCCCCTTCGGGTCGCTGGGCTTCTGGCCCTTGGGCACGCAGCCCAGGTGCGTACAGATGCCGATCTGCACCAGCCATTCCGGCTTGATGACGCGCTCGTCATCGGTCTGGGGGTCCCGCAGGGTGGCGACGTCCACGGCGCGGGCCTTCTCGATGTCCTGTTCGGTCCGGTGCCGGACGAACACCGGTTTGCCGCGCCAGACGACGGTGATGGACTGGCCGACGTCCACGGGAGACAGGTCAACCTCCACGGTGGCCAGGGCCATCACGTCCTTGGCCGGGTTCATGCTGTCGATGAAAGGCCACAGAGCCAGCGCGGTGCCGACCGCGCCCATCGCACCTGTGGCATACAGCAGGAAGTCGCGACGGCTGGAGCCCTCGCCGTTACCAGCCGGATGAGCCGCTTGAGACATGATGAAGCAACCTCTTCATTGCGTTTGCGGAGCGCAAAAAAAGACGACTCACGCTCCCTCCCCCTCGGATCGGCGTGCGTCGGGGAAAACTCAGTCGTGACAACCCGTCCGAGCCGGCACCACGCAAAGGGTGAGCCGACAGCAACAAACCCAGGACGGATTGGGTCCACCGTTCTTGCCCCACGAATGACCCGGCGAACGGGGGCACACGCGGCCCATGGGCAGCGGCGGTTCCCGGGGTGTATAATCGAAATCCATAGCCATGAAAAGGATAAAAAATACCGGCCCTTACCCATAACCCTTTCGCCGTCCAGGCTTTTTCGCGATGCGCGTCGCCCTGTACCAGCCCGACATGCCCCAGAATGCGGCCGCCGTCATGCGCCTCGCGGCCTGTCTCGGGGTGCCGCTGGACATCATCGAGCCCTGCGGATTCTTGTGGGACGACAAGCGTTTGCGCAGGGTGGGACTGGACTATTGGGGCGCTGCAACCATTCGTCGTCATTCTGCGTGGGATGCCTTCCGCGCCGCCCCCGGCGTGGCCGGGGCGCGGGTCGTGCTGCTGACCACCCAGGGCGCGGTGTCGCACCTGGCCTTTGCGTTTCGGGCCGATGACGTGGTGATGCTGGGGCGCGAGAGCGCGGGCGTGCCGGAAACCGTGCACGCCGCCGTCGACGCCCGGTTGACGATCCCCATGGCGCCCGGGGCGCGCTCGCTCAACGTGGCGGCGGCGGCCGCGGTGGTGCTGGGCGAGGCGCTGCGGCAGACCGATGGCTTCCCGGCGCCCCCGGCCGACGGCTAAACCAGCCGGCCCGCCTCCACGCGCAGCGGGCGAAAGCCGGCGGCGACGGTCCGGATGGGCGGCGCCGCGGTGGCCGAGCGGCCCCACCAGGCGCTCCAGGCCTCCCAGCCCAGCACCGCCTGGGTCACCATGTCGTGCAGCTCGGGCGCCGGCCGGCCGGCTTGCCACCGCGCCATCGCCCGGCGCCAGTGCGGGCTGGCGCGCAACAGGCCGTGCAGGTCCAGGAACGGCACCCCGAGGCGCCGCGCGATGCCGCGATAGGCGCCGGCCAGGGCCTCGCTGCGCTCCGCCGGATACACCAGACCGTCGGGCCGACCGATGATGCGCGGCAGGCAGGCGAGGGGCGGCGGCCCGATCCACAGGGTGGGCGCCCACGCGGTGGCGGCGGCGATGATCTGCTCCGCCTGATCCAGCGCGTCGGGCAGGGCGACGCGGATGCCGTCGCCGCCGAAGTCGGCCATGTCGTCGAGGCCGAACGCGAACACCAGCCCGGCCCGCGCGCGGTGCGCGGCCAGCGCGGACGCGAGCCGGCCGACCGCCTCGTGCTGCCAGCGCCGCCCGATGGCCCGGGTCGTATCCTTGGCGATGCCCAGATTGAACCCTTCGGCGGGGTGCCCGCGCCGGGTCTCGGCCGCGATCACGCGGGCCGGCCAGGCGTCCTCGGCCGGCATGTCCCAGCCCCGCACCATGCTGTCGCCCACGAAGCAGACCGTGCGCATGGCTGTCCCACCCTCCACAACGCGCCGCGCGCCCCAAGTCCCTGAGCCCCAAGTCCCTGAGCCCCGAGTCCCTGAGCCCCAAGTCCCCGAGCCCCGAGCCGACGCACGCCAAGCCGACCACCCGCCCGCGCGCCTATTGTCCGAGCTTGCGGGTCGGACGACAAGCGGAAACGGTGGCGCGGGGCCCGCGCCGGCGCCCGGGCGGTGACTCAGGTGGGGCCTCGGTCAGGGCCTGGGTCAGGGCTGCGGTTAGGGGCGGCGCCGGGCGGCGGTCGGCAACTGGTCGAGGCGGGCCAGCAGGGCCGCCTTGTCGGGCCGGAACGCCTCCGCCAGCCACCAGTCCCGCAGCGCCGCCAGGGCGTCGCCCAGGGCCGGGCCGCGCGGCACGCCGGCGCGGATCAGGTCGTGCCCGGTCAGGGGGAACGGCGGCGGCGCGAAGGCGGCGGCGCCGTCGAGCTGCGCCAGCCAGCCCTGGGTCCGGCGCGAATCGATGTGGCCGCTGACGGCGCGTTCGGTCGCCCAGGCCACCAGGCAGAGGTCGCGG
Organism: Roseospira goensis; assembly: GCF_014197795.1. Lineage (GTDB taxonomy): Bacteria > Pseudomonadota > Alphaproteobacteria > Rhodospirillales > Rhodospirillaceae > Rhodospira > Rhodospira goensis. The sequence continues at coordinate 156,200 of NZ_JACIGI010000005.1, forward strand.
AACAGGTCCGGTCCCAGCCGGTCCAGAAGCCGGCGCCGGTCCGGGCCGGACAGGTCGCAGCGGGGGCGGTCGTCCGCGGGGGTGGCGACGATGTCCCCCAGGCGGCGGCCCTCCGCCCGCGACAGCCGCAGCCGCTCGGCCACCGCCGCCGCGCCGGCGGCGTCGGTGGTCAGCACGGCGGCCAGCCGGCGCAGCGCATCCGGCGCGACCCCGGGGGAGACCACGCCGCGCGTCTCCAGGAAGGCCAGCACGCGCAGCACGTCGATGCGGCCGGCCTCCGGCAGCACCCGATCGAGCACGTGGGCGCCGCGCATCAGCAGCAGCGCGCCGGCCGGATCGGGCGCCCGCAGGGTTTTCAGCAGTTCGGTGCGCACCCGCTCGCCCGAAAGGCCGTCGACGGTGTGGGCCAGGGCCTGGCAGGCGGCGAAGGCGTCGGCGTCGGGCGCGGTCTGGCCGTAGTGGGCGTGGAACCGGAAGAAGCGCAGGATGCGCAGGGCGTCCTCGCGGATGCGCTCGCTGGAGCGCCCGACGAAGCGGACGTGGCCCTGGGCCAGGTCGGTGATGCCGTCGAAGTAGTCGTAGACGGCGCCGTCCGGGGTGGCCGACAGGGCGTTGATGGTGAAGTCGCGCCGGGCCGCGTCGGCCATCCAGTCGTCGGTGAACGCGACCTCGGCGTGGCGGCCGTCGCAGGTCACGTCGCGCCGCAGGGTGGTGACCTCGAACGGGGTGTGGTCGACCACCGCGAGCACCGTGCCGTGGGCCAGGCCGCGCGCCCAGGGCACCGTCTGGATGCCGGCGCGCTCCAGCAGGGCCAGCACCGTCTCGGGCCGGTCCGGGGTGCCGATGTCCACGTCCTGCACCGGGCGCCGCAGCAGGCCGTCGCGCACACAGCCGCCGACGAAACGCACCGCCGTGCCGTCCGCCTGTAACGCCGCCAGCAGGGTGCGCACCGGCGGCGTGTGCAGCCACGGGTCGGGCGAGAGCTGCCCGACCGGCGGCCGCGCCTGAAAGTGGCTCCAGTCCCGCGCCATGCCATCCCTTCGCCGTCGTGGCCCCGGCCCCCCCGGCCGGGTCACGCGGGCGCTACGGCTGCTCGGCCGGCGCCGTCGGGTCACCCGCGCCGCGCGGCCGCATCTCGCCCGGGATGATCCTACCATCCTCGAAGCGCGGCGGAACGTATTCCATGTCGGGATCGCCCATCGGCTGGAAGAAGTACATCGCCATGGTGACCGCCACGGCCAGCAGCGCGCCGGTCAGGACCAGGGTCAGCCAGGGCACGTCGTCGCCCAGGCGGCGCACCACCGACACCCCCGCGCCGCCATCGGCGGGGGCACTGCCGGGCGCCGCCCGCCCGCGCAGGAACAGCCAGGCGATGTAGAGCAGACTGGGGGTCAGCAGCGGCAGGATGACGGTCAGGAACACGCGCATCGTGGAATCGCCTCGTCGGGAGTCTGGCCGCGGGTCAGGCCGGGGTCTGCGGGACGGCGCCCGGGTTACCGTCCAGCACCGCGTGAAGGTTGATGAGGATCCCGGCCGTCGCTCCCCAGATATAGTAATCCCCGTAGGGAATGGCGAAGTACGGCCGGTATTTTCCGTCCTTTTCGCGCACCCCGTGCTGATGGTTGGCCTCGTCCATCAGGAAGGCCAGCGGCACCTCGAACAGGCTGTCGACCTCCGCCGGGTCCGGCCGCAGCGTCACCGGCGGCGTCACCACGCCCACGAACGGCGCGACCCGGAAGCCGGTGACGGTGATGTAGTCGTCGAGCCGGCCGACGACCTCCACCCGCGCCGGGTCGAGCGCGGTTTCCTCCGCGGCCTCGCGCAGCGCGGCCGCCTGCGGCGAGGCATCCTGGGCCTCGACCCGTCCTCCCGGGAACGAGATCTGGCCCGGATGGTGCGGCAGGTAGTGGGCGCGCCGGGTCAGCAGCACGGTGGGGGCGCCGGGATGGTCGAGGATCGGCACCAGCACGGCGGCGGGCCGGTGCGGGGCCGGCGGGCGGTCGGCCAGGAACAGGCGCGCCGCCTCGCCGCCCAGCAGCCGGGCGATCGCCATGTCCGAGCCCTGACCGCGGCCGCGGCCGGCCGTCAGCCGGCGCGCCAGCGCGGCCCGGTCTAATCCTCGTCCGGATCCAGCGTGCCCAGGCTGAAGAAGCGGTTCCTGCTCCATACCCCGAATCGTCTCTCCCCGCCGCGCTCCTCCTCGACCCCGCGCGACACCAGGTCATAGTACACCGACCGGGTCAGGCGGGCATCGAGCCCGTCCCGCACCGTCACATACGGCAGCGGCTCGCCGGTGCGCCCGTCGGTCTCGATGCGCAGCGGATGGGCCTCGTCCACGGTCACGACCTCGTCGCAGTTGGTGCGGAAGCTGAGGCACTGGTCCGCCCCGCAACTGTGCACGAACATCTCGACCGCCAGGAAGGGGACATCGGCGACCTCGACCCGGCCGACCTCGGCCGGCGTGACCATCCAGTAGGTGCCGTCGTCGGCCCGGTGCAGGACCGACGCGAACAGGCACATCATCTCCTTCCGGCCGATCGGCGAGCCCTGGTAATGCCAGACACCGTCCCGATCTATGGAGAGGCCCAGGTCGCCGCAGACGTGCCGCGGGCGGCCGCCCGCCCCGGGGGTCTCCAGCGCCGCCAGGTGCGGCAGGGCGCCCTCCGGGTCTTCCTGTGGCCGGGGGTGGGTCTGGGATCCGCCGGTCCGGGACCCGGGGAGCGGCCCGGTCCGCGCCGTGGCGCGGGGATCCGGACCGGTGTCTCGGGCGTCCAGTGCCATCAAAAGTCCTCGTCGTCGTGCATGGGAGGGAGAGCCGTGAGCGCAGCCACCGAGACCGAAGCGCCGATGACCGCGTCCGCCGACCCCGTCGCCGAGCGGGTGCTGGTCGAAGACGTAGAACGGCTGGGGGGTCAAATCAAGGCGGCCCGGGAGGCCATCGGCCGCGTCATCTTCGGCCAGCAGGACGTCATCGACGGCACCCTGGTGACCCTGCTCGCCGGTGGTCACTGCCTGCTGATCGGCGTGCCGGGCCTGGCCAAGACCCGGCTGGTGCAGACCCTGGGGGTGGTCCTGGGGCTCGACGCCAAGCGGGTCCAGTTCACCCCCGACCTGATGCCGGCCGACATTCTCGGCTCCGAGGTGCTGGAGCAGGACGAGAGCGGCCGGCGCGGCTTCCGCTTCATCCCGGGACCGGTGTTCTGCCAGCTTCTGATGGCCGACGAGATCAACCGCGCCAGCCCGCGCACCCAGTCCGCGCTGTTGCAGTCGATGCAGGAGCACAAGGTCTCGGTCGCCGGGCACTATCACGACCTGCCCAGCCCGTTCCACGTGCTGGCGACGCAGAACCCGATCGAGCAGGAGGGCACCTACCCGCTGCCCGAAGCCCAGCTCGACCGCTTCCTGATGCAGGTGGACATCGGCTATCCCGACCGCGCGGCCGAGCGCGCCATGCTGGCGACCACGACCACCGACCGGCCGGTGGAGCCCGCGCCGGTGCTGGGCGACGGTGACCTGCTGGCGGCGCAACGGCTGGTGCGCCGGGTGCCGACCGGCGAGAGCGTGGTGGAGGCGATCCTCACCCTGGTGCGCAACGGCCGGCCCGAGACCACCGCGCTGCCCGAGGTCAAGGCCCACGTGGCCTGGGGGCCGGGGCCGCGCGCCAGCCAGGCGCTGGCGCTGGCGGCGCGGGCGCGGGCGATCCTGGACGGGCGTCTGGCGCCGTCGGTGGACGACGTCATCGCGCTGGCGCGGCCGGTGCTGATCCACCGCATGGCGCCCACCTTCACGGCCCGGGCCGACGGCGTCGCCCTGGGCGACATCATCGACCGCCTGGTCGCCACGGTGGGATGACCGGGCTCGGACCGGGTTCGGACCGGGGGCGTATCGGCGCGCGTTTGCGTCCGGCCCGCCATCCGCTACCATGGGCGCCGGTCCGGGGGCGGGGGCCGGCGGACCGGTCCGGGGCACGGTCGGCGGGCCCCGGCGAGACGGGAGGCGTGCATGGGGCTCGGGGTGAAGTTCAACCTGGTCCTGCTGGGGGCGTTCGCGATCGGTCTGGCGATCGCCGCCGCCCTGGCCTACCAGGTGGTGCAGGCCAACGCGCGCGCCGAGGTGCTCGCCCACGCCCGTATCATGATGGCCAACGCCATCGCCGTCCGCGAGTACACCGCGACGGAGATCCGGCCCTTGCTCGGGACCGGGCGCGAGGGGGTGTTCCTGCCCCATGTGGTGCCGTCGTTCGCGGCCCAGAGCAACTTCCGCCGCATGGCCGACGAGTTCCCCGAGTACGCCTACAAGGAGGCGGCTCTCAACCCCACCAACCCCGCCGACCGCGCCACCGACTGGGAGGCCGACATCATCCGCGCCTTCCGGCAGGATCCCGCGCAGGCGGAGATCGTGACCGAGCGCGACACGCCGTCCGGCCGCAGCCTGGTGCTGGCGCGCCCGCTGACGGTGGACGACGCCAGTTGCCTTGACTGCCACAGCACCCCGGAGGCGGCGCCGGCGGCCATGGTGGCGACCTACGGCCCCAGCAACGGGTTCGGCTGGGAACTGGGCGAGACGGTGGGCGCCCAGGTGGTCTCGGTGCCGATGGCGCTGCCGCTGGAGCGGGCCTGGACCAAGTTCCTGGTGTTCGTCGGCACGCTGACCGTGGTGTTCGTGACCGTGGCGGTGCTCATCAACGTGCTGTTGAACGCGCTGGTGATCCGGCCGGTGGTGAAGCTGTCGCGGATGGCGGACACGGTCAGCCTGGGCAAGATGGACGCGCCCGAGGTCACGCACGCCAGCCAGGACGAGATCGGCGCGCTGGCCGCCGCCTTCAACCGCATGCGGCGCAGCCTGGAGACGGCGCTGCGCATGCTGGGCGGCTGAGGCGGAGGCCGGCATGGCCCGGGAACCGGAGCCCGTCGACGACGCGACCCGCGTCGCCCCGGCGCGACCGGCGCGGCCGGCGCGCATCGGCCGCTACCGGGTCGACGGCGAGTTGGGCCGGGGGGCGATGGGCGTGGTCTACGCCGCCCACGACGAGAGCATCGACCGCCCGGTGGCGCTCAAGACCGTGCATGCCGACCTGCTGGCGGGCGAGGACGGCGCCGCCTGGCGGGCGCGGTTCCAGCGCGAGGCCAAGGCGGCCGCGCGCTGCCTGCATCCCAACATCGTCACGGTGTTCGAGTACGGCGAGGACGCCGGCCTGGCCTATCTGGCGATGGAGTACGTGCGCGGCCGGCCGCTCCAGGCGTTCCTGGCCCACGGGGTGCAGTTCGGAGTCCGCATCAGCCTGCGCATGATCCTGCAGGTCCTGGATGGTCTCGGCGCGGCGCACGCCTTCGGCATCGTCCACCGCGACATCAAGCCGAGCAACATCATCCTGCTGGCCGAGGGCAAGGTGAAGGTGACCGACTTCGGCATCGCCCGCCTGGACTCGGCGGTGTCGCTGTCCCAGCACGGCACCATGGTGGGCACGCCCGGCTACATGGCGCCGGAGCAGTTCACCGGGGCGACAGTCGACGCCCGCACCGACCTGTTCGCGGTCGGGGTCGTGCTCTACGAACTGCTGACCGGGCAGAAGCCGTTCCCCGGCGCCACCGTGCCCGAGGTCATGCATGCCGTCCTCAACCGGCCGCCGGTGCCGCCGGTGGGCCGCCCGGACCCGCTGCCGCCGGCGCTGGTGGCGGCGCTTGAGGGAGCCCTGGCGCGCGACCCGGAGGCCCGGCCGGCTGATGCCGCGACCCTGGCGCGGGTGCTGAAGGGTGTCTTGCGCGGTGCGCCGGCCGAGCGCGCGGCCCCCGATCCGGACGCCACCCGGGTGATGGCGCCGGTGGCGGCCGGCGATCGCGGTGAACTGGACGACGCCGCGCTGCGCCAGGCCGGCGCCCATCTGGCGAGCTACATCGGGCCGGTGGCGTCGGTGGTGGTGCGCGAGGCCGCGCCCCGCGTCAGCGGCATCCGCCACCTGTACGAGGTGCTGGCCGACCACATCCCGGGCGAGGCCGAGCGTCGCGCCTTCCTGCGCGCGGCGACGCGGGCCGCGCTGGGGCTGGGCCGGGAGACGGCCGTTGCGGCGCCGGCGACGGCTCCGGCCCCGCCGGGCGGCGCGCCGGCCGGCGGGGTGGACGATGCCGCCGCCGAGCGGGTCCGGCTGGCGCTGGCCCAGCACCTGGGGCCGATCGCCGGCGTCCTGGTCCGCCAGGCCCGGGCCGAGGCCCGCGACGCCGCCCACTTGGCCGTCCTGGTGGCGGACCAGATCGCCGATCCGGAGGCGCGCGCGCGTTTCCTCGACGCGGCGCGGGGATGACGGCTAGCCCTGCGCCCGCACCGCTGCCACCGCCTCGGCCAGGCCGACCCGCTCCAGGGCCACGCCGTCCGGGAAGGCGCCGCCCAGGCGCGACGGCATCATGGGATCGAGCAGCACGAAGGCGCCGTGGTCGTCGGCCCGGCGCACCAGCCGGCCGAAGGCCTGCTTCAGGCGCAGGCGGGTGACCATTTCGTCGTAGGCGCGGCCGCCGAACGCCTTGCGCCGCGCCTTGTGCAGGATGTCCGGGCGCGGCCACGGCACGCGGTCGAACACGATCAGGCGCAGCGCCCGGCCTGGGATGTCGACGCCGTCGCGCAGCGCATCGGTGCCCAGCAGGCAGGCGTTCTCCTCGGTCCGGAACATCTCCACCAGCGTGGCCGGGTCGATGCCGTCCACGTGCTGGGCGAACAGCGGCAGGTCGGCGGCGTCCAGGGCGTCGGCGATGCGCTGGTGCACGGCCCGCAGCCGGCCGATGGCAGTGAACAGGCCGAGCGCGCCGCCGCCCGAGGCCAGCACCAGTTCCCGGTAGGCCGCCGCCACCCGGTCCATGTCGTCCTTGCGCACATCGGTGACCACCAGCACCCGGGTCTGGGCCGGGTAATCGAACGGCGACGGCACGGCGGCGCGGATGTGATCGGGCAGGTGCACCGCACCGGTGCGGCGCTCGGCGGCCTGCCAGTCGGCCTCCGGGTCGCCGGAGCCGTCGCGCAGGGTGGCCGAGGTCACCAGCACGCCGTGGGCGCGGCCCGCCACCGTCTCGGCGAACGGCACCATGGGGTCGACCCAGTGGCGGTGCAGGCCGACGTCCATGTCGCGGCCGTAGGCCCGCTCGATGCCCAGCCAGTCCACGTATCCGGGCGGTGTCTCGGTCTCCAGCGCCCGGCACATCGACCGCCAGGCCCGCACCGGCAGCAGGGCGCGCCGCTCCAGGCTGCGGATCAGGCCCTCGATGCGCTGGCGGGTGGTGGGATCCAGGCTGGCGGCTTCGTCGTCCAGGCGCCGGGCCAGCGCCTTCATCAGCCGCGCCACCGGGCGCTCCAGGTCGTGCAGGGCCGTCTCCAGCGCCTGCGCCGCCTCGACCAGCTCGGGCAGCGGCGGCGCCACCCCGGCTTCCAGGGAATAGGGGCCGTCCTGGCCGCGCGCCCGCGCCAGCACCTGCTGGCGCACCAGGGCCAGGAACCGCTCGGTGGGGCCGCGCGCCGTCTCCCCGGCGAGGCGGGCGTGCCAGCCCGGACCGGGCAGCACGCGGGCGCCGTGCAGCACCTCCACCAGGGCCTCGGCGGCACGCGGATCTTCGCCGATCAGGTCTTCGGCCCGGGTCTTGAGGCCGCGCGCCCGGCTGCGCGACCCGTCCTCCGCCCCCAGCAGCCAGCGCCGCAGGTCGGCGGTCTCCTGCCCCGACAGGTGGGCGGAGAAGGCGCCGTCGGCGGCGTCGAACAGGTGGTGGCCCTCGTCGAACACGTAGCGGGTGGGCAGTGCGCCGTCCTCCAGCCCGCCCAGCGCCGCCTGCACCAGCACCAGGGCGTGGTTGGCGACCACCAGCCGGGCCCGTTTCGCCCGCCGCACGGTCCGCTCAATGTAGCAGCGGTTGTAGTGCGGGCAGGCAGCGAAGATGCACTCGCCGCGCCGGTCGGCCAGCCCCAGCGACCAGCCGCGCCCCAGGATATCGACCAGCCAGCCGGGGAAGTCGCCGCCGACCAGGTCGCCGTCCCGCGTCGCCATCGCCCACCGCGCCATCAGGCCGAGCGGGATGGCCGCCGCCGGCTGGGTGGGCAGGCGCGACACCGCTTCCTCCAGGTTCAGAAGGCAGAGGTAGTTCTCGCGCCCCTTGCGGATGACCACCCGGCGCGCCTTTTCCCTGGGGTCCGGATAGAGACGGTCCAGTTCGCCGTCGAGCTGGCGTTGCAGGTTGCGGGTGTAGGTCGCGATCCAGACGGGGCCGTCGTTCTTCTCCGCCCACAGGCTGGCCGGCGCGATGTAGCCCAGGGTCTTGCCAACGCCGGTGCCGGCCTCCGCCAGCACGACGTGGGGCGCGTCGCGCCGCTCGCGCGGCGCGAAGGCCGCCGCGGCGGCGCTGGCGTAGTCGGCCTGCTGCGGGCGGTCCTCGGCGGCGGCGCCGAGCAGGTCGGCCAGCCGCGCGCGGGCCTCGGCGCCGGTCACGGGCAGATGGCCGGGGGCGGCTTCGGGGGCGTGCTCGCTGATCTCCGGCAGGCGCTCCCACACCCGGAAGGCGCGGGCGATGGTGGTCCCGTGCGGGCCGTCGCCGTGCGCCCCCAGCGCGGCCAGCACGGGCGGTCCCCAGGCCCAGCCGCCGCGCGCCATGGCGAAGGCGAGGGTGCGGGCGTCGGCCTGCTCCTGGCGCACCAGCCGGGTCAGGGCGTGCAGCAGGACGGCGGCGATGCGGGGCAGGGCCAGCGCCTGGGCGGTCAGGCCGTGCGGCGCCTCCAGCCCCACCGCTCCGGCCAGGCCCCCCACGGTGGGCAGTACGAACCGCGCCGGGCGCACGAAGGCGAACAGCTCCAGCAGGTCGTGGCCGGCGAGCGCGTCGCGGCCCAGACGGGCGGCGGTGGCCGGGGCGTGGCAGACCAGCGGCCGCAGACCGGCGGCGCGCCGGCCCAGGGCGGCGGGGGTATCCTCCTCGACCTCGCCGTCCGGGTGCACCAGAACGGCCGCGCGCGGACTCGCCACCAGGGCGGGGACGGGCGGCACGGTGACGGCGGATGCGGATGGCGCGGGCGGGTGGTCGGTCATCGCGCGAGAGTATAGGGGCGGTCAGGGACGGAGGAAACGAAAGGCGGGGTCGTCCGGGTCGTGTCCGCGCGGGCGCGGGGGCGCGAGAGCCCCCTCGCGTCTCGGTCCCACGCTCCCGCGTGGGACCCGGCGCAACATCCCGCTTGACACGACCGCTGGCCTGGGTACGTTGAACCACAGGAAAACTATTTTCCTCTGCGTTCACGAACCGCGAGGTCCCCGCCATGTGTGGCATCGTCGGCCTGTTCCTCAAGGACCCCGCCCAGCGTCCCCACCTGGGCGCCCTGTTCGCGCCCATGCTGGTGGAGATGACCGAGCGCGGCCCCGACAGCGCCGGCATCGCCGTCTACGGCGACGCCGCGCCGGCGGACGGGCGCCGGGTGGTTCTGTCCCACGCCGATCCGGCCCATGACTGGCCCGCGCTGGCCGAGGGTTTGTCCGAACTGGTGGGCGGCGGCGTCGGTCTCCACGTCATCGACACCCACGCCATGCTGACCGTGCCCGGACCGGACTGGGCGCCGCTGGCCGATTGGCTGGCCACGGCCCATCCCGACGTCGCCGTGGTCAGCGTCGGTGACCGCCTCGCCATCTTCAAGGAGGTGGGCAGTCCGGCCAGCGTGCTCGACCGCTTCGGCATCGCCGGGATGGCCGGCACCCACGCCATCGGTCATACCCGCATGGCCACCGAAAGTGCCGTGACCACCGCCGGCTCGCACCCCTTCAACACCGGCCCTGACCTGTGCCTGGTGCACAACGGCTCGCTGTCCAACCATAACCGGGTGCGCATGCGGCTGCGTCGCCATGCCGGGGCGCGCTTCGCCACCGACAACGACAGCGAGGTCGCCGCCGCCTACCTGACCTGGCGGCTGGAGGCGGGCGACACCCTGGAGCAGGCGCTGGAGGCGGCGTTGCGCGACCTGGACGGCTTCTTCACCTTCTGTGTCGGCACCCGCGACGGCTTCGCGGTGCTGCGCGATCCCATCGCCTGCAAGCCGGCGGTGCTGGCCGAGACCGACGCCTGGGTGGCGATGGCCTCGGAGTACCGCGCCCTGGCCGGGCTGCCCGGGGTGGAGACGGCGCGGGTCTGGGAGCCCGAGCCGGCCCAGGTCTACACGTGGCGGATCCCGTGACGGCGGCGGCGCCGGCGCGCGCCCCCGCGGGAGCGTGGGCGCGAGACTTCCTTCGCTCTGGGTCCCACGCTCCGGCGCGGGACCCACGCGCCGCCCTATGGCGCCCACGCAGGAGCGTGGGCGCGAGACTTCCTTCGCTCTGGGTCCCCCGCTCCGGCGCGGGACCCGCGCGCCGCCCTATGGCGCCCCCGCGGGAGCGTGGGCGCGAGACTTCCTTCGCTCTGGGTCCCACGCTCCTGCGTGGGACCGGCACACCGCCCTATGGCGCCCCCGCGGGAGCGTGGGCGCGAGACTTCCTTTGCTCTGGGTCCCACGCTCCTGCGTGGGACCGGCACACCGCTCTGTGGCGCCCACGCAGGAGCGTGGGCACGAGACTTCCTTCGCTCTGGGTCCCACGCTCCTGCGTGGGACCGGCACACTGCCCTGTGGCGCCCCCGCGGGAGCGTGGGCGCGAGACTTCCTTCGCTCTGGGTCCCCCGCTCCGGCGCGGGACCCGCGCGCCGCCCTATGGCGCCCCCGCAGGAGCGTGGGCGCGAGACTTCCTTTGCTCTGGGTCCCACGCTCCTGCGTGGGACCGGCACACCGCTCTGTGGCGCCCACGCAGGAGCGTGGGCACGAGAGGTGAGGCGATCCAGTTTCGGCACCCGACCGGGAGGCCCCAGCCATGCAAACCGTTGACCTTGATGCCGTCCCGTTGCGGGACCTGAACGCCCGCCTGCACGACCCGGCCCAGGTCGGCCGCATCGCCGACTGGCGCGTGCTGCACCCCAAGGGCCGCCACAACATCGCCGTCGGGCTCGACGCCCCGGTCACCGTGCGGATCGACGGCCATGTCGGCTACTACTGCGCCGGCATGAACCAGCACGCCACGGTGGAGGTTTCCGGCCACGCCGGCGTCGGCCTGGCCGAGAACATGATGAGCGGCCGGGTCGTCGTCCACGGCAACGCCAGCCAGTCGGCCGGTGCCACCGCCCACGGCGGGCTGCTGGTGATCCACGGCGACGCCGCCGCGCGCTGCGCCATCTCTCTGAAGGGCGCCGACATCGTGGTCCGGGGCTCGGTCGGTCCCATGAGTGCCTTCATGGCCCAGGCCGGCCGCCTGCTGGTGTGCGGCGACGCCGGCGACGGGCTGGGGGACTCGCTGTACGAGGCCGTTCTCTACGTCGCCGGCCGCGTCAAGGGTCTGGGCGCCGACTGCGTCGAACAGCCGATGGAGGACGCCGACCGTGCCAGCGTGGCGGAGCTGCTGGCCGCCGCCGGCCTGGACGACGTGGACCCGGCCGGCTTCCGCCGCTACGGCTCGGCGCGCGAGCTTTACACCTTCAAGATCGAGAACGTCGGCGCGTATTGAGCGCGCGCGCAAGGGAGGCTGCCATGAGCCACGACGACACCGCCCCGCCGCGCCTCGATGCCGTCTGGGGCCAGCGCGAATCCCACCTGTTCGACCGCCACACCATCCACGAGATCCACCGCGCGGCCCGCGAGGGGATGTACCGCATCCGCGGCTTCGGCGCCAAGCGGCGGCTGCCGCACTTCGATGATCTGGTGTTCCTGGGCGCGTCCATCTCCCGTTACCCGCTGGAGGGCTACCGGGAGAAATGCGACACCACGGTGACCCTCGGGACCCGCTACGCCAGGAAGCCGATCACCCTCCAGACCCCGGTGACCATCGCCGGCATGAGCTTCGGCTCGCTGTCCGGACCGGCCAAGGAGGCCCTGGGCCGCGGCGCCAACGAGGTCGGCACCAGCACCACCACCGGCGACGGCGGCATGACCGACGAGGAGCGCACGCACTCCAAGACGCTGGTCTATCAGGTGCTGCCCAGCCGCTACGGCATGAACCCGCGCCACCTACGCATGGCCGACGCTATCGAGGTGGTGGTGGGCCAGGGCGCGAAGCCCGGCGGCGGCGGCATGCTGCTGGGCCAGAAGATCAGCGACCGCGTGGCCGAGATGCGCACCCTGCCGAAGGGCATCGACCAGCGTTCGGCCTGCCGCCATCCGGACTGGACCGGCCCCGACGATCTGGCGATCAAGATCCAGGAGCTGCGCGAGATCACCGACTGGGAGAAACCCATCTACGTCAAGATCGGCGCCACCCGCACCTATTACGACGTCATGCTGTGCGTGAAGGCTGGCGCCGACGTGATCGTGCTGGACGGCATGCAGGGCGGCACCGGCGCCACCCAGGACGTGTTCATCGAGCACGTCGGCATCCCCACCCTGCCGGCGGTGCGCCAGGCCGTCGAGGCGCTCCAGGAACTGGACATGCACCGCACGGTCCAGCTCATCGTCTCCGGCGGCATCCGCACCGGGGCGGACGTCGCCAAGGCGCTCGCCATGGGGGCGGATGCGGTCGCCATCGGCTCGGCGGCGCTGATCGCGCTGGGCGACAACCACCCCAGCCTGGCCGACGCCTACAGGCGCATGGGCACGGTCCCCGGCCTGTTCGAGGACTGGCAGGCCGGCAACGACCCGGCCGGGATCACGACGCAGGACCCGGACCAGTACACCCGGCTCGACCCGGCCGTGGCCGGGCACCGGCTGGCCAACTACCTGCGGGTGCTGACGCTGGAGACCCAGACCCTGGCCCGCGCCTGCGGCAAGAGCCACGTGCACAACATGGAGCCCGAGGATCTGCGCGCGCTGACCGTCGAGGCCGCCGCCATGGCCGGCGTGCCACTGGCCGGTACGGACTGGATCCCGGGCCGGATGTAGAGTGGGGGCGAGGGGTGCAGGTGGGGGCGCGCCCCCGCCTCAGCCGAACGCCACGCCCGGCTTCACGCCCAGCTTCTTGAGGATCATCGCCAGCGGGCACAGGCCGGTGAACGCGGCCTGAAGCATGTTGGCGCCGACGAAGGCGCTGATCCACAGCACCCAGTCGTAGGGCGTGAACAGGGCGATCAGCACGGTGATCAGGATCACGGTGCCGGCGAAGGCCAGGACGATGCGGTCAATGGACATGGCTGGAGTCCTCCTCGTCGGGGGGTGGCGCCGCAGCCGGCGCCGGACAGTATAGGGCGGCCAGGGTCTCGATGATCGCCACCACCTCGGCACTGGCCAGGCGGTAATGAATATGTTGTGCTGCGCGTCGGGTTGCGACCAGTCCATCGCGTCGCAGCCGGGCCAGGTGCTGGGACAGCGCCGACTGGCCCAGGCCGACCTTGGCCTCCAACTCGCCCACCGTCTTCTCGCCGCCGACCAGCGTGCACAGGATCAGCAGGCGCCGGTCGTTGCCCAGCGCCTTCAGTAAGGCGGCAGCCCGCGCCGTGTGGGCGTGGAGGCGTTCAACATCCATGTTGAATACATTAGACGGAACTAATATATTGTCAACGCGAAATGCGTCGGACGGCGGCCTCGCCCGCACCGCCGAGCGCCGCGGCCCGCCAACGCCGCCGCCAACGCCGCCGCCAACGCCGCCGCCAACGCCGCCGCCAACGCCGCCGCCTTCGCCTCTGCGTTCGACCCCGAGGGAGCCCCGCCATGCCGCTGATGCGCCCGCCCGCGCCTGCCCTGTCCCCCCCGGTTCTCGCCGGCCTGATCGGCCTCGTCTGCCTGATGGTGGCGACCGCTGCGCTGGCCCAGCCCCTGACGGTGCATCCGCGGCGCATCGCCGACCACAAGGCCGTGTTCGCCACGGTGGAGAGCGTCGATGTGCTGGCGGCGCGCGCCCGTCTCGGCGGCACCGTCGAGTCGCTGCGGGTGGACGAGGGCGACGCGGTCAGTGACGGCCAGATCGTGGCCGTGGTGGTGGACGAGAAGCTCGCGCCGCGCATGGAGGCGCTGGAGTCCCAGCTCAACGCCCAGCGCGCCAGTGTCGAGCAGGCCCGCACCGATTTCGACCGTGCGCGCCGGTTGCGGGCCGACGGTGTGGCGCCGCAAAGCCGGCTGGACGCCGCCAGCACCGCCCTGGAGGTGGCCGAGCGCCAGTTGGACTCGCTGCAATCGGACCTGGAGGTGCTGCGCCAGCAGGAGGCCGAGGGCGACGTGCGGGCGCCCGGCCCCGGGCGCGTGCTGGAGGTGTCGGTGTCCGAGGGCAGCGTGGTGATGCCGGGCGAGCCGCTGGTGCGGGTGGCCACGGAAACCTACCTGCTGCGCCTGCGCCTGCCGGAACGTCATGCCCGCTTCATCGCGGTGGGTGAGACCGTGCGGGTGGGACCGCGCGGTCTCGATCCGGACGAGTCCGACCCGGCGGATCCGGCGTGGCGCGACGGCACCATCGTCAAGGTCTATCCGGAACTGGAGAACGGCCGGGTCATCGCCGACGTCGAGGTCGCCGGCCTGGGCGGCTACTTCGTCGGCGAACGCGCCCTGGTGGAGATCGTCACCGGAGCGCGCACGGCCTTCGTGGTGCCGCCGGCCTACGTGCGCTCGCGCCATGGCGTCACCGTGGCCCACCTGGACAGCGGCGCCGTGGTGGTGGTGCAGCTCGGCGCCGCCGTGCCGGGCGGGGTGGAGGTGTTGTCCGGCCTGCGGCCCGGGGACACCCTGCTGCCGCTGACCGACGTGTCGGCCGACGCCGCGGACGCGTCTGGCGGATCGGGCGAGTAGGAGGGGCGCGCCACCATGAAACTCGGACTGTCCGGGCATCTGACCCAGGCCTTCATCCGCTCGCCGCTCACCCCCCTGCTGCTGCTGGCCGCGATCGTGGTCGGCCTGCTCGCGCTGGTCTCCGTGCCGCGAGAGGAGGAGCCGCAGATCTCGGTCCCCATGGTCGACATCATGGTGCAGGCCGACGGCCTGAAGGCCGTCGACGCCGTCGAGCTGGTCACCAAGCCCTTGGAGGACATCGTCAAGGGCATCGACGCCGTCGACCACGTCTACAGTCAGACCGTCGACGACGGCGTCACCGTCACCGCGCGCTTCGAGGTTGGCACCGACGAGGACGTCGCCATGCTGCGCGTCCATGAAACCATCCGTGCCAACATGAACCGGATCCCGCTGGGCATCCCGGAGCCGTTGATCGTCGGGCGCGGCATCAACGACGTGCCCATCGTGGTCCTGACCCTGTCGCCGGAGCCGGCGGTGGCCGACCGCTGGACCGACGCCGGCCTGCATGCGGTGGCCGAGGAACTGCTGATCGAACTGATCAAGGTCGAGGACGTCGGCCTGACCTTCCTGGTTGGCGGCCGACCCGACCAGATCCGGGTGGAGCCCGACCCCGAACGGCTGGCGATGTACGGCCTGACGCTGAACCGGCTGGTCGAGAAGCTGGAGAACGCCAACCGCTCCTTCCGCCTGGGCCGGCTGCGCGAGGCCGGCGACAGCCTGCCAGTGGTGGCCGGGCGCACGTTGCAGGGGGTGGCCGATATCGGCGACCTGCTGCTGACCACCCGGGACGGCCGTCCGGTCTACGTCAAGGACGTCGCCAGCGTGGTGGTCGGCGCCAAACCCCTGGAACAGCGGGTGTGGCGCATCGCCCCGACCGAGGGCACGGCGGGCGACCCCATCACCGCGACGCCGGCGGTCTCCATCGCGCTGGCCAAGCGCAAGGGCGCCAACGCCGTGGTGGTGGCCGAGACCATCCTGGAACGGCTGGAGGGCCTGGAGGGTCGCCTGGTGCCGGAGGGCCTGCGCGTCGAGGTGACCCGGAACTACGGCGAGACGGCGCTGGAGAAGTCCAACGAACTGCTGTTCCACCTGGGGCTGGCGACGGTCTCCATCGTGCTGCTCATCACCGTCGCCATCGGCTGGCGCGAGGGGCTGGTGGTCGCCGTGGTCATCCCCACCACCATCCTGCTGACCCTCTTCGCGGCCTGGATGATGGGCTATACCATCAACCGGGTCAGCCTGTTCGCGCTCATTTTCTCGATCGGCATCCTGGTCGACGACGCCATCGTGGTGGTCGAGAACATCGCCCGCCACTGGGCCATGAAGGACGACCGCTCGGTGGTGCGGAAGGCCATCGAGGGGGTCGCCGAGGTGGGCAACCCGACCATCGTCGCGACCCTGACCATCGTCGCCGCCCTGCTGCCGATGATGTTCGTCTCCGGCCTGATGGGGCCGTACATGAGCCCCATCCCGGCCAATGCGTCGGCGGCGATGATCTTCTCGTTCTTCGTTGCGGTCATGCTGACGCCGTGGCTGCTGCTGAAGGTCGCCGGCCGCCGGGTCGCGCGCATGGCGGAGGCGGGCGGCCACGCCGAGGAGGAAGGCCGACTGGGCCGCCTGTACCGGCGCATCGCCGCCCCGGTGCTGAAGACCCGGCTGCGGGCCTGGGTGTTCCTGATCGCCGTGGGGCTGGCGACCCTGGCCGCCGGGGTGCCGTTCTATACCCAGGACGTGACGGTCAAGCTGCTGCCGTTCGACAACAAGTCGGAAATGCAGGTGGTGCTCACACTGCCCGACGATGCCCCGCTGGAGGAGACCGAGCGGGTGTTGATGGATGCCGCCCGCCGCCTCGCCGACCTGCCCGAACTGACGTCGATGCAGCTTCACGCCGGCACCGCGGCGCCGTTCAACTTCAACGGTCTGGTGCGGCACTACTACCTCCGCGACGCCCCCAACCTGGGCGATCTCCAGGTCAACCTGACCCCCAAGGGCGAGCGTGCCCGCGCCAGCCACGCCATCGCGCTGGACGTGCGAGCGCGCCTGGCCGACATGGACCTGCCCGAGGGGACCGCCCTTCAGGTGGTGGAGGTGCCGCCCGGACCGCCGGTGCTGGCGACCCTGCTGGCCGAGATCTACGGCCCCGACGCCGCCACCCGCCGGGCCGTGGCGGAGGAGGTGAAGGCCATCTTCGCCGACGTCGACTTCATCGTCGATGTGGACGATTCCTGGGGCGATCCCGCCGCGCGGCTGCATTACGCCATCGACCAGCAGGCGCTGGAGTACCACCGCGTCGAGGAGGAGGCGGTCTACGACACCCTGGGCGCTCTGCTCGGCGGGGTCAGCGTCGGCTACTCCCACCGTGGCGACGGCATCGACCCGATCGAGATCGCCGTGCGCCTGCCCAAGGCCGGGCTGACGCCGGGCGAGGCGCTGCTGACCACGCCGGTGCCGGGGCTCGACGGCATCGTGGAACTGGGCGACGTCACGGTCACCCACCGCGAGATGGCCTCGCACACCGTGTTTCGGCGCGACGGGCATTTCGTCGAGATGGTCATGGGTGACCTGGCCGGCCGCTTCGAGGCGCCGATCTACGGCATGCTGGAGGTGCAGGACCGCATCGACGCCCACGACTGGGAAGGCCTGGGCCTGCTCAAGCCCTCGATCCGCCTGCACGGCCAGCCTGAGAGCACCGCCGAACCGGTACTGCTGTGGGACGGCGAATGGGAGATCACCTATGTGACCTTCCGCGACATGGGCGCGGCGTTCGGCGTCGCCATCCTGGGCATCTACCTGCTGGTGGTGGCGCAGTTCGGCTCGTTCAAGGCACCGCTGGTGATCCTGACCCCGGTGCCGCTGACGTTCATCGGCATCATGGTCGGGCACTGGCTGTTCGGGGCGCCGTTCTCGGCCCCGTCGATGATCGGCTTTATCGCGCTGGCCGGCATCATCGTGCGCAACTCCATCCTGCTGGTCGACTTCATCCGCCACCGCCAGCCGACGGCCTCGTGCCTGCGCGAGGCATTGCTGGACGCCGGGGCGATCCGCTTCAAGCCGATCCTGCTGACCGCGCTGGCGGCGATCATCGGCGCGGCCTTCATCCTGGCCGATCCGATCTTCGAGGGGCTGGCCTTGTCGCTGGTGTTCGGCCTGGCGTCGTCGACCGCGCTCACGCTGCTGGTGGTGCCGGCGATCTACGTGGCGCTGCGCGACGATGGCAAGCCGTTCCCGCCGCCGCGCGGGTAACGGGCCGCCCGGGGACGCCTGGGGGCGGCGGTGCCGGTGGTGCCGGGTTGTTCCGGGCGCCGGCGCCGCCTATATCGGCGGCGGGGTGGCCCCGCCCGCCATCATTCCACCACAATGACGGAGTCGGCCCGGGCGGCCGATCGGGAGACGGAGACACGATGGTTCAGGTCGAGATCTATACCAAGCAGAACTGCGTTTTCTGCACCAAGGCCAAGGCGTGGATGCGGGAACACGGCATCGACTATCAGGAGCACGACGTCTCCACCGCCGCCGCCTTCGGCGAGATGAAGCAGCGCCTGCCCGACGCCAAGACCGTTCCGCAGATCCTGATGGACGGCCACCTGATCGGCGGCTACGACACCCTGATGGCGTACGAGACGCCGATTCTCGCCAAGCTGAAGGCCACCACGGCCGCCGGCTGACCGGCTCCGCGGGTCGGCTCAGGTCCGGGCGCCGGCTCTTCAACCCGGACCGTATCCCATGCTGACCGTCACGCCCACGCTGTCCATTCCCGAGGCCGAGATCGAGGAGCGCTTCGCGCGCGCCTCCGGCCCCGGCGGGCAGAACGTCAACAAGGTCGAGACGGCGGTGCAGCTCCGCTTTGACGTGCGCCGCTCGCCGTCGCTGCCCGATGCCGTGAAGGCCCGCCTGGTGCGCCTCGCCGGGCGCCGGCTGACCAAGGACGGCGTGCTGGTGCTGACCGCCGACCGCTTCCGCCAGCAGGAGCGCAACCGGGCCGATGCCCGCGATCGACTCGCCGACCTGATCCGCACCGCCACCCAGGCCCCGGCCCGACGCAAGCCGACCGCGCCCAGCCGGGCGGCGCGGCGACGCCGGGTCGAGGACAAGGTGCGCCGCAGTCAAGTGAAGGCGA
Organism: Roseospira goensis; assembly: GCF_014197795.1. Lineage (GTDB taxonomy): Bacteria > Pseudomonadota > Alphaproteobacteria > Rhodospirillales > Rhodospirillaceae > Rhodospira > Rhodospira goensis. The sequence continues at coordinate 175,047 of NZ_JACIGI010000005.1, forward strand.
TGCGCGGCCGTCCCGGTCTGGACTGACTGGTCCGGGATAGAATGAAGGGGTTGCAACTCGGCATCCGTGCAAAGGAGCCGGATGGTCGACGGTGCGACCCGGAGATGAGGCGGCGGGCCTCGACGGCCCCGACCAACGAGTCGCGATGACTTTGCCACCACCGTGACTGCCAGACATCCTTTTGATCGGCACATGGCTGTGCCCTCATCTTTGCCGGTTGCTTTCGTTGCGGCGCAGGGATAGCCTGTGGGCAAGTTGCGACGCAACATACAACCAAGAACCCGTCAAGCGGTGTTGAGGGCAGGGTGGAGATGCCGTGCAGAGCGCCGGGCCTTGATGCCACGGTCCGCAGCCTTCGGCGGCGCCAGCAGGCCCTCGAGGCGCTGGCGGGGGATGCTGCCCTCGACGATGTTCTGGCCGAGATCGCCCGCAGCGTCGAGGAGGCCGACCCGGCGGCGGGCTGTGCCGTCCTGGTCTGCGAGCCGTCCCGCACGACCCTGCGGGCGGCGGCCGTGCCCACGCTGCCCGGGGCCGTGGCGGGCGCCCTGGCCGCTGTGGCCGCGCGCGGTTGGCCGGACCGCCTTGCGGGCACCGACGCGCGGGGCACGCCCCCTCTCCTGCGGGCCGTCTGGCCGGACGTGAGGTCCCGGGACCTCCCGGCTGCGGTGCGCGCGGCCCTCGACGAGGCCGGGGTCCGGGCCGTCTGGTGGGAGCCCGTGACCGATGACGCGGGGACCGTGCTGGGCGTCGTTGCCCAGTGCCTCCGGCATCCCGGGCCGCCGGTCGACGCCGCCCTGGAACCGCTGGTCGAGGCCGCGCGCCTGAGCGGGCTGGCGATCGCGCGCCGCCGGGCCGAGGCGACGGCCGAGGAGCGCGCGGCGTGGCTGGCCAGCGGACAGAGCCTCGCCAACCTGGGCTCGTTCGCGTTCGATCTCGACCGCCGCCGCTGGTGGATCTCCGAGAACTGGGTCCACCACATCGGCGTCGACAGCGGGGATCTCTCGGACGCCGCGTTGCGGGCGCTGGTGCATCCGGCGGATCTGGCAGCGGTCGATGCCGTGATCGCCCGCGCTCTGGACGGGACCCCGCAGACCTATGAGCATCGCCTGTTGCACGCCCGCACCGGCGCCGTGCTCCATGTGCGCGGGGTGGCCAAGCGGGTCACTGGCGCCCGGGGCACGCCGGTGCAGATCGTCGGTGTGGTCCAGGACGTCACCGTGCAGGCGCGCGCCCTCGACGCGCTGGCCGCCGGCGAGGTGCGGTTCCGCCGCCTGTTCGACAATCTGCCGCTGTTTCTCGCCCTGTGGCGCCGGGACGGCGACGACTTCGTGCTCACCGACGTTAACCGCGCGTCGGAGGAGCTCACGGGGGGGCAGGCCCACGCCAGCCTGGGACGGCGTCTGTCGGCCTTCTATGCCGATCTGCCCTGGATGCGGGACATGGTGTGGCGCAGCCATACGAAGGGTCTCGTCGAAGCCACGGAGAGCCTCTACCCCCTGCGCGCGACCGGCGAGGTGCGGCATTTCGCGCTGAAGGTGGTGCCGGTCCCGCCGGACATGGTCCTCGTGATCGCCGAGGACATCGGCCAGCGCAAGCGGGCCGAGCAGCGGTTGCGGGAGACCGCCACCCTTCTGACGCAGGCCGAGCAGCTCGCCGATGCCGGGTCGTGGGAGTGGGACTGTGTGCAGGGGCGCGGCACCGTGTCCGAGAACTGGTGCCGCCTGCACGGGTTCGACGAGCCGCCGCTCACGCCGGACAGCTATCTGCCGGTGGTCCACCCCGAGGACCGCCCGGGCCTGGAAGCGGCCTTCGAGACGGCCATTCGCACCGGCACCGACTACACCAGGACGCACCGCATTATCCACGGCGCGTCGGGGGAGGTGCGCCACATCAAGGTGCGGGGCATGCCGGTCCGCGACGAGACCGGGACCGTGGTCGTCATGCAGGGCGTGGCCGTGGACGTCACGGAGCAGGTCCGCCACGAGCGCGCGCTGGCCCAGCACCTGACGCATTTGCAACTGGCGCAGCGCATCGCCCGGGTCGGAAGCTGGACCTACGATCCCGCTGTCGGTGTCCAGTCGTGGTCGGATGAGGTCTACCGCATCTACGAGCGCGACCCGGCGCGCGGGGCGCCGGGGCCGGCCGACTACGAGGCCCTGCACGCCGGCGAGGCGTTCGCCGCCTTTCGCACGGCCATGCGGGAGGCCATCCACGCCGGCGTGCCCTTCGAACTGACCCTGCGACTCGACCTGCCGGACGGGCGCCAGAAGTGGATCCATGCCCTCGGGCAGCCCGAGCCGCAGCGCGGACCGGCCGGTCACGTGGTTCACGGCACGGTGCAGGACGTGACCGACCGCAAGCGCGCGGAGGTGTTCCGCGACGACGTCGAGCGCATCGTCCGCCACGACCTGCGCAGCCCGATCGCCGCCACCCTGGCCGGCATCGCCATCCTGCGCCTGGGCGAGACGCTGACCGAGGACCAGCGCCGGACCCTGGACATGATGGAGCGCGCCAACCAGCGCCAGCTCACGATGCTCGATACCTCCATGGCGCTGCACCGCATGGAGGCGGGCACCTATCCCCTGGACCCGGTGCCGGTGCCCCTGGGGACCATGGTCGGCGAGGTGGTCGAGGAACTGCGCTACCTGGCCGAGGCGCGCGGGGCGGCGGTGACGGTCGAGGACGGCCGCGACCTCTGGGCGATGGGGGAGGTGTGGCTGTGCCGCACCCTGCTGTCGAACCTGGTCCGCAACGCCCTGGAAGCCCTGCCCGAGAGCGGACAGACGGTCGCCATCGCCCTGACCGCCGAGGCGGGGGCGGCGGTCGTGCGCATCACCAATCCCGGTGCCGTGCCCGACGACATCCGCGACCGCTTTTTCGAGAAGTTCGTGACCAGCGGCAAGGCCGGCGGCACCGGCCTGGGCACCTATTCGGCGGCGATGATGGCGCGCGCCCAGGGCGGCCGCGTCGATCTGGACGCCAGTGTGTCCGGCCGGACCACCGTGACGGTGCGTTTGCCGATGGCCGAGCCTGCCGTCACGACGTCCGCCGCCGACTGAGGCCCAAGGCCCCCGGGCCGGTCGCGGGCGGTGGCTCGCGGGGGGCTCAGGTGAGCGGCAGCGGCCGGAAGCCGGTCGGCGCCGTGGGGGCGACGGTCCAGGCGGCCAGGGCCGGCGCCGGGTCGTCTGGTCCCGACAGCCCCACGATCAGCCACACCAGGTCGGGCTCGTGGGTGGCCCGGCGGTCGGTCTCGCTGGGCACTGGCGGGTGGCCCGGATGGGAATGGAAGTGTCCGATCAGGCGCGTCGGGCCGCCGCGTAGGGCGCGCATCAGGGCGAACCGCGCCGCCGGATCGACCTCGAAGCGGTCCGGCCGGCCGCTGGCCTCCACGTTGGCGGCGGCATGCGCGGCCGCGACCAGCACGGTGCCGTCCGGGCCGTCGCGTCCGCTCAGCAGCCCGCAGGCCTCGCGCGGCCAGCCGGCGCGCACGTGGTCCAGGATCGCGGCGCGGGCCGGGGCAGGCAGCACCAGGGCGCGCGGCCCGGCAGCGGTCATTGCGGCGCGGCCCCGGCGCCGCCCACGGTGAGGGTGCCAAGCCGGCGGCCGTCGGCGGCGTCGATCACCGCCACGCGGTCCGGTCGGCCGCCGCCGGTCAGCCCGAGCAGCACCCGGCCGCGGCCGTCGCTCACCATGTGGGTGATCCGCGTCCCCGCCGGTTCGTCGAGGCCGGCCGGGCCGAAGGCCGCCAGGCCACTGCCCTCCGGCTGCCGCATTTCGTCCGACTTCTGAACCATCCCGTAGCCCAGCAGTCCGAGCCCGAGCAGCAGCAGCAGCGACATGAACGCGACCAGACCCTTGACGGCAGCCATGTGTTCCCTCCCTTGCGACGCCGGGCCGGCGTCCTTCCCGAGCGGGTATACGGGCACGGCATGACCGAGGGCAACGCTTCCCCGTCCCCGCCGCCCTTCGCGGCCACGGTGCCCGACACCGCGGCGGGGCTGCGCCTCGACCGCTGGCTGGCCGAGACCCACGGGCGGCATTCCCGCTCACGCCTCAAGGCCCTGATCGCGGGCGGCGCGTTGACCCTGGACGGCGTCGTGGTGACCGACCCCAGCCGGCGGCTGCGGGCCGGCCAGGCGGTGCGGCTGGCCGAGCCGCCGCCCGAGGACGCCACCCCGCGCCCGCGCGACATGGCGCTGGCGGTGGTGTACGAGGATGCCGACGTCATCGTGATCGACAAGCCCGTCGGCCTGGTGGTGCATCCGGCTCCGGGCAACCCCGACCACACGCTGGTCAACGCCCTGCTGGCCCACTGCGGCGACAGCCTGTCGGGCATCGGGGGCGTGCGCCGGCCGGGCATCGTGCACCGCCTGGACAAGGACACCAGCGGCCTGATGGTGGTGGCCAAGACCGACCGCGCCCACCGGGCGTTGGCGGCGCAGTTCGGCGACCGCACCCTGCACCGGGTCTACCACGCGCTGGTCTGGGGCGTGCCGAGCCCGGCGGCGGGCGAGGTCGCCGGGCCGATCGGCCGCCACCCCACCCAGCGCACCCGCATGGCGGTGGTCGAGTCGGGGGGCAAGCCGGCCTTGACCCGCTACCGCACCCTGCGGGCCTGGGGGCCGGGGCTGGCGCTGCTGGAATGCCGCCTCGCCACCGGGCGGACCCATCAGATTCGGGTCCACATGGCCCACATCGGGCATCCGCTGGTGGGCGATGCGACCTATGGCCGGCCGCCCCGGCGGTCGCCGTCTCGGCCGTCTCTGCCGCCGGAGATCATGACCCGGCTCGTCAGTCTGCCGCGCCAGGCCCTGCACGCCATCGCTCTCGGCTTCGATCATCCCGTGTCCGGTGAACCGATGCGCTTCACCGCCCGTATGCCCAAGGACCTCAGGGACATCCTGGAAAGCCTCGACACGTTACGGGGAATTCATCCAGATTTCTGACCAATTTGGTACAGTATGGTTGGACTCGGATGATCGGGCTGGTTAGGATGACTCCAAACTGGCGTCAGGGCAGACCCCCGCGTCCGCTGTGACGTTCGGCTCGGCCGCTCCGGTCCCGGCGACCGCCGGGGCTCGCGGGGCCACGGCGACAAGGAGAGCGACTGATGGCAAATGCACCCGGCGGCCTGCTCGGCCTTGAACCGGAGAGCAACCTGTCGCGGTACCTTCAGGATATCCGCAAGTTCCCCATGCTGGCGCCGGACGAGGAATACATGCTCGCCAAGCGCTATCAGGACAATGCAGACGCGGATGCCGCGCACCGTTTGGTCTCCAGCCACCTGCGGCTGGTGGCCAAGATCGCCATGGGGTATCGCGGCTACGGCCTGCCCATGGGCGAGGTCATCTCCGAGGGCAACGTGGGCCTGATGCAGGCCGTGAAGCGGTTCGACCCCGACCGGGGCTTCCGCCTGGCCACCTATGCCATGTGGTGGATCCGGGCCTCGATCCAAGAGTACATTCTGCATTCCTGGTCGCTGGTGAAGATGGGCACCACGGCGGCGCAGAAGAAGCTGTTCTTCAATCTGCGCAAGATGAAGGGCCAGCTCCAGCTCATGGAAGACGGCGACCTGCCGTTCGAGAGCGTCACCGAGATCGCCACCAAGCTGGGCGTGCCGGAGCAGGACGTCATCAACATGAACCGCCGCCTGGGCAGCCCCGACCACTCGCTGAACGCGCCGGTGCGCATCGACGGCGAGGGCGAGTGGCAGGATTGGCTGGTCGACGAGGGCGATGACCAGGAAAGCCTGCTGGCCGACCACGAGGAGCTGAGCCAGCGCCGCGATCTCCTGGCCCGCGCTATGGAGACCCTCAACCAGCGCGAACGGCATATCCTGACCGAACGGCGCCTGAGCGAGGAGCCGATGACCCTTGAGGACCTGAGCCGCGAGTACGGCATCTCCCGCGAGCGGGTGCGTCAGATCGAGGTGCGCGCGTTCGAGAAGCTCCAGAAGTGGATGACCCGCGCCGTGCCCGGCGGGGGGGCCGGGGCCGGCAACGGCGGCGCCGCCCCGGCGGTGGCCTGAGGGCGGCCCCGGTCGCCCGCGCGCGTCGATCCAGATCGCGCTTTCGCGCAGACCCGACCCCCTGGTGCGGACCGTGCTGTCCCGCCAGGGGGTTCGTGCGTTCGACCCCGCGCCGCCGCCGGCACCATCCCGCGCGGGTCGGGCGGACGCGCCAGCTTGCGGCGGTTCGTTGCGCCTCCCTATATCGACGGGACGAGACCGGGCGGCCCCGCCGCCCGCCAACCACGTGGCCGGCCGCCGTTCCGTTGGCGCGCCGGTCGTGCGGGGGGACGTGCGACAGCCCAGGACGGACCCGGGGACGGGACCCGGGATCCGGGGGTCGGCGTCCTCGCCGGGAGACAGAGGACGACCGTGATGGACCTGGAGAAATTCACAGACCGCGCCAAGGGGTTCCTGCAGGCAGCGCAGACCATCGCCCTGCGCGAGCACCACCAGCAGGTCACCCCCGAACACGTGCTGAAGGCGCTGCTCGACGATCCGGAGGGCATGGCCGCCAGCCTGATCTCCGCCGCCAGCGGTGACGTCGAGCAGGCGCGCAGCGGCACCGACCTGGAGGTGGGCAAGCTGCCGCGGGTCGAGGGCGCGTCCAGCATGTACTGGGCGCAGCAGACCACCCGGTTGCTCGATCAGGCCCAGCAGATGGCCGAGAAGGCCGGCGACAGCTTCGTGACCGTCGAGCGCATCCTGCTTGCCCTGGCGCTGGCCAAAGGCAGCGCGGCGGCCAAGGTGCTGGCCGAGGCCGGGGTCACGCCGCAGGGCCTGAACGGCGCCGTCGAGCGCCTGCGCAAGGGCCGCACCGCCGACAGCGCGGGCGCCGAGCAGCAGTACGACGCCCTCAAGAAGTACGCCCGCGACCTCACCGAGGCCGCCCGCGAGGGCAAGCTGGACCCGGTCATCGGTCGCGACGACGAGATCCGGCGCACCGTCCAGGTGCTGTCCCGGCGCACCAAGAACAACCCCGTCCTGATCGGCGAGCCCGGCGTCGGCAAGACCGCCATCGTCGAGGGCCTGGCGCTGCGCATCGTCAACGGCGACGTGCCCGAGTCCCTGCGCGACAAGACGCTGATGGTGCTGGACCTGGGCGCCCTGGTGGCGGGCGCCAAGTACCGCGGCGAGTTCGAGGAGCGGCTGAAGGCCGTGCTGTCCGAGATCTCGTCCAGCGACGGCGAATACGTGCTGTTCATCGACGAGATGCACACCCTGGTTGGCGCCGGCAAGGCGGAGGGTGCGATGGACGCCTCCAACCTGCTCAAGCCGGCGCTGGCGCGCGGCGAACTGCACTGCATCGGCGCCACCACGCTCGACGAGTACCGCAAGCACGTCGAGAAGGACGCCGCCCTGGCGCGCCGGTTCCAGCCGGTGTTCGTGGCCCAGCCGTCGGTGGAGGACAGCATCTCCATCCTGCGCGGCATCAAGGAGAAGTATGAACTGCACCATGGCGTCCGCATCGCCGACGCCGCGCTGGTGGCCGCCGCGACCCTCTCCAACCGCTACATCACCGACCGCTTCCTGCCCGACAAGGCCATCGACCTGGTGGACGAGGCCGCCGCCCGCCTGCGCATGCAGGTGGACAGCAAGCCGGAGGCGCTCGACGAACTGGACCGGCGCGTCATCCAGCTCAAGATCGAGCGCGAGGCGCTGAAGAAGGAGGAGGACCCGGCGTCGCGCGATCGTCTCGGCAAGCTGGAGGACGAACTGGGCGAGCTGGAGGCCAAGGCCGCCGCCCTGGCCGCCGAATGGCAGCGTCACAAGAGCGCGCTGGCCGACACCAACACCCTGAAGGAGCAGCTCGATCAGGCCCGCGGGGAACTGGACATCGCGCGCCGCCAGGCCAATTGGGCCCGGGCCGGCGAGCTGGAGTACGGCGTCATCCCCGACCTTCAGAAGAAGCTGGCCGAGGCCGAGACCGGCCAGGGCCAGGCGATGCTGAACGAGGTGGTCACCGAGGAGACGGTGGCCAGCGTGGTCTCGCGCTGGACCGGCATTCCGGTCGACAAGATGCTGACCGGCGAACGCGACAAGCTGCTGGCGATGGAAACCGCCCTGGGGACGCGCGTGGTCGGCCAGGCCGAGGCGGTCTCGGCGGTCTCCAACGCGGTGCGCCGGGCGCGCGCCGGGCTGGGTGATCCCAACCGGCCGATCGGCTCGTTCCTGTTCCTGGGGCCGACCGGCGTCGGCAAGACCGAGCTGACCAAGGCCCTGGCCGCGTTCCTGTTCGACGACGAGACGGCGCTGATCCGCGTCGACATGTCGGAGTACATGGAGAAGCACGCGGTGGCCCGGCTGATCGGGGCGCCCCCGGGTTACGTCGGCTACGACGAGGGCGGGGCGCTCACCGAGGCGGTGCGCCGGCGGCCCTATCAGGTGGTGCTGTTCGACGAGATCGAGAAGGCCCACCCGGACGTCTTCAACGTGCTGTTGCAGGTGCTCGACGAGGGGCGTCTGACCGACGGTCATGGTCGCGTGGTGGACTTCCGCAACACCCTGATCGTCATGACCTCCAACCTGGGCGCGGACATCCTGGCGGCGCAGGGCGAGGGCGAGGACTCGGCGGCGGTGCGTGGCCCGGTCATGGAGGAGGTGCGCGCCGCCTTCCGGCCCGAGTTCCTCAACCGGCTGGACGAGATCCTGCTGTTCCACCGTCTGTTCAAGGAACACATGGCCGGCATCGTCGAGATCCAGATCGGCCGTCTGACGGCGCGCCTGGAGGACCGCGGCATCGCGCTGGAGCTGGACGCGGCGGCCAAGGCGTGGCTGGCCGAGCGCGGCTATGATCCGGTCTATGGGGCCCGGCCGCTGAAGCGGGTGATCCAGCGCCACCTGGAGAACCCACTGGCCATGATGGTCCTGGAGGGGCGCATCGGCGACGGCGACACCGCCCGCGTCTCCGCCGGCGAGGGCGGCCTGATCGTCAACGGCGAGGCCCTGGAGCAAGCGGCGGCATAGGGGCGGACGGGCGGCAGCCCGGCGGCGCGGTCCCTCTGGCCTCCGGCCGCCGTTTGGCGGAGGATGGCGGCGACGATCCCGTCCGGACCAGAAGGGGGCCGCGTCGATGCCGGAGACACTGGACCACGAGGCCGCCGACACGGTGCCCATGCGCCACCGCGACCTGGAACAGATCGCGTTGGTCGCGCTGCGCGCCGGCCGCCTGCTGATGGAATGCGGGGTGAAGGCCCAGGTGGTGCGCGAAGGTGTCGACCGCATCTCGCGCGGCCTGGGCGCCACCCAGGTGCATGTCCGGGTCGGCTTCGCCTCGCTCGCCATCACCGTGGGCCACGGGGCCCAGACCATCACCCGCATGACCGTGGTGGGACCGCACGGTGTCAACCTGCGCCTGAACCACGCCCTGCGCCGGCTGTGCGCGCGGGCCGGGCGTGGCGACCTGACCGTGGACGCGATCGGCGCCGACCTGGACCGGCTGGAGCGCGAGACCCCGCGCCATCCCTGGCCGCTGGTGTGCCTGGCGGTGGGCGTCGCCTGCGCCGCCTTCGGCCGCCTGCTGGGGGTGGACTGGATCGCGGTCGCCCCGGTGCTGGCGGCCGGCGCGCTGGGCCAGGCGGTGCGCCACCACCTGGCGCGGCGCGGCCTGAACGCGTTCGTGACCACGGCCGTGGTGGCCTTCGTGGCCTCGGCGCTGGCGGCGACCGCGGCCCGGGCGCTGGGCAGCGGCATGACCGAGACCGCGATGATCGCCGCCGTGCTGATGCTGGTGCCGGGGGTGCATGCCCTGAACGCGCAGACCGACATCATGGAGGGTCAGCCCACCCTGGGCAGCGCCCGCGCGGTCAGCGTGCTGATGACCCTGGTGTTCCTGACCGTGGGGGTCTGGACGGCCCAGGCCACCCTGGGCCTGCTGGAGCCCGGACCGGTCGCGGTGCCGCCCCGGGTGCTGTGGCATCAGGCGCTGTTCGGCGCCGTCGCCTCGGCCGGGTTCGGGGTGCTGTTCAACTTCGGCTGGGGGGCGGTGGCCTGGGCCGCCGCCGCCGGCGCCATCGCCCTGTCGGTGCGGACTCTGGGGCTGGAGGCGGGCTGGAGCCTGGAGGCCGCCTCCTTCGTGGCGGCCGCCGCCGTGGCCGTCAGCGTGCAGGCCCTGGACACCGTGCCGGTCGGCGTGCGCCGGGCCGGCGCCGCCCTGGCGGTGGCCGGCTGCATCCCGATGATCCCCGGCAGCCTCGCGGCGCAGGGCATCATGAGCCTGTTGGAGCTGACCGCCCCGGACGTGGCCGGGGCGGACGCCCTGCTGCTGAGCGCGGTCAACGATGCCTTGCGGGTGGTGTTCACCATCGGCGCCATCGGTGCCGGCCTGACCATCGTCACCGCGCTGTGGCGGCGCCCCGATTTCCGCCCCTGACCGCGCGCGCCGCGGCCGGTCTACTCCGCTGCCTCCGATTGGGCGGCGGCCTCACCGTCCTTGCGGAAGAACAAGGTGACGGTGCCGATCTCGAAGCCCCAGCGTGACACGGTGGCGCGGTTGATCATCACCCCGCCCGGTTGCAGCCACATCCAGTCGTTGAAGTGGACCTTCCACGTGCTGTTTCCAACCTCCAGGTTCATGTCGTAGGTCCAGTTCAGCGCGTTGCCGGCGATACGGCCGTTGGCCACCCCGAGGATGTCGTCGGCGCGGCCTTCGTAGGTGTCGGGGCCGGTCTTGGTGATGCGCCAGACGCGGCGGTCGGTCTCGCCGTCGGCGTAGTCGAAGTGTTCGTCGAGGGTCAGCGTCTCGCCGTCCCAGGTGCCGTCGATCTCCACCTGGAACTGACGGCGCAGTTTGCCGAAGCGGTCGACGAAGATGCCCCAGGCGTAGGTCTTGCCGGGGAAGTACTCCTCCAGCACGAATGTGGGCTCGGTACCCTTGAAGTCCTCGAGTTTCATGTCGCCTCCACAGGCGGTCAGGGACGCGGTCCCGATGATCAGAAGCCCGAGCGCCAGCAGGCGCCCCAGGCGGCGACGCAGGGTCGGCAAAGGGCGGGTGGCGGCCGCGGCGCGCGCCCGAACGGTTCTCAGCATGTCTCCCCTCCCAGGCGGGTCAGGCGTTTGCGAACGATGGCCTGGCGCCGCCGGGTCATGGGGTGGTTCCAGACCAGCGCCAGAACCCCGACCTTCAGGGCCACGGGCGCCAGGGCGTACAACCCCGCCAGCGTCGCCAGCGCGGCCGGCGTGTTGGACTCGGCCTGGGCGTCGAACCCGACCGCATCCAGGATCGGGAACGCCAGCCCGACCGCCAGCGCCAGCGCGCCCTTGGTGCCCATGCCCCAGAGCGCGAAGAACACCCCCTCGCGCCGCTGGCCGGTGCGCAGTGCGTCCAGGTCGATGACGTCCGCCTGCATCGCCGGCGGCAGCGCCAGGTCGGCGCCCAGGGCCGCCCCGGTCAGGATGCAGATGACCAGGAACGGCGCCACGTCGCCCGGCCCCAGCAGCGGCACCCAGACGAAGCTGACGCAGGCCAGCGCCATGGCGGCGGCCCAGGCCCGATGCTTGGACCACAGCCGACTCAGCGCCAACCAGCCTGGTATGGCTACGACCGCCGCCACGAAGTAGATCAGGATCAGGCGGTCGCGGGTGGCCTCGTCGACGCCCAGGCCGTGCTCCAGGTAGAGCGGGAACAGCGCCGCCGGCAGCCCGCCGGCCAGACCGTTGAGCACCCACGCCGCCAGCAGGCGGGTGAACGGCCGGTTGGCGAGCACCCCCCGGGCCTGGCGCCACAGGGAGCCGAGGTCCCGGCGCCGCCCGGCCGGCAGCGGCACCTCCGGCACCCGCCACAGCAGCAGCGCGATCGCCGGCGCGCCCAGCACGATGGCCGCGCCGGCCACAAGCCCCAGCCCGGCGTCCTCGCCCAGCCCGAGCGCCGTCGCCAGCACCGGCATGGCGCCCGCGACCAGGATGCCGACGATCATCAGCCCCTCGCGCCAGCCGGTGATGCGGGTGCGCTCGTGGTAGTCGCCGGACAGCTCGGCGCCCCAGGCGGTGTAGGGGACGCTGATCAGGGTCCAGCCCACGTAGAGCACCAGGGTCCAGGTGAGCAGATGGCCGATGCCGGCCCCGTCGGGCGGCAGGAACAGCATCACCAGCGCCGGCGCCGCCAGCAGCCCGCCGAGCAGGATCCACGGTTTGCGCCGGCCCCAGCGGGTCGTCAGGCGATCGCTGAGCACGCCGACCAGCGGGTCGGTGATCCCGTCGACGAGGCGGGAGGCCAGCAGCACCGTGCCCACCGCCGCCAGCCCGAGCCCCAGGTCGTCGGCGTACAGCGTGGGCAGGAACACGAACACGGGGATGGTGGGCATGGCCAGCGCCAGCCCGGGCAGGCCGTAGAGGACCTGTGCCCACCGCCTGTCCCTCATCGCGGGGGTCATGCGGGGCGGTCCGCCCGCACCTGGACGACGTCGATGCTGCCGTGCTCGAAGCCGACCTTGCAGTAGGTGAGGTAGTACAGCCACAGCCGGCGGAAGCGCTCGTCGAAGCCGCCGCCGGCGCCGACCAGCTCGGGCCAGGCGCGCAGGAAGGCGTCCCGCCACAGGTCGAGGGTGCGGGCGTAGTCGGCCCCGAAGGCGTGCGCGCCGCCGACCGCGAGTCCGGCGCCCGACAGGCCATCGCGCAGGTGGTCCACGGTCGGCAGCATGCCGCCCGGGAACACGTAGGTCTGGATGAAGTCGGCGCCGGAGCGGTAGTCCTCGAAGCGCGACCCCTCGATGGTGATCACCTGAAGGGCGGCGCGCCCGCCGGGCTTGAGGCGGTCATGCACGGTTCGATAGAACACGGGCCAGTGGTCCTCGCCGACCGCCTCGAACATCTCGATGGAGGCGATGGCGTCGAACTGCCCCGTCACATCGCGGTAGTCCTGGAACCGGATCTCCACGCGGTCGGCCAGGCCGGCCGCCGCCATGCGCGCGCGGGCGTAGCTGAGCTGCTCGCGCGACAGGGTGATGCCGGTCACCCGGCAGCCGAACTCGCGCGCCGCGATCTCGGCGAAGCCGCCCCAGCCGCAGCCGATTTCCAGCACGTGCTGGCCCGGCCGCAGGTCCAGGCTGCGGCACAGGCGCCGGTACTTGGCTGCCTGCGCGTCCGCCAGCGACTGGGCCGGGGTCTCCCACAGGGCCGAAGAGTAGGTCATGGAGGGGTCGAGCCAGGCGCGGTAGAACGCGTTGCCCAGGTCGTAATGATAGGCAATGTTGCGCCGGCTGCCGGCCTTTGTATTGGCGTTGCGGCGATGGCGGCGGTTGCGCAGGCGCCGCGCCAAGGCCGAGCCGGTCTTGGCGATCGAGATGCGCTCGTTGTTGGCCAGCGCCAGGCGCAGCACCGCCTCGATGTCCGGCGCATCCCACAGCCCGTCCATGAACGCCTCGGCGAAGCCGACGGCGCCGTTCACCATCAGCCGCCGCGCCGCGACCGTCGAGCGCAGGCACAGGGTGGCCTCCGGTCCCGGGTCGCGGCCGGCGTAGACACGGGTGCGGCCGTCCGGGCGCACCAGGGTCAGGCGGCCGCGCTGCAGGCGCCGCAGCACCCGGTCCAGGACCATCAGCCACAGGGCGTCCTCGCCGGGGAACACGCGGGGCAGGCGGGGCATCGACAGGGGCGCCGTGGTGGCGTTCGCGCTGGGCTCTGACATGGCGTCGGGTCTGCTCCAGTCTGGTCCGGGGGGCTGGTCCGGGGGGCTGGTCCGGGTCGTCGGCGGGCGGAACGGCGCTCGGGAGCCGACGAGTCAGGGCACCGGGCGCGGGGTCACCACGGTGACCAGGTTGGCCGGGGGCGGATCGCGCCGCACCACCTTGACGCCCTTGATCCAGAGGTTGAGGGCCTCCCAGTGGATGCCCACGATCACCTTCAGGGTCATCAGCGGGTGGCGCGCCACGGCTGCGGCCAGGGTCCGGTCCGACAGCGGGCGCCGGGCGCCGGTGAACGAGGCGTGCAGCACCGTGCCCTCGGCGTCGGTCTGCTGGATCGCCACCGCAACCTTATCGTCCGGCGGCTTGATCTTGAAGTGATAGGTCGTCTCCATGGCGATGAACGGGGAGACGTAGAAGCGCTTGTCGCAGGTCTGACGCACCACCCGATCCGCCGCATCCGACTCCGAGACCGGGATCAGGTAGCAGTGGCGCTCACCCAGCGTGTTGTTGACCTCATGCAGCACCGCGCCCAGGCGGCCGTCCGCGTGGTGGCAGAAGTAGACGGTGAGCGGGTTGAACACGTAGCCCCACAGGCGCGGATAGCACAGCACCCGGATCGGCCCGCCGCCCAGGTCCAGCCCGGCCTCGGCCAGGGCGGACTCGATCCAGGGGCGCAGCGGCCGACCGTCGCCCGGGCCGTGGTCGCGGTCGTGGAAGGCCAGCGGTGCCCACCGGTTGTGGCCGAACCCGCGCAGCCGCCGGTCCAGGTCGGGCAGCTCGTCCAGGTCCAGCAGCAGCGAGAACACCCGATAATCCAGCCGGTGCCGCTTCGGCTTCAGGCGCCGATGCAGCACCGTTCCCGCGTACAGGGCGGAGGTCCAGGTCGGGGCCGTCATGCCGCGGCCTCGCCCGCATCCGTCGCCGCGGCCGGCGTGTCGCCGACCACGATGCGGCCGTTCTCGTCTGGCACCCGCCACGGACGGCGCACGCCGCCCAGGGCTTCGGCGACCGCCAGGCCGGCCTGGAGACCGTCCTCGTGGAAGCCCGACCCCATGTAGGCGCCGCAGAACCAGGTCCGGCGGTGGCCCTGGAGGCGCCAGACCTGATTCTGCGCGGCCAGCGCGGCGCGGTCGTAGAGCGGATGGTCGTACAGGAAGCCGCGGATCACCGTGCCCTCGGCGGGCTCGCGCGGCGGATTGAGGGTGACGAACAGGGGCGTCTCGGGGTCCAGCCCCTGGAGCCGGTTCATCCAGTAGGTCACGCACACCGCCGGATTGCCGTCGGCGTCGCGGGTGCCGATGTAGTTCCAGCTCGCCCAGGCGCGCCGCGCCTTCGGCATCAGGCTGGCATCGCTGTGCAGGATGGCGCGATTGCGGGTGTAGCGGAACCCTTGCAGCACGGTACGCTCGCGATCGTCCGCGTCGTCCAGCAGGGCCAGGGCCTCGTCGGCGTGGCAGGCCAGAACGACGTCGTCGAACAGGCGGGTCTCGCCGCGCAGGTCCTCGACCATCACGCCGCCCTGCACCCGGCGGATGCCGGTGACCTTGGTGTTCAGAAGGATGCGGTCGGCGTAGGGGGCGGTCAGCGGCTTGACGTAGGCGCGACTGCCGCCGGTCACCGTGCGCCACTGCGGCCGCCCGGTCAGCTTCAGCAGCGCGTGGTTGTCGAAGAAGCGGATGAAGGCGGCCGCCGGGTAGTCGCGCATGTCGGCCACCGGTGTCGACCAGATCGCCGCGCCCATGGGCAGCAGATGGTCCTCGATGAAGGCGCGACCGTAGCCGTTGGCGTCCAGATAGGCGCCCAGGGTGATGCGGTGCGCCTCTGGTTGGCGCAGCAGCGCGGGCGCCTCGCGGTAGAACCGCATCAGATCACGCAGCATGGACCAGAAGCGCGGCCGCAGCGCATTCCCTGGCTGGGCGAACAGACCGCCGAGGCCGTCGCCCGCATATTCGAGGCGGCCATCGTCCAGGGAGGCGGCGAAGCTCATGTCGCTGGCGTGAGTGGCGACGTCCAGGTGGTCGAACAGCGCCACCAGATTGGGATAGTTCACCTCGTTATAGACGATGAAGCCGGTATCGACCGCGATCGGACGCCCGTCTCGGCCCGGCGCCTCGACCGTGTTGGTGTGCCCGCCGACGTAGTCGCCCCGTTCGAACACGGTCACCTGATGACGCTGGCTCAGAAGCCAAGCCGCCGACATGCCGGCGATGCCGGTGCCGACCACGGCGATCCGCCGAGACGGTCCGCCGGCCTGCGTCCTGCCGGCCGCGGCCAGCGCCTCCTCCCCTGTCATGGTCCCGGTCATGCTGTCGTCTGCCCCCTTTTCCTCTGCGCAGTCCTCTGCGGTGTCCTCTGCCGTCGATCGTCCGGGCCGACCGCCCGGGTGCCGACAACCGTCACCACAATCTCCTGCCCCTACGCAGGGTTTTCGCAGCCGGATCACCCGCACGGGGCGAGAGGTGGTGTTGGACCAGTGGACCTTTCGGCGAATTAATCCTTCGGTACCGCCCCTGCCATACCCAAGTGCGATGGTGGGCTGCTACAGTCCGCCCAACGAACGGGTTCGGTCGCGGCCCTTGGCGCGTCGATCCGGGGATGAGACAGTTTCCGGGCCGCGGACGATGATCCAGGGACGGTCCTCTGCGTAGGAGGGATATGTATGACGACGCGGCAGCATTCTCGGCGACGCCTTCGCGCACGCCCCCCGCGCCCACTGACCCTCGTCAGCGGACGCGTCCAGGCTCACCCGCACGGCGCGGGGGGGCAGGCATGATGAGCGTGGCCGTGGAGGGCGAAGCCCTGGCAGAACTGGTGCGGGCGGTCGCGGAGCGACAGGACCAGACGGCCTTCGTGGCGCTGTTCGAGTACTTCGGGCCGCGTGTGAAGGGGTTCCTGATGCGTCAGGGCGCGATCGAGAGCGAGGCCGAGGACCTGGCCCAGGACGTCATGCTGACGGTGTGGCGCAAGGCGGCCCAGTTCGACCCCGGCAAGGCGGCGGTGAGCACGTGGATCTTCACCATCGCGCGCAATCGGCGTATCGACGTGCTGCGTCGGGAGCGCCGGCCCGAACCGGACGCAGAGGATCCGATGCTGGTCGGCGAACCGGAGCCGTCGGCGGAGGCCCACATGGCCACCGCTCAGGTGCAGGTGCGGATCCGCGACGCCATGGCGACGCTGCCGCCGGAGCAGGCCGAGGTCCTGACGCTGTCGTTCTACGAGGACATTCCCCATTCGGAGATCGCCGAGCGGCTCGGCATCCCGCTGGGGACCGTGAAATCACGTCTGCGCCTGGCCTTCCGCAAGGTGCGGGCGCTGGTGGGAGAAGAGTTGGCATGACCGTCAAGCATCATCCCAGCGAGGCGCTGCTCATCGCCTATGCCGCCGGGCATCTGGGCGAGGGTCTGTCGCTGCTGGTGGCCACGCATCTGACGCTGTGCCCGCACTGCCGCGCGGCCGTGGCCGAGGCGGAGGCGGTCGGCGGCGCCATGATGGACACCGTCGCGCCGGTCGCCATGGGCGCCGACGCGCTGTCGGTTCTGGGGCGGCTGGACCGGCCCGAAGCGGGCGCGGGCGCGCCGCCGCCGGTCACGCGGCGGCGGCCGGCGTCCTCGCCGGCGCGGGCGGCGCCGCAGGGCATCGCGTTGCCGGCGCCCCTGCGCGGCTATGTGCAGGATTTGTCGGCGGCGCGCTGGCAGTGGGTGTCACCCGGCGTGCGCCAGCTCGACCTGATGCACCGGCCCAAGGGGCGCGACACCGCCAAGCTGTTGCGCATCGCGCCGGGGCGCGTGCTGCCCGAGCACGGCCACACCGGGCTGGAACTGACGGTGGTTTTGCAGGGCTCGTTCACCGACGAGCAGGGCCGCTTCACCCGCGGCGACCTGGCCGAACTGGACAGCGACGTGAACCACCAGCCGATCGCCGATTCGGGCGAGGAGTGCATCTGCATCATCGGCACCGAGGCCCCGCTGCGCTTCTCCGGCCTGGTGCCGCGCATGGTGGCGCCGATGCTGGGGTTCTGAGGTTGGGGTAGAGCCGTCCTAGCCGAACACGCTCCCACGCGGGAGCGTGGGAGCGAGAATGATAATGTATCTGGCGCCCACGCTCCCGCGTGGGCGGGGTGCGTTTCGGGCGGTGTGCGGTTCCACGCGGGAGCGTGGAACCGAGAAAGATAATGTGTCTGGCGCCCACGCTCCCGCGTGGGCGCGGTGCGTTTCGGGCGGAGCGCGGTTCCACGCGGGAGCGTGGAACCGAGATGGGGGTGATCTCGCGCCCACGCTCCCGCGTGGGCGCTCCGCAAGCCCGGCCGGTCCGTGACCCTCAGTGCTTCAGGATCTGACTCAGGAACAGCCGGGTGCGTTCGCTGGTCGGGTTGGTGAAGAAGGTGCTGGGCGGAGCCTGCTCCACGACCTGGCCGCCGTCCATGAACACCACCCGGTCGGCGACGGTCTTGGCGAAGCCCATCTCGTGGGTGACGCAGACCATGGTCATGCCGCTCTCGGCGAGCTGTACCATGACGTCCAGCACCTCCTTGATCATCTCCGGATCGAGCGCCGAAGTCGGCTCGTCGAACAGCATCAGCTTGGGCTGCATGCACAGCGCGCGGGCGATGGCGACGCGCTGTTGCTGACCGCCGGAGAGCTGGCCGGGGAACTTTTTCGCCTGCTCCGGGATCTTGACCCGCTCCAGCAGCGCCATGGCGCGCTCCTCGGCCTGGCGGCGCGGCTCCTTGCGCACCCAGATCGGCGACAGCACGCAGTTCTCCAGCACCGTCAGGTGGGGGAACAGGTTGAAGTGCTGGAACACCATGCCGACCTCGCGCCGGATCATGTCGATCTTCTTGACGTCGTCGGTCAGTTCGATGCCGTCGACCACGATCGAGCCGGTCTGGTGTTCCTCCAGGCGGTTGATGCAGCGGATCATGGTGGACTTGCCGGAGCCGGACGGCCCGCACACGACGATGCGTTCGCCCTTGTGGACCGTCAGGTTGATGTCGCGCAGCACGTGGAAGCTGCCGAACCACTTGTTCATGTCGGTGATCTGGATCATCACCTCGGCGCCCACCTGGTGCGACAGCTCATGGCCGGTCACGAGGCCCTCGGGGTCCTGCAGCGATTGGATGTCGGTCATGCGGTCTCGGTCCCTTGAAGACGGCGAAGCGTGGCGGTGGGGTCAGTGCCCGGTGTGCAGCTTCTTCTCCAGGCCCTGGCTGTAGCGCGACATGCCGAAGCAGAAGACCCAGAAGCAGAAGGCGGCGAAGATGTAGCCCTCGATCGCCACCCGCCCCCAGGCTGGGTCCACGATCGACGCCTGCACCGTGCCCAGGATGTCGAACAGGCCGATGATGAGCACCAGGGTGGTGTCCTTGAACAGGGCGATGAAGGTGTTGACGATGCCCGGGATCACCATCTTCAGCGCCTGCGGCAGGATGATCAGCCCGGTCGCCCGCCAGTAGCCCAGGCCGAGCGCCGACGCCGCCTCGTACTGCCCCTTGGGCAGGCCCTGGAGGCCGCCGCGGATGACCTCGGCCATGTAGGCGGACTGGAACATGACGATGCCGATCAGGGCGCGCAGCAGCTTGTCGAAGTTCACCCCCTCGGGCAGGAACAGCGGCAGCATGACCGAGGCCATGAACAGTACCGAGATCAGCGGCACGCCGCGCCACAGCTCGATGAACAGCACACAGATGGTGCGGATGATCGGCATGTGCGAGCGTCGGCCCAGGGCCAGCAGGATGCCGATGGGCAGGGCGGCGACGATACCGACGTAGGACAGCACCAGGGTCAGCATCAGGCCGCCCCACTTGCCGGTCTCGACCGCCTCGAGCCCGAACACCCCGCCCAGCAGCAGCACGCCGCTGATCACCGGGTACACCGTCAGGCCGAAGATCCCCAGCCATTTGCGGACCCGGGCCGATACGCCCGGGAGGAACTGCGGCACCAGGAACCCGGCCAGCATCGCGAACATGACGTCGACGCGCCAGCGTTCCGCGTCCGGATAGAAGCCGTAGACGAAGAAGTCCAGGCGGGTGGCGATGAACACCCAGCACGCGCCGCCGCTGGTGCAGTCGTCGCGGGAACTGCCCACGAAGTCGGCGGTCAGGATGCCCCAGTCGATCAGCGGCGGCACCACCAGCCACAGCAGGTACAGGCCCAGCGCCGTCAGGGCGATGTTGAGCGGCGACGACAGCAGGTTGTCGCGCACCCAGCGCACCGGGCCGACCACGGTCACCGGCGGCGGCTGCGGCGGGATGGGGCGGAACCCGGTGTCGGAGGACGGGGGGTCGCTGTGCGCCATGGCCTAGCGCTCCTTCAGGGCCACGGCCCGGTTGTAGAGGTTCATGAGGAACGAAATCGACAGGCTGATGGTCAGGTAGACGGCCATGGTCATGGCCACGATCTCCACCGCCTGCCCGGTCTGGTTCAGGGTCGTGCCCATGAACACCGACACCAGGTCGGGGTAGCCGATGGCGGTGGCCAGCGACGAGTTCTTGGTCAGGTTCAGGTACTGACTGGTCAACGGCGGGATGATGACCCGCATGGCCTGCGGGATGACGATCAGCCGCAGGGTCTGGCCCGGCCGCAGGCCGAGCGCCTGCGAGGCCTCGGTCTGCCCCTTGCTGACCGACTGGATGCCAGAGCGCACGATCTCGCCGATGAAGCCGGCGGTGTACAGCGTCAGCGCCAGCCACAGCGCGATGAACTCGGGGATCAGGCGTACGCCGCCGCGGAAGTTGAAGCCCTGCAACGCCGGCAGGTCCCACGTCAGGGGCGATCCGGCGAGCCAGAACACCAGCAGCGGCAGGCCGACCACGGCGGCCAGCGAGACGCTCCAGGCCGGGAAGCGCCGGCCGGTGGCGTCCTGGCGCCGCTTGGCCCAGCGCACCAGCACGACCGCCCCGGCGATGGCCAGCCCGAAGGTGATCGCCACCGCCCAGAAGGCCGGTTCCAGGTTCGGCGACGGGGCGTACAGGCCGCGGTTGTTCAGAAAGGCGGAGAACGGGAACTCCAGGCTCTGGCGCGGCCCCGGCAGGGTGCGCAGGACGGCGAAGTACCAGAAGAAGATCTGCAGCAGCAGCGGGACGTTGCGCGTGATCTCGATGTAGACCAGCGCCATCTTGGCGATCAGCCAGTTCGGTGACAGCCGCGCGACCCCCAGGATGAACCCGATGATGGTCGCGAACAGGATGCCGAGCCCCGAGACCAGCAGCGTGTTGAGAATGCCGACGACGAAGGTGCGGCCGTAGGTGTTGGTCTCGTCGTAGGGGATGAGCGAGAACAGGATGCCGAAGCCGGCGGTGTTGTCCAGGAAGCCGAAGCCGGTGGTGATGCCGCGGCTTTCCATGTTGGTCAGGGTGTTCTGGAAGATGGTCCAGAAGACCCACAGCACCAGGACCAGGGCGACGACCTGGAACGCGACCGCGCGCACGCGCGGATTGCGCCACGGGGCGGGACCGCTGGGCGGGGTGGGAACGGCCGGTCCGGCCATGGACGACGCCTCCGAATGACAAGATCCGAATGACAAGAGGGGCGGGGTCGGGGGGCACGGGCCGGGCCGGGTCCCGCCGACCCGCCCCGTGCCGGTCATCGGGTCGCGGTCAGCGGATCGGCGGGGCGTACTGGATGCCGCCGTCGCTCCACAGGGCGTTCAGGCCGCGGTCGATGCGCAGCGGGCTGCCCTGGCCGACGTTGCGCTCGAACATCTCGGCGTAGTTGCCGACCTGGGCGATGGCCTGTGCCGCCCAGTCGCTGGACAGGCCGAGCTTCTCGCCCATGTCGCCCTCGGTGCCGATCAGGCGCTTGATGGAGGGGTTATCGGACGCCCTCATCTCGTCAAGGTTCTCGGAGGTGATCCCCAGTTCCTCGGCGTTGAGCTGGGCGAACAGCACCCACTTGACGACGTTGAACCACTCGTCGTCGCCCTGGCGCACCACCGGACCCAGCGGCTCCTTGGAGATCACCTCGGGCAGCACGATGGCACTGTCGGGGTCGTCCAGCTTGGTGCGAAGGCTGTAGAGCTGGGACTGGTCGGAGGTCAGGACGTCGCAGCGCCCGGAGGCGAAGCCCTCGATGGTCTGACTGATGGCGTCGAAGACCACCGGGTTGAAGGTCATGTCCTTGGCGCGGAAGTAGTCCGCCAGATTCAGTTCGGTGGTGGTGCCGGCGGCGACGCACACCGAGGCGCCGCCCAGCTCCAGCGCGCTGGTCACCCCCAGGTCCTTGTTCACCAGGAAGCCCTGGCCGTCGTAGAAGGTCACGCCGGTGAAGTTCAGGCCCAGGGAGGTGTCGCGGGTCAGGGTCCAGGTGGTGACGCGCGACAGCACGTCGATCTCGCCGGATTGGAGCGCCGTGAAGCGTTCCTTGGCGGTCAGCGGCACGAACGCGACCGCGTCGGCATCACCCAGCACGGCGGCCGCGACGGCGCGGCAGACATCGACGTCGATGCCCGTCCAGTTACCCGAGTCGTCGGGGTTGGAGAACCCGGACAGGCCGGTGGTGACGCCGCAGCGCAGCTCTCCGCGCTCCTTGACGGTGTCCAGGGTCTGGGCGGCGGCGGGGCCGGCGAGGGCGACGGCGGCGGCGAAGCAACCGGCCAGGATACCGGCCACGGGGGTGGCGGCGAGACGGGTCATCGGGAACCTCACATGTCCGGAACGGAACGGAAGACACAGGGGCGGTGGGACCGGCCCGGGCCGCGCACGGCCGGCACCGGTCCCACCGATCGGGAGCAAGGCGGGACTCAGCGGATCGGCGGGGCGTACTGGATGCCGCCGTTGGTCCACAGGGCGTTCAGGCCGCGTTCGATCTGCAGCGGGGTGTCCATGCCCACGTTGCGCTCGAACATCTCACCGTAGTTGCCGACCTGGGCGACGATCTTGGCGGCCCAGTCGCTGGACAGGCCGAGCTTCTCGCCCATGTCGCCCTCGGTGCCGACCAGACGCTTGATGGAGGGGTTGTCGGACTCCATCATCTCGTCAAGGTTCTCGGAGGTGATGCCCAGCTCCTCCGCGTTGATCTGGGCGAACAGGGTCCACTTGACGATGTTGAACCACTGGTCGTCGCCCTGGCGCACCACCGGACCCAGCGGCTCCTTGGAGATCACCTCCGGCAGCACGACGGCGCTGTCCGGGTTGTCCAGCTTGGTGCGCAGGGCATAGAGCTGCGACTGGTCCGAGGTCAGCACGTCGCAGCGGCCGGAGGCGAAGCCCTGCACGGTCTGGTCGGAGGTGTCGAACACGACCGGGCTGTATTCCATGCCCTGGAAGCGGAAGTAGTCGGCCAGGTTCAGTTCGGTGGTGGTGCCGGACTGGATGCAGACCGAGGCGCCGTCCAGCTCGGTGGCGCTGGTCACACCAAGGTCCTTCTTCACCAGGAAGCCCTGGCCGTCGTAGTAGTTGGTGCCGGTGAAGTTGAGGCCCAGCGACGTGTCGCGGGTCAGGGTCCAGGTCGTGTTGCGCGACAACACGTCGATCTCGCCGGACTGCAGCGCCGTGAACCGCTCCTTGGCGGTCAGCGGCACGAACTTGACGGCATCGGCATCGCCCAGCACCGCGGCTGCGACGGCACGACAGACGTCGACGTCGATGCCGGTCCAGTTGCCCGAGTCGTCCGGGTTCGAGAAGCCGGGCAGGCCGGTGGACACGCCGCAGACCAGCTCGCCGCGCTCCGTCACGGCGTCCAGGGTCTCGTCGGCGAGGGCGGCGGTGGACGACAGCGCGAGGGTGGCCACACCGGTGGCCAAGGCGGCAGCAATACGCTTCATGGGGAGCCTCTCCGTAGTCGGTGGCGGGAAGGGATCGCGGGATGTGCACGAAGCGGGCAGGGCACGTTGGGTCGGTCCCTCGGGTCTGCCCCTCGGGTCGGCCCCTCGGGTCGGTCCCTTAGGTCGGTCCCTGCGGCGATGGCACGGCACGATCACCCCGCCCCGCCGCAGCAACAGACGTGCCATGCAGTAGACGCGTACCTTAGCGAGCCTTCGGGGACGCGAAAAGCCATCTTTCACGACCCCTTGGCGGGTGCGGTGCACCATGACGCCCCGTCCGCCGGGGCCGGCGGACCGCGTCCGCCGCCGTCCCGGTTGCCCATGCGGAAGGCAGGCTGCCCGACCCGCGGGCAACACGGACCGACCGGGCGGCGGCGCCCGGCCGCGCCGCCCGCTGCGTCGGCGGGTCATGAACGGCCTTAAGGAAGTCTCGCGCCCACGCTCCTGCGTGGGCGCCATAGGGATGGACCGCACACGAAAACGGCCTCCCCGCAGAGGGGGAGGCCGAACAGGGATCGCGGCCGTGTCGGCGGCCGCGCGGTCGCGCCGGAGTCGCGCCGGCCGGCGCCTCAGGCCGCGGCGCTGCCGGGGCTTCCGGGACGGGTGGGGCGGCCGTGATCGTTGGCGGCCCGGATCTCGTCGCCGAGCCGCCACAGCCGGAACCGCAGGTAGCGCCACAGGGCGCCCGAGAACAGCCGCCCCAGGCGGCCGTGCGGCGCCAGCCCGGCCGCCTTCAGCACCATGGCGCTGCCGCGCTCCACGTGGTTCAGGCGGTAGTGCTGGAAGGCCCGCGCGGCGTAGGCCCGGCTGCTGGCGGCCCGGTCATAGGGCCGGTCCGGCGTGTTGGCGCAGTGATAGGCGAACGCCAGTTCGTCGTCCTCGCTTTCCTGCATGCGCCCCAGGGCGACCAGGACCCGGCGCCGGCGCGAGATGGCCTCGCGGTCGAGGTAGCGTTTCAGGGTGGTGTAGAACAGCTTGAAGTGGCGGAACTCGTCGCCGGCGATGCGCCGGCAGATGTCGCGCAGAACCGGTTCGTCGGTGGCGTCACGCAACGCGGAATAAAAGCTGGAGGTGCCGGTCTCGACGATGCAGCGCGCCACCATCTCGCCGCTGCGCGAGCCTCGGATGGAGGTCTCGACGTCGGTCGGGATCACATACCCGTCGACGAAGCGCGCGAAGGTGGCCTGGAAGTCGAAGGACGGATCGGCCATCTCGGCCCAGCGCCCCAGGGCGTCGCCGTGGCGCACCTCTTCCTCGGCCCAGGTTTCGGCCTTGGCACAGAAGACGGGATCGTCGCGGAAGACGTTGCACAGATACTTGGAGTAATGGCCGCTGTTGCGTTCGGTCAGGGCGGCGGCCTTGATGATCCGGAGCAGTTCGGGGTCCACGCGCGCCGCGTCGAACGACTCCCATGGGATGTCATCCAGGGTCCAGTGCGACATGATCCTCCCCTTGCGGGCCAGACGAAGAAGACGCGGGTGAGAAGACGCGGGTGAAAGGCCCCGCGCGCCGGGTGGGGCATGGCCCACCCGGCGGACGCGACGGTCCGAGCCCGATATAGGAGGGCCGGGCGCCCCCGGCAAAGGGTCGGTCGGCAAGAAATTCTGGTTTCGGTGGTCGGTGCGGCGGTGGCTAGGCGTCGGGAAAGCCGGCGCGGGCGCGCACCGCGGCCGGATCGGCGCCGGCCGCGCGCAGGGACCGCAGGCTGCGGGCGTCGTCCCGCTTGGCCAGCCGACGGCCGGTCTCGTCGGTCAACAGACCGTGGTGGTGCCACTGCGGCACCGGCAGGTCGAGCAGGGCCTGGAGCAGCCGGTGCACATGGGTGGCCGGGAACAGGTCCTCGCCGCGCGTCACCAGGGTGATCTCCTGGGCGGCGTCGTCCAGCGTCACCGCCAGGTGATAGCTGGTGGGCACGTCCTTGCGCGCCAGAACGACGTCGCCGAACAGCTCCGGCCGCGCCTGCTGCCAGCCGGCGGCGGCGTCGTACCAGGGCAGGGGGCCGCCCAGGCGCGCCCGCGCCGCCGCCATGTCCAGGCGCAGGGCGTGCGGATCGCCGGCGGCCAGCCGGTCGGCCCGCGCCGCCGGGTCCAGGGCGCGGCAGGTGCCGGGGTAGAGCGGGCCGTCCGGTCCGTGCGGCGCCGACGGGCTGGCGGCGATCTCGGCCTGAATCTCCTTACGGGTGCAGAAGCAGGGGTACAGCAGTCCCGCGGCCGCCAGCCGGTCGAGCGCGGCGCGGTGCTCGGCCAGGTGGGCCGTCTGGCGCCGCACCGGCCCCTCCCAGCGCAGGCCCAGCCACGCCAGATCCTCCAGGATCGCGGTTTCGTATGCCGGCCGGCAGCGGCCGGTGTCGATGTCCTCGATGCGCAGCAGGAACCGCCCCCCGCGCTCGCTCGCGCAGGCCGCCGCGAACAGGGCCGCGTGGGCGTGCCCGAGGTGCAGCAGGCCGGTCGGGCTCGGCGCAAAGCGGGTCACCGCCGGCCGAGTCCCGGCCGGGGCGCCGCCCGACGAGGTCGGGTCGTGGGAAACCGTCATGAATCCGTGATAGTCTTTTTGTCGAACCGAGCGTACAAGATACCATATGTAGTCCGGGTCGTCGCCATCGCCGGCGATCCGCCCCCGCTCCGGGGCTTTCCTCGACGCGCGGCGGGGGTCAACCTTGACAGGCCGGCCGCGGCCCTGGAAACAGGAGCGGCACGCCATCATGTCCGGGGGACTGAGTGACGTGGATGCGGTACCGCATAATGCGCCGGCGCTGGTCCTGAACGCGGACTATCGACCGCTGAGCTATTTCCCGCTCTCCCTCGTGCCCTGGCAGGAGGCCGTCAAGGCGGTGTTCCTCGACCGGGTCAACGTGGTCTGCGAGTACGACCGCGTCATCCGCTCGCCCAGCCTGGAGGTGCGCCTGCCCAGCGTGATCTCGCTGAAGCAGTTCGTGCACACGGCTCGGACCCCGGCCTTCACCCGCTTCAATGTGTTCCTGCGCGACCGGTTCACCTGCCAGTACTGCGGCCGGCGCTTCCCCACGCACGAACTGACGTTCGACCATGTGGTGCCGCGCTCCTGGGGCGGGCGGACCACCTGGAGCAACGTCGTGACCGCGTGCAGCGCCTGCAACCTGCGCAAGGGCAACCGCACGCCGCGGGCCGCGTCCATGCCGCTCAGGCAGCCGCCGAAGCCGCCGTCGCACCATATATTGCAGGAGATCGGGCGGGCTTTCCCGCCCAATTACTTGCATGAGAGTTGGCGCGACTACCTGTACTGGGATTCCGAGCTGGATCCCTGGTAGGTCCGGTCGGTCGGCATGGCGCGCGTCCTGGTCATCGGCAACGTCAACGCCGACGAGGTGGTGCACCTGGATGCGCCGCCCACGCCGGGCGCGCATCTGTCCGGGCGGCCCGCCGGCCTGCGGCTGGGCGGCGGCGGGGCCAACGCGGCGGTCGCCCTCGCCCAGGCCGGGCACACGGTGGCGCTGTGGGCGGCGGTCGGCGACGACGAGGCCGGACGGATGGTGCTGGCGGCGTGCCGGGCGCACGGCCTGGACGTCGCGGGGGTCCGGGTGCGGGCGGGCGCGACCACCAACCGGCCGCTGGTCCTGGTCGATCCGGCCGGCGAACGCACCCTGATCGCGCGCCGCACCCTGGGGCCCGACGTCCTGCCGTGCCCGGCCACCGCCGATGCCGGGCGGTGGGACGGCGTGCTGGTCAAGGCGCCGACCCCGGCGCTGGCGGCCTTCCTGGCCGCGCAGACGGCGCGCGGCCCGGTGGTGGCGCTGGATCCGCCGGCCGGCGATGCCCCGTGTCCGGCCACCCTGTGGGTCACGTCCGAGCGCGAGGCCGGCGCCCTGGCCGGCCCCGGCGATCCCTGGGCCGTGGTGCGCGACCGGGGCGGGCCGGCGCTGCGTTGGCTGGTCGTCACCCGCGGCGCCGCCGGGGCCGAGGCCCTGGGGCCGCACGGGGCCCGCGTGGCCGTGCCCGCCGTCCCGGTGGCGCGGATCGTGGACGCCACCGGGGCGGGGGACGTGTTCGCCGCCGGCCTGGTGCACGGCCTGTTGGCGGGGGGCGCCGATATCGCCGCCGTCCTGTCCGGCGCCGCCGCCTGGGCCGCCCGTGCGGTGCAGGCGGAGGGCTCGGTGCCGCCGCCGGTCGTCTCCTCGAACGGGGTGCCGGGGGCCGACTCCCCTCCGGCGCGTGGGGGCACTTGGGGGGCGGGCCACGCTTGATCCTTGCGATGCCCCGGGGGATGGGGGATCATGACGTGCGTGCGACTCCGATCCGCGCGACATTCCATTGCGTGATACAGGCAAGGGTTCAGGCGTCGGGGGCAGGCAACGGGCCGAGCGACGGTGGGGCGACGTGGGGGCGACGCCAGCGGGGGAGAGGGCCGGGCAAGCAGCAGGCCCTGCTGAATATTTCCGCAGGACATGAATGACGGCTAGCAGGCCCGCCTTGGTCTGGTAACCGCCAAGGAAGATATTCGTGTTTGTTTCCTGAGATAAAGAATGCAGCGTAACAGAAACGGATGACACCGGATTGCGCCGGTGCGCGGTTGACTCGGGTCCGGACGCTGATTACCCTTTGCCCTCAGCCGTGACCGCTACCGTAATATTACCGACAAGGAACGCAGCACTTGAGCGACACGGAGAAGCTTGTCGTCCGCAGCCTGTTCAAGGTGTTCGGCGACAACCCCGAGGAGGCCATCCGGCTGCATCGGGACGGTCTCAGCAAGGACGAGATCTTCGAGAAAACCGGCATGACCCTCGGCGTCACCGATGCCTCGTTCTCGGTGCACGAGGGCGAAATTTTCGTGGTCATGGGCCTGTCGGGGTCCGGCAAGTCCACGCTGGTGCGCATGCTGAACCGACTCATCACGCCGACCGCCGGGGAGATCCTGGTGGACGGCACCGACATTGCGAAGATGTCCGACAAGGAACTGATCGAGTTCCGGCGCAAGCACATCAGCATGGTGTTCCAGTCGTTCGCCCTGATGCCGCATCTGACTGTGCTTCAGAACACGGCGTTCGGATTGGAGCTGTCGGGCGTGGACCGGGCCGAGCGCGAACGGCGGGCCATGGACGCGCTGCGCCAGGTGGGGCTGGCGCCGAACGCGAGCAGCTATCCCAACGAACTGTCGGGCGGTATGCAGCAGCGCGTCGGCCTGGCCCGGGCGTTGGCCAACGACCCGTCGATCATGCTGATGGACGAGGCCTTCAGCGCCCTCGACCCGCTGATCCGCAGCGAGATGCAGGATGAGCTGGTGGCGCTTCAGGAGGAGCAGAAGCGCACCATCGTCTTCATCTCGCACGACCTGGACGAGGCCATGCGCATCGGCGACCGCATCGCCATCATGGAAGGCGGGCGCGTGGTGCAGGTGGGCACCCCGGACGAGATCCTGAACAACCCGGCCGACGACTATGTCAAGTCGTTCTTCCGCGGCGTGAACGTCTCCAACGTGCTGTCCGCCGGCGACGTCGCGGTCAAGCAGCAGGTCACCGTCCTCGAGCGCGACGGCACCGTGCGCGGCGCCCTGCAACGCATCGGCAAGGCGGATCGCGACTTCGCCTATGTGGTGGACAGGCGCCAGCACTTCCACGGCGTGGTTTCGGCGGCGTCGCTGGAGGCCGAGTCGAAGCGCGAGCGCCCCGAGTTGCAGCACGCCTTCCTGCCCGACATCACGCCCGTCAAGGCGGATACCAGCATCGGCGAGATCATCGGCCTGGTCGCCCAGGCCCCCTGCGGCCTGCCGGTTGTCGACGACCAGGGTCGCTACATCGGTGTGGTTTCCCGCGCCCTGCTGCTGGAAGCCCTGAACAGGGAGGGCGCCGAAAATGGCTGACGACACGCAAGGTACGACCGACAGTACGACGCCCGGCGCGACCGACTCCACGGGCTCCAACCCCTGGGCAACCGGCGGCGGTGGGGACTCCGCCGCTCCCGCCAGCGAGTCTCCCGCCAGCAATCCCTGGGGCTCGTCCGGCGGCGGCGACGCGCGCACCGGCGGCGAGGCCCCGGCCGGGTCCGACTGGCTGAGTCAGGCCCCCGCCGCCAAGGAAGAGTCCTTCGACATCCTGCATCCCTTCGAGGAGGCCCTGATTCCGCTGGAATTCTGGGTCGAGCAGTTCCTGGACTGGCTGGTGACTAACTTCCGGCCCGTGTTCCAGGCCATCCGCTGGCCGGTGGACGGAGTGCTGAGCACCATCGAGGTGGCGCTGTTGGGCGTGCCGGCCATCATCATGGTGGTGCTGATCGGCCTGCTGGCCTGGCAGGCGGCGGGTTGGCGCCTCGGCATCGGCGCGATCGTCTCGCTCGTCTTCGTCGGCCTCATCGGGGCCTGGAACGAGACCATGGTGACGCTGGCGCTGGTCATCACCTCGGTCTTCTTCTGCATCCTGCTCGGCCTCCCGACAGGGATCTGGCTGGCGCGCAGCGACCGCGCGGCCCAGGTGGTGCGGCCGATCCTGGACGCCATGCAGACCACGCCGGCCTTCGTCTATCTGGTGCCCATCGTCATGCTGTTCGGCATCGGCAACGTGCCGGGGGTGGTGGTGACCATCATCTTCGCGCTGCCGCCGGTCATCCGCCTGACCAACCTGGGTATCCGTCAGGTGCCCGGCGACCTGATCGAGGCGGCGCGCAGCTTCGGCGCCTCCGGCCGCCAGCTTCTGTTCAAGGTCCAGCTTCCGCTGGCGATGCCGACCATCATGGCCGGCGTCAACCAGACCCTGATGCTGGCGCTGTCGATGGTGGTGATCGCCTCCATGATCGCGGTCGGCGGCCTGGGCCAGATGGTGCTGCGCGGCATCGGGCGCCTGGACATGGGGCTGGCCACGGTAGGCGGCATCGGCATCGTGCTGCTGGCCATCATCATCGACCGCATGACCCAGGCCCTCGGCGTGTCCAAGCGCGACCGCGGCAACGTGGCCTGGTTCGAGACCGGGCCGGTGGGTCTGGTGCGCCGCCTCGTCGTGCGGCCCCCGGACGCGCCGGCCGGCGGCGCCCGGGAAGAGAGCGCCTGACGTCGGGTGACGCTGCGGCGGCATGAGGGCGCGGTCGGGGGTGGACACCGGCCGCGCCCGGCCTCATCTGCCGTAGCGTGGAGACCGACCCGACTCCCCCAACGCGAACCCAAGATCGCGGACCAAGTCACACACACAGGAGAGCACGGCATGACCCATGTGACCACACCGAAGACCCTGCGCGGCGTGACGGCGGCCCTCGGCCTGTCCACCGCCCTGCTGGCGGGGCCGGCCCTGGCCGACAATCACATGCCGGGCGACGGCGTCACCGTCATTCCGCTGAAGTCCTCGATCGCCGAAGAGACCTTCCAGACCATGCTGGTCATGAAGGCGCTGGAGGAACTCGGCTACGAGGTCGAGGACATCAAGGAGCTGGAGTACGCGGCCGGCCACGTCGCGATCGCCAACGGCGACGGCACCTTCATGGCCGACCATTGGGATCCGCTGCACATCGACTTCTTCCAGGAGGCCGGCGGCGCGGAGAAGATCTACCGCGAGGGCGTGTACTCGCCGGGCGCCCTGCAGGGCTACCTGATCGACAAGAAGACCGCCGAGGAATACGGCATCACCAATCTCGGCCAGTTCCAGGATCCGGAGATCGCCAAGCTGTTCGACACCAACGGCGACGGCACCGCCGACCTGTCGGGCTGCACTCCCGGGTGGGGCTGCGAAAAGGTGATCGAGCACCACATGACGGCCTATGAGCTGCGCGACACCGTGACCCACAACCAGGGCTCGTACTCGGCCATCATCGCCGACACTATCACGCGCTACGAGAACGGCGACCCGATCTTCTATTACACCTGGACCCCGTACTGGGTCTCCGGCGTGCTGGTTCCGGGCGAGGACGTGGTGTGGCTGAACGTGCCGTTCTCCTCGCTGCCGGGCGCCCGCGAGGACGTCGACACGTCGCTGCCGGACGGCTCCAACTACGGCTTCCAGGCCAACGATCAGCGCATCATCGCCAACCGAGAGTTCGCCGAGGCCAACCCGGCCGCAGCCAAGCTGTTCTCCATCATGACCCTGTCGAGCAACGACATCAGCGCGCAGAACCTGAAGATGCGCGAGGGCGAGGACAGCGAAGCCGACATCGAGCGCCACACCGAGGCCTGGATCGCCGGCCACCAGGACACCTGGAACGCCTGGCTTGAAGAGGCCCGCGCCGCGGCGGAATAGGACCCCGTCGGTCCAGCCGGGTCCGTCCACCCCCGCGCAGGGCGGGGGCGGACGGGCGGTCGGCGTCGATCGCCTCGTCGGGTGTCGCGGGCGGCGGCCATGGGGATCATGGCTGTCGCCGGCGGCACCGGCGGGGTTTTCGTGCGTCCGGTCGCCCGCGTGTCACCCGGGTCGTCCGGGTCACCCGGGTCGTCCGGGCCGCCGCCGGCGCGGTGGCCCGGTCCTGGCGGCCTCCGGGCACGCTTTTGCGGCCGATTGTACGGCCGATTGCGACAAACCCGACCCGTGACGTGATTTCGGTGTGTCGCAATAGTCGGCTGTGACCCACAACATTTGGCGCGGAGTCACGCGATCAAACCGAAGCACGTCGTGGTTCGGTTTGACCGCGATCCGCGCTCAGAAATCAACAAGAAAGGAAACCCCATGTTTATCTCCCCCAACGGGTCGCGTCGCCATGGGCTGACGTTGGCCGCCGTCCTGGCCACCGCCGTCGCGGCCGGCGCCGCCCTGTCCCCGGCGCTGGCCGACACCGCCCGCCCCGGCGCGGGGAACCCGGTCGTGCCGCTGAAGTCGTCGATCGCGGAAGAGACCTTCCAGACCGTGCTCGTTATGAAGGCGCTGGAAGAACTGGGCTATGATGTGGAGCCCATTCAGGAGATCGAATACGCCGCCGCGTTCGTCGCGCTGGCCAACGGGGACGGCACCTTCCTGGCCGACCACTGGGATCCGCAGCAGACCGGCTACTACGAGAGCGCCGGGGGCGACGAGACCCTGTACCGCGAGGGCGTGTACTCGCCGAACGGCCTGCAAGGCTACCTGATCGACAAGAAAACGGCCGAAGCCTATGGCATCACCAACCTGGGCCAGTTGAAGGACCCGGAGATCGCCGCCCTGTTCGACCACACGGGCGACGGCAAGGCCGACCTGACCGGCTGCAATCCCGGCTGGTCGTGCGAAGAGGTGATCGAACACCACATCGACAGCTTCGGCCTGCGCGACACCGTGGTGCAGAACAGCGGCGCCTATTCGGCCATCATCGCCGACACCATCACCCGCTTCGACCAGGGCGATCCGGTGCTGTACTACGGCTGGACGCCGTACTGGATCTCCGGCGTGCTGGTTCCGGGTGAGGACGTGGTGTGGCTGAACGTGCCGTTCTCGGCCATGCCCAACGATCCGGACGCCGACACCAGCCTGCCGGACGGCTCCAACTACGGCTTCGCGGCGAACGACCAGCGCATCGTGGCCAACCGCGCCTGGGCCGAGGCCAACCCGGCGGCCGCCCGGCTGTTCGCCATCATGGAACTCAGCCCCAACGACATCAGCGCGCAGAACTACAGGATGCGCCAGGGCGAGGACAGCGCGGCCGACATCGAGCGTCACGCCGACCTGTGGATCGCGGGCCATCGCGAGACCTGGGACGCCTGGCTGGCCGAGGCCCGCGCGGCCGCGATGTAGACCCGGCCATGCCGGGCCGCCGCCGGCGTCGGGGTACGCGGCGCCGGCGCGATCCGGCCACTTGAGGATCAACAGAGAGAAAGGACCTTTGATGCACACCGTGCGTTCGCCGTTTGGACCCCGCCGCCTTGCCCTGTCGACCGCGCTCGGCGTCGCCCTGTTGGGCGGGCCGGCTCTGGCCGGCGCCGATCTGCCGGGGGACGGTGTCACCGTCGTGCCCCTGAAGTCGTCGATCGCGGAGGAGACCTTCCAGACCGTGCTGGTCATGAAGGCGCTGGAGGAGCTGGGCTACGAGGTCGAGCCGATCAAGGAACTGGAGCCGGCGGCCGAACACGTCGCCCTGGCCAATGGCGACGGCACCTTCATGGCCCATCACTGGGACCCGCTGCACATCGACTTCTATGAGAGCGCGGGGGGTGACGAGACGCTCTACCGCGAAGGGGTCTATTCGCGCGGCGCCCTTCAGGGCTACCTGATCGATGCGAAGACGGCCGAGGCGTATGGCATCACCAATATCGCCCAGCTCAAGGATCCGGAGATCGCCGCGCTGTTCGACACCGACGGCGACGGCAAGGCCGACCTGTCCGGCTGCAATCCGGGCTGGGGCTGCGAGCAGGTGATTGAACATCACATGGACGCCTACGGTCTCCGCGACACGGTGACCCACAACCAGGGCTCCTATTCGGCCATCATGGCCGACACCATTACGCGCTTCGAGCAGGGCGATCCGGTCCTGTACTACACCTGGACGCCGTACTGGATCTCGGGTGTGCTGGTCCCGGGCGAGGACGTGACCTGGCTGGAGGTGCCGTTCTCCTCGCTGCCGGGGGCGCGCGCCGACGTCGACACCGCGTTGCCGGACGGCTCGAACTACGGCTTCCAGCCCAACACCCAGCACATCCTGGCCAACCGCGCCTGGGCCGAGGCCAACCCGGCGGCGGCCCGGTTGTTCGCGATCATGCAGGTCAGCAGCAACGACATCAGCGCGCAGAACCTGATGATGCGCGAGGGCGAGGACAGCGCGGCCGACATCGAGCGCCACGCCGACCTGTGGATCGCGGGCCATCGCGAGACCTGGGACGCCTGGCTGGCCGAGGCCCGCGGGGCGGCCACGCAGTAGCGCCGATCGCTCGAAATCGGAACCACCGGGGTGGGGCCGATTTCGAACGTGAATCGGCTCTACATTATTGATTTTACAGCTGATTATCGCGACAAACCGAAATCGTGCCGCGCTTCCGGTTTGTCGCAATCGGCTGTAGGGCGGCGGCCCCCATGCGTTCCGCGCATGGGGGCCATGCGCCAACACCGATTCAACCCGGCCGGTCGCGGTCACATCTGTGGAGCATGGGACGATGCCCGGCCCCCCAGGCATCGTCCAGGCGAGGCCCCGACCGTCCCCCCAGTCGGGCCTCGCGCTCCGGAAACGGAGCCGTGGGCGCCCGGTCTCTCCCCCCTGACCGGGCGCCTTTCCGTGCCGGGTCTTGGCTGTCGGATTCTGGCTGCCGAGGCGGGGCCGCGCGCCATCGTGTCCGCCAAAGCCCTTGCCCGCATCGCCCCGACGCCGTGTAATGGCGCGTGACGCGACGACCGATCGGTCTCTTGGGCGACCCGGCGCGCGGGACGGGGACGGGGAGGATGCCATGGACGGGCTGGAGTTCGCCTGGCCGACCACGCTGCTGTTCTGGCACTGGTGGATCCTGGGGGTGGTGTTCCTGGTGCTGGAGCTGGTGGCCCCCGGAATCTTCTTCCTGTGGGTCGGTCTGGCCGCCGGCGTCACCGGGGCCGTGGTGCTGCTGCTGCCGTCGCTGGCGTGGGAGCTGCAAGCCCTGCTGTTCGCCGCACTCGCCCTGGCGGCCACCGTCGCCGGCCGCCGCCTCTGGCGCCCGGGCGCGGCCCCGACCGATCATCCGCTGCTGAACCGGCGCGCCGAGCGCCACGTGGGGCGGCTCGTCACCCTGACCACGCCCCTGCGCGCCGGCACCGCCCGGGTGCGGGTGGGCGACGGCGAGTGGTCCGCCGTGGGCGAGACCGACACGCTGACCGCCCCGGCCGGCAGCACGGTGCGCGTGGTGGCCGTGCGGGACGGTTTACTTGTCGTGGTCCCCCTGGCGGCCGTGGACGCGGACGATCGCTCCGATCCTGCCGTGGGCGGCACGGCGTGACCGCGCCGGTACTGCGACGCGATTTCGGCGGTTCGCAATCAGTGGTGGATCATACCTCTGGCGCGGCAGCGCGTCGGTGGGTCCGGATCAGGCGAGGTGGCGGTGCAGAAACGCCAGGGTGCGGCCGTCGGCCTGGGTTGCCGCCGCCTCCACGTAGGTGGGGCTGCCGCGCCGGGCAAAGGCATGGTCGACGCCCGGGTAGCTGTGCAGGGTCACCAGACTGTTGCCGGCGAGCCCGGTCTTGACGGCCGCCTGCGCTTCCTTGGGCACGAAGTGGTCGTCCTCGGCGATGTGCAGCATCAGCGGCGCCCGGATGCCGCCGGCCTGGTCGAGCATCTGGTCGATGTTGACCCCGTAGTAGCCCACCGTGGCGTCGCTGTCGGTCTTGCAGGCGGTCAGGTAGGCCAGCAGGCCGCCCAGGCAGTAGCCCATCGCGCCCACCGAGCCGGTGCAGACCCCGGTCATGGCGCGGGCGGCGTCCAGGGTGGCCTGGATATCGCGCACGCCGGCCATCGGGTCGAACCCCTGCATGAGCGCGAACGCCTTGTCCCAGTCGGCGTCCACGCGGTCGTCGAGCCGCACGCCCGGCTCCTGGCGCCAGAACAGGTCCGGGGCCAGCACCACGAAGCCCTGCGCGGCCATGGCGTCGCTGATGTCGCGCAGGAAGTAGTTGATGCCGAAGATTTCCTGCAGGACCACCAGGCCCGGCCACGGTCCCGTGCCCTCGGGGCGGGCCATGTAGGCCTGAAAGGTGCCGTCCGGTCCGTGGATGTCGGTCATCGTGCCCATGGCGCTGCGTCTCCCCGGTTGATTGGCCCGATTGGCTGAGCAGGGGGCGCGCGGCCCCGCGCGCCCCGCCGTGCAGGGCATGTGGGCCGCCGGGCGGGGGGCTTTCAACCCGCGCCGCCGAGTCCGCGGCATACGGCCGATTACGGCCGATTGCGGTTGGTCGCAGTAGAGCAGATCGCGCCAAAATGGAATCGTGCCACGATCCCATTTTTGGCGCGTGAATCTGCTCTAAAATCAATAATGTAGAGCCGATTGTTCGAAATCGGCTCTCATCGGCCGCGACTCATACGTTTAGCAGGCTGCGGAAAAAGGCTTCCGTTTGGGGCTGTGGGATGATTCGCTATGCCATCGGGTTTGGGAGGATGGCATGCGCGGCACGGATGATCG